>NZ_JBAJII010000001.1:1883866-2511822 GCF_036867195.1 Arthrobacter sp. Soc17.1.1.1
GTTGTCGTTGATAGCGAGTGGCCTCGGGGCAGTGGTGACCGGGATGGGTGCTATGACGCCCGTCGGAGGAACCGTCGCGCAGACATGGGACAGTCTTAGCGCGGGTCGCTCGGGAATCGCAGCCCTGGACCAGCCGTGGGCGCAGGAGCTGCCGGTGCGGATTGCCGGGCGCGTCACTACGGATGCCGCAGCGTTGCTGTCCACCAAGGAGTACCGGCGGATGGATCGCTGCGGGCACCTGGCGCTGGTCGCCTCGCGGGAGGCCTGGGACCAGGCCGGTAGACCTGATGTGGATCCGGACAGGCTCGCTGTCGTGATCGGGTCCGGTTACGGGGGTCTGGGTACGGTGTTGTCCCAGGTCCGGACTCTTGATGCGGGGGGCTCGCGCCGGGTGTCGCCGCACACGCTGACGCAGATCATGGTGAATGGTCCTTCGGCGTGGGTGTCGATCGACATCGGCGCGCAGGGAGGCGCCCGTACGCCCGTGAGTGCCTGTGCTTCGGGGGCTGAAGCGATCGCCCAGGGCGTCGAGATGATCGCCTCGGGAGCCGTCGATGTCGTCGTGGCCGGGGGAGTGGACGCCTGCGTCAATGACCTGGCGATCAGCGGTTTCGCCCAGCTCCGGGCCTTGTCGACGAGTCAGGGTGACCCGACCATGGCTTCTCGGCCTTTCGATCGTGACCGGAACGGGTTCGTGATGGCAGAGGGTGCCGGCATCATCGTCCTCGAGCGGGAGGAATTCGCCCGGGCGCGCGGAGCCGACATCCTGGGCCGGATCGCCGGGACTGCCGTGACCTCCGATGCCGGTGACATCGTGGCCGCCGATCAGGCCATCCAGCATCGGGTGATGCAGAAAGCTCTTGCGGCGGCAGGGCTCACCGGGTCGGACATCGATTTCGTTCACGCGCACGCCACGTCGACCCCCGTCGGTGACCTCCTCGAGGCCGGTGCGATCTCGGCGGTAGTCGGCAATGACGTGCCGGTCACTTCTACCAAATCCATGACAGGGCACCTGCTCGGCGGAGCCGGGACACTCGGTGCCATCGTGACCCTTCAGGCGCTGAGGACGGGTCAACTGCCTGGCACCCTCAACTTCGAGAACCCCAATCCGGGGATCGACCTCAACGTCATCAAGACGACGACCGGATGTGCCGGCTCGACAGCTGCCATCACGAATGCCTTCGGATTCGGCGGCCACAGCACGTGCCTCGTCGTCACCGCCGCCTGATAGACCCCTTCGGCTGACCGACCTTCCGGTCCAGCAGCGGAGACAGCCACGTCGAAGACGCCTTCGTGACCGCGCCGAACCGGCGCCCGCATCGCCCGTCTTCGACGCCGATCTCATACCCGACAGTCGCTGACCCGACTCAGGCCACGAGTCACGCCTCACCACTCTTGCGACCGATGGTTCTGTCTCGGTTCTGCGGTCCTGCATACGAGACGGGGTATCAGGCACGCAATGAATGCTGGAGAGTGCGTGCTCTGTCAGGTGACGACAACCCGTGTGAAGCGCGCGCGGCGGTCGCCGTCATTGACGTAGGAGTATTGCTGCGCTGTGCCGAAGGCGAGGTGCTCTCCTGCAGTCAGTACGACGTCGCCGCGTTCCTGCTCCACACGGATAGACCCTTCAGAAACCATGAGCAGCTCGGACCAGCCTTCGGGGTCGGGTTCCGCGTCGTAACGGTCTCCGGGTTCCAGCACCCACGCCCATAGCTGGGCGTCCTTCGTGGCGGGAACCGAGGCCAGCAGCACCGCAGAGCTGCCGGGCCGGCCTTTCCAGGCGAGCTCACGGATGTCGGCGTGGGCTGCCGCGGGGGCGGCGACCAGATCGACGAAGGTGACGCCCAGCGCATCGGCGAGATGGTCCAGGCCCGTCAGGCTGATATTCGCTTCACCGGATTCGAGCTTGATGATCGTTCGTCGGCTGATGCCGGCCCGGTCCGCCAGGGCGACCTGGCTGAGATTGGCTGCAATCCGGAAGCGGTGCACATTCGCGCCCACATGGGCCAGGACTCGCGATGTCTCTCCCGTTTGCATGTGCACCATTCTGCACCATAGAGTGTGCATCATGTTGCACATGCCAGTCCGTGAGCGTTGGCTCTCCCGCCAGGAGCTCGCCCTCGTTCTCGTCACTGCCGTCTGGGGGTCGACCTTCCTCATAGTGCATATCGCCGTGCAGTACAGCGGGCCCTGGTTCTTCGTCGGCATGCGCTTCATCACCGCGGGCCTCATCAGCGCGGTGATCTTCGCCCGGATCCTCCCCGGCATCACGAGGAAGGAAGTGGTGGCGGGAGCTGCGATCGGAGTGATGATCTTCCTTGGTTACGGATTGCAGACCGTCGGGTTGCAGACGATCACCAGCAGCACCTCCGCGTTCATCACTGCCCTCTACGTCCCTCTCGTCCCTATGCTGCAGTGGATCGTGTTCAAGAAGCCCCCCCGGCTTCCTACGTGGGTCGGTGTCCTGCTCGCCTTCACCGGTCTGATGCTGCTCGCTGATCCGGGCAGCGCCAGTTTCTCCTTCGGCTCGGGAGAGATCATGACGGTCGTCAGTACCCTCCCGATCGCCGCGGAGATCATCCTCATCGGTTGGTTCGCCGGCAAGGTCGACCTCGGCCGGGTGACTGTCGTGCAGCTTCTCGTCGCCGGGCTCCTCGGTTTCCTGACGATGCCCGTCGTGGGCGAGCAGCCGCCGGCGTTCTCCTGGGTGTGGGTGGCCGCTGCGGTCACCCTTGGTGCAGCGAGCTGCCTTATTCAGCTCACCATGAACTGGGCGCAGAAGTCGGTCTCACCGACTCGGGCCACGATCATCTATGCCGCGGAACCTGTGTGGGCTGCACTTATCGGCCGCATCGCCGGGGAACGCCTGCCACAGATCGCGATCGTCGGTGCCGCTTTCATCGTCGCCGGCGCCCTGATCAGCGAACTGAACCCCCGCAAATCCACCAAAAGCAGCACCGAAGCCACCGCACCCGACGCACACACACCCGACGCCGACGCCGACGACGCAGCGGCTTCCGCTTCTCAGCTTGAACGAACGGACCAGCGAATCTGAAGCCGTGGTGCGTTGAGGTATGCCCTGCGCCACATGGCAAACCGGCCGAAATCAGTCTGCCGTGCGCCTTCCGCCGGACATCATCAAGCGGATCGACGCCCTGGCTGAGCCCACGGGCCGCAGCCGCGGCCTCTACATCCGCCTCGCGCTGACTTCGAGTGAAGCCATATGTCCCACTGGCTGGTCCGTTGATCCACAGGAAGTCATACGACAGGGCCCCACCGGGCTGGCGTCGCTCGCTGACGCGGAACACTTCGTGCTCGACCGTGACGTCAAAGGGATCCATCCGGTGATCCTAGAACCCGCTCCTGCATACTTGGGCGGTATGGGGAAGAACTGGATCATTGCTGTCCTGGTGGGAGTGCCACTGATGCTTGTGGCGGGCATGATCTATTGGTTCTTGCACCCTCAGCTCACCCTCACGCTCGAGGACGTGATGGACGCCGAATACACCGGGAAAGACGTCACCACCGACGTCGTGGAGATCACCGATACGGCGTGTAACAGCGACATCAAGTGCGCCGAGGCGTACAGCACGGCTGAAGCCAACTACTACCGCTTCCGGACCCACGCCGCGGCGACCGAATACGACGCAGCCCTCGACGACGGATTCAGCGTCAATTACTTCGTCATGGACTTCGCCGGCAAAGACGCATCCGTGAACGACCAGCTGTTCGCGATGCAGATCCTGGCCGGCATGTGGAACGACTACGAAGGCGACTTCCCCGCCCGCTAGTCGATCCCCAGGCGGATCATCAGCTCGGGGAGGCCGAGGACAACGTGTGCTGCGTCGTCGAAGCTGCCTCCACCACCTTCAGGATAGGGCGGGGAGGGGGACTTGCGACAAGGCCTTGCTGAGGTGACATACTCACGGGTCCGAGCATCCCGACAGGAGGCGCCCACGTGGTCAGACCACTCGATGAGGGACCGTTTTTCCATGGCACGGTTGCTGATTTGAAGGTGGGTGACTTACTCACGACGGGGCACCGATCGAACTACCGCCCCGAGATCGTGATGAACCATGTCTACTTCACAGCTCTTGCCGATGGAGCCGGCCTTGCATCGGAAATCGCTGCGGAACTTGCGGAGGGGCGCACTGCAACTCCACGGGTGTACGTGGTTGAGCCCACCGGCGGGTTCGAGGACGACCCGAACGTGACCGACAAGAAGTTCCCTGGTAACCCCACCCGGTCGTACCGCAGCAGCGGCTCGCTGCGAATTCTCGGCGAGATCACTGAGTGGACCCGACTGACACCCGAGCAACTGCAGACGTGGCGGGATCGGCTGTCAGCGCTTCTCTCGAACGAGAAAGCCGAAATCATTAACTGAGGCTTCGCCGGTGCCAGAGACGCGCATCGAGCACTATGCAGAGACAACTCTGAGTAGTTCTACGCTGGTTCTCAACATGCCCGTACCAACTATCTACTTCTTGTTCTCGTCCTTTCCTCGGGACGATTTGCGGTCTATCCGTCAGGGTCGGCAAAGGTGAAGGTGCGATCGAAGGGCCCGTCTATCGGGGGCGAGACGATCAGGTGGCTGTCGGAGGCGAGGGCATCGTGAATGGCTTGGGTGTCGGTGGCATGGAGCCAGATTGCGACTCCCGGGTAGCCTCGTTGGCGTCCTCATAGCGCCCGAACCGCCTTCGCAACGGCAACGGTGTGAAGCAACGCGGGATCACGGCGGTCGGCTGACCAGCCTGGGTTTCAGGCGGTCCATCAGCCCTTTTCTGCGCCGGCGGTGAGTCCTCCAGTAAGGAGTCGTTCGGTGGAGAAGAACACGATGAGGATGGGCAGGGTCAGCACGACGGAGCCGGCCATGAGGACGGTGGTGGGAATTTCTGCGCTACCGGATAGTTGCGAGAGGCCGAGCGAGACCGTCCAGCTATCGCGTCGTTCTACGAGGAACAGGAGTGCGAACAGGAATTCGTTCCAGGCGATCATGAAGATGAACAGTCCGGTCGCCATGATCGAGGGCAGGACGAGGGGAAGGCTGATCCGCCGGAGGACGCCGATACGGCTGAGACCGTCGACGAGACCGGCTTCTTCGACTGATACCGGCACGGTTTCGAGGTAGTTACGGAGCATGTAGATAGCGACGGGAACTGTCTGGGCAATGTAGACCAGGACAAGACCTACCAGTGATCCGCGGAGCCCGAGGCGGGTGAACAGGACGAAGAGGGGGATAGCCATCACAATTGCCGGGAACAGGTACGCGGCGAGAAAGAGGGCGTTGACCTGTCGGTGTCCGAAGAAGGGCAGCCGAGCGACCGCGTATGCGCCCGGCACGGCGACTAGGAGCGACAGGATGACGGCGCTGACAGCGACGAAAGCACTGTTGAGAAGGAACGTCCCGAACCCTTGACCACCGGCTGATACCGGCGCGAGCACCTGTTCGTAGGCTCTGAGCGTGAATTCTGCGGGCGTCACGATGACCGAGGCCGGATCGCGCAGCAGCGATTCGATCGGCTTCAGGGAGAGCAGGACCATGTAGTAGAAAGGCAGCAGGGTGATGAGTAGGAAGAACACGATGACGGCCCAGCGCAGGATACTGAGCGCTTTGCGTTCGATCGTGTGACGGTTGAAACGCGGGGGCGAAGGTGGAGGTGACCCGACATCCCGGGCCGCCGGCTGCTGCTTGACGGGCGCAGCAGGGTCCGGAGTCACACGGGAGCTCATAGTCGTTCTCCTCGTTTGCGTAGCAGGACCATGTAGATGGCGAGCATGACGATCAGGACGAGGGACAGCACAAGCGACTGCGCTGCTGCAGCTCCTACGTTGCGTTGAACGGTGAGGAATTCGTAGACGCGGACGCTGGCAACCCCGGTTCCCGCTGCCCCGCCCGTGAGCAGGAAGATGTCATCGAACTCGTTGAACGTCCAAATGGTGCGGAGGATGGCGAGCAGGGCGATGACGGGCATCAGTTGTGGAAGAACGATGTAGCGGAAGGATTGGAGCGGGCTGGCACCGTCGACGAGGGCCGCTTCCTCCGTTTCGGCCGACAAGGCGCCCAAGCGGGCCATGAGGAACAGGAAGGCGAAGGGGAAGTAGCGCCACCCCTCGAACGCGATCGCGGTAAGTAACGCAGTGGGGATCGGGAACTCGGCGCCGAAGACCTCGAGTGTTCGTTGGGCTTCGGAGAGGAACGGAATGGGTTGCGTCCAGCCGAACAGCGACTGTCCGGCTTCGTTGATGATCCCGAATTGGGGGCTGAGCATGGTGCGCCATACGAAGGTGACGGCGACAACCGGAGCGACGTAGGGCAGCAGGAACGCGGCGCGGACGAAGGTCCGTCCGCGGAAGGGCTTCCGGACCGCCATCGCGGCGATCAGGCCGAGCGTGATCGATAGGATAACCGAACCCGCCGTGTAGACCAGCGTTGTGCCGAGACTCACCCACAGTTCACCCGATGCGAAGACACGCTCGAAGTTCGCGAGCGTCAGGGACCTGAACGGGCTCGCCGTTCCGATCTCGAGGAGCCGTAGTTGCTGGAACGCGATCATGATCGACCACAGTAGGGGGAGGACCACTACGGCGAGGACGATCAGCAAGGTGGGCGACATCAGGAAGAAGCCTGTGCGCGCATCGCGTTGCGAGAGGGTACGCCGACGCGCGCGGGACTCGGGAGGTGCCGATGATGCTCCTGATACCGGCGGCATTCCCTACTCCTCGGTCAGAAGGTTGCTGCGATGCTGCGCGTGGCTCAGCCCCTCGCGACTGGGGTTCACTGGCCCAGGTCGGCTTGGAGGGATTCCGCTTCGTCCTGTGCCTGGATGGCTGCATCTTCTCCGCTGGTGCCGGAGCTGACCATCGAAGCGATGATCTGAGGTGCTATGAACTGCCCACTCACGGCTGCCGCGAGGGCGCCCTGGCCCTGCGGTATGCCCCAGCGATCGAACTGGTTGGTGCTCTGGCTGATCTCGGCGAGGGTTTCGGGCGGATAGACCGAGGAGAGGAGCGCTTTGGAGTCCACCCCGGCCTCCAGGCCCTGCCATGCATCGCTGTACTCGGTCGGGTTCTCGGCGGTACCCAGGCGAACAGGGATCTTACCTTCGGGTGCCACCGCCAACCAGTCCTGGTAGCCCTCGCCCATCATGAACGTAACCAGGTCCTGTGCCACAGGAGATGCGTCGGTGAGGATGTTCCACGACACGATCTCCCCGTACCCCGCAGGCTGCTCACCATCCGGGCCCTGGAGAGCGGTCACGATTCCGGTGTTCTCCGCAAGGAACGCCGGATCGTCCGTGCACTCAGCGCAGGTCGGCACTGCGTCACTGCGCAGCCCTGCAAGCTCGTCGAGGAGGAAGGACGACCACACCGTCATCGCTGCATCGCCGGCGAAGTAGCTGGCGCGGGTGGTGTCCGCGTCCTGGTTGCCCGGCACCGAATAGTTACGGAGCAGATCCGCATAGAACGTGAACGATTCCTGGCACTGATCACTGTTGAGCGTCACACCGCCGTCGTCGCCAACCAGCTCGCATCCATTGGCCAGCGCAAACTGCTCGAAGGTCTGCTGGGTGAAGGAGTCTGCGGGCGCGGTAGCTGCGACGATTCCGGCGACCTCGTCCGAGTGCAGCGTGTCAGCGGCTTTCTCAATCGCTTCGAAGGTGGTGGGTGCATCAAGCCCCGCTTGCTCGAACAGGTCCTGCCGGTAGAACAGCAGCTGCGCGAAGGCGTCACTGGGCACCGAGAGTTGTTCGCCGTCGGACGACGTGAGTTCAAGGGAGCGTGGCGAGAACGTATCCTCACCGAGCTCCTCCACGACTGCAGTGGCCGCCGACGTGTCGAGAAGTCCATCCGTCGACAGCTGATTCATGCCGTTGAGGGACAACGCTCCGATGACATCGGGGAGTTCGCCTGATGCTGCGGCCGAGGACAGGACCGAGGTCAGTTGATCCTCGGCGATGGCGACAAGCTCCACCTCAGTGCCCGAGGATTCAGCGAATCGGTCCATGATGGCTTGCTGCGAAGCGACCCGGTCCGGCAGGTCCTCCGTCGTCCAGACGGTCAGCGTGTCGGTCTCGGGCGACGCGTCTCCTGAACTGCCGGAACACGCTGTGATACCCAACAGGGCGACGGTGGCTACTGAACAGATAGCCGCAGATCGATATCGCATTCCGTGTCCTCCAAACAGTCGTGACCCGGAGCGCCACCCGACACCGCAGGCGGGCAGGCCTCGGTCATCCTTGATCGGTCCCTCCACCACAGAGCATAGGGCTCGATCAGGCACCTAGCTACTGGCGGAGCAGAGAACTCATCCCTACGACTGACCACAGCGCAGCGCGTCGCAGGGGTAACCCGCCGGACGTCCACGACGAGCAGACGTTGGTGTCGGAAGGTTGGCTCTGTGGGTGCAGGTCGTAGGCCACCAGGAAGATCCCTGCGATCGCGAAAACGGGCCCAGGAGTGAATACGAACAGCACCATCGCGGTCGGACCATCCAGGATGAGCCCGATCAACGCCAAACCTCCCGACAGGACAGAGCCAGGAGCATCGCTCTGTCAGCGACCTGGGCGCGCATCGTGGCTCTCGAAGCACGTTCCGTCCCGCTCCACAGGACCGATGGCAGCCCTGTGTGCCATTCCATGCTCGACCGCGGCAGGACCTAGAGTCGGGTACGGGCGCAGTTCCTTGATGGATTTTCGCCGGACGACGCGAAACAAAACCCATCGCCCATAATCCGAAGGAGAACGCTCGATGAACGACACAAGCATTTCCGCCAGCCGCACGATCGATGCCCCGGCCGACGCCATCTTCACATTCCTCTCCAACCCGGCCCACCATGCGGCCCTTGATGGTTCCGGGATGGTGCAGTCGGACAGCAAGTCCGACCGCATCACCGGCGTGGGCCAGATGTTCACCATGAATCAGAACTGGGACAAGATGGGCGGCGACTACCAGACGGACAACCATGTGGTGGGGTATGACGAGAACAAGCTCCTGGCATGGAAGACCGCGCCGGCGGGGGAGGAGCCTCCGGGCTGGGAATGGGTGTGGCGGTTCGCGACGGCCGGTCCTGGTTCCACCGAGGTGTCCGTCACGTATGACTGGTCCGGTGTCACCGATAAGGACATCCTCAAGAAGCTGAGTTTTCCCGAGGTGTCCCAGGATGCTCTGGAGACGACACTGGCCAATCTTGCAGCACAGGTGTCCGAGGCATAAGCACACCCGGGAGGAGTAGTACGACGGCGGCCGGTTCCCGACTTCTCAGGAGCCGGCCGCCGTCATGGTCCAGTACTGATCCTTCGGAGCGATGGAGCGCAGATACCTCAGGTCAAGCCACGCAGGTAGGTCGAGAATCCGGAAGGGACGCGGCCCACAGTGCGTGATGATGTCGTCACTCTCATGCTGCCCGATGCCTTCCACGTCGAGCCTCCCGCTTTTGCCCGGTTCGCGAGATTCACATCTTCATCCTGGGCAAGAGGGTGGAAGCCACCGAGGTCAAGATAAGTTCTGCCGCCGATGCCGAGGTTCGCGCCGTGCACGTGGTGGTGTCCGTCGCCGGGTACATAGCTTTGGGACCAGCTGCGCAGAAGCGGAGCGTTCTCGGTGGTCGCTGTGGGGCGAACAGTTCCGAGGACGAGTTGATATTCGCTACTCAAGCGGTAGTGCTCGACCAACCAATCGCGGGGCACGAGAGTGTCGGCATCAGTGTTGGCGACCCAGGTCCCCTCCGGCAGGCTCCGCGACCGGCCGAGCGCAAAACGAACACCGGCATCCCGCGCGGCTCCGACGGAGCCGAAAGCGCCGGCGATGACGGAGATGCCCGGAACACTCTGCGCCGCGCTCCAGGAGCGGTCGGTGCAACGATCAAGGACCACGGTCACCGAGACAAGGACGCGCGGGATGGTACGGAGGAAGTGGACTCGAGCGGCGTCGACAGCGGTGAGGCACGCCGGTAGCCAGTCCTCTTCGTTACGCACGGGGATGACAACGGCCACGTGGCCCGGGGTCACAGGAGGTTCTCACGGCGTGCCACGGACACTGGCGGGGCAGGGACGAAGACCTCCAACAGGAAGTCCTCCTCTGTATGGAGAGCAAGGGTGGCCAGTCCGGATGTCTGGCGGACTCGCTCGTGTACGGCGTCTCCATCGAGTTCCCACCCCTCGATAGGGTGGCGCCAGTGGCACAACAGCAGGACTCCGTCCGCATCCAGGGAAGCGCGCGTGAGGCGGATGACATCGTCGAGCTGAGCAGAGGACAGGAAGTAGCCCGTCTCGGAGAGGACGACCAGGTCGAAAGGGGAGTCCTTCACGGGCCAGTCGGCGGGTACCGTTGCCATCCTCGCGGTCGCCGCGTCGTGCAGACCGAGGGCCTCGTTGGTCCGACGCACCGCTGTCTCGCTGGTATCGAGCGCCAGGAGCACATCCGATACTGCCGCCAGTTCCCTGGTCAGGGCACCCACGGAACACCCGATCTCGAGGGTGCGGCGGAATCTACGCCGCGGCAAGCTGGCGATGGTGAGGGCGCGCTTGCGTTGCTCGTAGAACCGCTCGGTGACCTTCCAGGGGTCCGAGCGGTCGCTGTGCAGTCGCTCGAACGTCGAGGAGCGGCCCGTGACGAAGAAAGCTTCGGTGTTCCGAGTGAAGTGCTCAAGGACACCAGGGGTCAACAGCACTTCGTCGCCCGGAGCATCGGACAGAGGGAGTATTTGCGAGGTGTGCGTAGCGAGGGCCGATCCTTTCCGAGCGTGGTCGTCCGCGTCAAGGCGCAAAAGCGAGAGGGCATCGAGGTCGGCGGCCTGGGTTTCGGCGCTACCCCAGTGCCAGAGCCAGATCGGATACTCCAGAAGAGGAACGTCGCGCTCGCTGCACACCTCGGCGGCAGCGCGGCCCACGGCGTCGTGGTCGCCGTGACCATCACGGCGCCAGGGCGCCGCCACCAGGATGCGGGTCGTATCGCCTGGACCAAGTGCGCGCAGCAGCACGGCGGCCACGGCTTCTTCGGCGAGGGCGCCGTCGGGGAGTCCTTCGAAGGTCAGCTGTGCTGCGGGCGCCAGGAGCTGGACGGCCTGCGTTACTTCCTCCCGGCGGCGCTCGGCCAACTGCTGGGGAGTATGCGTGGGGGAGGACGGATGGGATCGTTCGCCATCGGTAAGGACGACGACGTGACAGTGGACGCCGTTGCGGGCGAGTAGCGCCAGCAACCCACCAGCGCCCAGGGTTTCGTCGTCGGGGTGCGCTGCCAGCAGGACGAACCGGGTGGGCAGCCGGCCGTCGAGGAGAGCTTCGATGTGCAGGTCATGATTCGGTTCGCGGTCCTGCTCCCACAAGCGCCAGTGGCTCTCGGGTGTGCCGACGCCGTCGTGCGTGAAACTCACCACGCTGTTCCTTCCCGTTGGGAGAGTTCGAGGACCTGGCGACCGAGGGCGGCGTCATCGCGTTCGGCGTGGTGCTGGCGCAGGTACAGATACAGGTCCGCGACGCGTGCCGCGTGCTGCTCGTCGAAAGCCAGTGGAGCGGGGCCGAGGCCGTGAGCCGTCGCCTCGAGGACCACTTCCGCACACCGGAAGGCCGTCGCGCGGATACGGGCCGCAAGGAGGGCGCCTTCCTGTCCAGCTGCCAGCCCGGCATCGATTGCCGCAGCCGCATCCGTCAGAAGGGTGCGAGTTTCATACAGGGCGGAATCCACCCGTCCGAGATGCATAAGGGCAACCTGGTCCGGGGTGCGGATCTGCGCGGCGGCGAGCAGCGTCCGCGCGAGCCCGAGTGCGCCTCCGAACCAGCAAGCGGCGACACCGATGCCACCCCATCCGAAACCGTCCCGATGGAGATACCAGCCGACACCACCGACGGGTGTGGCACGTACCGCCTCGAAGCGCACTGCGCAGCTCGTCACCAAGGGGAGGCCGCGGCTCACCCAGGCGTCAGGCGTCTCCGCTGTAACACCCGAGGCGCGGAGGTCGACTGCGAAGGCTTGCCGTCCGCCGCCAACCACGTGTGCAGTGACGATCGCCCGGTCGAGGTGGTCCGCGAGTGAACACCACGGTTTCGTGCCAGTAAGGGTCCAGGTGCCATCCGGCAAAGGAGATGCCTCAAGAACTACATCCGGCCCTTCCGCCGCGAAAACGCCCCAGGTGCCGTTCTGAACTCCGATCCCGGCCTGATCCAGAATGGCGAGGGCGTCGAGATGAGGTTCCACAACGCGTGCCAGCGTGAGGTCGGTGGCCGCGAGCGTGGCGAGAAGCTGCCAGGTGACAGCCGTGGTGCCGCGACCGGGTAGTGGGGTTTCGCGACCAAGTTCTATCGATAACGCCAGCGCTCGCGGGATGGAGCCCCGCGTATCCTCCGCTTTCCCGGTGAGGTCTTGCAGTACTTGAGTGGCATGTCGGACTTTATCGTCCTGCCCATGCAAGGGATCACTGAGAAAATCGCGGGCGCCCAGGGTCAGAAAACCGGCGGCATTGAAAGCCATGATCGAAGTCTAATGTTGACCGCACAGGCCATTTGACAGCAGGGCTGACCAGGTGATGAAGGGCCCCCGACTAACGATCAGCACTTACCGAGGTCAGCGATTCGCCTGGCGGAATCCTGGGCACGTGTCGACACTCTCGCGTGCTCGATCAGCTTGCCCAATCCACTCCTCCACGTCGGTATTCCATGAAGCGTCGTGCAGCCAACGCTTCTGTCGAAATCCCGGCCTCCCCTTATGAGACGGGCAGCAGAACTCTTGAGGTGCAGTAGTGGCGGGGGAAGTGATGGTGCCTCGTCCTGGTGTCTTGCAACCGGGCGCGGCGGAGGCGGAGTGTCTTGCACAGTGAAAGAGCGGGTTCCTGTACGTACAGGAACCCGCTCTTTCACCTTGATTCCGCTACCCCCAGAGGAAGGGGACGACAAGGAGGGCGAGGGTGACGACCGGGCCGATGACGACCATGGACAGGCCCCAGATGGTGAGATTTCGGTTCACCCGAGGGCGGTCTTCCTCGACTGTCGAAGCAACGATCGTTGCACCGGTTGTGCCGAACGGAGCGCAGTCAACGAGTGACGCCGAGATGGCGAGCGCGTAGATGAAGCCCGTCGTCTCGAGTCCGCCGCCGGGAATGAGCAGTGGAACGGCGAGGGGGATGAGTGCACCGATGATGCCGATCGTCGATGCGAACGCTGAGACGAGAGCGGCGACGATACAGATGACGAGGGCCGCAACAAGTGGTTGGCTAACCGAGCGGGCGGCTTCGCCGAGCTGGTCGATCGCTCCCAGACGTGTGAGAACGCCGACGTAGGTGATGATGCCGCCGAGGAGCAGGATGGTGTTCCAGTCCACCCGCGACAGCGCCTTCTTGCCGATACCGGGTTCCAGGAGTGTGATGAGCACGGCGATCGTCAGGGCTACAACGCCGAGGTTCACATCGACATCGAGTTGCGTGAGGGTGAAGAAGCCACCCACGAGCAGGATGATCGAGATGATCACGAGTACCTGCATCCCGGTGATGCGGTCCGCCGTTACTGTGCTCCGCGCGTTCTTCACATCAACTGCGGTGAGGGTGTCGCCGGATGCCATGTTCGATCCAAGGAGCTTCGACGGCCCGTTGGTTGCGGTACCGCCACGGCCCTCGCCGGGAGTGGTGCCGCTGGTGTCGCCACCGGTGCCGCGTGTGCGGGCGATGAGTTCACGTCCGCCGAAGAGGAAGAACGCTGCGAGGACCACGAGGAAGTTCGCGCCGATGGAGATCGCGAACATGAGGCCTGCGTTGTAGGGCACGTTGGCCGAGGAGGCTACGGTCTGCACGGTGATGCCGACGATGCTCGTCGGGGCGAGTGCGCCACCGACGATGCCCGAGCTCATGACGATGCCCATCATGGTCGAATTGATGCGGTGGCTGTGTGCCAGGCTCATGGCGATGGGCACGACTGCGAAGGCTGCGTGGGAGGTGCCGAGGCATGCGACGCCGGTGGCGATGATCCAGAGGCCCCAGGGCAGCAGGGCGACGCGGTCACCGATGAGATCCAGTGAACGGTTCACGAGCCAGTCGATGGTGCCGGTTTCGCGGGCAATCCCGAAGAGGTAGGTGATGCCCAGCAGGATGACGAGGGCGTCGACGGGGAATCCGCCGAGCACGTCATCGAGGCTTTCACCGACGACTCCGATGCCGATGATGAAGGAGGCTGTCAGCGCCAGTGCGCCCATATGGACGTTGCGCACCGATGAGATCGTGAAGATCGCGGCGAGACCGATCAGGGCGATGATTTCTGTGGTCATTTCGAGTCCTCGCGCACTCTGTGAAGTGGACGCGTTGTCCAGGGGGAAGTGGTCATCATTGGTTCACTCCGGTCGTGGTGTTCAGGTGGGCAGTTCCCTCGAAGAACAGTTCATGCGCGCCGGCGTCGACGTCCTCGACGTCCGCGTGTCCAATCAGTGCGCCTTTTGAAACGGGCCGTACGAGACGTGCCCCGTCCAGCAGGTAGTAGGGTGCGATCGTTCTGGCCGGGTCGATCATTACCGGCGCGACTCCTGCGATCTCGTGGTGGTGTCCAGTCACCTTGAGCTGTGTGCCGGTCGGGAGGTCTTCGGTTGCGCGGGCGGCGAGCAGGATGCTCGGGCGAACAGGACGCGAGGGGGTTCTGTCCATCGCTGCATGCACCGTCAGGGGCGTCTCGACGCCCATATAGTGGTACGGCCAGTAGATGCACGCGTATCGGCCGTCCTTGCTGATGACATGGCCCTTGTTGCGCAGCGTCTCCCAGGTGGCCGTATCGCCCGTGCGAACCACGGCGAAGACACCACCTGCGAAGCTTGCTTCGCCTGGCAGGCGTAGAGCAGAGAAGACGTCGACGACGCCGTCGTGCTCGAGGATCCCGCCATGAGCCCGGTTGGCGTAGATGTCAGCGAGCTCGTCGATGCGGGCGACGGGGTAGCGCATGCTTTCGATGTCAGCGAGGGTCCCGGTCCGTGTGGCGACGACGGTCATTTCACAGGCGTCGGCGGCAGCGGCACGCTTGAGGTTCTGTACCGCTGCGGCGCGCTGATCAAGGGTGGCGGCAACATCGTCGCCCAGTTCGAGCAGGTCTGCGAGCTCCGGCGCGTCAACTGTTTCCCCGGCCTGTGTGACCGTGCCGGTCACGGGGTTGAACTGCAAGTCGTATTCACCGGACTTGCCGACCGCGACGATGTCCAGGCCGACCGCGCTCACCCATTCGATCAGGCGCAGCAGGTTGGCCGGCTGATCCCCGTCGCCGGGCAGGTAGCTCAGGCCCTTCGTGGCGGCCCGGGCGGCGAGGGCGGGACCGACGACCGTATCGACTTCCTTGCTCACCATGACGACATGAGCGCCGCCTTCGATCGCCGCCGCCGCGTAGGCCGACCCGTAGCCGACCTTGCCGCAGGCCTCGACCAGAACATCGACCCTGGTCCAGTCAACGGCATCGGCCGATGAGACGAGCGCAGTAAGACCGTCATCGACGATCTCGGCGGTGCGGTGAGCGTCCGTCGCCTCGTCAACCCGGCCAGCGGGAATGCCGAGTTCATCGAGCATCCGTCGGACACCCGCGATATCGGGGTCGATCAGGATCGCGGGCAGGATCTCCGGTGTGCGGGAAAGCTGGGCGAGAAAGGTACGCCCGTAGCCACCGTTGGCGCCGGTAAGGGCGGTGCGGATGGGAGTTCGTCCACGAGAGGGGTGAGAGAGGATCAACGTTGTCCCAATCTTGTGCGGTTTCACCCGACCTTCGGGCGTGATGGCCGCCACTGTTCCATATTTTCCAGATTCATCCAACTTTGCACCAATTCGTAACATCATGGTCTGATGGTGCCTTAGGAGATGAGCGCGCTGAGGCGGTACCTCCGATCGGAAGGGAGATGAACGTGTTCGGAGCTATCGCGGATGATTTCACTGGTGCCACAGACCTCGCACTAATGCTGCGCCAGTCCGGCCATCGGGTGGCCGTTGTCATCGAGGACGGCGGTCTGTCGGATACGGACCTGTCCGAGCTCGATGCCGTGGTGATCGCGCTGAAGTCTCGCACCGCGTCGAGGGAAGAAGCTGTCGCAGCGTCGCTTGCGGCGCTGGAACGACTGCGCTCATGGGGCGCCGTCCGGTTCTACGTCAAGTACTGCTCGACGTTCGACTCGACCGACAGTGGAAACATCGGACCTGTCCTCGATGCCGTCACCGATGCGCTCGGTGTCTCCCACTGCATCGTTGTTCCCGCACTGCCCGCCAATGGTCGGACCGTCTACCAAGGGCACCTCTTCGTCGGTTCTGACCTGCTGGAGAACTCGTCGATGCGCCACCATCCGCTCACCCCGATGAAGCATTCGCGGGTGGCCGACCTGCTCCGTCCGCAGACGCCCCACACGGTGGACGAAATCTTCCGGGACATCGTGCGCGGTGGGTCCGCCGTACTCAGGGATCGACTCGATAGGACGGACGTACGCTATAGCGTCATCGACGCTGTCGACGACGACGACCTCGCCGTGATCGGTGCCGCAACGGTCCAGGATGTGTTGGTTTCCGGCGGGTCGGGTCTCGCGACGGGTATCGCCGGTCCTGGGGTGGACGATGCCTCATGGGTGCCACCCCGCAATGGGAGAGGCGCTGTGCTGTGTGGAAGCGTGTCCACCACGAGTCTGGCGCAAATCGCGGACGCCGCGCTGAGCCAGCCCGTCCGTCAGATCGACCTCGCGGCAGCGATAGCTGATCCCGAAGCGACGGCGGAGGATCTTGCCACGTGGGTTGCAGCGCAGGCGCCTGACTCTTTTCCCGTCGTCTGCGCCGCCCGCCAGGCTGACGATGTGCAGACCCTTGTGCTCGGGGTCGAGGTTGCCCCCATCGTGGAGAGGGTCATCGCAGACGTCGCACGCATGCTGGTCCAGGAAGGTGTCGTCTGCGCACTCGTCGTCGCCGGCGGCGAAAGCAGCGGTGCTGTCGTCCGGTCGTTGAACGTCGAAGCCCTCCGCATCGGTCCGCAGATCGCCCCCGGCGTGTGCTGGTCAACGGCGGATGTGTCCGGGCAGTCACTCCTCCTGGCGCTGAAGAGCGGCAACTTCGGCGCCCTCGATTTGTTCAGCGCAGCATGGAAGGAGCTGGGATGAACGTCGTCGATCAACTCATCGATGCCGGGCGCCGCCTAGTCGCAAGTGGGCTGAGCCCTGGTTCCAGCGGAAACATCAGTGCACGCGACGGCGATCGTATTTTCGTAACCGGCACCGGTGTCTCCCTGGGACAGCTGGCATCTACCGATTTCGCGGTGGTATCCATCAGCGGCGAGTATCTCGGCGGTGCACGCGCATCCAAGGAGACACCCCTTCATGTCGGCTTCTACCGACGCGACGAGGAACATCAAGCCGTCGTTCACCTTCATTCGCCGCAAGCGGTGGCCATGTCATGCCGGGTACCCTGGGCCGAGAACAGCGCCATTCCACCGCTGACGCCGTACTTCGTGATGCGGGTCGGACAGACACCGCTTCTGCCCTATCGTCACCCGGGCGACGAAGCTCTCGGCGAGGATATCCACTCAGCGCCGTGGCCCTTGCGCGCAGCACTGCTTGCCAATCACGGGTCAGTGGTAGCAGGAACCAGTGTCCATGATGCAGTCGATCGGGCGGAAGAACTCGAGGAGGCATGCCGCATAGCGCTGATCACGGACGGCGCCGCGCGGCGTGAACTCACCGTGCAACAAGTCCGTGAACTCGCCGATCGCTGGGAAAGTCCCTGGACCGGTCCCTCGTAGACTGGGACGGGAGGTAAAAGGTGTCGGATCAAACTCCGCTCATACCTGAGCAGCGCAGGCAGCAGATTCTTCGGCTCCTGCGCACAGAACAAGTACTCAGCTATCGCCAGATCACTGAGGCATTGGGCGTCAGCCAGATGACAGCAAGACGCGACGTGGCAGCCCTCGCCGAACAGGGGCGTGTTCGAGCGCTCAAGGGTGGTGCGTCGGCGGTGTCGCGTCTACTGGAAGAACCACGTCGGGCCGATAAGGCAGTGACAGATCTCTCCGCCAAATCGGCGATCGCCCGCAGAGCAGCCGAGCTTGTAACGGACTCGATGACCATCTATCTGGATGCCGGGACGACGATTCAGGCGATGCGTCCCTACCTCGAAGACCGCCATGGCCTCACCATCGTCTCCAACGACCTCGGGACCACTTTGGCCTTCCTCGACCATCCAAGCGTCGATCTCATCAGTGTCGGGGGACGAGTAGACCGCGACAACCAATCAATGATCGGGCGCCTTGCCGCTCTGACGCTCTCTCAGTTATCCCTCGATATCGCCTTCCTGTCGTCGAGTTCCTGGGACGGCCGGCACGGAGTGACGACCCCCGTCGAAGCAAAGGTCGATGCCAAACGTGCGGCCATCGATTCCGCCACGACGACGGTCCTCCTGTCCGACAGCGGCAAGTACGGCCGCTTTGCGAAGTACCGCGTGTGCCCCCTGAACGAACTCGACACCATCATCAGCGACATCGGGCTGGACGACCTGGACGTCGAACACCTCGAGGCACTGGGCGTCGAAGTGGTGCGCGCTGAACCCATCGCCAACGCACTCCACGGGCACGAGCAACTCTCCTGACAGGCGAGATCAATGGACCGGCCCGGACCGGCCCGGACCGGCCCCCAGCACCTCGTCGTACGCACTCACGAATCTCCCCTGCGCTTCGGAGGAACCCCCTGTTGAGGTCGCGGAGCGGAGGTCCGTCCTGTGCTCCGGCGGGAAGCATCGGATAGATTGACGCCTCACCGCGCCGCTGACGTCGCCGAGCTCGCTGACATGCCGCAGGCCTTGGCGGTCATGGTTGGCAGGGTGTCAGGAAGCCCGTAGTTCGAGCCGCCGTGCGTCGACGGATGAGGAGACTGCCGCGCCCAGCAGCAGTAACCGCATGGTGCGCTCCGTTGCTTCGATCAGGAGCTGCTCGCCGTTCGCCACGGCATCCTCGAGATTCATCGGGAGAGTCATGATGGATGCGATGGCGTCGATGCCGATGTCGTGCACTCCCGGCGCTCCCTTGCCCAGGGACCCTGCGAGGGCCAGGACGGGCACGCCGGCCAGTTGTGCCCGACGGGCGATCACGGCCGGCACCTTGCCCTTGGGGGTCTGGAAGTCGATCGCGCCTTCTGCGGTGATCACGAGGTCCGCTCCCCGCATCAGCGCGTCGAGATCGAGTCCTGCGAGTCCACTGTCGATGAGCGCATCGAAGCGCGGTACCAGCTTCGCTCCCAGAGCGGCGAGACCTGCACCGAGGCCGCCCGAGGCCCCGGTGCCCGGGCCGGAGCGGTAGTCGAATCCGGCCTGCAGGCCATCCCGCTCCAGCACCCGCGCCCACTGCCGCATGGCTTTGGCGAGCTCCTCCACCTGGTGTGGAGAAGCTCCCTTCTGTGGCCCGAAGACCCGTGCCACGCCCTTCTTGCCGCACAGCACGTTGTGCTGGTTGCAGGCCACGATCAGGGTGGCTTCCCGCACGGCGGGGTGGATCCCGGACAGGTCGAGCCGTTCGGCATCGATGAGCGCGGAGCCGCCGAACGGGAGGACACGTCCCTTGCCGTCGAGCACCCGGGCACCCAGGGCCTGCAGCGCACCCGCGCCGCCGTCGCTCGTTCCGGAGTCACCGCACCCGATGACGATCGTGCGAATACCCTCGTCGAGGGCCGCGCGGATCAGTTCGCCGACCCCATAAGTGGTGGTGGCTCCCGGGTCGCGGAGCTTGCGTGGAACGAGTCGGAGTCCGGCCGCGGCAGCCATCTCGACCACGGCCGTGCCGGAGGCACTCCCGCCGAGCCGCGCGAAGTGGGACTCCACCGGCTCACCCACCGGGCCGGTGACATTCACCGGCACCAGCACTCCGCCGGTTGCTGCGGCGAGGGTCGCCGCGGTGCCCTCCCCGCCGTCAGCGATGGGCACGGCGGTGATCTGTACGCCGGGCAGGACACGCCGCACACCGGCGGCGATCGAACGGGCCACTGTCTCGGCACTCAGGGACTCCTTGAAGCCGCTCGGAGCGATGAGCACGCGCTGGGGGACTGCCATGATGGTTCTCCTCGGGTGGGGGTAGCTACACAGAGCGGGTGGTCAGGGGAAGAGCGGCAGGCCCAGTAACGGCCAGACCAGGAAGCTGAAAAGCAGGACGAGGGCCACGTTGACGGGGGCCAGGAGGGAGGACAAACGGAGGAGGTCCTTGGCCGTATAGGTCTCGACCCCGTCCACGGCGGCGAACATCGCCACCGGCTTCGCCGAGCTCGTCAGGGTGTGGCAGAAACCTGCCGCTGCCGTCGAGGCGAAGGCCGCAGCCATCGGATCGACGCCCACGGCGGGGGAGAGGGCTATCACGATGGGGATCAGGACGGCCGAGCGGGCCGACCTGCTCTGGATGACCAGATGGGCGAAGGTGGACAGCAGCACCACGAGGACCACGAAGAGGGGCGCTGCGGCCGCTTCCAGCGACCGGATGGGTTCCAGAACTCCGCCCGCCAGCCACTGGGCTGCACCCGTGGACACCAGGGCGTTTCCCAGGGCGAGGGTCGCGGCCATGAAGAGCAGCAGTGACCACGGCACCGACTTGAGCCCTTTGGCCAGCTGCACCGAGCCGTAGCTCGGCGACGCTGCGATCAGGGCCCCGATCAGTGCCACGAGGGCGGGATCGAGCCCGTGGAGAGGCTCCGTACACCACAGCACGACGACGGCGCCCAGCAGGAGCGCAGCCCGTGATTCGGCGACGGTCAGGGGACCCGTGACGGGAGTGGCCGAATACTCCTCGAGGTCCTTAGCGCTGATGCCCAGGCGCTCGTTGCGATCAGCGGCCGAGGTGAACATGCGCAGCACCATCTCCGCGCAGACGTGTGACGCGACCAGGGCAAGCGGAAGGCCGAGGAGGAGCCAGGTGGCGAAATCGAAATTCTCTCCCGTTGCCGTCTCGAGGATCTGGCTCGTGATCAGGTGTGCTCCGGCTCCGAGGAACGATCCGACCGCCGAGAGCAGGATGACCGACGGGAAGAGGATCGCCAGGGTTCTGATCAGGGCCCGGCGCTCCGCCAGGGCGTGCCGCAGGGCGAGGAAGACCGGCAGTGCCAGGGCGGCGCGGCCGGACGTCGACGGCACCGCGAAAGTGGTGACCACGAGGGCGAGGGTGGCCAGGTGCGCGAGCTGCCGCGGCGTCGTCGCGCCCGCGATGATGAAGGCCGCTCCACGGTTGGCGAGGCCAGAAGCCTGCACCCCTGCCGCGATCACGAAAGCGGCCAGGAGAAGCCAGATGGTCTCCTCGCCCAGGGTCGAGAAAAGGGAAGCGGTGTCCATCGTCCCGGTGAGGACCAGCACGGTGGCCGCCCCCAGCGCGACGTAGGTGTCGTCGATCGCGGTGAAGATCCAGAACCACACCGCAAGGACGAAGACCATCAGCGTCACCGCACCCTGAGGGGAGAGCCCCGTACCGGGTTGCTGGGCGGCGAGGATCACGCCCGCGGCGACCGCAAGACCGATGCCGGCGGCCACCGACCGGACCACGACGGCGCGGCGGGCCACGCTCCTGGCCTCGGGAGTGAGCCGACGCGTGACACCGGGCGTCCCGGATGGGTGCGGTGGAGGTGTGGTGAGGTGTTCGATCACGCTCATGGCAGCCGGTACCCCGCTCCCCTGATGGTCTCGATGCGCGCGGCGCCGATCTTGCCGCGAAGAGCCCGCACGTAGACGTCGACCACGTTCGACCCGGGATCGAAGTTGTAGCCCCATACGTGGTTCAGCAACTGCTCCCGGGAGATGACCCGGTCGGGATTGCGCAGGAAGACCTCCAGGATCGCAAATTCCCGGGCTGTGAGCTCGACGACGTCGTCGCCGACGCGCACGCGCCGGGAGTGGAGGTCGAGGGACAGACCGCCGTGCCCGATCACGGTGGCGCTCGCTGCCGGAACGCGATCAGCCAGACGCAGGCGGATCCGGGCGACGAGCTCGGCGACGTGGAAAGGCTTGGTGACGTAGTCATTCGCGCCACCTTCCAGCCCGGCCACCGTGTCCAGGGCGCTGTCCCTCGCCGTCAGGACGATCACCGGTGTCGACACTCCTTCGCCCCTGATCTGGGCGAGGACCTCGAAGCCGTCCAGCAGTGGCAGGCCGATGTCGAGGATGATGAGGTCGAAGCCGGCCGCCCGTGCAAGGAACAGTGCGGTCTCCCCATCGGCGGCATGCTCGGTCGAGTAGCCGGCGGCCTGCAGGCCCTTCTGCACGAAGGATGCGACGTGGGGGTCGTCCTCCGCGACCAGGATGCGGCTCATGGTGCTCCTTGTGCTGTGGTGCTGCCGATGACGGGTAGTGACGCGGTGATGGGCGTCGGATCGGGGTGACGGAGCTCCCCGTTTTCTGCCGGCCGCCCGGTGGGCGGCTTCGGCGGACGGGACGGCGGCTCCACCGCGGGCCGGGCGGCCGCGTTCTCCGGTGCGGGCAGGAGCAGCCCGAACGTCGCGCCGTGACCCGGTTCGCTGCGGACCCATGCCGAGCCGTTGTGGCCGTCGGCGATCGCCCGGACGATCGCCAGACCGAGACCAGCGCCGCCGCGCTGGCTGACACTGCGCCTGTCGGCGGGAAGCGAGCTGGCCGACCCGTGCTCGAACCGTTCGAAGATGACGGCGGCTTCCGCCTCCGTGACCCCGGGCCCGCTGTCCTCGACCCAGACGCGGAGCTGCCGATCAAGGCCGGTGCCTGTGAAGGCGGAGCCGATCCTGACGTCGGAATCGGCGGGGGTGTACTGCACGGCGTTGGCCCCGAGTTGCAGCACGGCCTGGGTGATGCGCTGGCTGTCGAGCGCGACGACATCCTCCGCCACCTCCATGAGCAGCCATCGCCGATCACCGAGGGCCTGCATCTTCGCTTCGAGGTCCAGCATCAGGACGGCGACGTCCACCGGGGCCCGCTGGACGAAGTCCGGTCGTTCGGCTTTCACCAGCAGCAGGAGGTCGGACACGATCCGAGCCATGCGCGAGAGCTCACCATCGACGAGGGCCAGAGTGGCGGCGCGGCTCGCCGGATCGTCATCGATGAGCTCCAGGTGTCCACGGATCACGGTGATCGGTGTTCGTAGCTCGTGGCTGGCGTCGTCGATGAAGTTTCGCTGCGTCATGTAGGCGTGCTCGAGCCGGTCCAGCATGTCGTTGAAGGTGGAGGCGAGGGCTGCGACGTCGTCACGCCCTTGGACCGGCACGCGTGCGGTGAGATCGGATTCGGTGATCTCGGCAGCCACACGACGTACGTCCCTGATCGGCCGCAGGATCTGCCCGGCCGCCAGCCAGGCGATGCCGGCCGTGAAGAGCAGCCCACCGAGCGCCACGAAGAAGATCACGGTGACGGTCTCCTGGACCTGCTCGTACCCGCCACCTGTGAAGGCAGCGATGACGAGAGTCCCGCTCTGGGCACCCGCCTCCACGTCCACCTTGCCCCAGCGCATCGTTCCTGCTGCGGTCTCGCGGACACCGGAGGCCGCGGGGTCCTCACGGATCTCGCGCAGCAGAGCCGTATCGGTGGACAGCCGGTAGTCCTCGTTGCTACCGCGCCCGGACGAGCCGAGGTGCAGGACCTCATCGCCGGTGATGCCGAGGATCACCTCGCCTGTCGACGCGTTCTGGCGCGACAGGTATCGTTCGAGCAGTTCGCTGACCGAGGTGTACGGCCGCGCGGTCAGTGGATCCACGGCCTCACCGGCGAAGGTGGTGAACTCCTGGACCTCCTGCACCACGTCGTCGTTCGCGTCCCGGTCGACGCCGGCGATCAGGAGGGAACGGACGGTGACGAGCAGGGCGATCAGGGCCAGGGCTGTGGTGAGGACGATCCACCCGACGATGCGCCAGCGTGCGGACACCGAGGATCCACCGAGGGACGTGGTGATCCGACCGCCCGAGGACCGATCCGGCGTCGGGGGAGAGGTAGGGCTGGCGCCACTCGGCGCGGCTGCCATCAGTCCTCTCCGATCGTGCCTGCGTCATCGTCGAGTTCCAGGCCGTCGTCGCCGTCGTCTGCCCCGTCATCACCGTCGTCGCCGAGGACCTGCCGTTCCACCAGGCCGGGAGTTCCCTGGTCCACGGGAGCTATGGGGGCCACGGGAGTTGCGGGTGCAGGGGGGAGGCCGGGCACGGCGGGCGCCGTAGCCGGTGCTGCCGGTGCTGCCGGTGCCGGCGCGGACGGTGGTGCGGTGGGCTCGCCCGGCGCGGGAGGAGGAGACGACGGCGTTGCCGACTGATCCGACGAAGGGCGCGACCCGGGGGGCCCTGCGTTCCCGCCGTCCTCCACCCCGGTTCCTGCCTCGCCCGTCCGCGCGAGATCCACGACCACTGTCTGTGGCTCCACCGGCGGCACTTCCGCGGGCCGGCTCAGAGCCTGGCTCCCGACCGCCAGGAGGGCCGGAACGGCAAGCAGCCCTCCTGCAGCAAGGATGCGGGGCATGAGGGACATCGGGGACTCCTGAGTCGTTCTGCGCGGAATGATTGCCGGCGGCGATCCTGCTGCGGAGGATCATCCACAGCAGGTGTTCGTCACCACCACCTACTCTTGCGCACTCCCGTGATACCTCCATGAAGCACGGATGAAGATTCCTTCATCCAGGTCCCGCAAGGCGACAGGCAACACGCCGATCTGGTGTCCCACCTTCGAGCTTGCTGAAGTCGTGCGCAGGCGCTTTGACCAAGGGAACGTCTCCTCGCTCTGCTTTGACCAGGGCTGATCCTTCCTCGCATCCCGCCCTGAACCAGCCGGCAACAGCTAGTCCGACACCGATCGGCAGCCCCGCAATCACTGATGGAGATTATGTTGACCGTTCAGCGTTCACTGCTCTGGGTCGTACTTGGTGGCCGTGCGTGCGGCGGCATTCGCGACTGTGGTCGAGCGGAAGAGGACCACGATCTGCGCGATGAGCGCCGCGAACGCGATCAAAGGTCCTGCCTGCCCACCAAGAAGAACCTGGGCGGTCAGGGCCGCGATTATTCCGATGCCGGCGACGGGCATCATCTTCCTCAACGCTGGAAGAGCAGCTCTGTGACCGGACGCCCAGGCGTCATCGGATGCCTGGGTGTGCCTGGTACGGATTCCGGCTGCCGCGTTGCGGCTGATCAAGCCCTCAGCTGCCTGACGGGTGACGAACAGGCAGGCTTTCAAGAGCCCCAGGTGTGTCATCTACCTGCACGCGTGCCCGCCATAACGTGGGTGCGTCGTCAAGGCGCCGATGGTGCCGCAATGCCGGCGCGTGGAGCCAGGCCCGCAGGAATCGCATGACGGAAGGCTCCGCCACCCAGATCACCAGGGCAGTCGCCGTAAAAGCGAGGAGAAGGACCTCCAAGGGGTAGCCGAGCTTTGCCTGGACCACCACGGCGTGCACAGCCAGCTCGATCGGAAGCAGACTCCGATATTGGCGAAGGTCAGCCGCACCTTGCCGTGCTCCGGCAGCTGCCCTCAGGAGTCACAACGCAATGAAGCAGTAGAGGAACCATTGAAACGGCACATGCCTAAAGGGTGCGAATGATGTGTTTCGGGCTAGTTGCGGCCTCGTTCCACACCAAACAACTTGACATGGTCAAAGAATCGTCAAGCGAGTGTCGTCACTAGTGCGGGGTGTCATTGAGTTGGCGTAGCCACGACTGGAATTCTTCCGGGCCGTTGAAGTGGGCACCGGTGATCGTGCTGACTTCCGGGGCCATGTCGGGACCATCGACGACGAGTGTGTGCCCGCCTGCCGCGGTTGCCGCTTCGAAGGCCGGCAGGTCTCCTCGGTCATCGCCTGCATACGCGACCATCTGTAGGTTCTTCGTGCTGATGATCCTCCGAAGCGCGATGCCCTTGTCCTGCTCCAGCGGCATCCGGAGTTCCTCTACGAACTTGCCGGGCTCGTGGCGCAGCCCGTACGTGTCAATCACACCCTCAATGAGCGGAGTAATGAACTTCAGGGCACCGTCACGATCCGGCGCGAGACGCCAGTGCACGGCGACTGCAAGAGACTTGTCCTCGACGAAAATGCCTTCAACATTGTCCAGCTGTTGGTGCAACACCCGGGTAGCTTCTTGGACAGCCGTCATCCATTGCAAGGCTTCCGGCACAACTTCGATGCCGTTCTCAGTGAAATGTTCGAGACCGTAGGACCCATAGAGTTCCACTCCGGGAATTGACGCTCGGTCAGACAGGAAGGCGACCGGCCGCCCGGAGAGGAGCGCAACAATCGAGAGCTTAGCCGCAAGGCCCGCGAGGACCTCCTCAGTGCCAGGAAGGAGCGCGCTCGTACTCGGATCGTCAGTGATTTGCGAGAGAACCCCGTCGAAATCCATGACCAAGCCAGCTCGCTCACTGGTGGTTAGGGCTTGCATTACTGTGGTCGCCGCATCCATACCTTCACCCTAGACCGCGAGCAGCAGGGGCTATCCGACAACCCAGCTATCCAGATAAAGGGTGGATGAGTGGGACAGCGAGCCGGGTGCAGATGGGGCCGATGTAGGAGTCTCCGGGCTGATCGGCCCTGGAGGCACGCAGTATCGGCTAGGTGCCGTCTTCGGCGCACTGGGTGGTGAGCTGGTTCGCGACGCGGCCTGCGAAGTCGCCGACTGCCGAGCCGGTGTGAATCAGGTCGGCGTTGGGGAGTTGGGGAGCTGGTGAGCGGCTGGTACTGGGGGTAATCGGCGTGGAACGCGTAGGCCATCGGACAGCGCGGAATGAGATTCAGCCGTCGCTTGTGAGCATTGAGGACGATGTTCCGCATCGGGGTTTCGTCTGCCCTTGGTCTCGAAAGCCCGGCAACTCAGCGCCCAGGACGAGGGCCAGGTTCCCGCCGCTCATCGTGTGGTTCATGTACACGGCGAGGGTTCCGTCCGTGAGCAACTCGAAGCGGCAGTACAGGGAGTTGTTCCGGAACTTTTCCCCTTCCGTCTTCACAGCAGCCCGGGTGTCAGCTGCATGGGCTCGCAGCTCGGGCTTGCCGACGAGCATCTGGTGCCGGTTAGCCGCATCGGTCGGCGGCTAACCGGTGACCTTAGCGCGTGTTGACACCCTCGCGCGTACCAGATCGGCTTGCCCACACGATTCCTCCTCGTTGACAGCCGCACATAGTGTCTTGCAACCAACGCTTCTGTCACGTTCTCGGGCCGCTGCTTATGAGACGGGGTATCAAGACACAGCAGGACCAGTAGTGGCGGGGGAGCGATGGTGTCCCGTACTACTGTCTTGCAACCCACCGGTTGCAAGACGCTACGTGTGTACGGGCATCAGCTTCCATACGCTCAGAAGGTCAGCGAGACTCGCGGTCAAGTCGTTCTTCGATGAGTGCCCAGCTCTTTGATGATGCAGCGAGGTGGATTCTGCCACCATCCGTCTGCAGTTCCCGAATGGACCAACCTCGACCCCGTGCGCGAGGTTTCTTTCCGGTCATCTCGGCTGCTCCGAGGACGGCAATGCGGCCGAGCTTACGCTTCCTCCCGGCAGGCTTCGCATGGAAAGGGCCTTGTTGGGGTTGAAACGCGAGTCCATCATCGCTTACCTGAGCTGCGCCCTCGTCCCACAGATCCCTCAGAGATCCAGGAGCCGAGGAAGGAAAGCGCATGGCACAGGTGAAAACGCCGATCTCACGGTCAGCAGCCAGCCGCCGCCGTCCTATACGGGCAGAGACGAACGCTGCAAACACGAGGACAGTAAGCATGAAGAGGACAAACAGTAGGAGGCGGATCCAGAACGACTCAACTCCCAGATCATCCAATAGCGAGGTTCCGAGCGGCCCTAGGCCGATGAAGCCGATGTAGGAGTGTTCAAGGATCTTCTCCCGTTTACCAACTTTCGATAGAGCTTCGTCCGTGGCCTGCGATCTTGGACCGTGCCGCTGGCCCGCCAGATCCGAGTATCTGGTTGACCGTCCTTTCGGTGGTGCTCCTGTTGGCGGGGTCGATCGCGCTTCTGCCGCCATCTGTTCAGCTGGCTCAGGTGCTCCGGCAAGGACCCGATTACGTCTGCATCACGTCCTCCCAGATTGGACCGCCCCCCTGAAGGAGCGGTCCTGGATAGGGAAAGCCCAGTCGAGGGTTCTATCCAGGGTTTTCCGTTGCAGTTGCAGTGCCATTACTCCGCGGGGCCCGGTCAGGAACGAATCAGCGTCAGACCGTTCTCCTACTTCGACCCGTTGTTCTATGCGGGGCTCACCGCGTTCTCTGCAGGTGTGGTCCTCCGCGGATGCAAGGGGTTCAGGCGGGCGACAGGGAGAACACTGTGACACGACCGACGGTAGGGGCTTTCGAGGATCCGCGACAGCAACAAGAGCACATCAGTGGAGCTGATCGACGCGAGGAAGCGAAGGCCATCGCGACGATGCCCAAGCTGGCCAACTTGTATATGAGTCAGGCGGCAAGAAGCTCGATAGGCCCTGTAGCTCTTCCGCACTGGGTGCGGTGAAGACTTCAGCAAAGCGGTCGTGGTCATCCGCAGTGAGTTGGAAGGTCACAACATCTCCGCGCCTCCACCGACTGTCAGCGCGAGAACGGCGTTGTTCCTCGGACAAGCTCAGGTAGTGAAGCTGAAACTGAACACCGATCCGGTCTGCGATGTCCCGAAGTGCATGACGTTCATTTGCGGACCAGAACCCAAAGTCGAGAACCACAGAGAGACCGCCTTGTAGGGCTTGAAGCGCGACCCAAATCAGACGGCCCTCGAGAACATCTCGCTTGCCGTCAGCCTCTGAATCGCCAAATAGCGGTTCCATCCACTCGTCTGGAGTAAGCCGGAGCGCCCCCGACTCCTTCTGAATCTTCGCGGCGAGCGTAGTCTTCCCCACGCCCGGAAGCCCGACCATCAAATGTAGCATCGGTGTTGCAGTCATAGCGTCACTCTTGCATACCTAGCAGTCGGACAATCGCCCGGAGCACCGTTCGAAAGCCGATCGGCTACTAAAGCGAACCGGCGACGCCGCCTCAAGAACCGGGTGGATGAAGATACTTGATGGGGCTGAGGCGTGGTGCTCAAGGACGGGGAAGGGTCCTGGCTATCACGCGGCGGCGGCGTTCGCTGACGAGCGACACTCCTCTGGTGGCCGTCCCGCGACGGACTCCGCGGCGATGTAGCGGAGCTGCGCGAGGCGGTCATGGGTAGCGGTGAGGGCCTCGATCTGGCGTCTGATGCGATCGCTCTCCTCGTCGAAGTGGTCGAGCATCGTCGGTGTTGCGACCCCGGTGTCGAGGAAGGGCAAGAGTTCGATGATCCGGCGGCTGGGCATGCCTGCTGCGTAGAGCATCTGCATGAAGCGCACACGCGTCACGTCGGACTCGCGGTACTCCCGGTGTCCGCCCGTGGTCCGCGCGGACTTGAGGAGATTTTGTTCCTCGTAGTACCGCAGCGACCGCACGCTGACGCCGGCCCGTCTTGCGAGTTCTCCGATTCGCATTCTTCTCCGCCCCTCGGCTTGATTCTCACGTTGGTGTCAGGTTCTAGCGTAGCGATATGAACATCTCTGGAGCCACTGCCCTCGTCACCGGCGCGAACCGCGGTATCGGACGCCATCTCGCCGCCCAGTTGATCGCACGCGGGGCGAAGGTATACGCAACCGCCCGACGACCTGATCTGATCGACCTCGAGGGCGTCGAGCGTCTCGCCCTCGACATCACCTCGCCGGCGTCCGTCGCCGCCGCAGCCGCTGTCGCGACCGACGTCGATCTCTTGGTCAACAACGCCGGGATCGCCACCACGGCGAGCCTGCTGGGTAATCTGGACGCTGCACACGCCGACATGGACACGAACCTCTGGGGCACCCTGTCCGTGATCCGTGCTTTCGCACCCATCCTGTCCGCGAACGGCGGTGGGAGCATTGTGAACATCGCCTCGGGAGCCTCCTGGCTGGCCCTGCCCGGGGCTTCCGCCTACGCGGTGTCGAAAGCTGCCTTGTGGAACATGGGCAACGCGCTGCGTCACGAGCTGGCCGGGCAAGGGACAGCAGTAATGTCCGTGCACCTAGGAGTAGCCGACACGGACATGGCCGCGGGAGTTCCGATGGCCAAGACCGACCCCGCGGACGTGGCGCGGGCGACGCTGGACGGGGTGGAGCGCGGGGATTACGAGGTCGTGGTGGACGAGCAGACTGCGTTGATCAAGCAGATGCTCGCCCGGGACCCCAAGGAGCTGTACGCGGTCCTGGCCCAGATGCTCGCATCGTAAAAGCGGCCCGAAGGCTCCTGGCGTGTGTTGCCACGGCGTATTGCTACAGCCAACGGAGGGTTGCCGCGAGGCGCAGGGCGTCGCCGTAGTTGCGGGGCTGCATGCCGTCCCATAAGCCAATGGCTCAGCGGGCGTCCGGGGTTCTTCTCAGCGTCGGCGACGACGGGTCCGCACTAATGCAGCATCTACCGCGAGGATGCTCAGTACGAGAGCCGGAGCAGGATTACTCCTCGCTGGGGTGGATCCTGGTAGCTGATCGCTTGCGAAAGCGTCCACGAGCTGGTCGAGCTCGTCCAAGCATCTACGAGCAGACGCATCATCACCTAGCTCCCACATCCACTCTCGGTACTCCACGTCGCCAATGACGCAAACATCTTCATCAAGCTCGTCATACCAAACCTCCATCGCCTTGCCCGAGCCGGCGCGTTGAAGAACTTTGGTACCCCATCCACTCGCTGCTTCATACCCTGCCTCCCACCCCGTGTAAGACCGAGTGGCAGTGACGGCAGCTTCGTTCCGCAGGACAGCGAGATCAAGTCTCTGATGAAGATCGACGACGAAAGCTGGCTGGCAAGGCTCGGTCAGTTCGCGCCTATTTCTTGGGTAGCTCGCCATGGTCGCCATGGTCGCCATGGTCGCCATCGTTCCACTGTCCGCTCCGATAATGCTAGCTCAGGCCGGCTCCACTTCGTGCTCGGGTCCTTTCCGCCGAGACGGTAAACTATCGTTCAGCGGTTCTTCCGCAGTCCAAACCCGATTACTGCGCCTGATGCTAGGAGTGCGGTACCTAATCGGTAAAGGCCCTCCGACCACCAGGTGTCGACTTGAATGTCTGCGACAATTCCGGTGGTGAAGGTCAGTGCGCCAACCAGGATTATGATGATCAGGAAACGTTTCGCCTTCCGCCGTCCCGCTGCGGTTAGCGGCTTCGGCTTAGCCCGCTCTTTGTAGTCCTCCCGGTCAAAGAGCAGAAAGAAGACGGACGCAAACAAGATTGCGAACATCGTCTGCAGAAGGAAAGGCCACTCCTCATCTTCTGTCATCGAGGATTGATTCACGAGGTAAACCAGCAGGCCGACAACGAGGACAGCCAGTGAGGCAACTACAATGAGACGCCTACGGTCCCGCGCGAAGACAATCGCCCTACCCTTGGATCGGCCTCTTATGAGCCATGCCCCACCAAAGGCCATGGCCGTGCCCCAGCCAAAGAAGAACCAGGAGGTGACTGCGTCACGGCCGGTCACTTCGATCGCCCGACTGAAGCTCGCATAGATGCACAGCAGGCTCAGTCCCAGCGTCAAGCTGCCGCATAGGACCCGTAATGACGCTCCGCCTAGATTCCTGCTGGTAGGCGTCGAATTATGTGTCATCGCGGTCTCCGGTTCTTGTTCTTCTTGCTATAGGGCATACACATCAACGCCAACTTACAGTTTGAACTTCAAGGGCAATGTGTGTTTCATGCGCACCGACCGGTCTAAGCCCTGCATCAGCGCGAATTCCCGCGCCCGTAAGCCGATCCTCCTGCGGCACTGCTCCGTTGCGACTAGGTCACGTTCTCCTGTCGTGAGCCGCCTGCGGGGATGCAGGTGCCTACCGTGGAGAGCATGCAGGCATCTGAAACCGTCCACGCGGAGAACCACGATTTCGTTAACTCTCCGTTCTACCGGGTTAACTTCTGGGAACAAGCATCACCGCCGCGGGGCTGGATGCTCGATGCTTTCGTCCTTAGCGACGCCGAGGATCTGACGCAGGTCCACCAGTGGATAGAAGAGAACGCTCGTGGACGTCGATTCGAGCTCTTCGTCGAGACGCAGCACGAGCCGGTTAAGCCCTTCGCCAGCCCACGTAAGAGTGGACTCATCCGGCTACTCGGAAGCAACCCTAACGCCGGAAAACCGGTGCACATCTCGGCTTCCGCCCCCAGCTAGAGAGACGCGGTTCGAAGAGTACGCAGCAGGATCCTCCACCGGAGGTAGAAGCTGTCTTTACTGAACCGGACACTGCCGCCTGGTGTAAGTCTCCGCGTGCTTCAGCGGAAGGATTACGGGGACGCTTTACGGGTCTATCTGAGGAGGAGACCCACTACCCATAGGGCAATCGCCATCGCTCCAGAAATGCCGACAGCGAGGCCTCGGCCACGAGAGACCATCCTCGGACCCTGTAAGGCCATCCGCAAGTAGTGGTCAATGCAAATACCCATCGTTACGAGAACACCAACGAGAGCTCCTCCCATCACTAGGGCGAAGAGGCCGGAGTGATTTGGGATTGCTTCAAAGTACTTGTATATGGAGAAGAACACGCCTAAAAGCATAAGAATGATCACAAACCAGGCCTGTGAGCGAAATTCCCGTACCGCGCCCTGATTGCGGTTTTTCGAAGACTCAGTCATCTGGTTACTGGCTTCCGTACGTGAGGCTGCCACCCCTGACAAGAGCGGCACCGACTAGTGGTAACTACTTGAAGATCTCGAGCAGCGTTGCCCGTCATCCTATAGTCAGCATCGCGCAGTGCTGACTGCCTACAGCTGTCCGTAAGCCGGTCGCTCGACGCTCACCCTGCAGCCGTAGTCCTCGTGTCCGTCAGCACGGCAGCGGTGATGGGCGTTTAGCCTGCACGGTGAAAATGGACGAAAGGGTGCCATATGCGTACACCAAGGAGAGCTTGCGGCTGCCGATGAGCAGTCCCGTCAAAAAATCCTTTGACCGGACGAGCCGGACGCCTTGGCCGGGAGTTGGAGGAGCCCAGTAACTGCTGGGCAGTCGGGCCCCGCACGCCGTCTCAGCAATGTGTCTCATCCCATGCATTCTCAATGAAAAGAGATGTGGCCTTTGATGAGAACCGGGGACAGGGTTGGGAAGCATCGGATGCGCCAGGGTCAGCACCTTGGAACAGAACGCTGATCTGCAGCACGCCGCGCTAACGGCAGCTGGCTGCGACCGGATCTTCACCGATCACGGCGTCAGCGGAACGACGGCAAGTCGGCCGGAGCTCGACAAGCTCCTCGACCACCTTCGAAAAGGGGACGAGGTCGTGGTGTGGAAGCTGGACCGGCTGGGACGCAACACCCGTAACCTGCTGGCCCTGATCGATGATCTGGAGTGCAGGGGCGTGCACTTCCGCAGCGTCACTGAGGGGATCAGTACTACCGGGCCCATGGGCAGGGCGATGCTTACCGTGATGTCTGCATTCGCTCAGCTCGAGCGCGATCAGCTCGCGGAGCGGACCAGGGCCGGCATGGCCGCGGCTGCGGAACATGGGCGGAAGGCTGGCCGACGGGAAGTGACGACGGACCATGCAAGGGTCAAGCGTGCCCGGGACCTGAAGGCCCAGGGCCTGGCTCCGGCAGATATCGGCAAGATCATTGGCACGAGCCGCGCGACCGTGTACCGCTACCTCAACCTCGAAACTCGGCAGACTCCTCAATCACCATGATGACGTGATGATCCGGCTCATCCGCTGGCTGCTCACCTCGAGCATCCGCTACAGCTACCGATTCGTCCGGGCCATCCTCCGGCTGCCGCTGCTGCTGTTGCCCACCCCGCCGCGGGTCCGTAACCAGGTTGCCGGTGCCGTGGCAATCGCACTCTCCGGCGTCCTCCGGTCGTTCCTGGAACGTTCAGGAATGAAGCTACCAGCAGCAGCCATTGCCTGATACAGCGCAGGCCGCACGCTCACCAGTACGGAATGGTTGAGCGGGTTCACGCAGATTTAACTTGCGTTGCCCCCGTGATCTGAAAACATTGGCCCAGCCTGTTATCTAAATGTACAAACATCTTCATCATCGAAGGATCAGGTTTCGGGTGGCTTCATGAGTGACTAATCAACCGGCGGCGTAGGTGTCTCCGGATCGGAAGAACCACGTGGGGGTACCTGATGCGCAGCACTATTTCCGGAACGTCGATGCCTGTTCTCGAACTCGTCCTAGAGGCGGGGGAGAAGGTCATCGCCGAGGGCGGCGACATCGGTTGGCTGACCCCGGGGTTCGAGATGGATACCTCCTCCGCGCATGGGGGCGGGGGCGGGTTCATGGGCGGACTGAAACGCGCCCTGGGTGGGGGACAGCTGTTCCTCACCGAGTACACGGCGCCGGCTGCCGGCGGCAGGATCACCTTCGCGGCCAGCCTTCCCGGCACCATCCGTGAAGTCCCCCTCAGCCCGGACACAGCATTCATGGTGCAGTCCGGCTCCTACATGGCCAGCACCGCCGGCGTCGACGTGTCCGTCGGTGTCCAGAAGAAGCTCGGCGCCGGGATCTTCGGCGGGGTCGGCGTCGTCTTCCAGGCGCTCTCCGGAACCGGGACCACCTGGCTGCAGCTGGCCGGCGAACTCACCGAAGTGAATCTCGCCGCCGGCGAAACCCTGCTGATCCACCCAGGCCACCTGGCCATGTATCCGGCGGGGATGACCCTGGAGTTCGCCACGGTGAAGGGCGTCAAGAACAAGATCTTCGGCGACTCACTGTTCCTCGCCGAAGTGCACGGACCCGCAACGATCTGGCTGCAGTCCATGACACCGGCGGCCCTGGCCTCCGCGATCCAGCCCTACCTGCCCCGCCCGACCAGCAGCAGGGACTGATCCACGACCGGTCGGTCACAGTGGTACCGCCCGGACCTCGGCACGGCTGCCTATGGCCGATCTTCACCTTTCAAGAACTGCTGCTGTCGTCAGGAGGATGCATGCGCGTCACACCTCGTGTCTGGATCGGGCTGGTCGTGTTCGTGGGGTACGCGCTGCTCGTTCTGGCGGTGCAGTCCTCCACCGGAATTCCCTACACCGAATGGGGTGCCTCCGCAGGCGACCTGTTCATCGGGGCGGTGCTGTCCCTGGTGATCGCGACCATCGTCCTGGTCCCGCTGATCAGCTGGCTCGGCTGGTGGCGGCCTGTCCTCCACGAGCGGGAACGGAGCCGTCACCGCTGGCCGATCATCGCCCCGATCCTTCTGGCCGTCATCGCGATCGTCGGCCTGTTCTCCGCCGACTGGGGTGCCGTTTCCGGAGCTTTCCTTTTCGCCGCCCTTGGGCTTTGCCTGGTCGGATTCACCGAAGAAGCCGTCACCCGCGGAGTCCTTCTCGTCGCCCTACGGACACGATTCGCCGAGGTGTGGGTCTGGCTGATCAGCTCCACGCTGTTCGCACTCATGCACCTACTGAACGTCGTGCTCGGCCAGCCGGTTCCAGGAACCCTCGCGCAGGTCGCCGCTGCGTTCGGCACCGGCACCGTCCTCTACATCCTCCGGCGCACCACCGGATCCTTGATCCCGGCGATGATCCTGCACGCGCTGTGGGACTTCAACCTCTTCGTCCTCGGCAACGGCACACCCGGCCCCGCCGCCGGCCTCATCCAGGCCCTCTACCTCCCAGTCATCGTCCTCGCCCTCATCAGCGTCGCATGGGTCATCCGCGGAGCCGACGAGCGCATCACCCCCGGCCTCCAGCCCGATGGGCTCCAGCACCGTGAAAGCAGGACAGCATGATCGACTCAAGCCATCCCACCGCAGCCACCGCCCGAGTAAAGCCCGCCCTCTGGATGGGCCTGGTCGCAGTCGTGTTCTACGTCTTCCTCGCAGCAGTCGTCGGGAACCTCCTCGGCGGCCTGGCGCCCGAGGGCGACGACAACCTGGAATTCGTACTGTCCCACTACATACCACTCGTCATCGGCATCGGCGCGGGCCTGTTGTTCATCCGCTGGGCCGGCTGGCGTGGCATCTGGACGGAACAACCCACCCCCACCCTGCGGCCGCGCCGCTACTGGCTCATTGCCATCCCGGTTCTGGCAGCCCTGCTGCCCCTGAGCGGTTTCACCAACGTCGCGTGGGCCGACGTCGCGATCACCACCGTCCTGATCATCGGCGTGGGGACACTGCTCGTCGGGCTCGGCGAGGAACTGTACCTTCGCGGGATCCTGCTGGTGACCGTCCGTGAACGACACGGTGAACTCGCCACCCTGCTGATCACCTCGGTCACCTTCGGGCTCGCGCACGTCGTGGGTGACCTCTTCACAGGTGCGCCCCTCGGCTTCGTCCTGTTCCAGGTTTCCGCGCTCAGCATGTCCGGCATCGCCTACTACTGGATCCGCCGCGTCACCGGCCGCCTCTGGGTCGGCGTGCTCGTCCACGCCGTGTCCGACTGGGTCCTCTACCTCGCCGCAGGGGCCCCCAGCGGCGGCCACTCCCTCCGCAGCGATGCCCTGACCACCACCGAAAGCATCACCGCCACAGCCCAGATCCTCCTGCTCGTCTTCTGTGCCGTCAGCATCATCAGTGTCATCCTCGAAGACCGCCGTAACCGCCGAAGCCGCCAGGACAGCGCCGTCACCGCAACCACCTGAGACACAGGCTCAGGCGGCCGAACGCGTCTGACACCCGGGGACAATCGCAGTGGCAAGCTGCTGTGATGGTTGAGTGAGGTCACGAGGTTCGATGAGCTACTGGTGCCTGAAGAGGACTAGCCCTCGGGTGCCAGCGAGAGCCGGCGCGAATGGCTTCTCATGTACTCCCGCGGTCTACCGGCCGACATCATCACGTCCTGGTGGAGGATGACCCCGGCTAGGGTCTGCCGAGCGGGCGAGAAGCAGATCCTGGACAGACTCAGAAACCCCGAGCACGAGCACACCTAAGACGAAACACGGCGAGACACGTTTCCGAGACAGAAGAAGAGCGGTGATTCCGGGGGAGTGGCGGCCCTGCGATCGACCCGTCTCAGTGTCTTGGTTTCTGAGACGTCCTGGGACTCCCTGCGTTCCCTTGTGGTTGTGGGATATCCCTGAAGATGATGCTGGCTCTCTTATTGTTGGCTGAGGTTGGTGACGAGGTTGATGGCGACGGCGATGAGGACTGTGCCGAAGAAATAGGACAGGAGGGCGTGTGGGAGGGCTTTGCGTCGGGTCTTGCTGGTGACCGGTTCAATCTCCGGAGCTGCGTAGGACATTCCGATGGTGAAGGCGTAGTAGGCGAAGTCGCTGTAGGCGGGTTGCCGGTCTTGTTTGACGTCGAATCCGCTTTCGGCCTGGTCGATGAAGTGCAGGCGGGCATATTTCAGCGCATAGACGGTGTTGACGAGCGCCCACGCGATCATCGTGCCCAGGACGCCGAGGATGACCAAGGCCACCGAGGTTAGATCTGCACTTTTTGATTGGATCAGGGCGACTGCGACGGCCGCGATACTTGCCAGACACGCGGCGATGATGGCGTTGTCGGTGATGCGGGTCCCTGATTCTTCCTGTGCCAGTTCTCTCGTGCCTGCCGGGTCCTGGTGCCAGCAGATACGCCAGACCCAGGTCAGCGCGATGGTGCCGGCTACGCACCAGCCGACCAACGGACCGAGATCCGGTGCGACGGTGATTGCTGCGATGATCCCGGCGGCGATTCCTGCCCCGAGGCAGATCAGGGCGCGGCGGGCTGACAGGATACGCGATGGCATGGGGTCCTCGAACGGGCGGGGTGGTTCAGCATGGGGTGGTGGATCCAGGCGCGCAGGTCACCGGATACTCGAATCCCGGACAGCGCGTCGGTGCGTGTGCGATCCGGGGCTCGATCGGGTGTTCCGATGTCAGGGGCAGCGACATGTACTGACCGCCCTTGGAGCTGCTGGTCGTCGGGTTATCCTGCGGGTTGGAAGACAGCTCGGACGCAGCCGTCTTCCTTGTTCTTGAACATGTCGTATCCGCGCGGTCCTTGATCGAGTGGCATGACGTGGGTGGCCAGGTGTTCGGTGGTCAGTTCGCCCCGAGCCATGTGTTCGAGGATCTGCGGGATGTAGCGGTGGCCGTGCTGCTGTGCGCCGCGCAGCGTGAGCGCCTTGTTCATCACGGCGCCCAAGGGAAACTTGTCCACGACTGCGGCGAAGACGCCGAGGGTGAATACTGTTCCGCCTTTGCGGCAGGCGTGGATGGCCTCGCGAACGGCGGTCGGCCGGTCGGTCTGCAACCGCAGCTGCTGCTTGGCCTGGTCGTAGAGATAGGCGGGACCGGAACTGTGGGCCTCCATCCCGACAGCCTCGATGCACACATCGGGTCCTCGTCCGCCGGTGGCCTCGCGGAGTTCGGCTGCCACGTCGACCTGCTCATAGTTCAGTGTCTCGGCACCGATGTGCTGTTCGACTTGTTGTAGCCGGTTGGCGATCCGGTCGATCACGATCACACGTTCGGCACCTCTAAGCTGCGCGGCGGCCGCAGCCATCTGCCCCACCCCACCGGCACCCCACACGGCGACGACGTCCCCGGCCTGGACCTCGGCCTGATCGACACCGGTCCACCCCGTCGGGGCAGCGTCGGAGGCGAACAGCGCGGTCAGGTCGGGCACGCCGTCCGGGACCGAGAATGCCCCCTGATCGGCGTAGGGCACCCGGATGTAGTCGGCATGGCTGCCGGCGTACCCGCCAAGGGCGTGCGAGTAACCGAAGCACCCCCCTGGCGCGAAGCCCCATAATGCTTCCGTGATCGCAGGGTTGGGGTTGCCGTTGTCACACAGCGAGAACAGCTTGTTCTGGCAGTACCAGCACTTGCCGCAACTGATGAACGAGCACACCACGACCCGGTCGCCGACCTTGTGCTTCTGGACGCCGGTACCGACCTCGACGACCTCGCCGAGGAACTCATGACCCAGTACGTCCCCGCTGCGCATGAAGGGGATGTACCCGCCGAGCAGATGTAGGTCGGACCCACACGTGGTGGTGAGGATGACGCGTAGGATCACATCGTGGGAATTGAGGATCTTAGGATCGGGGACCTCCTCGACGGAGGTTTCATTGACCCCGGTCCAGCACAGCGCCTTCATAGGATTCCTTCCTTACCGGCTCGCTTGGTCGCAGCCTTGAGCAGCAGTCCGCCAGGGGTGCGCCTGCGTGTACCGTGTGGTGCCGGATCGACCTGGAGGACCTCACCGACTTCGATGAGCTGCTTTGCCTGGCGCAGCGCCGAGCGCAGCGCCTGCTGCGGGGTTTCGCCCTTGGCCCGGGATGTCGCGCCGCCCGATGTGGAGGGTCCGCGGTGACGCAGCCGGGCGGTCAGCTCGGTGCCCTTGCCCCCGGGAGCGGGCCGCGTCCTGACCTCGACCGTGTCGCCCAGCCTCGCGAGGGGCTCGGGCCACTGGCCCTGCGGCGCCACCTCCTGGGGCGGACGGTTGATGGTAACTGCCCACCGTCGATCCTGAGACTCCTCGCCCGACGTCCTACTCGAGGACTGGATGACGCGGCGGATGATGATCCCGCCTGCACCGGCCAGGACGGCCATGCTCATTACTCGCTTCATGTGTTGCCTACCTTTCGAGGGGCGATGACTCCGTCGGACGTCACGGCGCTCAGCCCCCGGCCGGGTGGAGGACGACTTTGGTCCAGCCGTCTTCGCGGTTGTCGAAGTTCCGGTAACCCTCGGGGGCCTGGTCGAGCGTGAGTTCGTGGCTGACGAGGAAGGAGGGTTTGGCTTTTCCGCCGGCGATGAGGTCGCGTAGGGCCCGGTTGTACTTCTTCACCGGGCACTGGCCCGAGCCCATCGTCTGTCCCTTGAACCAGTAGTTGCCGTAATCGAAGGCCACCTGGCCCTGCTGGGCGAGTTCGTCGGGGCCGCCGGGGTCATGGGGGAGGAACACACCGACCACGCCGAGGCCGCCGACGAACCGGACGGAATCCACGAGCCGGTTCAGGGTTTGGTTGGGGTGCTCGGTGCCCGAGGGGTCGTGGGCTTGGTAGCCGACGCATTCGCAGCCCCGGTCCGCCCCGAAGCCCATGGTCTGGTCCTTGACGGATTTCACCGGATCGACCACCGAGTCGTCGACCGGGATTGCTCCGATCTGTTCCGCCAGCTGCAGGCGATCGCGCTGGCGGTCCACGACCATGACCTTGCCGGCGCCCTTGATGATGGCGGAGTAGGCGGCCATCAGACCCACCGGACCGGCACCGTAGATGACCACCGAGTCCCCCGGGTACACCCCGGCCATCTCGGTCGCATGCCAACCCGTGGGGAAGATGTCGGCGAGCATCACGTAATCGAGCTCTTTCTCCACCGCGTCCTCGCCCAGCCGCAGGCAGTTGAAGTCCCCATAGGGCACGCGCAGGTACTCGGCCTGACCGCCCTGATAGGGGCCCATATCAGCGAAGCCGTACGCTGCTCCAGCGAGCTTGGGCTCGGGCTGCATGGTCAGGCAGTAGTTGGTGAAACCCCGTTCGCAGTTCTTGCAGAATCCGCAGGCGATGTTGAACGGCAGTACGACACGCTCGCCCACCTGTACTTTTCGCACCGCCGGGCCGGCCTCGATCACTTCGCCGAGGTTCTCGTGCCCGAAGGTACGTCCGGGTTCGAAACTGGTGCGGCCCTCGTACATGTGCAGGTCCGAGCCGCAGATGTTCGCCGACGTGATGCGGACCAGCACGTCGGCGGGATGTTCGATCCTGGCGTCCGGCACGTCCTCGACGCTGACGTCGTTCGGTCCCTTATAAACCACTGCCTTCACGGTGAGCCTCCTTGAATTGATGCGGCAACGGAGATGACGGCGACCCAGCGGCCTCCTCGCCTTCGGCGACCCATCGAGGCAACCCATCAACGCACAACACGATTGTTCGCCTCACCCCAGATGGCGACCACGACATAATTCCTCCGGCACGTGAGCCAGGGGCTAACGTAAATCATGGAGTTGCGACACCTGCGGTACTTCGTGGCAGTGGCCGAGGAGCGGCACTTCGGGCGCGCAGCCAGCAGGCTGCGCATCGCTGCCCCTTCTCTGTCCCAACAGATCAAGGTCCTGGAGCGTGACCTGCACGTCACCCTGCTCGAGCGCAGCCCTCGCCGTGTGGTCCTCACCCCCGCCGGGGAGGTGCTGCTCGAACACGCCCACGTCCTGCTGGCCCGCGCCGACCGTGCCCGCTCCGAAGTCCGCTGCGCCAACGGCCGTCATCGGCATATCAGCCTGCGCGTCGCCCCGGGCGTGGAACACATCCTGAAAGATCCCCTGGGCCGCCTCTCCGGGCTGGCCTCCGAGCTAGAGGTCACCGCTGTGACCGCCACCGACAGCGACGCGATCCGCGCGGTCCGGGACGGGCACACTGACGCCGCCATCGTGTGGGTGCGCTGCGCGCAGGACCAGGACCTTCCGGGGCGGCTCCTGGCTCGCGTGCCGGTACATCTGGCCCTGTCGGCCGAGCACCGGCTCGCCGCCGCGGAAAGTGTCCCAGTCACCGACCTCGTCGAGGAGACGGTCGTGATGGTCCCCCGCGATCAGTTCCCCGGCATCTGCGACTACCTCCTCGCCCACCTGCTCCCCGCGGGCCCGTCCCGTCCCGACCAGGTACTCACCCCGCCGAATCTCATCAATGCACCTGAAGCCCTCCTTCGCGCGGTCGCCGCAGGCCATGGGGTGGCACCGGTCGCACCGGCGGTGGCCGAGCACTTAGCGGTACCCGGGATCGTCGTCCGCCCCGTGGCGCCCCCCTTGCTCGCTCCCCTCGAACTGATCTGGCACGAACCCGCCCACCCCGCTCTCCCCGACGTCATCGCACTGCTCACCGATGTCGAAGGACAAGCACCCGCTAGTGACCAGGGCGATGGGCGGCACCAAACCCCGTCTATAGCAGACCCTGCAGAACCACCACACCGACCGGAGCCGTCTCACCTGACAGGACTCCACGCCAGCTGGAGATGACCCGCAGCACGACCCGCCTGGTCAGCGCGGGTTGCCCTTGCGGTCGATCGCCCGGCGCCACTGCATCTCGCCGTTGGTGCAATAGGCGATCGATCATTGCCTTTGATACTTCGGGTGAAGTCATTCACAGCCACTTCCTCTCTGATCAGACCGGCGTAAGGCAGGCGGTCAGCCAGGTCAGGGCTTCGTTCCGGTGGGGGAAGTAGCGGCTCGGGTAGGGCGGGTTATGGACCACGGTGAAGTGATCTGCGATTGTCTTGTCGACAGGGGACGGACCCACCAGGGCCAGCGCCCCAATGTTCAGTTCCTTCGCGAAGTGGTTCAGGGCTTTACTGCTCAAGGTCACCATCTCGTTGAGCTCGACGAGCATCGGCGGACGGGTACTCCTGCAGATCGCCTCAGCATGCTCGATGAAGGCGACTGCATCTGCCTCAGTAACGCTCATCCCCTCGGCCCAACCGACCGACAGAATCCCGTTACGCAGTTCCATCGTGAACGGCCTCAGCAGTTCCACAGGAGTACCCAGCCTCTTGCTGCACACAATCTCTCACTTCCTCTCTGAAGCTCGTGTACGACCGTCTGATAATCCTGGGGTACGCCGACTGTACCGACACGCGTAAGGCATTCACGCGTCAGACGGGTGATTGGCTGGCCGTGTCAGGGCCTCGTGTTCGTCGGTGAAGAAGCCGACCTCCTGATCGGACTGTTGTACAGGCGCGACCATGCCCCAATCCAAGGGCGCCTGTACGTGCTTACCCCGATTCGGGACGTTCGCAAACCCATCCACCAGCGGGCGGCCAGAAGGTCTAGATTCGGTCGTGCATGCGCCATTTAGCGATCACAGAATGCCGCCATGAAGCGCTGCGATCCACTCCGGGGGAGTGATTGCGCGGCGCCCGAGCCGTTCGGGTGTCTTGTAATGCTTTAGGTTTGCGAGACACGTCTCAGCAGACAGACGACGAGGATCAGCGTTGCAGTTGAGGTACCTGTGCGGCCGTTTTCATCGTTCAGGCTAAACATCCCTTCGCCGGTCTCGCGGGGCTGACCGCGGGAAGGGGTGTCAGGAGGTACGGAGGACGACCGGCTTGCGGGCAGTAGAACCGACTAGCCAGCCAGAACATGAAACGCATTAAGGCTGTCGTGTCCCGGGGCTCCGGGTTATCTCCATCGGTATCCCTTGCGGATCCGTCGAGTATCCGCACCGATCACGCTTTGCTGAGACATATTCCCTTACTGTGGTCCTGTGAGAAGAACATTGAGCTGGTTGATACTGGCAGGCATGCTCGGCGGACTCTTCCTCCTTACCGTCGTACTAGATCGACTGCTCATGTTCTTCGCATTCTGCATCCCATTCCTGATCATCCTTGTGCTGATCGATCGCAAGTCATCCCGCAGGCAGGATGAGAACAAGAAGTAGCTGGTAAATCGGGTTTTGTCTGATCACCAACGTGAAGTTGCTCAGAGCTAGGCCGATCGAGGACCGGCTTGCTGGCAGACTAGAAGAACGAGAATCGCGACAGCATCAAGCCACGTCCGGTAGCGTGACCGGACAATGTTTCGCAGGGGGACCAGGAGCAACATGGCATACGATCTGGAAAAAATGCTTGTAGTGGGAGTAGCTTCAAGTGCACTCTTCAATCTGTCGGATGCTGACTCTGTCTTCCGCGAGCACGGGGAAGCGGTCTATCGCGAGTATCAGGAGACCCACATTGACGAGGCGCTGGAGCCAGGGGTGGCTTTCCCATTCATCAAGCGCCTTCTGTCACTGAATGACCTTGCGCAGGGCGAAACGCCGCTGGTGGAGGTGATCGTGCTCTCAAGTAATGACCCGGAGACTGGCCTTCGCGTTATGCGATCCATAGCGCACCATGACCTACCCATATCGCGCGCAATCTTCATGCAAGGACGATCACCTTTTGCTTTCATGGGTGCTCTCAACATGTCCTTGTTTTTGTCTCAGAACAAGAACGACGTTCGCATTGCCATATCGAAGGGTTTCGCCGCCGGTCAGGTGCTGGGCTTGCCCGCAGCTGATCTTGACGGCACCGACCTTCGCATCGCATTCGACTTTGACGGAGTCCTCGCTGATGATTCCTCGGAACGGGTCATGCAAACCGAGGTCTACCAGCGTTTCACGCAAATGAGACAGAACGCCTTACGGAACCTCTCCCAGAGGGCCGACTATCCGAGTTCCTCCGCGGCATCAACCGCATTCAAGACATTGAGGAGAAACTCGTGGAAGACCAGCCCGACTATAACCGCCGAGTACACGTCGCCATCGTCACAGCCCGCAACGCTCCGTCTCACGAGCGAGTGGTCAGAACGCTTCAATCGTGGGGTGTTCGCGTCAATGACGCGTTCTTCCTTGGTGGAGTCGAGAAGGCAAAAGTGTTGCGCGTTCTCAAACCACATGTGTTTTTCGACGACCAGCTGCGCCACCTTGAGGGTGCTGCCGATGAGATCCCGAGCGTTCATGTTCCGTTCGGAGTTGTGAATGAAGCATCGGATACCGAGCTCGAGGATGAACAGGATGCTGACAGGTTGGTTGCGTCAGGCGTTGGCAGTTGACGCCATACGACATAACGAAGATCTAGCGGTGGAGGATCAGCTAACGGGACGGCTTGCAGGGCGAGGCCGGCACAACCCTTGGGCTGAGCTCAGTACCAGCCTCATTGCTTCTGGAAGATCCTCCTGTGGATGGTTGGAGGAGTGTCCACACCCGGGGTGGGATTAGTGCAATGTATCCGGGATCCGCGGGTGAAGGTGTGTCTATCATCGCACCGAGGCGGCGACCGCTTTTGGGGGGCTACATGAGTGACGTGAGTTCCGCGGCAAATTCTCGTTGGTCCAAAGCTGCGTCAAGGGCAGAGGGCTTGGCAGATCTGGGCAGTGGGGCCGCCGTGCGACGCTACTTCTTCGTCGTCTTCCCGTGGATGGTTGTAGTCGCACTGTTAGTTGGTTTCGCCGTAGCGGCCATCTGGCCAGATCCGGAACAGAATATGCTGCGGTCGGGGATCTACTTTGGTTTGATTCTGACCGGAATCGGCACTCTGGTTGTCGGCCTTGTTTATGGCAACAAAATGGTAGGCCCCTTAGTTCAGCCCCGGCGAATGGGGGTCACGGTAGGCCTTACGGCTGATGAGACGAAGTATGTGCGCCGCCAGGTCCTGACTGGCAAGTCGACCGATCTTGAGAAGCTGCCGGTTCTCCGAGGGGCAGCTGTTCAAATACGTGAGGGTCTAGCCAGGCATTTGCTCACGGCGCCCGCCTTGCCGGCACTTCTCGGCGGGCAAGCAGTGTCCCACGGGATAACGTCCGCCCTCGATGTGGTGATGATGCTGCTCCTACTGGCCTTGACAGTCCTCTGGGTTTTTATCGCCCACCAGTTCCGGCGAACGGGTTCGTTCCTCAACTCAACTCGGTCCTGATCGCCATATCGGACCAAATCCTTGTTCAGGATGGCCTGAGGCCAACGACCTGCTGTCGTAGGGCCCTCCACACTTGCTCCATGGGGATTCTGCCGCTGCCGTGTTCGGCGCTCCTTGCAGGCGCCCGACCCGCGATCCCTTACTGGGCTATTTGGGTTGGTGATCGTTCCGGGTCGGCGCATCCACGAGTTGCTCCAGCAAGGCGGCACTTCTCTCACCCGCATCGCGGATCCGATGCAGTGCACCGATGATGCTGATGCTAGAGAACAGGATGACGAGTATGAGTACGGCCAGAAACCAGCGAAGAACCATACCGCTACTGTCCTATACGAGTACTGTCCTATACGAACCGCTGCGATCTTGGAAGTGGCTTTCCGAGCGTCGCGATTCGTGCGTTAACCGATCCTTCAGTGAGCATTCCGTCGGCGCGACGAGGCTGACACCTGGTCGGGGAAGTCCTCACCGATCCCATCAGGTTCGTAAAAGCCCTTCACGAAACCCCGCACCTCCGCCACGAGCTCGTCACGCGTCATGGAGGGCACGGAGATCGAGGGCTCGTCGGCCGAACTAGCGATGAATCGACTCGCGTTGAAACCGTAGGTTCCGTCAGCTGGTCCGTTCAACCAGGAGAAGTCGTAACTGAGCGCACCGCTTGGCTGACGCCTCTCGCTGATACGAAATAGCTCATCATCGACGATGACCTCGAAGGGTGAACCGCCCTGGGTTTGATGGAGACTCCTGACCTTGGAAACGAGAATAGAGTCATGGCATCAAGTCAGGGAGCTGGGAAGCCGACCGCTCGTCGGTATTCGCCGGAGGAGAAAGCCGCAGCGGTCCGGATGGTGCGGACCTTGCGGGCAGAGCTCGGGACTGAGTACGGGACAGTTCACCGGGTCGCATCGCAGCTCGGGTACGGGACGGAATCGGTACGAGCATGGGTCCGGCAGGCCGACGTCGATGAAGGACAGGTCCCTGGTGTGAGTACCGCCGAGGCCAGACAGATGCGCGAGCTCGAGCAAGAGAATCGGGAACCACGTCGGGCGAACGAGATCCTCAAACGGGCCGCGAGTTTCTTCGGGGCGGAGCTCGACCGCCAACACCGGAAATAGTCGCCTCAATCGACGCGAACAAGAATGATGTCGTCGACGGCCGACCGCTTGGAGTCGAGCCCATCTGCGCGCTGCTGCAGGTGGCCCCGAGCACGTACTACGCCGCTAAGAACCGCGCCCCGTCCGCTCGTGCGGTCAGCGACGCGGTCCTCACCCCGGAGCTGGTCACTCTGTGGGAGGACAACTACCGCGTCTACGGGGTCCGCAAACTCTGGAAAGCCGCCCGTCGCGCCGGAATGGACATCGGCCGGGACCAGACGGGCAGGTTGATGCGAGCCGCCAGCATCGAAGGCGCCACCCGTTCGAAGCGGGTGAAGACCACGCGACCGGATCCGGCCGCAACAAGACACCCTGATTTGGTGAAACGACAGTTCACCGCACCGGCGCCGAACCGGCTCTGGGTGACCGACCTGACCTTCGTCCTGACATGGGCCGGCGTCGCGTACGTCTGCTTCATCATCGACGCGTACTCGCGGATGATCCTCGGTTGGCGGTGCGCTAGTCATATGCGCACCGAGATGGTCCTCGACGCGATCGAGATGGCTCGCTGGTCACGAGGCACTCACCACGAGGATCTTCGGTGCCACAGCGACGCGGGCAGCCAATTTACGTCGATTCGCTACGGCGAACGCCTCGCCGAGATCGGCGCGACGCCCTCCATCGGGACCGTCGGCGATAGCTATGACAACGCCCTGGCTGACACGGTGAACGGCTACTACAAAACCGAACTCGTCCGTGGTCCAGTCCGCCCTGGTCCGTGGAAGACGGTCGAGGACCTCGAGCTAGCGACCCTCGGATGGGTCCACTGGCACAACACGCAGCGCCTTCATGGCTACCTCGGCGATGTCCCGCAGGCGGAGTTCGAGCAGGCGTTCTATGCTGGCCAAACCATCCATAATCACCTGGTGGGAATCACATAACGCGAGTCTCCATCAAACCTAGAGCGGTTCAGCTGGCGAAAATCTTCTAGATGGACGAGAGATGCTCAGGTGTTGCGCCAAGTACACGCATACGCAACTGTGCATAGTAGTCTGAAGGTGTTGTTTGAAGGTCGTTCGAGGCGTTGTGCAACACAAGCGTGCGAGGGTCTAGACACTATGCAACGCCGAAACGTCTTCAGCTGACCTGCAGCTCTGAAGCATCTTCCTCTGGGGCTAGCGTCGATACCGACCTGTAGAGCCTAGGACTGCTGACCGATCTGGCGATCGAGTCGTTCGAGATCGGCTTCGACCAGGTTGATGTCTCGAGCGAATTCTTCGTCGTCGAGCTCGATCTGGCGAACCGTGAAGACCACTTCAGCTCCATCCGGATGCGGGAGCACCCGGACGGGATTTGTGACCACCGTTCCGGACGGCAACGTCACGTCGTGGTCAAGCACACCGTAGCGATTCCGTTCGACGAAGCGAACCTCCACGCGGCCCATCGGAGATTCCACAAGCAGCGTGTCACCATTTCTAGCTACTTCACTCTGCGCAAGTCCCGCTGCCCATTCGGGAAGGTTCTCGACGTTTGATGCGTACTCGTAGACGGCATCCGGGGAGGCGCTGATGACTCGGCTTACATGTTGGCTCCTCATAGCGGCATCATGCGCCGTCTCGAGGCTGCCATCAAGCACCCATCCACCTACTGTATGAAGCGGCTTCCGCCGCTGAAGGCCGTCTTAGCAAAGGATGGCGGTCCCTCAACGCTGCACGAGCGCTTCGCTGACATTCCAAAGGTCGTTTGATTTCGCGGTGTCGTAGGACTCCTCCGAGGAGTTGATCGGGGTGCGTCCATCGAAGTAGGCGCCGGTGGTGTCGCTGAGAGATGGATCGATGGCGAGGGAGGCGAGGGCTGCCCCTGACTCTTCGGCGGTGTGCACGTTCGGGGTCATGACCCGTCGGACGAGCCACGTCATCCGGGGAAGGATGTGTTTGGCGATGATGCGTACGGGTGCCGGTGCGGAGCGTTGGAGTCCGGTGCCGGGGACGAGGCCGGGGTTGAAGGCGTTCGCGGTCACGCCAGCGGGCAGTCGTCGGGCGAGTTCGTAGGTGTAGAAAATGTTCGCAAGCTTCGAAGTGCTGTAGCGGCGCTGGCCGGCGACGAAGGCCCCGTCCTTCGCGGCGGAGGCGCCGAGCTTGCCGTATGCCAGTTCCTGGGCGGTGCTCCATGCGGGTACGGGCACGCCGGCCTTCATGGCCGGGTCGTGGGTGTCGCTGGCGACGACGACGACACGAGCCGGTGCGGTCAAGACCGGACGGAGCTGCTCGACGAGGAAGAAGTGCGCGAGATGGTTCACCCCGAACGAGGACTCGTACCCGTCTTCGGTCGTTGTCATCGATGCGCCTGCCTGCACTCCGGCGTTGCACACGACCGCCTGGAACGGCGGCAAGGTTCCTGCTGTGATGCGGGCGACGAGATCCGTTGCGAACGTGCTCACGCTTTCGAGGGATGCGAGGTCCACGGAAAGTGACTCAACGGTGTTTCCAGCCGTCGCTGCCGCCCGCAGCTGGTCGACGGCAGGCTTGGCACGGGTCGCGTCACGGTTGGCGACGATGACGTGCCAAGGGCCGTCGGATCGCAGCACGCCCATGGCGGCGGCGAAGCCGATACCGCTGGTGCCGCCGGTGATGAGGACGGTTCGAGGCTGGCGGGGGGAGTTGGTTGTGAAAGCATCTGTTGGCATATCCACAGTATGGAAGCCGTGGGGAAAGCTAATAAGGGACAGGTTATGCGCGTACAACCTGTCCCTGGTTGCGATGCGACAGGAGAGGAGAATAGCGTGATGATCGATCGCATCGGCCTGGCCGACTTCCTTCGTCGGCGCCGCGAAGCCTTGACTCCTGCCGACCTCGGGTTGCCCGGGGGTATGCGCCGGCGGGCCCCGGGGCTTCGACGGGACGAGGTCGCATCGCAGGCCGGTATTTCCTACGACTACTACGCCCGCTTGGAGCAGCACCGCGGCGCAAACCCGTCGGAATCAGTGATCGCCGGCCTCGCCCGAGGATTGCGGCTCAATGACGACCAACGCGATCACCTATTCCGCCTCGCCGGCTTCTCAGCTCCTGTGTCGGGTCCATCGCGGCATATCAGCCCTGGCCTGCTGCAGATGCTTGACCACCTTTCGGACGTTCCGACCTTGATCTGTACCGACCTCGGCGACGTCCTGCACCAAAACGCTCTCGCCACCGTGGTGCTGGGCGATTTCACCGGCGGGAAGGACGCTCTCCTTCGTCATCCGAATAACCTTATTCGGGCGTGGTTCATCGACCAGGACACCCGGAGTCGGTTCCCGGTCGAGGACTGGGCGGCGCACTCCGCCGCGCACGTTCGCGACTTGCGTGCGACGACCTCCCGCCGTGGGGGTGAGCCCGATGTGGTTGCATTCGTGAAAGAACTGGCCGTAGGCAGTGAGGAGTTTCGGCTTTTGTGGGAACAGCACGATGTCGGTGGCCGGCGCTTTGCTCACAAACGGATCGCGCATCCCGAGGTCGGACTGATCGACCTGAACTGTGAAGTGATGCTCACCCCTGACCACGGACTGCAGGTCGTGGCGTTCTTTCCCGTCGAAGCTACCAATGCTCGTGAAAAACTCGACCTGCTGCAGGTCATCGGATTGCAGACCCTCACCGCCAACCCCTGAGCAGCACCGCTTGATTGCTCGCGTTCCTTAACAGGGCGCTTCATTGTGCCCGGGAAGCTCAGGCGAACAGGTCGGTGTGCTTTTGCGCCCACGTGCGGAACGGGGTCGCGGGGGTTCCAGTGAGGTTCTGGACGTCGTCGGTGACGACATCGGCACGGCCGGCATGGAACAGCAGCCGCCCTCCTCTTACAAATTCGCACATCACGAACGGTAACGGCCAGAGTTGATTGAAGTTGATTGCTAACTGACATCAATCCGCGTGCGGATCTACCCGGACGCCGGTTGTCCTGCATGTATTGGGTCAGGGGATCCCGTGGCATATACGAGCGTTTTCGCTACAGAAGGCGCTAATCCTCGTTCGACACTCTGGAGGGCCCGCTCCTTGTAGCGATTCCCAGTGCCACAATCCATGCTCCACTTCTACGGCCCGTCGATGAGATCCGCTACATCGGGAGGCATGGGATTCCTCCGTAGGCATTCTCGCGGACGGATAGAACAGACAGGCCTAGCCCTCCGGCCACTTGATCGGGGGCTAGGAGCCTGCCGTCAACCTGACGTCCATGGGCGCATCCTCGAATTCATTGCGGGCGCTGAATGGCTTGGTTCCAGTCGGGTCGGAGGGTTCTGCTTCCGAGAACGGCCCTGCTCACCAGGTCACGGTGACGTTGACGATGGCGCCAGGAGAGTCCTGTACCGGCTCTTGAAGTAGAGGAGCGGGCCGGGTTGTTCGGTGTGAGGTGTTCCCAGTCCGGTGACGCGCCCGATGACGATGACGTGGTCGCCGGCGTCGTGTTCGGCATGGATCGTGCAGTCCAGCCAGGCCAGGGTGCCGTCGAGGACGGGGTTGCCCCCTCGGGTCGGGTGCCAGGTGATGCCGGCCCATTTGTCGGAGCCCCGGCGGGCGAACTGGCCGGAGATAGCGCCCTGACCTGCCGAGAGGATGTTGACGGCGAAGGCGCCGGTATCGCGGATGCGGGGGTAGGTGGTGCTGGTCTTCATGACACTGAAGGAGACGAGTGGCGGATCGACGGAGACGCTGTAGAACGATTGGCAGGTGAAGCCGGTCGGGCCCTCGGAGTCGTGGCCGGTGATGATGGTGATTCCGGAGGCGTAGTGACCGGCGGTGTCGCGGAACTGTGGTTCGTCGAAGGTATCTGTTGAGCTGTCGCTAACTTCTGCGCTGGGTCCAGTGGTGGGTGTGCTGATTGATGTACTCGCGTGTGTCATGTCGTTGGGTCCGTGAGGCGTGTATCCAGCCCGTATTGCGCGGGGGCGCCGAGATGGTCGCGGAGTGTGGCGCCGTCGTAGTCGTGGTGGTAGACGCCGCGCTCCTGCAGGAGGGGGACGACGTCGTCGACGAAGGTGTCGATGCCGTCTTCGTTGACGTCGATGGAGACCCAGAACCCGTCGCAGGCGCCGGCTTCGAACCATTCCTGCAGGTGGTCCGCGGTGACGGACGCTTCACCGACCGGGGTGGGGTGGTAGTCGATGACGCCGTGGGCGATGATGTCTCGGATGGTCCATCCTTCGCGTGCGACCTCCAGTGCCCGGGGGGAGCGGGGATCGAACGGGCTCGGGGACGCAGCAGCCAGCTGAGCGGGTGTGAGGGGTTGGTCGAGCTGGCCCTGGTCGAGCTGGAGGTTCAGCATCGAGCCGAGGTAGGGCACACGCGATGCTGCTGTGAGCTCGGCCAGTTGCACGCGTCGGTCCAAAGCAGCGCGTTTGGTCTTGCCGATGGCCGGCATGACTCCGGCGAAGAACTTGATCTCGTCCGGGTTCCGTCCTGCCCGGCGGGCGGCGTCGCGGTAGGCCTGGCGTTGCCTGCGGGCGTCGTCGATGGTGAACGTGGCCCCGATGACCCCGTTGGCGTAGCGCCCGGCCAGGTCGAGTCCGTTGGCGCCTCCTCCAGCGGAGAAGATGACGGGCTGGCCCTGCTCGGACGGGGGGATGGGCAGCGGCCCGCGGGAGGCGACGAACTCGCCCTGCATGTTGATGGGCTGGATCTTGTCGGGGTGGGCGAAGCGGCCGGTCGTCTGGTCCTTGATCCATGCGTCCTGCTGCCAACTTCCCCAGAGAGCCTGGGCGATCTGGATGGTCTCGTGGGCGCGCTGGTAGCGCTGCGGCCGGGGAGCGATGCCCTGGCCGAAGTTCGCTGCAGCGTTCGGGTCGCTGGTGGTGACCGCGTTCCATCCGGCGCGTCCGTGGCTCATCACATCCAGGGCCTTGAACTGGCGGGCGATGTTGAAGGGCTCACCGAAGGTCGTGGAACCGGTGGCGACGAGGCCGATGCGCTCTGTGGCCCGGGCGATCGCCGCGAGGGTCATCATCGGATCGAGGGTGATCTGTGGTGCCTCGTGGTCGACATCAGCCATCAGGCCGGGGAAGTCCGGGAGGAACAGGAAGGCGAACTTCCCGCGTTCAGCGGCCTGCGCGTACCGGACCTGCGCATCGAAACTCGCGTAGTTCGAAGGATCGACGCCGGGGGCGCGCCAGGCCGAACTCTGGGATCCGTATCCGTTGCCCAGGTGCATACCCAGGATCATCTGCGGCTTGGTCATGGCTTCTCCTCGTGCTGCTGTCGGTGCTGCTGTTCGTGGCGCAAGCCGGCACTCTCGTTTCCGGTCGCTTGGCTGGTTTGAACATTGCCATTAGTGTGAAGGTCAGATCCGCGGTGAGCATCGAGACCCAGGAGGTCGTATGCGTATTGGTGAGCTGGCGAAGGAGACCGGGGTTCCGTCCCGGATGCTGCGCTATTACGAGGAGCAGGGGCTGATCTCACCCCGCCGTCTGGAGAACGGGTACCGGACGTATGACGACTATCTGGTCGATCGGGTGCGGAAGATCCGTGGGCTGGTCGATTCCGGCATACCGACGCGCATCATCTCGGACATCCTGCCGTGCCTTGACCAGCCCCAGACCATCGTCGTGAGGAACGCCGAGCCCGGGCTGCGGGAGCTCCTGGTGACGGAGCGGGACCGCATGACGGAGAAGATCGACTTCCTGATCCACAACCGGGACTCGATCACCCGGTACATTGAAGCCATCGACCGCGCCGCCACCTCTCCACGCGAGACGTCCAGGGCCGGCTAGCGTTCATCCGGTGCGGGAGGGTTCCTGCTGACGAACAGGGTGCCGACGACTGCACCGAGGGCGAGGATCGCGGCGACGGTGAAGGCGGCCTGTCCGGCGTCGATGCTCTGGGCGGCGCTGAGGGCGCCGGTTTCGGTGGCGTCCGCTCCGATGGTGAAGGCGGAGATGAGGATCGCGCCTCCCGCTGCTCCAGCGAGCTGCTGGACGGTGGAAAACGCTGCGGTGCCATGTGCGTACAGGTCCGCCGGCAGGGCACCGAGTGCCGAGGTGGTCATCGGAGCCCACATCAATGCCTGCGTCCCGGTGATCACCAGGTAGGTGCCCAGGGCCAGCCAGACGCTGGTGTTCTCGTCGATGGTGGTCAGGAACCAGATGGCCGCCGCCCAGACGATCGAACCGGGGATCGCCAGGGGCTTGGGCCCGACCCTGTCGTAGATGCGTCCGCCGAGTGCGGAGACGATCGCGATCATCGCTCCGCCGGGGAAGAGGAACAGGCCCATCTGCAGGGTGTCCAGTCCGAGGACCGCCGTCAGGATGAGCGGGAGGACGAGGACGACGCCGAAGCCGTTCATCGCGACGAAGACCATCACGATCGTGGGCAGGACGTAGGCGCGCGTGTGGAAGATCCGCAGGTCCAGGAACGGGTCCCGGTGGCGCTGAAGCCGGACCTGACGGTAGGCGAACGCTCCCACGCCGATCAGGCCGACGAGGATGGGGATGGAGGGGGCGACGGGTGCGTGGCCGGAGACCGACTCACCGATGGCTGCCAGCCCGAAGACCAGTCCGCCGAACCCGATGATGGACAGCAGCAGGGACACCACGTCGAGGGTCACCCGTTCCGGTACGGTGACGTTCCGCAGCTTCACGGCCGCGAGAACCAGTGTCGCAGCGATGATCGGCAGCATGAGGATGAACAGCCACCGCCAGGGGAGTTGGGACAGGATCAGCCCGGAGAGTGCCGGGCCTACAGCCGGCGCGATCGCCGGGACCGCCGTGACGAGGGCCATCATCCTGCCCCGCCGCGAGGCCGGCACGAGGCGCATGGTCGTCGTGATCAGCAAGGGGACGAACACGGCAGTGCCGATCGCCTGGATGATCCGGCCCGCGAAGAGCACGCCGAAACCAGGAGCAATCGCGGCGGTGACCGTGCCGAGAAGGAACAGCGTCATCGAACCCAGGAAGATGGCGCGGGTGGTGAACCTGCGCATGACGAACCCGGTGGCAGGAATGAGCACAGCCAGGGTCAGCAGGTACCCCGTCGTCAGCCACTGACCGGTCGTCGGAGTGATGTCCAGGGCGGTGATCAGCGTCGGCAGGGCGACGCCGAGCATCATCTCGTTCAGCAGGACGACGAAGGTCGAGACCATCAGCAGCCCGATGATCATCGCGCTCCCCGGGGCCAACCGGTCATCGGTCGGCCCCGCAGGGGTGCTGACGGCCGGCCCGGGGGAAGCGGCTTCCAGGGTGGACTCGTTCGGACTAGCGACCGACATAGGGCTCTCCTGAGAGTGGGATGGTTGTGGCGACGGGGATCAGGCGCACACCTGCAGGCCCGAAGCCGGCGATGCGGCTCCAGTGCAGGAGGGTGCATACGGAGGCCGGCCAGGAACGAGCAGTTGTGCCGGGTGGTCCGGACGGAAGAGAAGAACTCACCGGATCATCGTGCAACCTTGCCACTAGTGTGAAGGTCAAGCCCACCGAGCGGATGTGACGGACTGCACTCCAGGGAGTGCAGTCCGTCCGGTGTCGTCGCTTGACCTTGACACTGCTGGAAGGTTGGACACTTGGAGGACTCAACCACTCCACGGAAGGATTCTCATGAGAATCGGTATTCTCGGCGCAGGCTCGATCGGTTCGACGCTGGCACGCAAGCTCGCTGCCGCAGGGCACGACGTCAAGGTCGCCAACTCACGCGGACCGGAGACGATCGATTCCGACGTCCTCGCAACAGGCGCGACTGCAGTGGAAGCCTCAGCCGTCGTGCACGACGTCGAGGTCCTCATCACGTCGATCCCGCTCAGCGCCATGCCGGGAATCAAGCCCCTCGTCACAGGGCTTCCCGCGGACGTCGTCGTCATCGACACCTCGAACTACTACCCGGCCAGGGACGGGCAGCTACAGGCGCTCGACGAGGGACAGGTGGAGAGTGTCTGGGTCGCCGAGCAGATCGGCCGTCCCGTCGTGAAGGCGTGGAACGCGATCCTGTCCGGGACCTTCGAAGCCAAGGGGGTCGCGGCAGGAGACGCAGGCCGTCTCGCCATCCCGGTGGCAGCCGACCACGCGACAGATCAGCAGACGGCCATGAGTCTGGTGGAGGACACAGGGTTCGATGCCGTCGACGCCGGCCGTCTTGCTGATTCCTGGCGCCAGCAGCCCGGTGCACCTGCCTACTGCACCGAACTCACCCGTGACGAGCTTCCCGGTGCCCTGGCCCGTGCGGACAAGGACCTCCTGCCGGGTCGGCGTGATCAGGCCATGGCAACCATCGGTAGCAGATTCGGCTCTCTCACCACCGATGACGTCGTCACCCTCAACCGGACCACTTACGCCTAGGGAAGCTGAGGGCTTCGCTGCGTCCTGTCCCGGCGGGAACTCTGATGCTGGCCTCGAGTATGCAGTAGGTGCAGCAGCTTATCGGCGTCTTCGCCGCATGCTGACGTCTCGAGCGAATCCGTCCAGCGCTGAAGCAACGCCGGCCGGGTTGCTCAAGGTGACGTAGTGCCCACCAGGAATCTCCTCCGGCTCGATCGCGAGCCGCTCGATGATGTGGCGTCTCATGAAGGGCGCGGGGAAGAATCGGTCGTCCTGGCAGAGGATTGCGGTGGTGGGGACATCGGGGTGGCTCTGCGCAGGCCAGGCCAGCGACATCCACGCGCCTCGTTGGTCGCGGGTCCGTGCTCGGGCTTCGCGCGCGAGATGATCGGGAACATCGTTATAGAAGGCAACATCGTCGTTCTGCTCGACGCTTTCGCGGTCGTAGCCTGTGTTCGTCCACCACTGGCTGAATGACTCGCCGGGAAGCGGGATCATTCCTGCCAGGTACACGAGGCCGTCGGCTTGTAGTTCCTCGCAGGCAAGCGGCGCCGTGAATCCCCCCAACGAATGGCCGACGACGATGGGGTGCTTCGCGCCGTCGGCAGCAGTGCTCACCGCCGCGCTGTAGTCGCTGAGTCCGGCGTCGTCGTCCTCGATCGGTAGGTCGACCGCCACTACAGCGTGGCCCGAGTCTTCCAGCAGCGGTGCGACCAGGTGCCAGTCCCAGCTCGTCGAACCGCCTCCATGAATCAGGACGAACGTCGCCATGCTTCCCAACCCCTTCGGTCATGCCGTAGCGGATCAACGTCACACCCCTTGAGACGGGAGTCGGCACGGAAAGTCATCGGTGGCCGACGAGCTCTGCCGCGGCGGGGATCGAGGCATTGTCCGTCCTCGTGCCGATCGGCATACTCGATGCATGTCCTCGTTGTTCGCGTGGCGTGGAATTGATGACCCGCAGCGCTTCGATGTTGCTTCCTTATCGCTGGAAGCCGACAGCATGAGGGCGCACGGCACGTCCATCACGCGCTCCTATGCCAGCTCCTGGTCGCTCGAGGTCGGCCGGGGATGGGTCACGCGATCACTCGCGGTACAGGTCCACGGCGGCGATTGGAGGCGCTCACTCCTTCTGGAGCGCGACGAGCACGGTCGGTGGCATGCGGCGGCCAGCACGTCAGGTGACGCGGACTATCCGGCCCCCGGTCTCGTGAACCCCTCGGACGTCGAAGACGCGCTCGACTGTGACCTCGCCCTGTGCCCGGTCACGAACACCATGCCGATCAGGCGCCTCTCGCTCCGGGATCGTGCCGTTCCTGCAACAGCGCTGATCATGGCGTGGGTCGATGTGCCCACGCTGCAGGTCGTCCGCAGCGATCAGACCTACGCCGCTGATCCCGCCGCATCCCCTGGAAAGGTGCAGTTCGCCAGCGATGGTGGCGACTTCCGTTCCGAGTTGACGATTGATGACGATGGGATTGTGATCGACTACCCGCAGTTGGCGCGAAGAGCGCGGCTCCCGCGATAGGTTCTGCCGCCGATGGACGTGCCTGACCGGTGATGGCTCCAGAGCCCGTAGCAGGCCCAAGTGCTTCAGGCCGAAGGGTGGGTCCGGGCACTCCGGGCTCGAGAGCCGGGCAGAAGGTGCTGGCCGAGGAACCTCGATGATCGTTAGTCTCGGCCCATGACGGAATTCCCTCGGATCCTTCACGCTGTTCTCGACACGACTGATGTGCGAGGACTGGCGGAGTTCTACCGTCAGCTGCTCGGACTCCAGTACCGGCCGGGCGATGAGCCCACCGCTGAGGGCATGCGGGACGATGCCGACTGGTTGGTCCTCACTGATGGGCAGGGCAACCGCAAGCTCGCTTTCCAACAGGTCGATCACCTGAAGCGGACCACATGGCCGTTGCCCGACGTACCGATGCAGATGCACCTGGATCTGACCGTCGCTGACCGGGAAACGCTCGAGCATCACCATTCCAGGGCCCTGGCACTAGGGGCGGAGCTCCGCCTCGACCGTACGGACGATCCGAACGAGCCACTGTACGTCTACGCCGATCCGGCCGGTCATCCGTTCTGCATCTTCGTAGCCTGATGTGAGCATGAGGTCGCTGTAACCCCCGTACCGGCTCGACTGCACCGCTTGCTGGTGCGCTTGTCGGGACAGGTCATGGGTAACCGCGACGCGCCCTGCCCGTGAGGCGACGGAGCATCTGCTCTCGAAGCGGGTTGTCCTTCCGCAGCTCCGGCATATCCGGGCCGGGTGCTGCGAGCGCTTCGAGTGTCAGAGGACCTGGCGTCACTCGGGCCTCCTCGCGGGCGGCCTTGCTCGGGCCGAAGCGTCCCTTACGCGGCCCCAGCGGCCGGTCGGGGGTTCTGCTCCGTCACTGCTTCACAGGGCGTTTGTGGGCAGAGGTCCGTGATCAGCCCCGTCCCAGCGCACTCACGGACCATGCGAATACCCTCGACTGCTGATGCTTTATCGGGGAACTGCTCGGATACGGCGACGACCCTCCCGCCCGCCGCTTTCAACCTGAACCTGAAGGAGACTCTTCCGTCATGAAAAAGCTCGAATGTTCCGCCCATTACCAGCCCCTCATCACCGCGGCAGGGGACCTGCCCGGTTCGTCATCGAATCCGGAACTCAGCGCTGCGTTCCGGTTGGCCCGGAAATGGGATAGGGCTTCGCCTACGTGACCCCAGCCACACCCAATGCACCTAGGGTAGGGGTCGGATGCCGTACTGGCGAGTAACCGCTATATGGTCCGTCGAATCAGTGCTTTGAAGGCGTTTTTTCACTAGATAAACTAGATTTTCCCTTCTTCTTGCTAAGCCGCCTAGCTTTTCGCTTCCTTGATTCTTTTATTTCTCGCCCCTCACGGACGACGGGCAATACGTGCGCCCACCATGTCCATTTCATGCCTCAAAGAACCTTGCTGCGTCTTGCGACCCCACCTCGAAAGACAGCTGCGAGAAACGGATCGAGCGCCGCCATGGGCGTGCTCTCCCAGCTCCTGAACCGGCGGACGGCACCAGCCGTTGCGAAACCTGCGCGAGCACCGTCCGGGCTGATACCGGCGATCCTAGGACCAGCCCTCCTCCGAGTCGACCTTCCTGTCGTGAGGTGCTCGTGCCACGTGCGAATCAGGGCGGCAGGACACGACGGGAGTAGTAGTGGCGGAGAAAGCATTCTGTCTCGACGAGTTGTCCTGCCGCTGGACCGAGGCCGCGGTATGCGCCGAACTTCGCTACGTGACAGCAGGAGAGCCCTCGATGTTCGACCCTCAGCCCCGTCCTGTTGCCGGGTCGGCCATCGTTCCGCCCGTTCACGCCGTGGAAAGCTGTGCTACGGGGCCGCTGTCATCGCCGCCTGGGTGTCATGTCAGGCGGGAGTGATGTGTCGTGAGGGGATGGGGCTGGAGTAGACCACGCTTGTGGTGATTCCACCGAGGGTGGCAAGGCTACCGGTGATGCGTTCGAGGTCGCGCATGGAACGAGCGATGACTTTGATGATGAAGCAGTCTGCTCCGGTGACGTGGTGGGCTTCGATGATCTCGGGCATCGAGTCGACGAGGTCGTGGAACGGCTTGTAGTTGCCGGTGGGGTAGGCCAGTCGCACGAACGCCGTCACCGCGTATCCGAGGGCTTCGGGGTCCACCGTGATCGAGTACCCGGTGATGACTCCACCGTCCGTGAGGCGTCGGAGGCGATCACCGGTGGCGCTCGGAGAGAGGTTGATGGCTCGGGCGAGTTGGGCGACGCTTGTCCGTCCGTCCTGCTGCAGATGACGGATGATCGCGTGATCGGTGGTATCCAGCTCTATCCGTGCCTTCAGTGGCATAACGGCGAATGTACCGTGGAATCGCGCGGAGCAGCCCGTTGACAGCCTCGATGTACTGTTCCCGAGAAGCGCCGGAGCAGCTTCGATAGAGGTATGTCTACTTCCCTTTCCGCCGCGGACTTCTTCGCCGCGAAACTCGCCTACGAGACGGACCCTGCAGACCTCGCGGCTGAGCGTGCATCCGGGGCCGGTCCGATCGTGATCGATACCCGCTCGGCCGCCTCATGGAGTCAGGGCCGTATCCCGGGCGCCGTCCACCTCCCGACTGCAGAGCTCGAAGCACGGATCACCGGGGTCGCACCCTCCCTGGGAACTGCGATCGTCGTCTACTGCTGGGGGCCGGGATGCAACGGAAGCACCCGTGGCGCGTTGATCCTGGCGTCACTGGGCTATACGAATGTCCGCGAACTCATCGGAGGCTTCGAGTACTGGTCACGGGAGGGGTTCGCCACTGTGAGCGATGAGGGGCGTCGGCGTGGCTCACCGGATCCGCTGACAGCACCCGTTCACGCCTCGACATGACGGATGCGGTGCGGTCAGGTCCGGGCGGGTGACGCCGCGGCCAGGTCTGCCTGCCACCACCGCACGGTCTCACCGGCGGCCGTCACGAGGGACGTCGGCGAGAGACCCAGGAGCTGCTCCGATGCGGTGGAATCCATGACGAACGGCCGGTCGAACTGGTAGGCCAGCTCCCCGATCTCGCGCATGGACGGCATCACGACGCCGAGTGCACGGACGACCCTGCCCGGTGTGCCGGTGAGCCTGGGGGCGCCGACGCCGGCCGCAGCGGCGAAGGCATCAACGAGCAGGCGTTGTGTCAGCGGTGGGAGGGTGGGCGCGTGCAGCACGCGGTCCGGCGTCCGCGGCAGGCCGGCCGCCTCGATCATGGCGGCGGCGAGATCGGGCACGTAGGTGAACGAGTGGGGGGGCGTCAGGATCCCCGATCAGCCGGATCGGCGTGCCCTTCAGCACCGACGGCACCATCCGCTCCCCGGCATGCGCCGTGCGCACCCTGGGGCCGTAGAAGTCGGAGGCGACGACGGAGACGGTGTCCGTCGCCGATGCCGCCCGGGCCGCCAGGAGCGCCGCACGCACGCCGCGCTTGCCCGATCCCGCGGCGCGCTCCGAGTCCTCGGTCATCACCTCCTCGGGACGGGTGTAGGAGTAGAGGCTCTCGGGGAAGACGACGGCGGCGTCCTGCCGGCCGGCGGCCTCGAGGACGACCGCCTCGGCCGCGGGCAGCTCGCGTCTCCACGCCGCCACGGAGTAGGCGCTCCCGTGGATGCAGTGGAACACGGCCGCGGCCCCGGCGACGGCGGCTGCGAGCGCTGCAGCATCCGACGCGTCGACGCCCCGCTTCTCGATGAGCGGGTGTTCGGGGCCGCTTCCGCTCCTGGTGAGGATGCGGACGGAGTCCCCGCGAGCGGCGAGCTGTTCGGCGAGCGTCCAACCGACGGGACCTGCTCCGGTGACGATGTACAGGGTCATGATCGTGCCTTTCGGGGGAGGTAATCCAGAAGCAAGAGCAGTGCTCTCACATGAAGAGTGCGCTGCTTCCTGTCCATAGTCAAGAGCACTGCTCTCTAATGTTGGTGATGCTCTCGACGAGGTGCGAGAGTGGGGACATGCCAGCAACACCACGACAGCGGGCCCGCGAGCAGACGCTCGACGACATCACCCGTATCGGCCGCCGCCAGCTCGCCGAGGTAGGTGCCGCAGCACTCTCCCTCCGGGCCGTCGCACGGGAGCTCGGTGTCGTGTCCTCGGCGGTGTACCGGTACGTGGCGAACCGCGACGACCTCCTGACCCTCCTGGTGGTGGATGCCTTCACGGAGCTCGGGGACGAGGTGGAGGCCGCCGTCGGAGCGGCCGGATCCACCGCGGTGGACCGGTTCTCCGCCCTCGCCCACGCCGTCCGCGCCTGGGCGGTGCGGGAGCCTGCCCGGTGGGCGCTGCTCTACGGCAGTCCCGTGCCGGGGTACGCGGCCCCAGCGGAGCGCACGACGGCCCAGGAGACCCGCGTCATCACGCTCTTCGCGCACATCATGGATGACGCCTGGCGGGCCGGGGAACTCGGGGTCGGTGACCACCCGGCGCCGGGCGCGCTCGCCGAGGACTACCAGGCCATCCGCGACCAGTTGTCTCTGTCGGTCCCGGACGGGGTGGTCGCGGCCACCGTGCAGGCATGGTCGGCCCTGTTCGGCGCCATATCGTTCGAGGTGTTCGGGCAGTACGGAGCTGATACCTTCTCCGACCCGGACGCTCTCCACGACTACACGGTCGGGCGCCTCGCCGTGCAGCTGGGCTTCGGCGCCGGCGCGGGGGGCGGCCGGGGTGCCGGCAGGAGAGCCTGAGCTGTTGGCGCTGCCGTGGCCACGGCACGCGGCACGCGGCCGCGCGCGCGCCGGGCACGAACCTCAGTAGGCTGGGAGAAACCGCAACCCAGGAGGACCACGTGGGCATCTCACCCGACGATGAAGTTGTCAGGATCTGCCAGGAACTGATCCGGATCGATACCTCGAACTTCGGGGACAACGAGGGCCCGGGGGAGCGCAGGGCCGCCGAGTACACGGCGGGCCTGATCGATGAGGTGGGGCTCTCCACGCAACTCTTCGAGTCCGCCCCGGGCCGCACGTCCGTCGTCGCACGCATGGAAGGCTCCGATCCGTCGCTGCCCGCACTCGTGGTCCACGGCCACCTCGACGTGGTGCCGGCGCAGAAGGAGGACTGGACGGTCGACCCGTTCGGCGGCGAGGAGAAGGACGGCCTCATCTGGGGCCGCGGCGCCGTCGACATGAAGGACATGGACGCCATGATCCTGTCCGTCCTGCGGTCCATGCAGCGGGACGGCGTCAAGCCGCAGCGCGACCTGATCTTCGGGTTCTTCGCCGACGAGGAGGCAGGCGGGGCGTACGGGGCGTCCTGGCTCGTCGACAACAAGCCGGAGGTGTTCGAGGGTGCCACGGAGGCCATCTCCGAGGTCGGCGGCTTCTCGGCGACCATCGGGGGGCAGCGGACATACCTCCTGCAGACCGCGGAGAAGGGCATCTCCTGGCTGCGCCTCGTCGCCCACGGCCGCGCGGGCCACGGATCCCAGATCAACACCGACAACGCAGTGACCGCACTGGCCCGCGCCGTCACCCGCATCGGCGAGCACTCCTGGCCCATCGAGCTCACGCCCACCACGCGCCAGTTCCTCGACGGCGTCACCGAGCTCACCGGCGTGGAGTTCGACCCGGACAACCCCGACATCATCCTCAAGGAACTGGGGACCGTGGCGCGCTTCGTCGGGGCGACCCTGCAGAACACCGCCAACCCGACCGTCCTCAAGGGCGGCTACAAGCACAACGTCATCCCCGGCACGGCCGAGGCGCTCATCGACGTGCGCACCCTGCCGGGCCAGCAGGACCAGGTCCTGGAGATCATCCGCGGGCTCGCCGGTGAGGGGGTGGACGTGAGCTACGAGCACAAGGACACCTCGCTCGAAGTGCCGTTCGCCGGCAACCTGGTCGACTCGATGATCGACGCCCTGCAGGCGGAGGACCCCGGGGCGAAGGTGCTGCCCTACACGCTCTCGGGCGGCACCGACAACAAGTCGCTGAGCCGCCTGGGCATCACCGGATACGGCTTCGCGCCCCTGCAGCTGCCCGACGAGCTCGACTTCACGGGCATGTTCCACGGCGTCGACGAACGCGTGCCGGCGGATTCCCTGCGCTTCGGCGCCAAGGTGCTCTCCCGACTGCTGACCACCTACTGAGCGGACCGGCGATGACGGCGACGACGGAAGCGGGCAGACTGCTGCCCGCGGACCTGCTGGAGCGCTTCCGGGCGCGGGCTGCCGGCTACGATGCGGCGAACACCTTCTTCGCGGAGGACTTCGCCGACCTCGAGGAGGCGGGCTACCTCCGCATCCTGGCGGACACGCGGCCGGGGGACGCAGGCGGCATGGCCGGGGCCGCGGCCGCCCAGCGCCGGCTCGCCGCGGCCGCTCCCGCGACGGCGCTCGGCATCAACATGCACCTGGTGTGGACGGCGGTCGCGGGCCTGCTCGCGGATCGTGGGGACGCGTCGCTGGAATCTGTCCTCGACGAGGCCGGGCGGGGCGAGGTGTTCGCCTTCGGTGTCTCGGAGCCGGGCAACGACGCCGTCCTGTTCGACTCGCTGACCCGCGTGGACCGCCTGCCCGACGGCGGGTACAGCTTCACCGGCACCAAGGTCTTCACCAGCCTGTCGCCGGTGTGGACCCGCCTCGGGATCTTCGGCAAGCTGCACGGGCGAGACGGCGACGACGTGATCCTCCATGCCTTCGTGCCCCGCGGGACGCCCGGCGTGGAGATCGTCGAGGACTGGGATCCGCTCGGCATGCGCGCCACGCAGTCCCACACGACGCGGCTCTCCGGCGTCCGCGTGCCGGCCGATGCGGTGTTCCGGCGTGTCCCGGTGGGACCGAATGCCGATCTCCTGGTGTTCGGGATCTTCGCGGCGTTCGAGACCCTCATCGCCGCGGTGTACCTCGGGATCGCGGACCGGGCACTCGATCTCTCGGCGCAGGCGCTCGGCCGACGGCGGAGCATGGTCGCGGACCGTCCGCTGTCCGACGATCCGGTCCTGCGGAACACGCTCGCGGCCGCAGCGATGCAGCGTACCGCGGCCGAGGCGCAGCTTCGCGGCGTGGTGCAGGATCTGGACGCCAGGGTCGATGAGGGGCCCGCCTGGTTCTCCCGCCTCGTGACCCTGAAGACCCACGCGGTGGAGGCAGCGGTCGCTGCGACGCGGACCGCGCTGCACGTGGGCGGGGGATCGGGTTTCGCGGCGTCGTCGGAAGTGGTGCGGCTGCACCGCGACGCCCTCGCCGGGCAGTTCCATCCCTCCACCGAGGAATCGGCGCGGGCCACGGTGGCCACGGCCCTCCTCGGGCCGCCCTCCGCCTGAGCCGGCCCCCGGCCTCGCTGGGCTCGTCGTCGGCGTCGGCGTTGGCGTTGGGATCGTGGTCGGGTGCCGGTGCTACGCCGTGCGTTCGACCCGGAGGACCTTGCGCCGCAGCCAGTACCGTCTGCCGCCGCCCATGTAGATACAGCTGCGTTCTAGTTCCCACTTGCCGTATTCTGCGTGCTCGGTCAATAGTTTCCGGGCCGCGGGCAGTGGTTCTCCGGCGCTCACGGTGAGCACGAGGTACTCGTACTGCCGCCCGTAATCACGCTTGCGGACGGCGCTTGCATTCAGAAAATGTTCTCGCATATCCCTCCAATTCTGATCACTTTACCGATAACGTCTAGGCCATGAGCATAGATCCGCGTGTCGCGCTCCAGTCCCTCGTGACGGCCCTCGAAGAGCACCTGGCGGCCGCGGCGTCATCGCGGGACGACAACGATCCCGCGGTGGAAGCGGCGTACCTCGGGATCGCGGACGCCTTCGAGGTCTACGAGGAGGCCCTCTACGACGCCTTCGGTGAGGTGACCCCGCTCGAGATCTACGAGGACACCGACGAGGACGACTCCGACGACGAGGACTCCGACGAGGGTCCTGACGACGAGGACTCCGACTACGCGTCCGATCTGGTCGATGCCGAAGTGGAGCACTGACCGGACCCGACCCGCCGGCTCCAACGGCACCGCGTGCCGGGGCAGGGGCGTCAGAGCAGGGCGGAGACCTCGTCCAGGACCTCCGCGATGGGCTCCGCCACGGGGGCGCTGCCCGTCTGCAGGATCTCCTTGAGTTGCTGGGGGGTCCGTGCGCCCACGATCGCGGCGGCCACGCCCGGCCGGTGGAGCAGCCAGCGCAGCGCGAGTTCGTGCGGCTGCAGGTCGAGCCCCCGGGCCGCCGTGCACAGTGCCTCCGTGATGCGCTGGGGTTTCCCGGTGAGGTATGGCTCCACGTAGGGGGCCCACACCTCGGACGCGCCGCGGGACTCCGACGGGATCCTGCCACGGTACTTGCCGGTGAGGACGCCGCGGCCCAGCGGACCCCACGCCAGGATCGCCGCGCCGAAGGCCGCGGCGGCCGGCAGGACGTCGCGCTCGGCGCCACGGCTGAGGAGGGAGTACTCGACGTCGTTCACCAGCAGCGGGAACGACGCCGTCGCGGCCGCCCGCGCGAACTCCCAGCCCGCGTAGTTGGAGACGCCCACGTAGCGTGCGCGGCCGCTGGCATAGGCGACCTCGAGCGCGCTCAGGGTCTCCTCCAGCGGAACGGCCGCGTCGGGTGACGGCGCGAGCCACACGTCGACGTGGTCCGTGCCGAGCAGCGAGAGGGATGCGTCGAGCGAGTCCAGCAGTCCCCGGCGTGAGCCGTCGAGGCGCCGGCTGCCCGAACGCGTGGTGCCGCCCTGCACCACCAGCACGAGCTCCGACCGCGCCACGGTGTCGCCGATGAATCCGCCCAGCATCGCCTCGGCCTGGCCCTCGCCGTAGCGGGCCGCGGTCTCCACGAGCGTGCCCCCGGCATCGGTGAAGAGACGGAGCTGCTCGCGGGCCGCCTCCTCGCCGACCTCCTGCCCCCAGGTCATGGTCCCGAGTCCCAGCGCCGAGACCGTCAGGCCGCTCGCTCCCACGTTTCGCCGTTGCATGGAGCCAAGCCTAAAGCCTGGGCCCCGCCGCATGGCTTAGGGTCGTAAGGGTGCATTGGATAGAAGCAGTCATCCTGGGGTTCGTCCAGGGCCTCACCGAATTCCTGCCCATCTCCTCGAGTGCGCACCTGCGCATCGTCGGCGAGCTCCTGCCGAACGCGCAGGACCCGGGTGCGGCGTTCACGGCGATCACCCAGCTGGGCACGGAGACCGCCGTCGTCGTCTTCTTCTGGCGGGACATCGTCCGGATCATCAGGGCCTGGTTCGGCGCCCTCGCGGGCAGGGTCCCGCGGAACCACCCGGATGTCCGCATGGGCTGGCTGGTCATCCTCGGCAGCGTGCCGATCGTGCTGCTCGGGCTCCTCTTCCAGGACCAGATCGAGAGCACGTTCCGCAGCATGTGGCTCGTGGCGACGATGCTGATCGTGTTCGGGCTGATCCTCGCCGTCGCCGACCATGTGGGACGCCAGACGCGCGACCTCCAGAGCCTCACCTACGGGCACGGCATCCTGTTCGGACTGGCGCAGGCCCTGGCCCTCGTCCCGGGCGTGTCGCGGTCCGGCGGGACCATCACGGCCGGCCTGCTGATGGGATACACCCGTGAGGCGGCGGCCCGCTACTCGTTCCTCCTCGCCATCCCCGCCGTGTTCGGCAGCGGCGTATACCAGCTGGTGAAGAGCTACGACGAGGCAGGACCGTACTCCCTCCCGGAGACGGCCCTCGCCACGGTGGTCGCCTTCCTCGTCGGCTTCGCGATCATCGGCTGGTTCCTCCGGTACGTCACGACCCGCGGCTACGGACTGTTCGTCTGGTACCGCATCCTGCTCGGTCTCGCGCTCTACGTGCTCCTCGGACTCGGCGTCATCAGCGCCTGACGCCGGGCCGTAAGGTAGAACGTGTGATTGCGTGGAACTCGACTCCTGTCCCAGAACTCGACGGCACCCAGTCGGACATCACCCTGTTCGACACCGCCCGCCAGGAGCCGGCACTCCTCCCCGGCCGACCCGAGCAGAGCCTCTACGTCTGCGGCATCACCCCCTACGACGCGACCCACCTCGGCCACGCGGCCACCTACGTGGCCTTCGACCTGCTGAACAGGACCTGGCGTGATGCCGGGTCCGCCGTGCACTACGTCCAGAACGTCACCGACGTCGACGACCCCCTCCTCGAACGTGCGACCGCCACCGGGGTGGACTGGCGCGACCTCGCCGCAGGGCAGATCGCCCTCTTCCGGGAGGACATGGAGGCACTGAACGTGCTGCCGCCGGAGCAGTACGTGGGAGCGGTGGAGGCGATCGACTGGATCGTGCCCGTCGTCGAGGACCTCGTGGCCCGAGGCCTCGCCTACCCCGTGCCCGGCGCGGACGGCGAGCCCGACGGTGACGTCTACTTCTCCCTGGACGCCTGCGCCGCGCTCGACGAGGCGGACGAGGCCCGCTGGTTCCTCGGCCAGGTCTCGCACCTGGACGGCAGCACGATGCTCGAACTCTCGGCGGAGCGCGGCGGCGACCCGGCCCGCCCCGGGAAGCGCAACGCCCTCGATCCGCTCCTCTGGCGGTCCGCCCGCGAGGGCGAGCCCAGCTGGCCCGGCGGGTCACTGGGCGACGGCAGGCCCGGCTGGCACATCGAGTGCTCGGTGATCGCCCAGCGCTTCCTCCCGTCCCCCTTCACGGTGCAGGGCGGCGGCTCCGACCTCGTGTTCCCCCACCACGAGATGAGTGCCTCCCACGCCTGGGCGGCCGCCGGCACCCCGCTCGCGCGGCACTACGCCCACGCCGGCATGGTGGGCTACGACGGCGGGAAGATGAGCAAGTCCCGCGGGAACCTCGTGCTCGTCTCCGTGCTCCGCCGCGCCGGCGTCGACCCCGCTGCCATCCGCCTCGCCATCCTCGCGCACCACTACCGCGGTGACTGGTCGTGGACCGACGGCGTGCTGGACAGCGCCGTCGACCGCCTCGCCACCTGGCGGGCGGCCGCCGGCGCGGCGACGCAGGACGACGTCGATGCCGTGCGCGACCGGATCCGGGCCCACCTGGCGGACGATCTCGACGCGCCGTCCGCCCTGGCCGCAGTGGATGCCCTGGCGGCGGAGATCCGTCACCGGTCAGCATCCGGGGAACCGGCGGAGCAGCCCGCCGAGGGGGGAGCGCGGCGCGGCCTGGCCGACGTCGTCGACGCGCTGCTCGGCGTCCGGCTCTAGCCGGTCCGCGCCCGGGGGAGTCCGGGCGGTACCGGGGAACGGACCGACGGGTCGTCCCCGGGCGCCCGGTGTACCAGGACTACTGCAGCACGATCCTCAGGATGCCGAACACCAGCGCGGCCACGCCGAGGATCGTCGCGATCCAGCCCAGCACGCGCCCGGCGCTGGAACGCTCGCCGAGGCGCTCGGCCTTATTGGCCTGCATGATGGCGAGCGGCCCGAGGACGATGCCGAGGAAGAAGATCCCGACGATCCCCAGGACGAGGGACGCCGTCCTGGCCTTCCCCGCCTCCGGGGGAAGGGGTCCGGCACCGGACGCGTGCTCGTACGGCTGCTGTGACACGAGGGCCTCCGATCAGCCCGGCCGGCACGGGTCCCGGCCCGGGGTGGGTGGGTGCTGGCGCGGCGGTTCGTCCGCGCGCCGTGCCGCGACTCTACTCCGCTCCGCCGTCCGATGCCCTGGGGTGGGGGAGCTGTACGCTCACCGCATGAGCAGACTCGTGGTCTCGGTGCTGACATCGCTCGACGGCTACTTCCAGGGCCCCGAGGGTGACCTCGGTGTGATGCCCTTCGAGGACGCGTTCAACACGCACAACCTGGAGTTGCTGAGGAGCGCCGGGACCCTCGTGTACGGGAGTACCTGGTTCACGGAGAACTGGGATTTCTGGTCGGAGGTCGCGGCGGATCCGTCCGCGGACGCCCGGGAACACGACATCGCCCGCTTCGTCACCACGCTGCCCTCGATCGTCATCAGCGATTCGATGGCCGCGGAGCCGGACGCCCCCTGGGCGCGGTCCACCCGGATCATCCCCAGGGCCTCGGCGCCGGCGGAGCTCGCCCGCCTCAAGGAGGAAGGCGGCGGTGGCGGTGACCTGGTGATGTTCGGCAGCGCGACGACCTGGAACCCGCTGCTCGAGCGGGGGCTGGTCGACGAGCTGATCGTCCTGGTCGGCGCCGCACTGCTCGGGACCGGGAACAAGCTGTACGCCGGTCCCCGCACCGGCCTGCGACTGGCTGATGCACGCATCCTGCCGGGGTCGGAGCTCGTGAGGATCCGCTACCTCACCACCGGCTAGGGGTTTCCCCGACGTGCTCCTGACGGATCGATACTCGCGCTACTGCTCGCGGCGCCGCTTCTTCAGGTAACGCTCGAACTCCCGCGCGATCGATTCGCCGCTCGCCTCCGGCAGGTCCACCGTGTCCTTCGCCTCCTCGAGCTGGCGCACGTAGGCGGCAACCTCCGGGTCCTCGGTGGCGAGCTCGTCGACGCCGCGTTCCCAGGCTTCGGATTCCTCCGTCAGGACGTGGGTGTCCACCGTGATCTGCAGGATCTCCTCCAGCTTGTTGAGCAGGGCGAGCTGCGCCTTGGGGGAGGGGGACTGCCCCACGTAGTGCGGGACGGCCGCCCAGAGCGACATCGTGGGGATGTCCGCGAGCAGCCCCATCTCCGCCAGGACGCCCACGATCCCGATCGGCCCCTCGTAGGTGGAGGGCTCCACGTCCAGGCTCTCGCGCACGAGGTCGTCGTCGGAGGTCACGGTCACCGGGATGGGACGGGAATGCGGGACATCCGCGAGCAGCGCACCCACCAGGACGATGCAGTCCACGCTCAACTCCTTGGCCAGCGCGACCAGCTCGGCGGTGTACGCACGCCACTTGTACGACGGCTCCACGCCGTTGACGAGGATCAGGTCCACGTTGGAGTCCGGGACCACCGTCTTGCTGATGCGGGTGTTGGGCCACTTGATCCGGCGCTGGCCCGTGGAGTTGCGCTTGATCATGGGGCGCGTGAACTGGAAGTCGTAGAACTCGTCGGCGTCGATCGTCGAGATCCGCTCGCTGCCGAAGAACCGGCCCATGTACTTCAACGCGTCACTGGCGGCCTCGCCGGCATCGTTCCAGCCCTCGAACGCGGCGAGCAGGATCGTGGTCCGCCGCTCGGGCTCGCCGGCATCCTGGAAAAGGTCCTGTATGCCGTTCGGCTGGTTCTCTTCGAAGCTGTCCACGTTCTCACCCTAAACCCCGGTGCGCGGGCATGTCAGGCGGGCTTCGGCCGCTATGCGCACAGCTGACGTACGGCCCTCCCGGGGCCCCACCGTAGACTTGGGAGCATGGCCAACCACCCCACCGGCACCGTCCGCACCCTGTCCCGCACGGACCCCGACGGCGACGGCCGGGCCCCCGAGGGGAACCTCCGAGGCCTCCAGGGCGTGCTGTGGGACATGGACGGGACGATCGTCGACACCGAGCCGTACTGGATCAGGGCCGAGAAGGACCTCGTCGAGTCATACGGCGGGTCATGGACGACCGAGCAGGCCACGGCGCTCGTGGGCCAGGCGCTGGAGTACTCCGCAGGGCGCCTCCAGGAGGCAGGGGTGGCGCTGGGCATCCGCGCCATCATCGAGCACCTCACCGAGCGGGTGGCCGCGGACGTACGCGCCGCCGTCCCGTGGCGCCCGGGCGCCAGGGAGCTCCTGGCCGCGCTCCGCGAGGAGGGCATCCCCTGTGCGATGGTGACGATGTCGGAGACCCTGCTCGCCACGGCCGTCGCCTCCCGGCTCCCCGAGGGCACCTTCCAGCATCTCGTGACGGGTGACCGCGTGAGCGCCGGCAAGCCCGACCCCGAGGCGTACCAGCTCGGATTCGACCTGCTCGCCGCCGACCACCCGGGCCTGAGCAAGGACCGCGTGGTCGCCGTCGAGGACTCCCTGCCGGGCGTGACGTCCGCGCTCGCCGCGGGGCTCGTCACGCTCGCGGTCCCGCACTTCGTCCCCCTGCCCCCCGACGGCCGGCGCACGGACTGGGACACCCTGGCCGGCCACACGCCGGCCGATCTCGCGGCGCTCCTGCCCACCAGGACAGGGGCCGACGCCGGGACGGGCACCGGGCACGACGCCGGACACGCCGACCTGCGCGAGGGGGGAGGGGCGGCCCATGAGTGACGCCGAGCAGCCGGTCCGGTCCCAGCCGAGCCCCGGCCTGTCCCTCGGCCGGATCGCCGGCATCCCCGTCGTCCTGGCCTGGTCCTGGTTCGTCATCACCCTCTTCATCGTCGTGGTGTTCGGACCCCGCGTCGCCGACGCCTTCCCGGGGATCGGGGCCGGCGCCTACGGCGTCGCCCTGGGCTACGCCCTGCTCCTCGCCGCCTCAGTGCTGCTCCACGAGCTCTCCCACGCCCTCACGGCGCGCGCCTTCGGGTGGCCCACCACGCGGATCGTGCTCAACCTCTGGGGCGGCCACACGCAGTTCGCCAGCTTCAACGCCTCACCCGGCCGGTCGCTCCTCGTGGCCCTCGCCGGCCCGGCGGCCAACTTCGTGCTCGCGGGGATCGGCTGGGGTGCCCTGCAGGCCATGGCCCCCGGGTCGGTCACCTACCTGCTGACCACGATCCTCGTCTGGGCGAACCTCCTGGTCGCCCTGTTCAACGTGCTGCCGGGCCTTCCGCTCGACGGCGGACGCCTCGTGGAGAGCGCCGTCTGGAAGGCGACCGGGAGCCAGGAGAAGGGGACCGTGGCGGCCGGCTGGGCCGGCCGCATCATCGTGATCCTCCTCCTCGGCGTCGTGATCGGCATCCCGCTGGTCCGCGGGCTGCAGCCCGACCTCACGGTCATCGTCATCGCCGTCGTCATGGGCGCCTTCCTCTGGATGGGTGCGTCGGCGGCCATCGAGAACGCCCGCATGCGCCTGCGCCTGCCCGCGATCAGCGCCGGACGGCTGCAGCAGCGCGCCGTCGGGCTGCCCGCGGGCACGACTGTCGCCGCCGCCCGCCGCCTGCTGCGCGAGAACCCCGGTGCCGCCGTCGTCGTCACTGGGGCCTCGGGCATGCCGGAGGCCGTCGTCGACGAAACCGCGCTGCTCGCCGTCCCGGAGGAGGCCGAAGGCACGACGCCGGTCAACGCCGCCGCGCGCCGCCTCGCCGCAGGCGCCTACGTGCCCGAATGGGCGGAGGGGCAGGAGCTCGTCCAGTTCCTCGCGCGGCTCGAGGGCAACGAGTACGCCGTCATCAACCGGCAGGGCGCCGTCACCGGACTCCTGCACCAGCGGACCGTCGTCCACGCCATCACCGGCAAGGGCACCCCCGGTCCCTGACGGCCGCTCAGCGTCCTCCCGAGCCCGAGCCATGATCTCCCCGAGTCGACCCGCCGTTCTTCCCGTTCTCCCCGTTCTCCCCGTTCGCCCACCGCTTGTTCGCGCCGGTTCCGCCGGCCCCTGCCGAAGGACCTCCATGAGCACTGTCCCCGCATCCCCCACCCCCGAGACCCCGTCCACGCCGCACGGAGCGGCCGCCCGGCGCGGCCCGTTCCGCGCCGGCGAGCGGGTGCAGCTGACCGACGAGAAGGGCCGGATGAACACGATCACCCTCACGCCCGGCGGCGCGTTCCACACGCACAAGGGATTCCTGCAGCACGACACCCTCATCGGCGCCACCGAGGGCACCATCCTCGAGAACACCACCGGGCAGCTCTACCAGGCGCTGCGGCCCCTCCTGTCCGACTTCGTGCTGTCCATGCCGCGCGGCGCGGCCGTGGTGTACCCGAAGGACGCCGGGCAGATCGTGACCATGGCCGACATCTATCCCGGAGCGCGCGTCGTCGAAGCCGGCGTCGGCTCCGGCGCCCTGTCCATCTCGCTCCTGCGTGCCGTCGGCGACGCCGGCTCCCTCCACTCCTTCGAGCGGCGTGAGGAGTTCGCGGACATCGCGCGCGGCAACGTGGAGACGATCTTCGGCGGACCCCACCCGGCCTGGCAGATCACGCTCGGCGATTTCCAGGAGCAGGTGCTGGAGCACGAGGAACCGGGCACCGTGGACCGGGTGGTGCTCGACATGCTGGCACCCTGGGAGTGCCTGGACGCCGTCGCCACCGTCCTCGCCGCCGGCGGCGTGTGGATCAGCTATGTGGCCACGGTCACGCAGCTCTCCCGGACGGCCGAGGCCATCCGCGCGGACGGGCGCTTCACCGAACCCGAGGGGTGGGAGTCCATGGTGCGCGGCTGGCACCTCGAGGGCCTCGCCGTCCGCCCCGACCACCGCATGGTCGCCCACACGGGCTTCCTCATCACCACGCGGAGGCTCGCCCCCGGCGCCACGGGGTTCACCCCGAAGCGCAGGCCGTCCAAGACCGGCTTCAGTGAGGAGGACCTCAACGCGTGGACGCCGCAGGCCGTCGGGGAGCGCGACGTGTCCGACAAGCGCCTCCGCCGGGTGGCCCGCGACGCGGCATCCACCATCCAGCGCGGGTCCCTGCCCCCGGAAGAGGCCCAGGCCCGGCGCGACGCGATCGCCGACGGCGGTTCCGTCGAGTAGACGCGGGCACCGAGCGGGGGCGGGGCGCGCGAGGATTCCTTTCCCCGCACGCCCCCGATCGATGCGGTACGAGACCCGTCCGACGCGTGGGATCGACTACGGTCGGACTGAGGTCGGACTGAGGTCGGACCGAGGGTCGACTGCGGGCCGGCTGCGGGCTGATAGTGCACCGGAAGACTCCGGACGCAACTCGGCACACCGGGGGCCCGGCTCTGCGCTAAGGTCGAAAGACAGCCGAACGTCGATCACGAGGTGGCGAACCAGAATGCCGGAATCAGACGACTACGCTCCTGCCGCCGACCAGCGCGGCCCCAACCCGCCTGCCGCCGAGCTCCCCGCCGACCACTCGATCACCCAGCGCCAGCTGAACGTGCTGCGGGACAAGCTCCGCCACATCGACCGGCAGCTCGCCGCGGCCACCCAGAACAACGCCAAGCTCGTCTCCGCGCTCGAGTCCGCCCGCACGGAGATCGTCCGGCTGAAGGCGGCCCTCGAGAAGGAGGGCGCCGCCCCGTTCAGCTTCGCCACCGTGATGCAGGTGAACCCGAAGCGCCCCGCCGAGCCCGGGACCACCACAGAGGCGACCGTGCAGGACACGGCCGACATCCTGCAGTCGGGGCGCAAGCTCCGCGTCACCGTCAGCCCTCTCATCAACGTCCGCCAGCTCGCCCCCGGCCAGGAGGTGCTGCTCAACGAGTCGCTCACCATCGTCGCCGCGCTCGGCTTCGAGCGGGCCGGGGAGATCGTCACCGTCAAGGAGCTCCTCGGCGCGGACCGCGCGCTCGTGGTGGGCCGCACCGACGACGAGCGTGTCATCAGGCTCAGCGGGCCGCTGCGCGCGGAGAAAATCCGGGTGGGCGACGCCCTCGCCGTCGACACGAAATCCGGGTACGGGCTCGAGAAGGTCCCCCGCAGCGAGGTGGAGAACCTCGTGCTCGAGGAAGTACCGGACATCGCGTACGGCGACATCGGCGGGCTCGGCCCCCAGATCGAGCAGATCCGCGACGCCGTCGAGCTGCCCTTCCTGCACCCCGACCTCTACCGCGAGCACGGGCTCAAGCCGCCCAAGGGGATCCTGCTCTACGGTCCGCCCGGCTGCGGCAAGACGCTGATCGCCAAGGCCGTGGCCAACTCGCTCGCGGCGCGGGCCGCCGAGCGCGCCGGCGTCGAGCAGATCCGCAGCTACTTCCTCAACATCAAGGGACCGGAGCTGCTGGACAAGTACGTGGGCGAGACCGAACGCCACATCCGGCTCATCTTCGCCCGGGCGCGTGAGAAGGCGTCCGACGGCAGCCCCGTCGTCGTCTTCTTCGACGAGATGGATTCGCTCTTCCGCACCCGCGGCACCGGGGTGTCCTCCGACGTGGAGACCACCATTGTGCCGCAGCTGCTGAGCGAGATCGACGGCGTCGAGAAGCTCGAGAACGTGATCGTCATCGGTGCCTCCAACCGCGAGGACATGATCGACCCGGCCATCCTGCGGCCGGGCCGGCTGGACGTGAAGATCAAGATCCAGCGGCCCGACGCGGAGGGCGCCGCGGAGATCTTCGCGAAGTACGTCACCGCCGACCTGCCGCTGCACGCCGACGACCTCGCCGAGAATGGCAACGATCCGCAGAGCACCATCTCCGAGATGATCCGCCGCACGGTGGAGCAGATGTACTCGACCGACAAGTCCAACGAGTACCTCGAGGTCACCTACGCCAACGGCGACACCGAGATGCTGTACTTCAAGGACTTCAACTCCGGGGCCGTCATCCAGAACGTGGTCGACCGCGCCAAGAAGTACGCCATCAAGGACCTCCTCCTCGACGGCAGCCGGGGCCTGCGCATCGAACACCTCATGCGGGCCGTGGTGGACGAGTTCCGTGAGCACGAGGACATGCCGAACACCACGAACCCCGACGACTGGGCGCGCATCTCCGGCAAGAAGGGCGAGCGCATCACGTACATCCGCACCATCGTGCAGGGCAAGGCGGGCCAGGAACCCGGCAAGTCGATCGAGACGACGGCGAACACCGGCCAGTATCTGTGATCGGAACCGGGGGACGACGCACCGCTGCGGGCTCCTCGCTGCCCGCCGTCGGTGAGGGGATCTCCGTCCACCGCGTCATGGGGACGGAGACGGAGTACGGCATCATCGCGCCGGCCCTGCCGTCGGCGAACCCGACGCTGCTGTCCTCTCAGGTGGTCAACGCCTACGCGGCGACCCTGCGCGAGGGACTCGGCAACCTCGCGGGCACGCGGTGGGACTACACGGACGAGACGCCGCTGACGGATGCCCGGGGCTTCCGGATGGACCGCGAGAGCGCGCACCCGAGCCAGCTCACCGACGAGCCGCCCGAGCTCAGCGCCGAGCAGATCGCACTCGAACGCGGCGAGCCCACCGAGACCGCCGTGCTCATGAACCTCGTCCTCAACAACGGGGCGCGGCTCTACGTCGACCACGCGCACCCGGAGTACTCGTCGCCCGAGGTGACCAACCCGCTCGACGCCGTCCTGTGGGACCGGGCGGGCGATCACGTCGCCGTCACCGCCATGCAGCGGATCAGCGCGATGCCGGGCTTCTCACCCGTGATCCTCTACAAGAACAACACGGACAACAAGAGCGTCTCCTACGGATCCCACGAGAACTACCTCGTGCCCCGCAGGGTCCCGTTCTCGAAGCTCGCCGAGGCACTGATCCCGTTCTTCGTCTCCCGCCAGGTGATCTGCGGCGCGGGACGCGTGGGCCTCGGACCCCTGAACCAGGAGTCGGGGTTCCAGATCAGCCAGCGCGCCGACTTCTTCGAGAACGAGATCGGCCTCGAGACCACGGTCCGGCGGCCCATCATCAACACCCGCGACGAACCGCACGCGGTCGCCGAGAAGTACCGGCGGCTGCACGTGATCATCGGCGACGCGAACCTCAACGAGGTGTCCAACTACCTGAAGGTGGGCACCACCGCCCTCGTCCTGTCCCTCATCGAGCGGGGCGTCGCGCCGGTGCCCGTGCTCGAGGATCCGGTCGGTGCGCTGCACGCCATCAGCCACGACCCGTCGCTGCGGACCACGGTGCGCCTCACCGACGGGCGGAGCGTCACCGGGCTCGACCTGCAGGACCTGTACTGCGACGCCGTGCTCGCGGCCCTCCCGGCGGACGCCGACGAGCAGACGCGCGACGTCGTCGACCGCTGGCAGGCGCTCCTCGCCACGCTGCGCCGCGACCCCTCCGATGCCGCCCGGCAGGTGGACTGGATCGCGAAGCTGAAGGTGCTGGACGCGTACCGCGCACGGGACCGGCTCGCCTGGACCGATCCCCGCCTGGCGCTGATCGACCTGCAGTACGCCGACCTGCGGCCCGAGAAGGGCATCTACCAGCGGCTCGCACGCCGGGGCGACGTCGACCTGCTCGTGCCGCCCGCCGAGGTGTCCCGGGCCGCCGTCCAGCCGCCGAGGGACACCCGCGCGTACTTCCGGGGCCGCTGCATCGCGGAGTACCCCGCGGAGGTGGTCGGTGCCAGCTGGGACTCGCTGATCTTCGAGCTCGCGGGGGAGCGGCGCCTGCAGCGGGTCCAGACCCGCGAGCCGCTCCGGGGAACGGCGGCCCTCACGGAGGAGTTGTTCGACGTAGCAGCGGGCGCCGAGGATTTCCTCGCCCGATTGTTGAGCGGGCCCGATCGGCGCGTGGCACCATAGGATTGCGATCCCACAACGGGTCGCGGATACGGGAGGGGAGCCATCATGGCGACGCAGGACCGCATGAACACCAGCGGATCGGCAACGGAGGCGGAGGAGGAGACACCTGAGCCCGCCCCCGCCGCCCCGGAAGCCCAGGGCTCCACGCAGACGCAGGGCGTGGACGACCTCCTCGACGAGATCGACGGTGTGCTGGAATCCAACGCCGAGGAGTTCGTCCGTGGATTCGTGCAGAAGGGCGGCCAGTAGCGGATGCTCCCGGACGATGCAGCAGCAGCGGTTCCCCGGGCCGCCTCGACCTCCTTCGCCGACTATCTCGACGTGCACCACCCCGGACTGCTGCCGTCCAACCGCACGCTCGGACCCGTGACACCCTCCACCGACGCCGGCCACCTGGCCCCCCACGCCACGACGATCGTCTCCCTGACCTTCCCCGGCGGCGTCCTGATGGCGGGGGACCGGCGCGCCACCATGGGCAACGTCATCGCGAGCCGCCACATCGAGAAGGTCTTCCCCGCCGACCGCTCCTCGGTGCTCGGCATCGCGGGGAGCGCCGGCATCGGGCTGGACCTGACCCGGCTGTTCCAGGTGGAGCTCGAGCACTACGAGAAGATCGAGGCCACGATGATGAGCCTCGACGGCAAGGCCAACCGCCTCGCGGCGATGGTCCGGCAGAACCTCCCCATGGCGATGCAGGGCCTCGCCGTCGTGCCGCTCTTCGCCGGGTTCGACGCCGAGCGCCACGTCGGTCGACTGTTCTCCTTCGACGTGACCGGCGGGCGGTACGAGGAGCAGGAGCACCACTCGGTGGGCTCGGGCTCCGTGTTCGCCCGCGGGTCGCTGAAGAAGCTGTGGAACCCGCGCCTGGACGAGGCGTCCGCGGTGCGCGTGGCCGTGGAGGCCCTCTACGATGCGGCCGACGACGACTCCGCGACGGGCGGCCCCGACGCCGTGCGTTCGCTGTGGCCCGTGGTCTACGTGGTGGACGCGGCCGGTGCGCGGCGCATCCCCGAGCGTGAGCTCGAGGCCGTGGCACACGCCATCATCGATGCCCGCTCCGCTGCGGGCCGGGAGGCATAGGCCATGACGCAACAGTTCTACGTCTCGCCGGAACAGCTCATGAAGGACCGCGCGGATTTCGCGCGGAAAGGCATCGGCCGCGGCCGGTCGGTCGTGGTCATGAGCTGCCGGGACGGGATCGCCCTCGTGGCGGAGAACCCCTCGCCCTCACTGCACAAGCTGGGGGAGATCTACGACCGCATCGCGTTCGCGGCCGTGGGGAAGTACAACGAGTTCGAGAGCCTCCGGCAGGCAGGTGTGCGCTACGCGGACGTCCGCGGCTACTCGTACGCACGGGAGGACGTGACGGCCCGCGGTCTCGCGAGCGTGTACGCGCAGAGCCTCGGCGCCGTGTTCACCGCGGAGAGCAAGCCCTTCGAGGTGGAACTCGTGGTGGCCGAGGTGGGCCGCAGCCAGGACGCCGACCACCTGTACCGGCTCACCTTCGACGGCTCGATCGCGGACGAATCCGGGTTCGTGGTCATGGGCGGCGCGGCCGACGTCGTCGTCGACGCCCTGCGGGGCACCTGGTCCGCGGATCTGAACCTCCCCGAGGGCGTCCGGGCCGCCGCGCGCGCCCTGCGGAACGGCGGGACCGCTGGCACGACCGCGGAGGGTGACCGACCCGGGCCCGCCCTCGATCCGTCGGTCCTCGAAGTCGCCTTCCTCGAACGCGATCCCGACATCCTGCGCGGCAGCCGCCGCGCCTTCCGCCGCATCGGCGGCCCCGAGCTCGAGAACCTCCTGCAGCACGGACAGGACACCTGATGGACCGGCGCATCTTCGGAGTCGAGACCGAATTCGGCATCTCCTACTCGGGCCCGAACTCGCGCCCGCTCTCGCCCGAGGAGGTAGCCCGCTACCTGTTCCGCAAGGTGGTCAGCTGGGGGCGGTCCTCCAACGTGTTCCTGACGAACGGCTCGCGCCTGTACCTCGACGTCGGCTCCCACCCCGAGTACGCCACCGCGGAGTGCGACGACCTCGCCCAGCTCGTTGCCCACGACCGCGCGGGTGAGCTGATCCTCGAGGACCTCGTGTCCGAGGCGCAGCGCAAGCTGGCCCAGGAGGGCTACGACGGCAAGATCTACCTCTTCAAGAACAACACCGACTCCGCCGGCAACTCCTACGGCAGCCACGAGAACTACCTCATCCCGCGCAAGCTCGAGTTCGCCCGGCTCGCCGACATCCTCATCCCGTTCCTCGTGACACGGCAGCTCCTCGTCGGGGCCGGCAAGGTCCTGAAGACGCAGACCGGCTCCGTCTACGCCTTCTCGCAGCGCGCCGACCACCTGTGGGAGGGCATCTCGTCGGCCACCACGCGGTCCCGGCCCATCATCAACACACGCGACGAGCCGCACGCCGACGCCGAGCACTACCGCCGGCTGCACGTGATCGCCGGCGACTCCAACATGTCCGAGACCACGATGCTGCTGAAGATCGGGTCGGTGGACCTGCTGCTGCGCATGGTCGAGGCCGGCGAGGTGATGCGCGACTTCCGGCTGGAGAACCCGATCCGCAGCATCCGCGAGATCTCGCACGACCTCACGGGCCGACAGGTGCTGAAGCTCGCGAACGGCCGGCACATGACGGCGCTCGAGATGCAGCGCGAGTACCTGGCCCGCGTGACGGCGTTCGTCGGCCGGCACGGCGCGCACAACGACCACGTGCCCGCGATCCTCGACCTGTGGGAGCGGGTGCTCGACGCCGTCGAGACCGGCGACACCTCCGGCATCGACACGGAGGTGGACTGGGCCATCAAGAAGAAGCTGATCGACCGCTACCTCGCGCGCTCCGGCGGCGACCTCGATTCCGCCCGGGCGGCGCAGCTCGACCTGACGTACCACGACATCTCCCGTTCGCGCGGGCTTTTCTTCCTGCTGCAGGCCCGCGGGGAGGCGGCGCGCGTCGTCGACGACACCGCGGTGAAGGAGGCCGTGGACGTGCCTCCGCAGACCACGCGCGCACGGCTGCGCGGGGAATTCGTCCGCCGGGCCAAGGAGGCGAACCGCGACTACACGGTCGACTGGGTGCACCTCAAGCTCAACGACCGCGCCCAGCAGACCATCCTCTGCAAGGACCCCTTCACCTCCGTCGACGAACGCGTCGAGGCCCTGCTCCAGCAGCTCTGACACGGCTCCGGCCCGACCGGGGCGCGGCCTGCCGGCCCGTTCCCCGGTGCTCACCGGTCCCACCGCGGGCACCTGGCCGCCCGTCAACGGCGCGGGCGGAGGAGAAACCGTGCGGCCAGAGCCGTTAGGCTTGGCAGGGCCCTTTGTTCCGCGGGCAGCCCGACCTGGACACCAACCTGAAAGTGGTTCTGTGCGAAAAGTACTGACAATCCTTCTTCCGCTGCTGTTGCTGCTGCTGACGGCGTGCGGCGGCCCGACGACGGACTCCTTCGAGGGGAACGGGTCGGGGAAGTCCGCGGGAGCCGCCGAGATCTTCGACAGTGTCGAGGTCAGCGGGGGCTCCGACGAGGAGGCGCCCACCGTGGAGTTCGACGAGCCGCTGGACACCAGCGCCGCGGCGGCCAAGACGGTCGCCGAGGGCGACGGCGACGAGATCCAGGAGGGCGAGCAGATCCGCGTGCAGCTCGTGGCCCTCAACGCCGAGGACGGCTCGGTGCTCGGTGAGACCTACAGCCAGGGCGAGCCGCAGGTCCTGCCCCTGGACGACACCTTCAAGGGTGAGTTCCCCGAACTGTTCGAGGTCCTCATCGGCACGAAGGTCGGCTCGCAGGTCGCCTTCGCGGCGCCCGCCCCCGAGCAGGCCGAGGGAGCGCCCGAGAGCCCCAAGCAGATCCTCGTCCTGAAGGTCATCTCCGCCGAGCAGCCCCCGCCGGAGCCCGAGGTCATGTCCCCGGAGGACGTCAAGAAGCTCGACGACGAGGGGCAGCTGCCCACCTTCACGTTCGGTGAGAACGGCGCCCCCGAGGTCACCATCCCCGAGAACGACCCCTCCGACGACCTCGTCGTGAAGGTGCTCGAGGAGGGCGACGGCGAGGTCATCGCCGAGAGCGACACCATCACCGCGAACTACACCGGCTGGACCTACGCCGACGGCGAGAAGTTCGACTCGAGCTTCGACCGCGGCGAGGCCGCCAGCTTCCCCCTGAACGGCGTCATCACCGGCTGGACCAAGGGCCTCACGGGCCAGAAGGTCGGCTCCAAGGTACTGCTGGTCATCCCCGAGCCGTGGGCCTACCCCAACGCCGGGCAGGGCCAGCCCTCGGGCACGCTCGTGTTCTACGTCGAGATCGTCGGCAAGGAAGCCGCCCAGTAGTACCGGGCACACCCCTGCGGCCGGACGACCCGGCACACCATCCCCACGCCCTTCCCACGAGAGGAAAACCATGTCCTTCGGACAGCGCAGCTTCGACCGGCAGAAGCCGGAGATCGACTTCCCCGCCCACGACGCCCCCACCGACCTCGTCATCGAGGACATCATCGAGGGGACCGGCGACGAGGCGAAGCCCGGGAACACCGTGTCCACGCACTACGTGGGCGTCGCGTTCTCGACGGGCGAGGAGTTCGATGCGTCCTGGAACCGCGGATCCCCGCTCGACTTCCGCGTCGGCGTGGGCCAGGTCATCCAGGGCTGGGACCAGGGCCTGCTCGGCATGAAGGTCGGCGGGCGCCGCCGCCTGGAGATCCCGTCGCACCTCGCCTACGGGCCGAGCGGTGCGGGCTCGGCGATCGGCCCCAACGAGGCGCTGATCTTCGTGGTGGACCTGCTCGCCGTCCGCTAGCACCGCGCCGACCGGAGCGCCTGCTCCGGTCCGTCCACCCAGCAGCATCGCCCAGCAGCATCGTCCAGGAGGGACGCAGGTCAGCCCCGGTTGACGTGCGTCCCTCCTGCCGCTCCGAGGAAAGGTAGGGTTTTCCCGTGTCCGCCAAACGAACCGAACGCCTCCTCACCCTCGTGATCATGCTGCTGTCGAGCCGCCGCGGGTTCACGAAGGACGAACTGTTCGAGGAGATCGACCTGTACCGCGAGGCGACGTCCGTGGCAGCACGGGAGAAGCTCTTCGACCGGGACAAGGCGGCCCTGCGCGAACAGGGCATCCCGCTCGAATCCTTCAGCGAGGACGCCCTGTTCGACAACGACAACACGGTGCAGCGCTACCGGATCGACGCTGAGGACTACCGCCTCGGCGGAGTCACCTTCCAGCCCGAGGAGTACGCCGTCCTGAACCTCGCCGCCGGCGTGTGGGACCAGGGCTCCCTCGACTCCGCGGCATCCCGTGCCCTGCGCAAGCTCAGCTCCCGCAGCACCGACGGCGGCATCGAGCTCACGCCCCTCATCCAGCCGCGCATTACCACCGACGCGCCCTACTGGGACGTCGTGTGGCAGGCCCTCACCTCCCGGGCGCCCCTCCGCTTCCCGTACCGCGCGGCCAGCACCGGACGCGAGGAGGTCCGCACCGTCCACCCGTGGGGGATGGGCGCGCGCTTCGGCCACTGGTACCTGGTGGGCTTCGACACCACGCGGAACGCCGAACGCTTCTTCCGCCTCTCCCGCATGACGGGCGAGCCGGTGATCCTGCCGGGCACGTCCGACGTCCCGCCGTCCTTCGACATGAACCAGACACTCTCCTCGCTCTCGCGCCGCGAACCCGACCGCACGGCTCTCATCGCCGTGCGCCCCGGTTCGTGCCAGGTGCTCCGGGTCCGGAAGGACACGGAGGTCCTGCAGACGGGGGAGGAGTGGGACCTCCTGCGGGTACCGTACGCGGCGGCCAGCCCCATGGCGGCCACGGTGGCGGGACTCGGCACCAACGCGAGGGTGCGCGAGCCCCAGGAGCTCGCCGTGGAGGTCGGGCGGCTGCTCGACGGCGCCTACGAGGCTGCCGTCGCCGCACCGCACGGCCTCGAGATCACCCAGGGCGTGCGGCCCGCGCCGCGCCGGAAGTCCTCCGCCCAGGACCATCTGCTCCGCCTGCTGGACCTCGTGCCCTACCTCCTGGCGCACCCTGGCGCGGAGGTGGGCGAGACGGCGCGGAAGTTCGACGTCAGCGAGAGCCAGCTGACCAAGGACCTCGACCTGCTGTTCGTCAGCGGTCCGCGCCACTACCCCGACGGCCTGATGGACGTGAACATCGAGGACGGCCGCATCTACCTCACCAACGCACGCGACCTCGCGGAGCCCGTGAAGCTGAGCATGGACGAGGCCTGCTCCCTGATCGTCGGGCTCCAGGCGCTGCGCGAGCTGCCCGGCATGCGCAACAACGAGGCGATCGTGAGCGCCCAGACGAAGCTCACCGCCGCCGCGGGCGATGCCGCCCGCATCGGCACCGCGGTGGCGACGAAGCTGACGGAGGACGATATCGACCCCACGCTCGAGGTGCTGCAGGCCGCCCTGCACTCCCGGGTCCGGGTGGAGGTCGACTACTTCGTGCCCACGCGCGACGAGATCACGCACCGCCTGCTCGAGCCCATCAGGATCTTCCTGCACCAGGACACCTGGTACCTCGAGGCGTGGAGCGTGGACTCGGACGGGCTGCGCAACTTCCGCCTGGACCGCATCCAGCGCGCGGTACTGACGGACCAGCCGGCCACGGCCCTCGTGGACGAGGAGTCCCTCGCCCGGGACCGGCACGCGGTCCTGCCGTACCGGTCCGGTGACACGGACCAGGCCGTCACGCTCCTGCTGGAGCCGCGTGCGCGCTGGATCGCCGCCCAGTACAACGCGGACGCCGTCGAGGAACTCGGCGAGGACCGCCTGGCGGCGCGTCTCAAGGTCGCATCGAGCGCCTGGATCCCGGGCCTGGTGGCAGGACTCGGTGGGTCCGCCGCGGTCGTCGCACCGGAGCAGCTGCGCGAGGAGACCCTCCGCTGGCTGGAGGCAGCCAGGGCGCACCAGGCCCTGGCCTAGACTGGTCCCATGCTCTGGTGGATGTGGATCGTGCTCTGGGTGGCACTGGTGGCGGTCGGTGCGATCTTCCTGGCCGTCGTCGGGTTCCGTGTGTTCCGTCGCGGAATGCGAACTCTCGGTGAATTCGGGGAAGCGATGGACCGCCTCGAGGTGAACGTCCCGCCGGATGATGCCGACGGTGCCGCCGCCGCGAGCTCGCCGGGAGTCCCCGGGATCCCCGTGCCCGCCGTGTTCTCCCGGCCCGAGGACGTCCGCGCCGCTCGCGAGCTCGCCCGGCTGCGCCGCGCCTCCGACCGACGCAGCAGGCGTGTGGTCAGGCGCTCCCGTCGCGGGCAGCCCCAACTCCTGCAGGACATGCCCCACCTGTGACCTAAACTGGTGGGGGGATCAACGAGAGGAATTGGGCATGAGGCTCGAAGGCTGGCACATCGTCATCATCATCGTTCTTGCGATCGTCCTGTTCGGCGCACCGAAGCTGCCGGGCCTGGCGCGCAGCGTGGGGCAGTCACTGCGGATCTTCAAGTCCGAGGTGAAGCAGATGAAGGACGAGAACAACACCCCGGACGCCGGGACCGATCCCGTCGAGGGCCGCGTGGTCAACAACCCCGTCCCACAGGCCACCACGCAGACCTACGCGCCCACGTACCAGGCGCCCGTGCAGCACCCGGGGCAGCCCGGGCAGTCACCCCACCCGGCCGACGGCCGCGCTGACGGCCACACCGCGGCCGGCCCCTCGCAGCACGGCAGTTCCCCCTCGACCAGCCAGTAGGCCGGGACGTCCCGGTGTCACCATCCAAGGTCCGCCCGCGCGGCAGGAAGGCCAACCCCGAGGGGCGCATGGCCCTGAAGGAGCATCTGCGGGAGGCGCGCAACCGACTCTTCAAGTCCGCCATCGCGGTCATCCTCGGGACGGTCGCCGGGTTCTTCGTCTACGAACCGGTGCTGCGTGCGCTGGCCGCACCGATCATCGCGATCAACGCCCAGGACGGCAGGACGGCGTCGCTGAACTTCGACAGCGCCGCCTCGCCGTTCGACCTACTCATCCAGGTCTCCGTGTTCCTCGGCCTGGTGCTCTCCAGCCCTGTCTGGCTGTACCAGCTGTGGGCGTTCATCACGCCGGGCCTGAAGACCAAGGAGCGCCGGATCGCACTGGCGTTCATCGCCGTCGCCGTCCCGCTCTTCCTCGCGGGCATCTACCTGGCCTGGCTGATCCTGCCCAACGCGGTGCGCGTGCTGACCGAGTTCACGCCGGAGGACTTCTCCAACTACATCAGCGTCACCGTGTACTTCACGTTCGTCCTGCGCCTCATGCTCGCGTTCGGCATCGCCTTCCTGCTGCCCGTGGTGCTGGTGGGCCTGAACATGGTGGGTCTGGTCTCCGGCAGGCAGATCCTCAAGGCGTGGCGGATCACCGTGTTCCTGGTCTGCCTGTTCGCCGCGATGGCAGCACCGGGCGGCGACGCGCTGAGCATGTTCTACCTGGCGGTGCCGCTGCTGCTGCTGTTCTTCATCGCGATCGGGCTATGCCTGCTCAACGACAAGCGCCGCGCCCGGCGTTCCGCCGCCCGTGAAGCCGCCGTCGAGGCCACCGCCGACACCGCATCCCCCCTCGACGCCCTCTAGGCGACCCGGCCGCGTCCCGGTCGAACCACCGGAAAGCCACACGGTCGGCGGACCCGTCCACAGGACACGCTGCGGCCCCTCCTGCAAGCATCACGGGTGCCCGAAGGGTGTCGACAGGCTCGGCGTGCCCGCTCCGGGCCGAGCGTCTAGGGTGGACAGATGACCACCCCCGCGGAGAGATACGCCGCTGCAAAGGCCCGGACAGAGCGCTCACGGACCCAGCTGTTCCAGTTCGCGCAGACCCTCGGCTTCGAGCTCGACCCGTTCCAGCAGGAGGCCTGCACGGCCCTCGAGGCAGGCCGGGGAGTGCTCGTCGCGGCGCCGACGGGCGCCGGCAAGACGGTGGTCGGCGAGTTCGCCGTCTTCATGGCGCTGCAGCAGGGCCTGAAGGCCTTCTACACCACGCCCATCAAGGCCCTCAGCAACCAGAAGTACTCGGAACTGGCTGCGGTGCATGGCGCCGACCGCGTGGGGCTGCTCACGGGTGACACGAGCATCAACGGTGATGCGGACGTGATCGTGATGACCACCGAGGTCCTGCGGAACATGCTGTACGCGAACTCGGACGCCCTCGACAACCTCGGCTACGTGGTGATGGACGAGGTGCACTACCTCGCCGACCGGTTCCGCGGGGCGGTGTGGGAGGAAGTGATCATCCACCTGCCCACCGAGGTCAAACTGGTCTCCCTCAGCGCCACGGTGTCCAACGCGGAGGAGTTCGGCGCCTGGCTCGACACCGTCCGCGGGGACACGGACGTGGTCGTGTCCGAGCACCGCCCGGTCCCGCTGTGGCAGCACGTCATGGTCGGGCAGAACCTCATCGACCTGTTCGCCGGTGACGTCGCCTTCGACGAGGCGGCACCCGCCGGGGCGGGGAGCGGCGCCCGGGACCAGTACGACGTGAATCCCGAGCTGCTGGAACTGGCGAGCAACGAGATCCGGCTGAACCAGCGGGCGAACTGGGGCGGCGGCGGGCGGCGCGGCCGGCAGCGCAACGGCCGCGGCGGCCCTCCGCAGGTGAGCGCGGTACGGCGCGCCACCCGGCCCCAGGTGATCAGCGCCCTGGACCGCGCGGACCTGCTGCCCGCCATCACCTTCATCTTCTCCCGGGCCGGGTGCGAGGCCGCCGTGACCCAGTGCTTGCACGCCGGGCTCTGGCTGACCACGGAGGACGAACGCGACGAGATCAGCGAGACCATCGATCAGGCCACGCTGGACATCCCCCGCGACGACCTCGAGATCCTCGGATTCTGGACGTGGCGGGAGGGCCTGATCCGCGGCTTCACGGCGCACCATGCCGGGATGCTGCCCACCTTCAAGGAGATCGTCGAGCGCCTGTTCGCCGCAGGCCTCGTGAAGGCGGTCTTCGCCACCGAGACACTCGCGCTCGGCGTGAACATGCCCGCCCGGACCGTCGTGCTCGAGAAGCTCGACAAGTTCAACGGCGAGGCGCACGTGGACGTGACGGCGGGGGAGTACACGCAGCTCACCGGCCGCGCCGGACGACGCGGCATCGACGTCGAGGGCCACGCCGTCGTCCTGTGGCAACCGGGCACGGACCCCGGCGCCGTCGCAGGGCTCGCCTCACGGCGCACCTACCCGCTGAACTCGAGCTTCCGGCCGACCTACAACATGAGCATCAACCTCATGGCGCAGTTCGGGCAGGAGCGTTCACGCGAGATCCTCGAGACGTCCTTCGCCCAGTTCCAGGCGGACCGGTCCGTCGTCGGGCTCGCCAAGCAGGTGCGCAGCCGGGAGGAATCGCTCAAGGGCTACGAGAAGTCCATGACCTGCCACCTCGGGGACTTCCGCGAGTACGCGAACCTCAGGCGCGAGCTGACCGACCTGGAGTCGCGGGCGTCGCGGGACCGGTCGCGGACCCTGCGCTCCGCCGCGGAGACCTCGCTGGAGGCCCTCCGTCCGGGCGACGTGATCGACGTCCCGGGCGGGCGGAGCCAGGGCTACGCCGTGGTCCTCGACAGCGACACGTCCCGTGAACCGCGGCCCACGGTCCTCACCCTCGAGACGCAGATCCGGCGCGTCGGCGTCCAGGACCTCGACGGCCCCGTGGAGGTCCTCTCCCGTGTCCGCATCCCGAAGCACTTCAGCGCGCGCAGCCCGAAGGACCGCCGCGACCTGACCTCGTCCCTGCGCAACGCGCTCGAGGAGAAGCGACCGCCCCGGCGGGGCGCAGACCGGGTCTCGGCCGGGCACTCCGCATCCGCCGCCGCGGAGGAGCGCGCGATCACGGAGCTCCGCCGGCGCCTCCGCGCCCACCCCTGCCACGGGTGCAGCGAGCGGGAGCAGCACGCCCGCTGGGCCGAGCGGTGGTGGAAGCTGCGCCGGGAGACCGACAACCTCGCCGGGCAGATCCGGGGGCGCACGAACACGATCGCCAAGACCTTCGACCGAGTCTCGGAGGTCCTCGGCCACTACGGGTACCTGGAGTACACCGACGAGGGCGTGTCCGTCAGCGCATCGGGGCAGAAGCTCCGCCGCATCTACGGTGAGAAGGACCTCCTGATCGCGCTGTGCATCGAGCAGGGGGCATTCAGCGACCTCGACGCCGCCGAGCTCGCCGCCCTGACCACCGTGCTGGTCTACCAGGCGAAGCGCGAGGAGCGGGGCGTGCGGCCCGTCATGCCGAGCGTCTCGCTCGAGGGCTCCGTCGAGACGATCATCCGGCAGTGGTCCCAGCTCAACGACGTCGAGGAGCAGCACCGGCTCCCCGTCACCAGCGAACCCGAGCTGTCGCTCGTCTGGCCGATGTTCAAGTGGGCGCAGGGCCGGTCCCTGCAGGCAGCCCTGAGCGGCACCGAACTCGCGGCCGGTGACTTCGTGCGCTGGTCCAAGCAGGTCATCGACCTCCTCGATCAGATGGCGAAGGTGCCGGACCTGCCGGGCAACCTGCAGCAGACCTGCGCGCGGGCCATCAGGCTGGTGCGCCGCGGCGTGGTGGCATACTCGAACATCAGTGAGTAGTCCCCGCCCGGGACCCGCCGACCACAGAAAGCCGCCCAGCACCCCCATGCCCAGCCCCCGCCCCGCACCCGTCCTCTACCGCAACGGCTCCGTCTACAGTCCCGCCGATCCCTTCGCCACCGCCATGCTCGTCGACGGCGGCACGATCGCCTGGGTGGGCACCGAACACGCGGCAGCGAACCTCGAGGGGCCGGACGTACGCAGCGTCGACCTCGACGGCGCGCTCGTCACGCCCGGCTTCGTGGACGCGCACACCCATACCACGGAGACGGGCATCGCCCTCGGGTCGATCGACCTGACGGCATGCCGTTCGCTCGCGGGACTGCTGGACGCCGTCGCCGCCGCGTCCGCCGCCGGGTCGGCGACCATCCTCGGCTTCGGCTGGGACGAGTCGCAGTGGCCGGAGAACCGCGTGCCCACGGCCGCGGAGCTGGACCGCGCCGGCGGCGGCGCCCTCGTATACCTGGTGCGGGCCGACATTCACTCCGCCGTGGTCTCCGGCACGCTCGCCGCAGCGCTCGGCCTCGCCGCCCTGGACGGCTGGGACGACGGGTTCGTGGTCCGCGCGGCGCACGAGGCGTCGCGGCAGGCCACGCGCAGTCTCACGCCGGACCAGCGCGCCACCTACCAGCGCGCCGCGCTGCTCCACGCCGCGAGCCGCGGGTACGTGGCGGTCACGGAGATGGCGGCGCCGCACATCGCCCCGCGCGAGGATCTCGAGACGCTGCTGTCCCTCGACGGTCCCGGTCACGAGGTCCCCCTTCCCGAGGTCATCCCGTACTGGGCGCAGCTGACCTCGTCCCATGACGAGGTGCGCGAGCTCATGCAGGGTTTCGGCGGCCGCCTCGCGGGCCTCGCCGGTGACCTCAACGTGGACGGCTCCATCGGCTCGCGTACCGCCGCCCTCCGCGAGCCCTACAGCGATGATCCCGGCAACCGCGGCACGCTCTACCTGGACGCGGACGCGGTCGGAGCGCACCTGCTCGCCACCACGGCCGAGACCGTCCAGGCCGGCTTCCATGTGATCGGCGACGCGGGGCTCGATGTCGTCCTGCAGGGCCTCGACCTGGCCGCCCGTGAACTCGGCGTGGAGGAGGTCCGCCGGGCGCGGCACCGGCTGGAACACGTGGAGCTCGCCGACGACGCCGCCATCGCGGCGCTGGTGCACTACGGCGTCGCCGTGAGCGGGCAGCCGGCGTTCGACGCCCTGTGGGGCGTCGAGGACGGCCTCTACGGGCAGCGGCTGGGGGAGCGCAGCGCCGGCATGAACCGCTTCGCGTCCCTGCTCTCCGCCGGCGTCCTCGTGGCGCTCGGCTCCGACAGCCCCGTCACCCCCCTCGACCCCTGGGCGTCCGTCCGCGCGTGCCTGCAGCACAGCAACCCGGGAGAGAACATCTCCGCCCGGGCCGCGTTCATCGCCCACACGCGGGCGAGCTGGCGGCTCTCGGGCCGCAGCCCCATGATGGGCCAGCTCGCGCCCGGCACCCCGGCGTCGTTCGCCGTGTGGAAGGTCGACGAGCTGATGGTGCAGACCCCCGACAACCGGGTCCAGTCCTGGAGCACCGATCCGCGCGCCGGCACACCGCTGCTGCCCGCCCTGGACACCGAGAACGCCCCGCTCTGCCTCGAGACCGTGCACGACGGGCGGCGCCTCTACGCCGCCGAGGGCTTCGCCGCGGCCTAGCACCGGATGCGGGAAGCAGCCGTCCGAGGTCGGTGCGGAACGCCGCCCTGCCACGCCGCCCTGACCTGCGACGAAACACATCGCCGCAGGTCAGGCGGCCATTGACTCTCACTCCACAGCACGTAAGATTTTGCTTTACGGGTTGGATGACCTCCTGCGGGAGGGAACCTGGCTGGTCTCCTGAGCGCAATGCATCGGCCTTCCGAACGGCGCGTGTTGCCCATCCAGGCGGAGCTGGCACTCAAGGGCAGGTCCACGTGTCGTTAGAAAACGGTGGCGCCATCCGTGCCGACGCCGGTCCGAAGGTACGTGGATCTGCCCGCCCGTCCCGCCGCCCGTCCCGCGCCCGGAGTCGGGGTCGGCGTCGGCCTCCCGTGGGGGACGCGGCCGGTCGCCTATACTTGCACACTGGCTCCGCTGCGTGCGGGGCGGTCCCTGCGCGATGCGCACCCCTTGATGGAAAGGCCCCAGCTGCGTGCGAGTCGTCACGATCATCCCCACCTACAACGAGGTCGAGTCCCTGCCACGGACCCTGGCCCGGCTGCGCTCGGCCGTGCCGGCCTCCGACGTCCTGATCGTCGACGACAACAGCCCCGACGGCACCGGTGATCTCGCCGACCGCGCCGCGGCCGCCGACGCGCAGGTGCACGTGCTGCACCGCACCGGCAAGGAGGGTCTGGGCGCCGCGTACATCGCGGGCTTCCGGTGGGCGCTGGAGCGTGACTACGACGTCCTGGTGGAGATGGACGCGGACGGCTCGCACCGGCCCGAGCAGCTGCAGGGCCTGCTGGATGCGGTGGACCGGGCGGACCTGGTGATCGGCAGCCGCTGGGTGAGTGGCGGCAGCGTGGTGAACTGGCCCGCGCACCGCAAGCTGCTCTCCCGTGCCGGCAGCACCTACTCGCGGTTCATGCTGGGCCTGCCGGTCCGCGACATCACCGCCGGGTTCCGGGCGTTCCGGCGCTCCACCCTCGAGGCCCTGGACCTGTCCGCGGTCGAGTCCGTGGGCTACGGCTTCCAGGTGGACATGACCTTCCGCGTCGCCCGGCTGGGCCTGACCATCGTGGAGGTGCCCATCACGTTCGTGGAGCGCGAGCTCGGGGACTCGAAGATGAGCGGGAACATCGTGTTCGAGGCCATCGCGAACGTCACGCGCTGGGGCCTGGGCGCCCGCTGGGCCAAGCTCACCGGCCGCGCCTGACAGACCCCGCCGGCCGGCACGCCACCCGGCGCGTCAACCTCCTGGCACCTCCCGGCACGTCCCGGCACCCGACGCACCTACGACGAAGGCACCCACCATCTGGCGGGTGCCTTCGTCGTGTGCGTGATGCTCCTGGCGGTCAGGCGGAGCGGCGCTCCCCGCGACGCTCGCGCAGGATCGTCAGGCGGTCCTGGAGGATCTGCTCGAGTTCCTCGACGGAGCGGCGCTCGAGCAGCATGTCCCAGTGGGTACGGACGGGCTTGTCGTTCGAGGTGTCGGGCTTCTCCCCGTCGACCAGGAGCGCTTCCTTGCCGGTCTTGGAGACCCAGGTCGCCGGGATCTCCGCCTCGGACGAGAAGGTCACGAAGACCCGCTCACCGTCCTCGCACCGGTACTCGACCCGCTGCCGGGGAGCGGGCTCGACGCCGGATTCCGTCTCCATCGACTGCGCTCCGAGGCGCATGCCGCGCAGGCTGCGATCGCTCATGATGATCTCCTCATTCCCGTGGCCCGTGGGGCCGTTGCCGCTGTGTTCACCGGGGGTCTGGCGGGCCGTGCCGCTGATCCGCCCGGTACTTCTCCCGCCGAAGGGACGGAAGGGAAGCTGTCTGTACAACACCGTCCGCCGCAGGGATGTTCCCGCGGGCGGAGGGGTAAACACCTAAGTATACAGGGCGGTCCGCCGGGCTCCGCGAGGGCGGGCGGACGGCGATGGGCCGCCACCGGAGCGGTAGCGACCCATCGTGGTCCGCGGCAGGGGGCCTCAGGAGCGCGACACCATCTCCGGCCCGTCCGAGGGGGAGTCGGGCGTGGTGGTGCCGAGGACGTTGCCGATGCCCTTCAGCGCCTCGCCGACCTCGCTGGGGATGATCCAGAGCTTGTTCGCGGAGCCTTCGGCCAGCTTGGGGAGGGTCTGGAGGTACTGGTAGGCGAGCAGCTTCTGCGTGGGGTTGCCCTTGTGGATGGCGTCGAAGACCTTGTGGATGGCCTGCGCCTCGCCGTCGGCTCGCAGGATCGCGGCCTTCGCGTCACCCTCGGCGGCGAGGATGGCGGCCTGGCGCTGGCCCTCCGCCGTGAGGATCTGGGACTGCTTGGTGCCCTCGGCGGTCAGGATCGCGGCGCGGCGGTCACGCTCGGCGCGCATCTGCTTCTCCATGGAGTCCTGGATGGAGTGGGGCGGGTCGATCGCCTTGAGTTCCACGCGGCCCACCCGGATGCCCCAGCGGCCGGTGGCCTCGTCGAGGACACCGCGGAGCTGGCCGTTGATCTGGTCGCGGGAGGTGAGGGCCTCCTCGAGGTTGAGGCCGCCGACGACGTTCCTCAGGGTGGTGGTGGTCAGCTGCTCGACGGCCTGGATGTAGTTGGCGATCTCGTAGGTCGCCGCCCGGGGGTCGGTGACCTGGAAGTAGACCACGGTGTCGATGGACACCACGAGGTTGTCCTCGGTGATGACGGGCTGGGGCGGGAAGGAGACCACCTGCTCGCGGAGGTCGAGGAGCGGCAGCAGGCGATCGACGAACGGGATCAGGATCGTCAGCCCCGGATTCAGGGTCCGCTGGTACTTGCCGAGCCGCTCGACGACTCCCGCGCGGGCCTGCGGGATGATCCGCACGGACTTCACGAGGACGACGAGGACGAAGATGATGAGGGCGATCAGGACTACTGCGAGTCCGATCGTTCCGGCGGAGCCGTTCATGAATCCCCTTTGTTGTGGTGGTTGCCCTCCGGCCGCGGGTCGGCCGGCGAGCGGGAAGCGGGATGGTCCGCGCTAGTCCGCGGCGGTCGGCGCGGTGCGCTCGGCGTCGGGACCGGCGGGCTCGACGACGGCGGTGGCACCGTCGATCCTCGCGACGGACAGGCGGGTGCCCGCGGGCAGGGCGGCGCCGTCCGACGAGCGGGCCGTCCAGGTGTCCCCGCCGATCTTCACGGTGCCGGAGTGGGCCGTGACCGGTTCCAGGGCGACAGCCGACGCGCCGACGAGCCGGTCGATGTTGTTGAGCTGGTCCCGCGGACCCTTGCGCAGGTGCCGCACGGCCACGGGCCGGACGAGCAGGATCATGAGCAGCGAGACGACGGCGAACACGACGATCTGCAGCACGAACCCCGCGCCGACGAACGTGGCGACCAGGGCGGCCAGGGCGCCGACCGAGAGCATGAGGAAGAGCAGGTCGAGGGTCAGGGTCTCCACTGCCGCGAGCCCCAGGAACAGGACCAGCCACAGGATCCAGCCGTTGTCGAGCAACCACTCCATCAGCCATCCCCCTCGTGTGCGTGCCGCAGCAAGCGGCCGTCGGTCCCATTCTGGCAAAGCGGTCCGACAATACCTAGGGTGCCGGCCCGTGTACCCGTGAGTCGTTACCCTTCCGTGCCGTCCGTGCGGCGGGCGGCGCGGGCCCGGCGGCGATCAGGGGCGGGCCAGGACCTGGACGGTGAAGCGCGCCGCGACCTCCAGCGGGGCTGCGCCGGCCGCTTCCGCCACCTCTGCCGCGTCCTCCGCCCGTGCATGCCGCGCCGCGGGCCCCATGACCAGGGCGGAGCGGGCGAGGTCCCGGGGGAGGGACATGGCGTAGTCCAGGTCCTCCCGGCCGGTCTCCACCAGCGCCCCCTCGAAGGATGCGAGGACGTCGTCGGCCTTGTGCGCCGGGACGGACAGCAGCGGACCCACCGCTTCCAGCCCGGCGAGGTGTCCGGGCCGGGGGGTGACGACGACGAGGCACCCGCCCGGCGCGAGGATGCGCACGAACTCGCCGGGGTTCCGCGGTGCGAAGACGTTCAGGAGCACGTCGACCGACGCGTCGGCGAGCGGGAGCCGCCGCCAGACGTCCCAGACCAGGCTGATCCCGCCGGGCAGCCTCCGGGCGGCCCGGCGCAGGGCCATCTTCGAGAGGTCGAGCGCCACGGGATAGCACGCGGGCGCCTCGGCCACGAGTCCTTCCAGGTAGTAGCCCGTGCCCGCCCCCGCGTCGAGGGCCACGGCGGGGTCCGCCGTCCGGCCGCGGACGGCCCGGACCACCGCCCGGCGGAGCGGGTCGTAGGCACCCGAGCCGAGGAACCGCTCCCGGGCATCGACCATGTCGGCGGTGTCGCTCTCGAAGGGCGTCCCCTTGCCGGTGAGCAGGTTGTAGTAGCCCTGGCGGGCGGCGTCGAAGCGGTGCCCGAGCGCACACGCCAGGGACCGGTCCCCCTCCGCGAGCGCGGAGGAGCAGACGGGGCAGACCAGGAGGGGATGGGGGAGGGAGCGGGGTACGGGGGACACGGGGGACACCGTCCCATCCTAGGGAGAGCACGCCCCGCACCGTTGACTCAGGCCACTATTTCGGTTCTGATCGGGAGGGTGAAACCAGACCAGATCGAACTCCTGACCACCACCGGCACACCGACACTCCATCCGGACGGCTCCCGCCTGGTGGTCGCCGCGACCCGCCCCGACCTCCGCGCCGACAGCTACGTGGGCCAGCTGTGGGAGATCACGCTCGACGGCGAGCGACGCCGGCTCACGCGCGGCTTCCGTGACACCGCCCCCCGGTACTCGCACGACGGCGCGCTGCTCGTCTTCCTCCGGGCCGCGCCGGGCGGCAAGCCGCAGCTGTTCGCCGTGCGCGCCTCGGGCGGCGAGCCCGTGCAGCTCACCGACCAGCCCCTCGGCGTCGCGCACTTCGACATCTCCCCGGATGCGGGGACCATCGTCTTCGCGGCACGCGTACCCGAGCACGGGCGCTACGGCACCGTCGACGGCGTGAACGGTGCACTGGAGGACCCCCGCCTGATCACCGGGTACAAGTACCGCATGAACGGCCTCGGCTACACGACGGACAAGCGCTCCCAGCTGTTCAGCGTCCCGGTGCCCAGCCTCGACGCCGAGCCGTACATCGCCGCCGTCGGCAGGATGAAGCAGGAGCACGCGGACGGCCCGGGCGCGCTCGAGGAGCAGGGCGCGGTGCCGCCCGCGACACAGCTGACGACGGCGGACGCCGACCACCTCGAGCCGGTGTTCTCCGCCGACGGGCAGCGCATCCTCTTCACGGCCGCGCTCGCGGAGGACGCCGACTCCACCCTCGTGTCCGACATCCACTCGATAGCACTCGACGGCGGCGACCACCGGACGCTGACCAACCTCGGCGGGGACACGCGCCTCGGGTGCAGCGCACCACGCCCGAGCGCCGACGGCGCGTGGCTGTTCTTCCTGGCATCGGACCTCTCGCCCTCGGGCCTGGACTTCGTGGCCCGGAACACGGCGCTCCACGTCCTGCCGATCGGGGACCCGCAGGACGTGCGGCGGCTCACCGACCCGGAGACCGTGGACGTCGGCGACGTCCAGGAGATCGTCGCGGACGGGCCCGACTCCGTGCTCGTCGTCAACCGCACGCGCGGCATGGGCGAACTCCTCCGCGTCTCGGCCGCGGGGGAGAGCGAGACCCTCGTCGCCGGCTCCACCGTGGTGACGGGAGCCGCGGCGGCCGGCGGCACCGTCGTCGTCTCCTACACCGACCCGGCCACCTCCGGCGACGCCGCGGTCGTCGAGAGCGGCGCGCTGCGTCGTGTCTCGGACTTCTCGGCTGCCCTGCGCGACGCCACGCGTGTCGCGGAGCCGCAGGAGCGCACCTACCCTGCGCCCGACGGGACGCCCGTGCACGGGTGGGTCGTCCTGCCCGAGGGCGAGGGCCCGCACCCGGTGCTGCTCGTCATCCACGGAGGGCCCTTCGCGCAGTACGGGTGGGGCTACTTCGACGAGGCCCAGGTGTACGCTGCCGCGGGGTATGCGGTGCTGCTGTGCAACCCACGCGGCGCCGCCGGCTACGGGCAGGCACACGGCCGCGTCATCAAGGAGGCGATGGGCACGGTGGACCTCGACGACGTCCTCGCCTTCCTCGACGGCGCGCTCGCCGGCCACGGCGTCATGGACCACGGGCGGCTCGGGGTCATGGGCGGCTCCTACGGCGGCTACCTGACGGCCTGGACGATCGCCCACGACCACCGCTTCGAAGCCGCGATCGTCGAGCGCGGGTACCTGGACCCGCCGTCGTTCGTGGGCTCCTCCGACATCGGCTGGTTCTTCTCGGAGCAGTACACCGGGACTGACCCGGCGCGGGTGTCGGAGCAGAACCCGTTCGCGAAGATCGGGCAGGTGCGGACGCCCGCGTTCGTCATCCACTCGGAGGAGGACCTGCGGTGCCCCATCGAGCAGGCCCAGCGGTACTACACGGCCCTGAAGAAGCAGGGGGTCGAGACGGAGCTGCTCGTGTTCCCGGGTGAGACCCACGAGCTGTCGAGGTCGGGGTCCCCGTGGCACCGCAGGCAGCGCTTCGAGCACATCCTGCGGTGGTGGGCACGCTACCTGCCCACGGCAGCGAATCCGGCGCCCTCCCCGGCGCCCTCCCCGGCGCCCTCCCCGGCGCCCTCTCCGGCGCAGTAGCGGATCGGGTCGGCGCGCGGCGGGGTCAGAAGCCGAGACCCCGTCGCGCGGCGTCGACGGTCGGCTGCGCCCACCGGTGGTGTTCGGCGTCGGCGGTGAGGGACCGCAGGAGGGCCCGGTCCAGGTACAGCTGCCCGTTCAGGTGGTCGGTCTCGTGCTGCACTATCCGGGCGGGCCAGCCCTCGAACCCGGCGGTGACCGTGATGCCGCCGGGCTGCGTGTAGGTCGCCGTGATACGGGCGTGCCGCTCGACGACGGCCTGGTAGCCGGGCACCGAGAGGCAGCCCTCGTAGAACGCCGCCAGGGCGCCGTCCGCGGCCTCGTAGCGGGGGTTGATGAGCACGGTGAAGGGCAGGGGCGTGCGGCCACGTGCCTCGGCGACCGCCGGGTCCTGGACACCGCGGTCCTCGAGCACGGCGATCCGCAGCGGGATGCCGATCTGCGGCGCGGCGAGACCCACGCCCGGCGCCTCGTGCATCACGCGCCGCATGGTGGCGATCAGCCGCCCCAGCGTCCCGTCGTCGAGCTGGCCCTCGAAGTCCTGGGCCGGTCGCCGCAGCACCGGGTGCCCTGCACGGACGATCGCGGGCAGGTCCTGGGCCAGGACGGCCTCGACCCGCTCCACGAGGGCCCCGGGTGGGAGCATCGCAGGGACGTCGTCGGCTGGAGCAGCTGCAGTCATCCCTCCAGCAAAGCACAATCGCGGACAGGAACGGGTGCGCGCCCCATTGCCGCCTGCCGGGCGACCACGGAGAATCAGACGTGCTGCCCGCGGCCGGACCCGTGGCGGCTTCCCGGACGCACACCGGCCACCCGCGAGGGCGGGAGGCCGGAGGATGGAGGCACCATGAGCACGGCCACGACAAGCGCCGAGCAGGGACAGGCGCACGCCGCGGACAGCCACGACCTCATCAGGGTCCGGGGCGCGCGGGAGAACAACCTCAGGGACATCACGATCGACATCCCGAAACGGCGGCTCTCGGTGTTCACGGGCGTCTCGGGGTCCGGCAAGAGCTCGCTCGTCTTCGACACCATCGCCGCCGAGTCGCAGCGCATGATCAACGAGACGTACAGCGCCTTCGTGCAGGGCTTCATGCCGACCCTCGCCCGCCCCGAGGTGGACGTCCTCGAGGGCCTCACCACCGCGATCATCGTCGACCAGGAACGCATGGGCGCCAATCCGCGGTCCACCGTCGGCACCGCCACCGACGTCAACGCGATGCTGAGGATCGTGTTCTCGCGCCTCGGGCAGCCCCAGATCGGATCCTCGCAGGCGTTCTCGTTCAACGTGGCGTCGATCAGCGGAGCGGGCGCCGTCACGATCGAGCGCGGCGGCACCACGGTCAAGGAACGCCGCAGCTTCACGGTGACCGGCGGCATGTGCCCGCGATGCGAGGGCATGGGGTCCGTCACCGACATGGACCTCACGCAGCTCTACGACGAGGCGAAGTCCCTGAACGAGGGAGCGCTGACCATCCCCGGGTACAGCATGGAGGGCTGGTACGGGCGCATCTACAGCGGCACCGGGTTCTTCGACGCCGACAAGCCCATCCGGGACTTCACCAAGCGGGAGCTGCAGGACCTGCTCTACAGGGAGCCGACGAAGATCAAGGTCGACGGCATCAACATCACCTACGAGGGCCTGATCCCCAAGATCCAGAAGTCGATGCTCTCCAAGGACCGCGAGTCGATGCAGCCGCACATCCGCGCCTTCGTGGACCGGGCCGTCACCTTCACCACGTGTCCGGAGTGCGACGGGACGCGCCTCAGCGAGGCCGCCAGGTCCTCGAAGATCGACGGCGTCAGCATCGCCGACGCGTGCGCCATGCAGATCAGCGACCTCGCGGTCTGGGTCCGCGGGCTGACCGAACCGTCCGTGGCGCCGCTGCTGGCCGCGCTGGAGGAGACCCTCGGCTCGTTCGTGGAGATCGGACTCGGCTACCTCAGCCTCGACCGCCCCTCCGGCACGCTGTCCGGGGGCGAGTCACAGCGCACCAAGATGATCCGGCACCTCGGTTCGTCGCTGACGGACATCACGTACGTGTTCGACGAACCGACGATCGGGCTCCACCCGCACGACATCCAGCGCATGAACGACCTGCTGCTGCGCCTGCGCGACAAGGGGAACACCGTCCTCGTGGTCGAGCACAAACCCGAGATGATCGCGATCGCCGACCATGTGGTCGACCTCGGCCCGGGGGCCGGGACCGCGGGCGGCACGGTGTGCTTCGAAGGATCCGTGGACGGACTGCGGCGCAGCGGCACGCTCACGGGCCGGCATCTCGACGACCGGGCGGCCCTGAAGGCCACGGTGCGCGGACGCCGCGGGGAGCTGGAGATCAGGGGAGCGACATCGCACAACGTGCAGGACGTCGACGTGGACATCCCCCTCGGCGTGCTGTGCGTGATCACCGGCGTGGCCGGATCGGGCAAGAGCTCCCTGATCCACGGCTCGGTCTCCCGCCGGGAGGGCGTGGTGGCGGTTGACCAGACGGCGATCAAGGGTTCACGCCGCAGCAACCCCGCCACGTACACCGGCATGCTCGAGCCCATCCGGAAGGCGTTCGCGAAGGCCAACGGCGTCAAGCCGGCCCTGTTCAGCGCGAACTCCGAGGGTGCCTGCCCCACCTGCAACGGCGCAGGCGTCATCTTCACGGACCTCGCCATGATGGCCGGCGTCGCCACGACCTGCGAGGTCTGCGGCGGCAAGCGCTTCATGGCCGAGGTGCTGGAGTACAAGCTCGGCGGGAAGGACATCAGCGAGGTCCTGGCGATGCCCGTCACCGAGGCCGCCGAGTTCTTCCGGGCCGGCGAGGGCAAGGTGCCCGCCGCCCATGCGATCCTCAGCCGTCTCTCCGACGTCGGGCTCGGGTACCTGAGCCTCGGTCAGCCCCTGACCACGCTGTCCGGCGGCGAGCGCCAGCGCCTCAAGCTCGCCACCCACATGGGGGAGAAGGGCGGCATCCTGGTCCTCGACGAACCCACGGCAGGCCTGCACCTGGCCGACGTCGAGAATCTGCTGGGCCTGCTGGACCGCCTGGTCGATGCCGGCAAGTCGGTGCTCGTCATCGAGCACCACCAGGCCGTGATGGCGCACGCGGACTGGATCATCGACATCGGACCCGGCGCGGGGCACGACGGCGGCAAGGTCGTCTTCGAGGGGACCCCGGCGGACATCGTCGCCGCCCGCTCGACCCTGACGGGCCGGCACCTGGCCGAGTACGTCGGCGCCTGAGGCCTCCGGGGCCGTTTCCCCGACGCGGCGTCCCGGTCAGCCGAGCCCGCTGCTTGGGCGTCGGTCGCGCCCGGGGGACCCGGGAGCGAGTATCGACCCGCGCCGGGCAAGTAGTCGCCACGGTTGTAGGAGTGGTGTCCCACCCGTCAAATGAGAATCACGCATCACCGCACATCGTGAGGGATACACCGTGATTACTCTGGAACTACCGAACACCACCGGCCCTGCAGTCGACGCCCCGTACCTGAAGCCACGGACGGCCACGCTGCAGATCTCGGTGTTCGGCGCGCTGAGGATCCGCCGCGGTGACGTACAGCTGGGCGCAGGCGACCTGGGTGGACCGAAGCCTCGCCAGGTCCTGGAGATACTCCTCGTGAACTTCGGCTCGGCGGTGTCCAAGACCCGCATCATGGACCTGCTGTGGGGCGGCAACCGTCCTGCCGGCGCACTGCCGACGCTCGAGACCTACGTGAGCGTCCTCCGGCGCCACCTGCAGCCGGGCACCGGGCGCACGGGCCCCCTGCGGACGGTGACGGGAGGATACGCGCTCGACCGGTCCCTCGTCGACCTGGATCTGGACCGGTTCGCGACCCTCACCCGGCGGGCCGGCCACGCGCAGCCCCGTGCGGCGCTCGCCCTGCTGACGGAGGCACTCGACCTGGCGTCCGCTCCACTGCTCGGTGACGAACTGCTCCCCGCGTGGGCCGAGGAGGAACGAGCCGCGCATGCAGTGCGGGTCGGCCGGGTCCGCGTGCTGGCCGCGGAAGCGGCGCTGTCCGTCGGGGACGCAGGCCTGGCGATCGCGCTCGCAGGAGCTGCGGCACAGGATGACGCCCTCGACGAGAGGGCATGGACCGCGCTGGTGCTCGGGCTCGAACGGAACGGCGAGTACACCGAAGCACTGCGGACCTTCGACCGCTGCCGCAGGATCATGGACCGCGAGCTCGGCTGCGCCCCCGGATCGGCGCTGCGGGAAGCGCAGGCACGGCTCCTGACCAGCACCGGCGAGGGGGAGAGACCCGGGCCCTCCGCCGTCCGGAGCTCCACCGCCCCCGCAGGTGCCGGGACCAGCGTGGCCTCCGGGACGACCGGGCGGGAGGCGGAGCGCCTGCGGATCCTGCTCGTCGACGACCACACGATGTTCTCGGACCTGCTGGCCGGAGCGCTCGACCGCGAACCGGACCTGAGGAGCGTCGGAGCGGCGACGTCGGTGGCCTCGGCCGTGGCGATGTTCCAGGATCTCCGGCCCGACATCGTCATGATGGACCTCCATCTCCCCGACGGATCGGGGCTCGCCGCCGCCGAGCGCATCCTCATGATCGCCCCCGGTACCCGGATCGTGATGCTGACGGGGAATCCCTCCCCGCAGGCGCTGGACGAGGCAGCCCGCCTCGGTGTCTGCGGGTTCCTCCCGAAGGACGGCGCCCTGGGCGTGATGCTGGATACCCTGAGGCACGCGGAGACCGGGCGCCTGACCATGAGCCCCTCCCTCGAGGCGAGATGGGGTCACGGGGCCTCGTCGGTGCGGGACCCGCGGGACAGCGACCGGGCAGAATCCGATGCGCGGACCTGACGCGGGGGAGCCCGCACAGGGCACCGCCATCACCCCTGGTCCCCTGGAACGGCGGGCGGTGAAGGCGGCGGTCGCACGGTTCCTCGCGGCGGGCTTCGCGGCACTCCTCCTGGTGGCCCTGCCCATCGTCCTCTGGGTCTGGGCCGAGGCGGAGCGCCACGCACTGGCCACTGCGCGGGACGTCACCCAGCGCCTGGCCGACAATGTCGTCGGGCCGCATATCACCGACGAGGTCCTCGCCCGCGAGACGGCCGCCCTGGAACTCCTCCGACAGGGACTCGCGCCGTGGCTCGACGAAATGGGCGTGACAGGGATCGCGATCCGGGACCAGCACGGCCGCGCGGTCTACTGGGACGGCGAGTCACCCGTCGGGCGGGAGGTCGAGCAGGATCAGCGGGCGCGACGGCTCCTCGCGGGCGGGCCGGCCACGGCAACCCTCGAACCGGGGACCGCGGAGGAGGACGACGCGGCGGGTTCCGGTGGACGCGTGGAGGTCCACGTCCGTTCCGTGTCGCAGAGCGGGGCCCCGGTGATCGTCGAGACCTATTCCTCCGGCGAGGAGGTCCGGCGGGAGCAACGAGCGGTCCTGGCGAACGTGGTCCCACCCATGCTGCTGTCCCTGGCGGCCCTCCAGCTGACGCAACTGGTGCCGGCGATCCGCCTGGTGAGGCGGATCCAAGCCCACCGGGCGGATCGCACAGAGCTGCTGCGATGCGCGATCGAGTCATCCGACCGGGAGCGCCGACGGATCGCCGGCGAACTCCACGACGAAGTGATCCAGAGCCTGTCGGGGCTCGCGTACGCCCTGGAGTCCGAGGAACGGCACGGCCCACCCGCGGGGCGACCGGCCGTCAGGAAGGCCAGGACGACGCTGCAGGCCACCATCCGCGCCCTCCGGGCCGTGACCACAGAGCTCTATCCCCCCGATCTCGACGAGCTCGGCCTGAAGGCGTCGCTCCTGCGGCTCGGGGCGCCCCTGGTGGAGCGCGGGATATGCCTGACCGTGGACGTCCCCGGGGATGTCTTCCTCGGCCGCGACCGGGAGGCACTGCTGTTCCGGGTGGCCCGCGAAACGCTCGTGAACGTCGGCAAGCATTCCTCGGCGCGCTCCGTCGTCGTCCGGATCCGGCGTGCCGGACCACTGAGCGAGATGTGCATCACCGATGACGGGGTCGGCTTCGATCCGGGGGCGGCCCGGGCCGAGTGCCACCTCGGCCTCAGGATCCTCACGGACACCGTGCGTCATGCCGGCGGAACCCTCGACATCCTGTCGGTCCCGGGCGCCGGGACCTCCGTCACCGCCACATTCGGTGGCACCCCACCCACCGAACCCGCCAGCGCCGCCGCTGCCGCCGGGGGGATTGGTACCCGCTTCGCGGTTCCCGGCGCCACGCTGCCGAGCATCCGTCAGCTGTTGCCTGCCAGGAGGTCCTGAACGGCCATCGCCGTGGTTCCGAGGCCTGCGCCTCCGGTGCCGCAAGCGCCGTGGGGACCGGAGCGACCGCCCGGACCGAGCGCAGCCTCTTCCTGCAGGGCGACCATCCACGACCCTCGCGAGTTCACGCGAGGCGACGTAGTCGTTCTCGGGGGCGCACCGGGGATGACCCGACGGGTGCAGCCGGGTTACGGCCGCGTCCACCCGGCCGGATGATCACGCCGTTCGGCACCTGCATGATCATGGAGCAGTTCGAGGGATACCTCCCAGAGCCGGGCGGCGCTGGAGGGGTCCAGGGCGTAGGCGCGGACCCCGTGCAGGCCGTCGACGATCTCCGGTACGACGGCCGCCTCGGCGCAGTCCTCCAGGTACCTGCCTCCGATACCGTCGAGCAGGGGAGAGGTTGCGGCGAACACGGATGTCGCTGCGCCCTGCTCTGGAGTCTTCGTGGCAAGACCCGCGGCAGCGGCCTGCTCCCTGACGGCGGCGAGCGTGCCCGGTGTCCAGTGGCGTTGCAGGTTCGTCCAGACCCCACCGGGCATCACGGCGTTCGCCGTGATGCCCTCACCCGCCCAACGCCGTGTGGCCTCGACGGCGAAGAGCGCGTTGGCGGTCTTGGACTGACCGTAGGCCTCGCCGGCGTCATAGGGACGGTGGTCGAAGAACAGGTCGTCATGGACGATGTCGGACATGCCGTGGCCGCTGGAACTCAAGGACACGATCCTCGCTCCGCCCGCGGCGACCAGCGCAGGGTGCAGCGTGTCGGTGAGTGCGAGATGTCCGAGGTGGTTGGTCGCGAACTGCAGTTCCCAGCCGGCTCCTGTGCGCAGCTCCGGCGTCATCATGATCCCCGCGTTGTTGATGAGGAGGTGGAGCGGCCTCGACCACGTGTCCGCGAACCGGTTCACGGAGGTGATGTCGGCGAGGTCGAGTGCCTGGACGCGCACGTGTGCGTGGTGGTCCGTGCGGACGATGTCCGCCGCGGCGCGGTGCCCGGCTCCGGGGTCGCGCACGGCGAGGGTCACCTCGGCACCGGCGCGGGCCAGGGCGCGGGCGGTCTCGATGCCGATGCCGGAGGATGCGCCGGTGACGATCGCCCGCCTGCCGGTGAGGTCGATGCCCTCGACGACCTCCGCCGCGGTGCTCGTCGCATCGAAGGGGGAGTGGATCTCGGTCATTGCAGGTGCCTCGTCCTTCAGGGTGTGATGCAGGGTGTGGTGCCGGGCGTGGTCGAGGTCAGGCCGGGCGGATCGAGGAGATCCCGCCATCGACGGCGAGGATGCTTCCATGGATCATCCGCGAGGTGTCCGACGCCAGGAACAGGACGCCGTGCGCGATGTCCTCGGGTTGCACGACGACGCCCGCAGGGGTCGTGGCCGTCATCACGTCCAGGACGGCGCGGGCGGATTCATTGCCGGGAGTGAGCGTCACACCGGGGGAGACCGTGTTGACGCGCACGCCTCTCGGGCCGAATTCAGCGGCCCAGGACCGGGTCAGCTGTTCCATGGCGGCCTTGGTCGCCGTGTACAGGGCGGCGAAGGGATTGCCGACCGATGCCATCCACGAGCCGATGTTGACGACGATGCCGCCACCGGCGCCGGCCATGGCGGGAAGGATGGAAGCAGCGAGGACGTGGGGTGCCCGGATGTTGACCGCGAGCATCGCGTCGAGATCCTGGTCAGTGAGGTCAGCGGTCGCCGTCGCAGGGTAGATCCCGGCGTTGTTGACGAGGATGTCGATGCGCCCTCCCAGCAGGGCTGTGGCCTCCGCGGCGAAGTGCCGGATCTCCGTGTAACTGCCCGACAGGTCGACGGCGAGGAACTCCGCCTGGCCGCCGCCGTCCCTGATCCGGGCCGTGACCTCCAGCCCGCGGGCCCGGTCGCGCCCGCTCACCACGACGTGGGCGCCGGCTGTGGCCAGGGTGGCAGCGATGGCAGCGCCGATACCGCTGGTGGAACCGGTGACGAGCGCAGTCCGTCCGTCGAGGCGGGTAGTGCTGATGGGTGCGGTGTTCGTTGTCATGACTCAGTTGTAGATCCCGCGGCTGTCTCCAGCCAGATCCTGGTCAACCGGGGCATGGCAGGGCCATGTTCGGAGGGATCAGGCGATCTACAGTGAGGAAATGGCCGCTGATCGCACGCATCTGGGAGCATTCCTGCGCTCCCGTCGGGATGCCCTGACCCCCGCCGCCGCCGGCATGCGGGCCTTCCCGGGGCCGCGCCGCGTGCCCGGTCTGCGCAAGGAGGAACTCGCGGTGCTGGCCGGCGTCAGTCCCGACTACTACAGCCGGCTCGAACAGGGCCGACAGGCGAATGTCTCCGTGGGCGTCCTCGAGGCGCTGGCGCACGCGCTGCGCCTGAACGACGTGGAACGGAAGCACCTCATCGCCCTGGCGAATCCTTCCACCAGATCACGCCTCGCGTCGCCCGCTGCGCAGCAGGCCGACCAGGGCCTCCTGAGGCTCATGACGGCACTGGACGACGTACCGGCCCTGATCCTGGGCCGCCGCGGGGAGGTGCTGGCCACCAACGCGCTCCTGACCGCCGTCCTCGAGAGCCTCCGGCCGTCGACATCCCTGGTCCGGTTCATGTTCTTCGACTCGATCGCCCGGGAACGGATCGTGAACTGGGAGCATTTCGCTGCGACGTCGATCGCGGCTCTCCGCGGCGAACTAGGCCGCCACCCCGACGACGAACGACTGGTGTCCCTGATCGATGAGTTACGGACACGCGACGCGGATGCGGCCCGGTGGTGGGACGACCACGGGGTGCAGGACTATGCCTCGGCGGACAAGCGGATCCTGCACCCCGTCGTAGGAGAACTGTCCTTCGCCATCGAGACGGTCACGTCGCCGCGATCGGACAGCCAGGTGCTCGTCGTCTACACGACGCAGCCCGGATCCGAGACAGCCCGGAAACTGCCGTTCCTGGCCAGCTGGGGGTCACACCGAGCAGCGTCCCGGTGACACGTCAGAGCCCACGTGTCGTACGGATGGAACAGGTGGCGCGAGCCGTGGCGACGTGGCCACGGACACCCCTTCCCGGCATGCCAGCTGATCGCCGATAATCTACATTATGTCAGGTAGCGGTTCGGAGGCCCTCCTCTCCATGGTTCGTCGACCGCCGGTCCACCACGGTTCTCGCTCCGGCAACCACCGCACAGGACGTCGTCGCTGCACCGTCGCCACTGTTGGTTCCGGACCCCGCCGAGCCGGGACTTTCTGCCCTAGCCTTCCATCGGCCTGAGGCGCACAGTTGACGCCCCGGAGACCCTCAGCGGGTCGAGGCCGACGCTCGCGCGGGCCGCAGTTCGTTCCATCCATGATCTCTGCGACGACAAGGATGGCATGTCATGAGTTCGCCTCTCAGCACCGTACCGCCCGTACCAGGAGCAGCCCGTATGCAGACGGGCCCTCTCATCCTGGTCCTGCTCGGCGCCCTTCTCATCACGATTGCGGGCGGTATCGGTGTCAGTGGCGCCACCGTGGCCGCGCTGGCAGGCCTCCAGCGCGACGGGGACTTCCTGACCACCTCCACCGAGCGATTCGACTACGACTCCTATGCGCTGACCAGCACACGGACGGAGGTGAACGAGGTGGACGGGCTCGAGGACCTCCCCGAGGGCGTCGCCACGCTGCGACTGCGCGCGACGGCGACCCAGCCGGGACAGGCCCTCTTCATCGGCGTGGCCCGTCAAACCGACGTGGACGCCTACCTGTCCTCGGTGAACCACACGGAACTGGTGGATCTCCGGACCACCCCGTTCCGCGCCCTGTACCGCGACGTCCCCGGATCCGGCGTTCCGGCACCACCGGCGGAGCAGGACTTCTGGACGACGTCCTCGTCGGGAACGGGGATGCAGGAAGTCACGATCGACCTGCGCTCAGGCAGCTGGGCGGTGGTGGTGATGAACGCCGACGCCAGTCGTTCCGGAGTGGTGGACCTGCAGGCGGGCTTCCGCTCGACACTCTTCGCCCCGATCGGGGTGGCGCTGCTCCTGACCGCGGCGCTGCTGCTCCTGGTCGGGATCCCCCTGGTGCTGATCGGAGCCAGCGGCCTCGGCCGAGGGCTGGATCCTTCGCTGAGCGCCTCCCGGCACGGACGGGCCATGGCGCCCGATGAGCGGCACCGCCTCGACGCCCGGGATCCCGCACGGGACGTCCTGCCTCACCCCGCACGACTGACAGGCCACGTCCGGCCGGGGCTGTCGCGCTGGTTGTGGCTCGTGAAGTGGTTCCTGGCGATCCCCCATGCCGTGATCCTGGTGCTGCTGTGGGTCGCCTGTTGGGTCTGCACCCTGGCCGCCGGCGTCGTCATCCTCTTCACCGGCCGGTACCCGGCGACGCTCTTCCCCTTCACGGTGGGCGTCCTCCGGTGGAGCTGGCGGGTCCAGTTCTACGCGTCGGTCCTCGGGACGGACAAGTATCCCCCGTTCACACTGGCGCCCGTCGACGGCTACCCCGCCGACGTCCAGGTGCCGTATCCGGTGCGGCTGCACCGAGGACTGGTGCTGATCAAGGGGTGGCTCCTCGCACTGCCGCACCTTGTCATCATCGCGGTGCTGACCGGCGGCTGGTCCTGGGCGGTCGACGCGGGCGCCGATCCGGGCGAGGTCGTCAGGACATCAGGCCCGTCACTGCTGGGCTTCCTTGCTCTCGTCGCGGGGATCGCCTTGCTGTTCACCGCTCGGTATCCCAGGCCGCTGTTCGATTTCGTCATGGGCATCTCCCGCTGGGTCTATCGCGTGATGGCCTATGTACTCCTCCTGCGCGACGAGTACCCGCCGTTCCGGATGGATCAGGGGCCGGACGAGCCGGACCCGCAACCGCACGATCCCGGTACGCCCGGGCTCGTGGAAGCCGGGCGTCCCGCACCGGCTCAGCGGGATTTCTAGCGCCGGCTGTTCCCGGGTGGGGAAGCCGTGAAAAGAGGGCCGCACTCCCCCGGCCCCCGCAGGGGCAGTCGTGATGACACCCGACTTCTTATAATAAGTTGGCTTACTTATGCTGGGAACAGCCGCATCCCACGAGAGTCATCACCGAAGGTAGCCACCATGGAATCACCGCGCAGGTTCGACACGATCACGATCATCTTCAACCCGAACAGCACGGGCGATGCGCCGAGACTCGCCGAGGGACTCCGGGACGAACTGGTGCCGGCCCTGCCGGACACCGAGGTGCTGCTCACCCCCACCGACCATGCCGGTCATGCCATCGATCTCGCCCGTGAGGCCGCACTGTCCGGCAACGCCCTGGTCGTCTCGGTCAGCGGTGACGGCGGGTACAACGAGGTGGTCAACGGTGCCATGGCCAGCGGAGCCGAGGACGTCGTCTGCGCCGTCCTGGCGGCCGGGAACGCCAACGACCACAGCCGCGTCACGGGACGCAAGCCGCTCGGCGAGGCCATCGTCGAGGGGCAGGTGCGCAGGATCGACCTGCTCCGCATCAGCATCGCCGGGACGGACGCCGTGCCCGCCGCGGAGCCGGTCCACGCGCATTCCTACATCGGCTTCGGTCTGACCCCGATCATGGCGATCGATCTCGAGAAGGGCAGCAAGGGTGCCATCAAGGAGATGTTCTCCGTCGCCCGGACCTTTCGGAAGTTCAAGCCCTTCGAGATCCGGCAGAGCGACGGCGAGCGCCGGAAATTCGACAGCCTCGTGTTCGCGAACATCTCCCAGATGGCGAAGTACGCCACCCTCAGCGAGGCCGACGACCATCCCTCCGACGGGAAGTTCGAAGTCGTCATCTTCCCCCACATGGCCAAATGGAAGATCCTCCTGACCGCCCTGCGCGCCTCCACGAAGGGCCTCGGTGACCAGCCCAGCTACTCCCGGTACCGCTTCTCGACGCTCAAGCCACTCCCCTACCAGATCGACGGCGAAGTGAAGGACGTCGCCGCGGGCACGGACATCACCATCGACAGCATCCCCCAGGCCCTCGCAATCCTCGGCTGAGGCACGAGCTAGCAGACCGGACACGCGTGGGGGTAGGGCCGAAGGCCCCTAGGTCATCGGGCGGATTCCGTGGAGGGTGCTCTCAGCAGGTTCACGTTTCCGCAACCCGAGGGAGAAGCGCCATGAGTCCCACCCCCGCAGCCCAGATCGTCGTCGGTGTGGACGGGTCGGGGCCGTCCATCGCCGCCCTGCGCTACGCCGAGAAACTGGCGCCCGCCTTCGACGCGAGTATCCGCGCCGTCGCTGCGTGGGACGACCCCGCCGAGTACCCCGCCTACATCCCGCTCGGTCGCAGCGAGTACACGGAGGTCGCCCGTAAGCAGCTGGACGAGGCCGTCACGGCCGCGTTCGGGGAGAATCCCCCGTTCGGGCTCGAGAAGGCGGTGGTGTTCGGGCACCCCGTGAAGACCCTCGTGCGGGTCTCCCATGACGCCGCCCTCCTCGTCATCGGCGGGCGTGGCCACGGCACGTTCCGGGGTCTGCTGCTCGGATCCGTCAGCAGCGCCTGCGTGGCGCACGCGCACTGCCCGGTCCTCGTCGTCCGGAGGGCGTCCGACCCGTCGTAGCCGGCCCGGGTCCTCGCACGACTACTTCTTTCGCAGTGGTGAGGGGATGTACTTCCATTCATGGCGGAATCGGGCTTCGGCGTCGAGGGCTGCCGCCTGCTCCAGGGCGTGCAGCCGGCCGTAGGTGAAGCCGTTCTCACCCTCCTGGAACGCTTTGCCGCCGATCCGCCGCAGCAGGTCCCGGGTCACCATGCTGTCCTGGTGCTCGCCGAGCACTTTCTGCAGGGCCTGCGCCGCCTCCGCGATGCGGGCGATCTTCTTGCGGCCGACCGGTGAGGCTGCCTCCGCCGCGTACCGCAGCCGCTTGGCGTCCTTCCGAGCCTCGTGCAGCGCAGGATGGTCGCCGACCCCCGCGCGGTGGTTCCTCGCGTCACGGACCGCCCTGCGCAGGCGCTTGAGGTCCCGGTTGATCAGGCCCGGGATCACCTGAGCGGCGGGGTCTGCTGCGCGGGGCGTCAGCGCGGGCGCAGCGACGAGGGCGTCGAGTGCGTCCAGGAGGCGGAAGTACCGTTCGCCGTCGAGCGTCTTGACGACCCGGGTGTGGAATCTCCGGTAGTCCCCTCCGAGTTCGATCTCGAGCCTGCGCTGCACCGGGCCGAGCAGCAGTTCGGGTGGTTCGTCGGCGAGCATCTGCTCGAGCCGTGCACGCATCACCTGCGCGTCCCGCGCCGCGCCGAGCACCCCGGCGAGCCACCTGAGGTCTTCCCGGAGGCGCCCTACGCCCTCGACGTCGTCGAGCAGGGCCCGGTAGGTCGCGAGGACCGACCTGATGCGCCGGGTGGCGACCCTCATCCTGTGGATGGCATCGGAGCCGTCGATCCGCACCTGCGGGTCCTGCTGCTTCAGCGCGGCCACCTGCTCGCGCAGGTAGGCGATGAGGACATCGCCTGCCGGGCCCTCCGGCGAGGGCTCCGTTACCGTCACCGCGTCCGTGGTGACGCCGGTAGCGAGTGCACGCTCGAGTTTGGATCGGTGAGCGGCGGCACGGACGCCCGCGGCGGCGACGAGTCCCGTCGCCGCGTCCAGCATGTCCCTGGAGCCCCCGACCAGCTCGATCTCCCATTCCCGCCAGCGCAGGCTGGACGGCTCGGGCAGGAGCGCCTCCGCCTGCACGCGGTCGTCCATGAACTCGGCGAGGACCCCGTCCTCACCCCGCAGGCGCCGCACGACGCGCCGCGTGTCCAGCCGGGCGACCGGTACCAGCACGCGGTCCCTCGTGTGAACCCGGATCAGTTTCAGGAGCGGCTTCGGCACCACCGAGGTCCTGCCCAGCGGCGCGTGGTGTTCGTGGCGCTCGTCGGGACCGGCCGGCAGCTTCAGGTGCCATCCGGCGTCCTCGCCGCCGGTCCGGCGCCGCAGCGTGATCCGGTGTGACGCCAGCCTCAGGTCCTCCGTGTCGAAGTACTCGGCCTCGAGGTGGAACTCGACCGGCGCATCCACGCTTCCCACCCCGGGGACGTCCTCGAGTACGGGGAGCGGGGTGTCGTCCCCGACGTCGAACGTCCGCTCGATCTCCACAACAGGCTCAGCGCGCATAGGGCACTGTATACCTCGCCCGGGCGGCCGTCAGCAGGTTTCGACGGCCGGCCCCCCGTCCGCCGAACGGTGGGGCCGAAAGACCCTAGAGGGATGCTCCGATCCGGTGCACACTTGCGGAACTCGAGGGCCGACACGAGCCCGGGGTCGACGAAGGCGCGCGTCGACCACCACCGTCGGACCATTCGTCGCGCCCTTCCCAGCGAAGGACATCGCCATGACCACAGAACAGTCGGAGGCCCGGCCCGAGAGTCTGCCTCCCACCGCCCCTTCCTCGGCGGAACGCATCCAGCGCGGCGCACCCACGCTGTCCGAGTCCGACCTCAAACGCCAGTGCGAGCGTCGCCGTGAAGCGGAGCGGAAGCTCGCCCTCCACATCCAGCTGTACCGCGAGACGCACCCGCTCCCTCTGAGTCACTGATCCCTGTCCCCCGGCAGAACCGTTCACGGTTCCGCCGGGGGACGGGACCGGTAGGCTCCCTCCATGGACGCCCGCCTCCACTTCGTCACCGTCGCCGCGCAGGACCTCGACGCTGCGCGGTCCTTCTACAGCCGGGGCCTCGGGTGGACGCCGACGCTCGACGTCCCCGACGAGGTGATCTTCTACCAGGTGGCCCCGGGAGTGCTCCTCGGGCTGTTCCTCGCCGGCAAGTTCGCCCAGGACCTCGGGCTCGATGCCGCACCGGTGCCGTCGGGCATCGTGCTGTCCCACAACGTCGACGGCCCCGAGGAGGTCCGCGCCGTCGTCGCTGCGATGACGCGCGCAGGCGGCACCGCTGTCCAGGAGCCGCAGGAGAGCGCCTTCGGCGGCATCTTCCGCGGGCTCGTGCGCGACCCGAACGGGATCGTGTGGGAGATCGCCCATAATCCCGGGTGGCAGATCCTCGACGACGGCACGGTCACCCTGCGCTGAATTGCGCCCCGCGACATTCCGTCCTGCCCTCGGCAATTCGCGCCGTGTCATATTTCTTTTTATTGGTCGACACCCCGGATATCTGCCTATAGTTGTTCCAGCTTCAAGAGACGCGGTCGTAAAGCTCCGACTGGACCGCGCGCCAACCCCATGTTCCTGGGTGGTTCGGATGACGAAGCGGCCTTCTCCTCGGCACACAGTGCTGGTCCGGTGCGGGCAAGAGCACTCCGAAAGGCACTCATCGTGAGCTGTACCGCCCTCCCCTAGCAGGATCCAGGCGCCCTCGGCGCGCCTTCTCCTTTCACTCGCCCTTCAATTCCCTTCCGGTCGCACTATGCTCTGCGCTGCGCCGGAACGCCTCTTGAGGAATTCCCATGAATGCATCCGTAATTCGCCCTGCCCGAAATCGAAACCGCTCCGGACACGCCACCGCCCTTTCTGCGGTGGGTCTCCTCGCACTCCTGGCCGGCTGCGCCGGGCCGGCGGGCTCGTCCTCCGTCGCCGCTGGCGAGCCGATCCCCGGCGGCGTGCTGGACGTGTCCATCTCGGCCGAGCCGGGCTGCCTCGACGGCCACGGAATCTCTGCCACGCAGCAGCAGTTCCTCGGCCGCCTGATCTACGACAACGTGGTGACCCTGGACGAGAACGGGGACATCGCGCCGTATCTCGCCGAGTCCTGGGACGTCTCGGAGGACGGCAGGACCTACACGTTCCACCTCAAGCAGGGAGTCACCTTCAGTGACGGCTCGCCCTGGAACGCGGAGGTCCTCGGGCAGAACTTCGAGCACATGAGGGACCCCGCCACGAAGTCGCCCCTCGCCGCCGCGTACATCGCCCCGTACGTCGACGGCACGGTGATCGACGAATACACCTTCGAGGCCCACCTCGCCTACCCCTACACCCCCTTCCTCTACACCCTCGCCCAGTCCTGGCTCGGCATGAACTCCGGCAAGGCCATCACCGAGTCACCGGAGACGCTGTGCCAGAAGCCGATCGGCACGGGGCCCTTCACCGTCGCCGACTACCGCCCGGGCCAGAGCATCAGCTACACGAAGCGGGAGGGCTACGACTGGGCACCCGAGTGGCTGGACGGTGACGGTGCCGCGTACCTCGACGGCGTCGAGGTCACCCTCGTCAGCGAACCCGTCATCCGCCACCAGTCCCTCGTCTCGGGCCAGTACGACCTGACGGAGAACCTCGCGCCGCAGAACGCCTCGGCCGTGCAGGCCGACCCGGACTTCACGTACGAGAACCTCGCCCGGACCGGCAACCCGTACGTCCTCAACTTCAACCTGAACCGCGCACCGTTCGACGACCTCGCGGTCCGGCAGGCGTTCGCCGCCGCCGTGGACACGAAGGCCGTCACGGAGAGCCTCGGCTTCGGCACCTACACGCCGATCGACGGCTTCCTGTCCAAGGAGAGCAGGTACTACGACCCGACGGTCGAGGGCGTCCTCACCCACGACCCCGAGCGGGCGAACCAGCTGCTCGACGACGCCGGGTGGACGGGGCGTGACGGCGAGGGCTTCCGCACGAAGGACGGGAAGCGGCTGACGGTCGAGGTCCCCACGGTGGAGAGTTCCACGCCGAGCCCGCTGCTCGTGCAGCTGCAGGGAGAGGCCCGCAAGGTCGGCTTCGACCTCCGGATCATCCAGCTCCCCCAGGCGCAGCTGACCGAACTCCGCTACGCCGGCGACTACGACGCCCTCGCCGGCGTCTGGCACACCAACACCACCGACGTCCTGTTCATCCGCTACCACTCCTCCGAGATCACCGGAGAGCGGATCGGCCAGAACTCGTCCTACGTCAACGACCCCGAGCTCGACGCCCTGCTCTCCACGGCCCGCGAGGCCGACGACGGGCCCGTGGCCGAGGAGGCGTACTCGAAGGCGCAGCACCGGCTGCTCGAGATCGTGCCCGGCGTGCCGCTCTACGAGAACCCGAGCCAGTTCGCGTACGCGAACACCCTGCACGACGTCGCCGTGGACACCTCCCACCCCGTGCCCGTGCTCACCTACGCCTGGAAGGCCGAGTAGGTGACGGTTCTCCGCCGCGTCCTCACGCGACTCGCGATCGGCATCGGCGTCCTCTGGGGAGCCGCGACGCTGACCTTCCTCGCCGTCTACCTGATCCCCGGCGACACCGCGCTGCTGATCCTCGGCGGGCCCGACGCGCGGCCCACCGCGGAGACACTGGCGCAGGTCCGCGCCGACTACCTCCTCGACCAGCCCTTCCTCGTGCAGTACGGCAGCTACCTCGGGAACCTGCTGCAGGGCGACCTCGGGCAGTCCTATCGGCTGCGCCTGCCCGTCTCGGAGGCCATCGGGCAGCAGATCGGCGCGACGGCGGCACTCGCGGCGGCCGCCGTCGCCGTCGCGCTGCCCCTCACGTTCGTCGTGGCGATCCTGTCCGCGCAGCGCGCCCCCTGGATCCGGTCGATCGTCTCCGGCGTCGAGGTGGTCTTCGCCGCCACGCCGACGTTCATCATCGGGTTCGCGCTGCTCATCGTCTTCTCCTTCACGCTGCGCTGGTTCCCTATCGGCGGGAATCAGGGGCCGGCCGCGCTGATCCTCCCGGCCCTCACCCTCGCCCTGGCGGTCTTCGGGACCCTCTCCCAGGTGCTGCGGAACGAACTCGAGGACGTCCTGGAGCAGCCGTTCATCCTGACAGCCCGCTCCCGCGGCATGCGCGACCTCCCGGTCAGGATCCGGCACGCACTCCGGCACGCGGCCATCCCGGTCATGACCATGTCCGGTTTCGTCGTGGCCGCGCTGCTCGGCGGGTCCGTGGTCGTCGAGACCCTCTTCAGCCGGCAGGGCATCGGGTCCCTGACCCTGGCCTCGGTCTACAACAAGGACCTGCCGGTCATCCTCGGGATCGTGCTCCTCTCGGCCGCGGTCTACGTCGTGGTGAACCTCGTGATCGACCTCCTCTACACGCTCATCGACCCGAAAGTGGTGACCGCATGAGCATCGCCTCACGCACCATCCCGCCCGCCGTCGCCCCGCAGGCCGCGCTCCCCGTCCGGGAGCCGGCACGGGCCGGGACGCCCAGGCAACGTCGGCGCCGGTGGCGCGTCCGCCCCGGGATCCTGCTGGCCTCCGCGTTCCTCCTGTGGCTCGCGGCGGCGGTCCTGACCCCGGGCCTGCTCGCTCCCGCCGACCCGTACGCCGTTGACCCCGCCAGGAGCTTCGAGGCGCCCGGCGCCGGCGCCTGGTTCGGCACGGACGACTCCGGCGCGGACAACTACACGCGGATCGTGCACGGCGCCGCCACCTCGCTGTACATCGGGGTCGGCGCGACGGCGATCGGTGTGGTCGGCGGGACCGCCATCGGCCTCCTCGCCGGGCTCAACGGGCGGCTCGTGGAGGCCTCGGTGATGCGCTTCCTCGACGTCACCCTCGCCATCCCCGAGATCCTGCTCGCACTGGTGGTCATCGGCATCATCGGCGGCGGCACGGAGAACGCGATCCTCGCGATCGGTGCCGGCAGCATCGCCTACTACGCCCGGATCACCCGGGCGCAGACGCACCTCGTCCGGCGGTCGGGCTTCGTCGAGGCCGCCCGTACCCTGGGCCTGCCCGCCTGGCGGATCCTCCTGACGCACACCGTGCCGAACGTCATCAAGCCCGTCCTCGTCCTCGCGACCATCGGCGTCGGCTCGGCGATCGGTGCCGGGGCGTCGCTGAGCTTCCTCGGGCTCGGCACCCCTCCGCCCGCCCCCGAATGGGGCGCGATGCTCTCGGCCGGCCGCAACTTCATCTCGAACGCACCCTGGATGATCACGTTCCCCGCCGCGTTCCTCGTCGCCACCGTGCTGTCCATCACCGTGATCGGCCGCGAGCTCCGTCGCCGCGCCGAAGGAAGGCTCGCATGAGCTCCACCACCCTGACCGCCACCACCGCCACACGGGTGCCGCAGGCGCCCGTCGTCGAACTCGAGGGGCTCTCCGTCGGATTCGGCCGCGGCGCCCACCGCCGGGAGGTCATCCACGACCTCAGCCTGTCCGTCCGCCCGGGTGAATGCCTCGCCCTGGTGGGTGAATCGGGCTCCGGCAAGTCCGTCACCGCGAGGACCCTCGTCGGTCTCACCGGGCCCGGCGCCCATATCCGGTCCCGCGCCCAGCGCTTCAACGGCCAGGACGCCTCCGCGTGGGGCGAACGCCAGTGGTCCCGCGTCCGCGGCCGGGAGGCCGGCTTCATCCTGCAGGACGCGCTCTCCTCCCTCGACTCGCTGCGCACGGTCGGTGACGAGGTGGGCGAGGTCCTCCGCCTCCACGGCGACCTCGATCGGGCCGCCCGGCGTGCGCGCGTCGTCGAACTCCTCGCCTCCGTGGGTGTACCCGATCCCGAGGTGCGGGCCGGGCAGTACCCGCACCAGCTCTCGGGCGGGCTCCGTCAGCGCGCCCTGATCGCCTCGGCGATCGCCGCGGACCCGGGATTCCTCATCGCGGACGAGCCGACGACAGCACTGGATGCGACCATCGCGGCACAGGTCCTCCGCCTGCTCGGCGGCCTCAAGGGAGGCAGCACGGCGATGCTCGTGGTCAGCCACGACCTCGCCGTCGTCGCGGACCTCGCCGACCGCGTCGCCGTGATGCGCGACGGCGAGATCGTGGAGGAGGGCCCCGTCGAGTCCGTCCTGCAGGACCCCCGGCACCCCTACACCCAGGGACTCCTGGCGGCCATCCCCTCCCGGTCGTCGCGCGGACGCCGGTTGACCGTACGGGACCGCGCCGAGTCAGACACCGCGCAGTCCGACATCGCGCCCGCCCCGTCCCGCGAGGTGACGGTCCCGGCGGCCGCCCTGGCGGTCGAGGGGCTCACCAAGACCTTCGCCGGTCCTGACGGCAGCCGCCGCACGGCGGTCGACGGCGTGTCCTTCACCCTGGCGAAGGGGACGACCCTCGGGATCGTCGGCGAGTCCGGCAGCGGCAAGAGCACCGTCGCGCGGATCGCACTGGGCGTCGACGCCCCGGACGCGGGCACCGTCCAGGTCCGGGGCCGCACGTGGGCGGAGCACCGCGCCGCACGCGACCTCGCGGCCCGACGCTCCGTGCAGATGATCTACCAGGACCCGCTGCAGTCGTTCGACCCGCGGAAGACCGTGCGGCAGGTCATCGGGCAGGCCGTCGCCGCCGCCGGCACGCCGCGGACCGCGCGGGCCGCGCGCGTGCTCGAGCTGCTCGACCTCGTCGGCCTGCCCGCCGACCGGGCCCGCAGCCGCCCCCTGGAACTCTCGGGCGGGCAGCGGCAGCGCGTCGCCATCGCCCGGGCGCTCGCCGCCGAACCGGAGGTCATCATCTGCGACGAACCGGTCTCGGCCCTCGACATCACGGTGCAGGCCCGCATCCTCGACCTCCTGACGGATCTGCAGGAGCGCTTCGGACTCAGCTACCTGTTCATCTCCCACGACCTCGGCGTGATCCAGCACGTCAGCCGCGAGGTGCTGGTCCTGAAGGACGGGGTGGTCCTGGAGCACGGGACCGTCGCCGACGTCTTCGAGCACCCCGGGCACGAGTACACGCGCCAGCTGATCAACGCCATCCCCGAACTCCCCGCCGTCCGGAAGGACCTTTCCTCATGACACGCCAGATCGCCTTCAACCTCTTCGAGATGAACTGCGTGGGACACATCTCCCACGGTCTCTGGGTGCACCCGGAGAACAACCGCCACCGCTTCAACGACCTCGACTTCTGGGTCGAGACGGCGAAGCTGCTCGAGGCCGGGCTGTTCGACAGCGTCTTCCTCGCCGACGTGATCGGCACGTACGACGGCTACCGCGGCGGCCCGGACACGGCGCTCCGCGAGGCCGTCCAGATCCCCAGCAACGACCCCCTCCTGGTCATCCCGGCCATGGCCGCGGTGACCGAGCACCTGGGCTTCGCGGCGACGTTCTCCACCACGTACGAGCCACCGTTCGCCTTCGCACGGCGCGCATCCACGCTCGACCACCTGACGAAGGGGCGGTTCGGCTGGAACATCGTCACGTCCTACCTCCCCAATGCGGCCCGGAACTTCGGGCTCGCCGACGAGGTGGAACACGACCAGCGCTACGCGATCGCGGACGAGTACCTGGACGTCCTCTACAAGCTGTGGGAGGGGTCCTGGGACGACGACGCCGTGGTCGAGGACCGCGAACGGCGCGTCTACACCGACCCGTCGAAGGTCCGCTACATCAATCACCGCGGCCCCCATTTCTCCGTGGCCGGACCGCACCTGAGCGCCCCCTCACGCCAGCGCACACCCGTGCTGTTCCAGGCCGGCAGCTCCGTGGCCGGCAAGGCCTTCGCAGCGCGCCACGCCGAGGGCGTGTTCGTCGGCGGGCGCGACGCCGCGGCCTACCGCGACAACGTGGCGGACCTCCGCCTGCTCGCCGTAGCCAACGGCCGGGGTGCGGACCACATCAGGGCCTTCGCGAGCGCCGTGGTGATCGTCGGCAGAACGCACAAGGACGCACAGCGGAAGGCGGACGAATTCCGCCGCCTCTCCAGTGCCGAGGGCTACCTCGCCCATGCCGGAGGCGGTGGGATCGACCTGGCGGCCTACCGGCCCGACGAGGTCATCGACGACATCCTCGCGCGCGAGGACCGGCCAGGCCGCGACCGGCAGCCCAGCAACCGGAGGCACCCGGCAGGCACCACCGTCGGCGAGGCGCTTGAGCGCATCACGCGCTTTGACCGCGGCCCCTTCGTGGCGATCGGCACCCCGACGGAGGTCGCCGACGAGATCGAGCGGTGGGTGGAGGGCACCGACCTGGACGGGTTCAACCTGCGCCAGTTCCTCACTCCCGGGACCGCCGAGGACTTCATCGAACTCGTCGTACCCGAACTGCAGCGGCGCGGTCTGTACCGCAGGTCCTACGAGGAGTCGACCCTCCGCGAACGCCTCTTCGGCGCGGGCAACACGCGGCTCTTCGACCAGCACCCGGGCGCGCGCTACCGGGGCGGCGTCCATCTCGGCAGCGACGCCGTGCCCCTCGCCCGGGCTACCGCCGGCGCGGCTGCCGGACCCGCCACCGCCCCGTCCTACGCCTAGGAGGCCATCATGACCACGACGATCACCCACCAGGCCCCGGTGGACGGGCCCGGACCGTCGGGAGCCCCGTCGACGGCCGCGCTCCGGGAACGGTTCCGGCCCGTGTTCGACGCCGTCGCCGCCGGTGCGGCCCGCCGCGAAAAGGAGCGCGTGCTGCCCTACGAGGAGGTGGCGGCCCTCAAGGACGCCGGGTTCGGCGCCCTCCGCGTGCCGGTCGAGTACGGCGGATCGGGCGTGTCACTGCGCCAGCTCTTCACCCTGCTCACCGACCTGGCCGCTGCGGACTCGAACCTCACGCAGCTCTGGCGCGGGCACTTCGCCTACGTCGAGGGCACGCTCCTCCAGCCGTCGTCGGCGCACCGCGACCGCTGGCTCTTCGACGTCGCAGCGGGCACCATGATCGGCAACGCCTCGAGCGAGCTGACGGGCACCTCGCTGCGCGACATCCGCACGGCCCTCACCGCACAGGATCCACCCAGTGGTGCCCTGGCGCTGACGGGCACCAAGTACTACAGCACCGGCAGCCTCTACGCGGACTGGATCGCCGGCAGCGCCGTGCACGACGGCGAGCGCGTCGGGTACGCGGTGCGGGCCACCGCTCCCGGCGTCGAGCGGATCGACGACTGGGACGGCTTCGGCCAGAGGCTCACCGGCAGCGGCACCACCCACTTCACCGAGGTCCGTGTGGATCCGCGGAACGTGCGGCCCTTCTCCCCCGACGCGCCGAGCCACGTGCACTCCTTCTTCCAGCTCGTGCTCGTCGCCTCGCTGGCCGGGATCGCCCGCGCCGCCGCGGAGGACGCCGCGGCGTTCGTCCGGCCGCGCACGCGGTCCTACGTCAATGCGACCACACCGCTCCCGCGCGAGGACCCGCAGGTACTGCAGGTGCTGGGCGAACTGGCGGGCCGTGCGTTCGCGGCGGACGCGGTGGTGCTCGCCGCCGCGGACCTCCTGGACACCGCATACGAGCGACTCCGGACCGAGCGACTCCGGGCCGAGCGGGTCGGGGGCGAGCAGGAGGACGCCGGCGTCCCGGACGGCTCCGGCTCCGACGTCTCCGGCTCCGACGGCTCCTGCGACCCCGACGGGCCGGGCTCCGTCCGGGCGGCGCTCGATGCAGCGGACATCGCGGTGAGCCAGGCGCAACTGGTCGCGGTGGACCAGGCGCTGGGTGCTGCCACCCACCTGTTCGAGGTCGGTGGGGCCTCGGCGACGTCGACCGGCCGCGCCCTCGACCGGCACTGGCGCAACGCCCGGACCATCTCCTCCCACAACCCGGCCATCTACAAGGCCCGGTCCGTGGGCTACTGGGCCGTCCACGGGGAGCGTGAACGGCCCCCGGGCGAGGCCTGAACCGGCCGCGCCGGCGCCGTCGGCGCCGACCGTGCGGCGATCGACAGTGCGGACGACAGCATCGGCGATGGTGGTCCCGCGGACGACGGCGGGAGACTAGCGTGGGAGCCATGACGCACGAGTTCCGGTACGACGTCGAGATCCTGCACCTGCTCGTGTCTCCCGCGCACGCCTACTTCGGCCGGGCGCGGGACGGCGCGGCCGACGTGCCCACCACCGACGCCGCGAGCGCGGAGGTGGTCGCCGGGAAGGGGATCGTCGGCGACCGGTTCTTCGGCAAGGCGGCCCACATGGACGCCGCCGTGACGCTGTTCGCCGTCGAATCGCTCGAGGCCATCGCCGCGGAGCTCGGCGCCGCCCCTTTCGACCCGCTGCTCACCCGGCGCAACGTGGTGCTGCGCGGGATCGAACTCCCGCCGCTCATCGGTCAGGACTTCGTCCTGGAGTCCGCGGGCGGATCCGTCGCCTTCCACGGCGGGCGGCATGCCCACCCCTGCGTCTGGATGGACAGGGTCCTCGCCCCCGGCGCGCACAAGGCGATGCGCGGCCGGGGCGGCCTGCGATGCCGTCCGCTCGGCAGCGGGACGCTCCATCGCGGGCCTGCCGTGCTCGTGAGTCCCGTGCCACTGGATCCCGGCAGAGCCGGCCAGGCCTCCGTGCTGCGGCCGTCGCGCCTGCCCTGAAACTCCTGCCCTGAAATCCCTGCCCACAGCCCTCCTGCCCTGAGGCCTTTACCCTCAGGCCTCTACCGTGAGCCCCCTGCGAGGCCCGTGTGCGGCGCGCACATCCGCGCGGACGGCGCCGCACAGGAGCATCGAGGACACGACAGGACAGGAGAGGGCAGGACGGGTCCGCGGCGGCGCCGGCCACGACGGTACCATCCTGCTCCCGACCTGTCGGGCTACGGATCAGCGATGCCCGCCCAGAACGCCGAGGTCCACGGCCTTCGCAGCGCCGTCGGCCTCCTCCTGGGTCAGGGATCCGTCCGCCACCGCGGCGTCGAGCCTCGCCTGCAGGTCCGCGGAGCGTTCCTCCTGGTGCTGCGCCGCCAGGGCGTCGAGGGCGGCCTGCACCGTCGCCTCGTCGAGTCCGAGCGCTTCCGCCAGCGGAGCGGCCAGCGCCGACTGCAGCGCCGCGCGGTCCGGTCTCCCTCCCGTGTCGTCGCGGGGAGGTGCGCTCTCCCGTGCCGCCTGCAGCGCCTCCTGGACCGCGCTCTCCTCGACGCCCAGTTCGGCCGCGAGGGCCGCGGCGTCGAATCCGCCGCCATGCCGTCCGAAGCCGCCGTCGCGGCCGTCGGCGCCGGGGGTGGCCGAAGCGCTCGCCGACGGTTCGGGCGTCACCGTCGTCGTCGCAGTGGCCATGCCCGCGATCCCGAGGCTCGTGCCCGCCACCAGGGCGGCCCCTCCGATGCCCAGTGCGATCTTCCTCCGCTGACTCATGGTGTCTCCTCGATCTGCCGCTCTCCGCGGCCGCTTGCAGTGGTCCGGGCCTGTCCGACCCTGAACCACTGTCTCCGGCCCGGTTGTGGCGCGGCTTTCGCGGTGCTGTGCCCACGCTGTGTCCCTGCAAGCTCGAGGCACCCACCTGGGCGGGGAGTTACGCGTGTGACCCTGCGTCTCCGGTCGGTTCCGTCGGCGCGTGACCCGGCCCGTGACCCCGCCCGTGACCCTGCCGGTGACCCTGACCCGTCAGACGCCGCTGTAAGCCGCCTGGAGCGTCGAGATGTCCAGCCTGTTCATCTCGAGCATCGCTGTCATAGCCCGCTGCGCGCCCTCGGCGTCGTCGCCTCCGATCAGGTCGGGCAGCACCGCGGGGATGATCTGCCACGACAGGCCGAACCGGTCCTTGAGCCAGCCGCACCGGCTCTCCTCGCCGCCCTCGGTCAGGGCGGTCCAGTAGTGGTCCACCTCGGCCTGGTCCGCGCAGGAGATCTGGAAGGAGACGGCCTCCGTGAAGGAGAACTGGGGACCGCCGTTGAGGGCCACGAAGGGCTGGCCGTCGAGCTCGAACGAGACCGTCAGCGCGGGACCCTCGTCCTGGCCCGCCCGTGAGACGTTCACGATGCGGGAGTTCCTCACCACCGAGGTGTACAGCATGGCGGCCTCTTCGGCCTTACCGTCGAACCAGAGGCACGGGGTGATCGATCCCATCGCGGGTGTCCTTCGCTCATGTCCGCGCGCCGACGGCCGGACGTGGCCCGAATGTAGTCCACGGCTCCGACAACGACAACCAGTAGGCTGGCTTCATGGCCCGCCGCACCCCTGTCCGCCCGACCACCCGGCGGCCGCGGACAACCGCCCCGCTTGCCTGGTGCGCCGCCGACGTGGTCCTCGTCCTGGCGTTCGCGGCGTCCGGCCGCCGCACCCACGAACACGGCGTCACCGTCGTAGGGGTGCTCGAGACGGCCTGGCCGTTCCTCCTCGCCTACGCGCTCACGGCCGTCGTGGTGCGTGCGTGGCGCTCCCCCGCCTCGCCCCTGCCCACCGGCGTCGTCCTGTGGCTCGGGACCGTGGCCGGCGGGCTCGCGCTGCGCGCCGCCTCCGGTGCCGGCGTCGCCCTCAGCTTCCAGTTCGTCACCCTGCTCGTCCTCGGCGTGTTCCTGGTGGTCCCGAGGGCCGTCGCACGCATGATCCGCTCCCGCCGGCCGGTAGCGTAAGGGTGAGGTCCCAACCCGAAAGGCACGCCATGATCACCGCATTCGTCCTCATCCAGACCGACGCCGCGCGCATCCCCGAGAGCGCGCAGGCCATCTCCGAGATCGAGGGCATCAGCGAGGTCTACTCCGTGACCGGGGAGTGGGACCTCATCGCGATCGCCCGCGTCCCCCGGCACGAGGACCTCGCGGACGTCATCGCCGACCGCCTGTCGAAGATCGAGGGCGTCCGGTCCACGACGACCCAGATCGCCTTCCGCTCCTACTCGCAGCACGACCTCGACGCCGCGTTCTCGCTCGGCTTCGACAGCTGACGCCCCGCGGGGAACGGCCGGGCGTCTCCGGTCAGTAGGACCGCGTCACAGCCACCCAGCGCTCGAGCACGCCGGCCGCGGCCCCGGAGTCGATCGATGCGCGCGCCCGGTCCATGGCAGCCCGGATCCGGTCCACGAGCGCCCCGTCGGCGGCGTCGTCGAGCGCCACGAGGCCGGCAGCCGCGTTCAGCACGACGGCGTCGCGCACCGGCCCGGCATGCCCGGCGAGGACCGCCCGCACCACTGCGGCGTTGCCCGTCGCGTCGGTGCCGCGGAGCGCGTCGACGGGGACGGCGTCAAGCCCGAAGTCCCCGGGGTGCACCTGGTGCGCCTGGACCCGGCCGTCGCGGACCTCCCACACCGTCGAGGACCCGCTGGTGGTGAGCTTGTCGCGGCCGTCGTCGCCCCGGAACACGAGGGCGCGGATGCCCCGCGCCGCCAGCACTCCCGCCATCAGCGGAGCCATCCTCGCATCGGCGCAGCCGAGCGCCTGCGCCGTGACCCCCGCCGGGTTGCTCAGCGGTCCGAGGAAGTTGAACGCGGTGGGCACACCGAGCTCCCGTCGGGGCACGGCGACGTGCTTCATCGACGGGTGGAAGACCTGCGCGAAGCAGAAGGTGATCCGGGCGTGCTCGGCGGTCCTCGCGACGTCGGACGGCGCGAGATCGAGCCGGACGCCCAGTTCCTCGATGACGTCGGCCGCGCCGGACGCCGACGACGCCCCGCGGTTCCCGTGCTTGACCACCGTGGCACCGGCGCCGACGGCGACGAGCGAGGCCATGGTCGAGATGTTCAGGGTGTTCAGTCCGTCGCCGCCCGTCCCGACGATGTCCAGGGTGGGTCCGCCGACCTCGATCCGGTGCGCGCGCCCCAGCATCGCCTGCACCAGCCCGATGAGCTCGCCGACCGATTCGCCCTTGGCACGCAGGGCGATCAGGAATCCCGCGATCTGGGCATGGCTGGCCTCGCCCGCCATGATCGTGTCCATCGCCCAGCGGCTCTGCGCCGTCGTCAGATCAGTCCTTGACAGGAGGGACGAGAAGATCGACGGCCAGGTCGGTTGCGCCCCGTCGGGGGTCGTAGTCAGGCTCACGGTCCCAGATTATCTACGAATTGTAGAAAGTCATCACGGGGAACTTCCGCGGAAAACCGGGCGTTGGGGCTCCCCGCGGCCTGCGGAGGCACTTCGGAGGGCCATTTCGCGTTGGTGATCGTGATGTTCTTGGGGACATAATGACTCTGTGACATCTGCGACCCAAGCCCCCAGTGCCGCCCCGCATCCCGCGCTCAACCGCCCCAACATGGTCTCCGTCGGGACCGTCGTGTGGCTGTCCAGCGAGCTGATGTTCTTCGCCGGCCTCTTTGCCATGTACTTCACCCTGCGCTCCACCTCCAGCGAGCTGTGGGCCATGGAGACCGAGAAGCTGAACGTACCGTTCGCCCTCATCAACACCATCATCCTGGTGTCGAGCTCCTTCAGCTGCCAGTTCGGCGTGTTCGCCGCCGAGCGGCTGCAGCCGCGCCGCACCGGGGGCGTGTTCGCCCTCTCCCGCTGGGGGATGGTCGAGTGGTTCCTGCTGACCTTCGTCATGGGTGCGATCTTCGTCTCGGTGCAGGCCTACGAGTACGCGGAACTGGTGTCCGAGGGCGTCGCACTGTCCTCCAACGCCTTCGGGTCGGCCTTCTACATGACCACGGGCTTCCACGGGATCCACGTGATCGGCGGGCTCATCGCCTTCCTGTTCATCATCGGCCGCGCGTTCATCGCCCGCCAGTTCGGCCACTTCGAGGCCACGTCCGCCATCGTGACGTCCTACTACTGGCACTTCGTCGACGTCGTCTGGATCGGTCTGTTCATCATCATCTACTTCCTCCAGTAACTGCCTCACATAGACTCTTCTACTAGAGGTAGAATTCAAAGAAGAACTCCAGCAGCTCTGGTACCACAAAAGGCAGGAACCACTCCGTGAAGGCACTCTCCCAGAGGCGGCGTCACCCACTCGCAGCGTTCGCGCTGCTCCTGATGGCGCTCCTCGTCACCGGCGGGCTGTACGCCGCCGCCAGCACCGCCAACGAAGCGCAGGCGCAGACCACCACGTTCACGGCCGATGACGTGGAGGAGGGCGGCAAGCTGTTCAGCGCGAACTGCGCCTCCTGCCACGGCATGGGCGCCACCGGATCGCAGGCGGCACCGTCGCTCGTCGGCGTCGGTGCGGCCTCCGTGGACTTCCAGGTCGGCACCGGCCGTATGCCCATGCAGATGGACGGCCCCCAGGCCCAGGCCAAGCCCGTCCAGTTCACCGAGGAGCAGATCAGCCAGCTCTCGGCGTACGTCGCCTCCCTCGGCGCCGGCCCGGCCATCCCCTCCGAGGAGATCCTGAACGCCTCCGAAGGCGACGCCTCCCACGGTGGCGAGCTCTTCCGCGTGAACTGCGCCATGTGCCACAACGCCGCAGCAGCCGGCGGCGCCCTGACGCAGGGCAAGTTCGCCCCGTCGATCGACGGCACGAGCGAGAAGCACATCTACGAGGCCATGGTCACCGGCCCGCAGAACATGCCCGTCTTCAGCGACGCGAACATCTCCCCCGACGACAAGCAGGACATCATCGCGTTCCTCAAGATCATCGAGGAGCAGGGCTCCCCCGGCGGAGCCGATCTCGGCTCGCTCGGGCCGGTCTCCGAGGGCCTGTTCATCTGGGTCGCGGGCCTGGGCGTCATCATCGCCTTCACCGTGTGGCTCACGTCGCGGTCCTCCTGACCATCCGCGCGCTCACCGTGAACGAATTACAGACAGACTTTCGAATGCAGTACCTGAAGAAGGATGAGAGGGATCATGGCCGACTCTAGTCACGGCGCTCCCGGGACCTCGGTTACCGTCGCCACGCCGGGCCGCGAGCTGGACCAGTTCGAGAACCCGGGCCTGCCCCCGCACCGGCCGCGCCTCGCGGACCGGGACCGACGCGCCGAGAAGCGCGCCGAGCGGCAGGTGGCCCTGCTGTTCCTCGTCTCGATCCTCGGCACACTGCTCTTCTTCGTGGGCTACTTCTTCATCCCGCTCGACGAGACCGTGGAGCGCCTCCGCCTGCAGAACCTGATGCTCGGGCTGGGCACCGCCTTCGCGATGCTCGGCATCGGCGTCGGCATCGTGCACTGGGCGAAGACCCTCATGCCCGACCACGAGGTGACCGAGAGCCGCCACGAGATCCGGCCCGAGAGCGACCGCCAGGACGCCGAGAAGATCGTCAACGACATCCTCGACGAGTCGGGTATCAAGCGACGCCCGCTGATCCGAAACACCCTCCTCGGAGCGGCCATCCTTGCTCCCCTGCCGGCGATCGCCATCTTCCGCGATCTCGGACCCCTGCCCGGCAATGCGCTGAAGCAGACCATGTGGGACACCGGCGTCCGTCTCACCCGCGATCCGAGCGGAACACCCATCCTCGCCTCCGACGTGACGGTCGGATCAGCGTTCCATGTCATCCCCGAAGGCCTCAACGAGGTCGAGAACAAGCTCGAGGAGAAGGCCAAGGCAGTCGTCCTGCTCATGCGCCTCGACCCCGAGGAGCTCAACCCCTCTCCTGGACGGGAGAACTGGGGCTACGACGGAATTGTTGCGTATTCCAAGATCTGCACGCACGTCGGCTGCCCGGTAGCGCTCTACGAACAGCAGACGCACCACCTGCTGTGCCCGTGCCACCAGTCCACCTTCGACCTCGAGCAGGAATGCAAGGTCATCTTCGGACCGGCTGCACGGCCGCTGCCACAGCTACCCATCGAAGTCGACGACGAGGGCTACCTCGTCGCGTCGAGCGATTTCCAAGAACCCGTAGGACCTAGTTTCTGGGAGCGAGGCTGACATGAGCAGCTCTACTGCTACGCCGACCTACGTGCCGAAGACGCGCGTGGGCAAGGTCACCGACTACGTCGACTCCCGGGTCGGCGGCTCGGGGATCGTCAAGGAATTCGGCCGGAAGATTTTCCCCGACCACTGGACCTTCATGTTCGGTGAGGTGGCACTCTACACCTTCGTCATCCTCCTGATCTCCGGTACCTTCCTCACCTTCTTCTACGATCCGTCGATGGCGGAGACGCACTACGAGGGCAGCTACCTGCCGCTCCGAGGCGTCGAGATGTCGGTGGCCTACGCGTCGTCGCTGGACATCTCCTTCGACATCCGCGGCGGCCTGTTCATGCGGCAGATCCACCACTGGTCGGCGCTGCTGTTCGTGGCCTCCGTGGCCGTGCACATGCTCCGCGTCTTCTTCACCGGTGCGTTCCGCCGCCCGCGCGAGTTCAACTGGGTCGTCGGCTGCGTCCTGCTCATCCTGAGCCTCGCCGCCGGCTTCACCGGCTACTCCCTCCCCGATGACCTGCTGTCCGGTAACGGCCTGCGCATCATCGACGGCGTCATGAAGGCCATCCCCGTGGTCGGCACCTACCTGAGCTTCTTCCTCTTCGGTGGGGAGTTCCCGGGCACGATGATCATCGGGCGCCTGTACGTGCTGCACATCCTCCTGATCCCCGCGGTGATCCTGCTCCTCATCGGTATCCACCTGTTCATGGTCGTGCTGCACAAGCACTCCCAGTTCCCCGGCCCCGGCCGGACGAACACCAACGTGGTCGGCTACCCCGTGGGTCCCGTGTACGCGGCGAAGGCCGGCGGCTTCTTCTTCATCGTGTTCGGTGTCCTCGCCGCGATCTCCGCAGCGTTCACCATCAACCCGATCTGGAACTACGGCCCGTACGACCCCTCGCCCGTGTCCGCCGGTACCCAGCCCGACTGGTACATCGGCTGGGTGGACGGGGCCCTGCGTCTCATGCCCGGAACGCTCGGCGACAACTTCGACTTCGAGTTCATGATCCCGTTCCCCTGGGGCGTCAACGCGCTCTCCCTGAACGTCCTGATCCCCGCTCTCGTCCCGGCCATCATCGTCTTCACCCTGATGTTCGCCTGGCCGTGGATCGAGGCCTGGGTCACGAAGGACAAGCGTGAGCACCACCTGCTGAACCGCCCCCGCAACGCCCCGACCCGCACGGCCATCGGTGTCGCCGGTATCACGTTCTACTGCGTCCTGTGGGCCGCTGCCAGCTCCGACCTCATCGCCACGCACTTCCTGGTGTCGCTGAACGACGTGACCTACTGGCTGCGCTTCCTGGTGATCTTCGGGCCGGTCCTCGCCTTCATGGTCACCCGCCGCATCGCGCTGGCCCTGCAGCGCAAGGACCGCGAGATCGCCCTGCACGGCCGCGAGACCGGACGCATCGTGCGCCTGCCGCACGGCGAGTTCATCGAGGTCCACGAGCAGGTCGACGACTACAAGCGCTACCAGCTGGTCGCCTTCGAATCGCCCGAGGTCATGGTCCCCACGCCGGACGCCGACGGCAAGGTGAGCCTCCTCGACAAGGCCCACGGCCGCATCTCCCGCTTCTTCTTCGAGGACCGGGTGGCGCCTGTGACGCCGAAGGAACTGGCAGCCTCGCATGGCGACCACCATGACGAGATCGCCGGCGCCAAGGACCGCGAGTCCATCGCGAGCCACTAGAACCGACAACCGCTGATCGAAGGGCCCGGACCTCGCGTCCGGGCCCTTCGTCATTCCTGCACCACCCCATGAGAGGGGAAGCCGCAGCAACGCTCCCTCCACAGCCCTCGTGGACCATCACATCAGCGACCGCCGCCAACGCTCGCCGGTCCTCGCCGCGACGCTCGCGTCGATCGGCGCGGGGCTCGCGCTCCTCCTGCTCCTCGACGCTCCCCCGCTCGTCATCGGGGCCGTGCTGTGCACGGTGGCAGGCGTCCTGTCCGTGCTCGTCGTCAACCTCTGGTGGAAGCTCTCCGCCCATTCGGCGGTCGCCGTGTTCGTCGTCGTCGGCGCCCTCGCCCTGTTCGGCGCATGGGCGGCCCCGCTCGCAGTGATCCCCGTGGCCGTGGGGTGGTCCCGCGTACGCCTGTGGGCCCATACCCCTGGCCAGGTGGTGGCCGGCGCCGCCGTCGGAGCGGCCATCGGAAGTGCGTTCGCGCTCCTCGCCGTGTGAGGTGCCGCCTTGAGCCGGCGGCTCCGGTCCCCCTAGAGTGATCGCCAACGACCAGTGCCAGGAGCTCCTGTGTCCCTCGTCCGTGTGCACAACTTCTCGATCTCCCTCGACGGCTTCGGCGCAGGCGAGGGTCAGCAGCTCGACGCCCCCTTCGGCCACGCGGGCATGCGCCTCATGGAGTGGGCCTTGGGCACCCGCACGTTCCGGGAGATGGGGCTGTCCGGAGAGGGCCCCGGGTCCTCCGGTGTCGACGAGGCGTTCGCCCGCGCATGGGGGCCCGGCATCGGCGTCGAGATCATGGGGCGCAACAAGTTCGGTCCCCAGCGGGGCCCGTGGGAGGACGAGGAGTGGAAGGGCTGGTGGGGCGACACCCCCGTGTTCCGGACGCCCGTCGTCGTGCTGACCCATCACCCCCGGCCGATTGTGGAGATGGACGGCGGCACGACGTTCCACTTTGTCGACGCCGATCCCGTCGAGGCGCTGGCGCAGGCCCGCGCGCTGGCCGGCGGCCTGGATGTCCGGATCGGCGGCGGCGTCGACACGGTGCGGCAGTTCCTCGAAGCCGACCTGATCGACCACCTGCACATCGTGCTGGTCCCGATCGTCCTCGGACGGGGCGAGCGGCTCTGGGACGGACTCGAGGCGCTCGAGGAACGGTTCGACATCGAGGCGACCCCGTCTCCCAGCGGCGTCGTCCACCTGACCCTCGCCCGTCGGACTGCGTCCCGGGCCCCCTGAGGAAGAGCCGTGGAAGAGCCGTAAAAGATCCTGGAGAGGCTTCGGGATGACCGGCAGGAAAATCCCGGCGAGAGCCGGACTGCAGGAGTAGACTGACGCCCCCACGACGAATCAGGTGTCTGATGGAGATCCATCGCAGGCAACGGAAGCACACGCGCGGCGTCGAGCCGTCCTCGGGGAAGCGCAAGGCACGGCTGTCGCTCTTCGACGGGATCGATGCCGCCGCCCGATCGTTCCTCGGACCCGCGGAGCGCACGGACGGGCACAGCCCGGTCGTGCACCTGCATGACGCGGCCGAGGAGACGTCGGACGAGACGCTCCGATCCATCGAGATCCATACGGACTCCGCGGGCCACCACTACGCGCAGCGCCGGGTGGTGCGACGCCCCTCCGACTAGCCGGTCCCGCGACGGGCCGGCTAGTCGGAGGCGCCGCGCCGCGACGTAGGTCAGGCCCTAGCCGAGGCGCTTGGAACTGTAGGCGCGCGGTGTCCGCACACCGGGCCGCTGCAGCGGTACCCACAGTTTGTAGCGATCGGCGCGGTAGTAGGACACGGAGTAGTCGATCATGGCGCGCGCCACGTAGGCGTGCCGCTGGATCTTCAGCAGCGGGGCGTTCATCTCCACGTTGAGCAGGCGCGCGATCGACGGCGACGCCGCCGTCGCCTCGATGGTATCCTCCCCCCACTCCATGACGAGGCCGTACTTCTCGCTGAGCACGTTGTAGAGCGAGGTGGGCGGCGGGCCGTCGAGGAGCCCCTTCACGCGGTGCGCCGGGAGGAAGTTCTCGTCCACGCTCATGGGCTCGCCGTCGGCCAGGAGCTGCCGCCTAAACCGCACCACGGGCTGGCCGATCTCGATCTGCAGCTCCCGCGCCACCAGGGGCGTTGCGCCCTGCTGTTCGAAGCTCAGGACGCGTGCGTCCGGCACCATGCCGCGCCGGATCATCTCCTCGGTGTAGGAGGTCATCTTCATGTGCAGGTCCACCTTGGAGCGCGCCACGAACGTCCCGAGTCCCACGACGCGCTCGAGCACCTCCTCCGCGACCAGGGCATCGACGGCCTGCCGCACCGTCATGCGCGCCACCCCGAAGTACTCACTCAGCTGCCGCTCGGACGGTATCCCCGCTCCTGGCTCGCCGAACTGGTGGACGTAGCGCCGCAGGCTCTCCCGCAGCTGGACATGCTTGGGTGTGCCGGATGCCTCGTCGAGGCGGTCCGCGTCGAAGGGCCTCGGCAGCACACCCATGGGTCGGTCTCCTCGCTCCGGCGGTGTCCCGTGCGGGACCCGTCGGGACTGTCGTCCATCAGACTGTACCCATACGACAGGGGAGCCCGCACATGGCGGGCTCCCCTGTCGTGGACTGCGTGGACGGTACTAGTGGGCGTGGTACCCGCGGCTGTACTCGAAGACCCAGCCGACGAGGGCGATCGCCGCCAGACCGAGGCCGATGTAGAGGATCCAGAACCCGATCGCGATCCCGAGGAAGCCCGTGGCGGCTGCGAGGCCGAGGACCAGGGGCCACCAGCTCCAGGGGCTGAAGTGGCCCTGCTCGCCGGATCCCTCGTGGATCTCGGCGTCGAGCCGGTCCTCCGGGCGTGCTCCGACGCGCTTGCCGGTGAACGCCAGGTAGAACCCGATCATCCCGGCGAGGCCGCCCACGAGCAGGATCCCGAGGAAACCGACCCACTCCGACCATTCGGTCAGCCACCCGTAGACGAAGGCGACGGGCACGAAGATCGGCACACCGATCAGGAACAGGTTCTTCTCGATCCTCATACCTTGGCGTCCTTCCTGTCGGCCGAGCCGAGGGCCTGGCCGATGGCGCTGTCATCGGGGGTGTGCGTCTGTTGCAGCTCCGGGTGGTGCAGGTCGAGCGCAGGGCGCTCGGAGCGGATGCGGGGCAGCGAGGTGAAGTTGTGGCGCGGTGGCGGGCACGACGTCGCCCACTCGAGCGAGGCGCCGAAGCCCCACGGGTCGTCCACCTCGACCTTCTTGCCGGTCCGCCACGTGATGTAGACGTTCCAGAAGAACGGGATCAGCGAGGCACCCAGGACGAAGGACCCGACGGTGGAGAACTGGTTCATGGCGGTGTAGCCGTCCTCGGGCAGGTAGTCCGCGTAGCGGCGCGGCATACCCTCGACACCCAGCCAGTGCTGGATGAGGAACGTGGCGTGGAAGCCGAGGAACAGCATCCAGAAGTGGATCTTGCCGAGGCGCTCGTTCAGCATCTTGCCGGTGAACTTGGGCCACCAGAAGTAGAAGCCGGCGAACATCGCGAACACCACGGTCCCGAAGACCACGTAGTGGAAGTGCGCAACCACGAAGTACGTGTCCGAGACGTGGAAGTCGAGCGGCGGCGAGGCCAGGATGATGCCGGTGAGGCCACCGAAGAGGAAGGTGACGAGGAAGCCGAGGCTCCACAGCATCGGCGTCTCGAAGGTCAGCGACCCCCTCCAGAGCGTGCCGATCCAGTTGAAGAACTTCACGCCGGTGGGCACCGCGATGAGCATGGTCATGAAGGCGAAGAACGGCAGCAGGACCGCACCCGTGACGTACATGTGGTGCGCCCACACCGTCACGGACAGGGCGGCGATGGCGATCGTCGCGTAGACCAGGCCCTTGTAGCCGAAGATCGGCTTGCGGCTGAAGACCGGGAAGATCTCCGAGACGATGCCGAAGAACGGCAGCGCGATGATGTAGACCTCGGGGTGGCCGAAGAACCAGAACAGGTGCTGCCACAGGATGGCCCCACCGGCTTCGGGGTCGAAGATGTGGGCCCCGAAGCGGCGGTCGGCGCCGAGCGCGAAGAGCGCGGCGGCCAGCGGCGGGAACGCCATCAGCACGAGGATCGAGGTGATGAGCGCGTTCCAGGTGAAGATCGGCATGCGCCACATGGTCATGCCGGGGGCGCGCATGCAGATGATCGTGGTGATGAAGTTGACGGCGCCGAGGATGGTGCCGAAGCCGGACAGTGCGAGACCGAAGACCCAGAGGTCCCCGCCCACGCCCGGGGAGAACGTGGTGCTCGACAGTGGCGCGTAGGCGAACCAGCCGAACGACGCGGCGCCCTGCGGGGTGATGAACCCGGAGACGGCGATGGTGCTGCCGAACAGGAAGAACCAGAACGCCAGGGCGTTCAGCCGCGGGAAGGCGACGTCGGGTGCGCCGATCTGCAGGGGCATGACGAAGTTCGTGAAGCCCGCGAACAGCGGCGTCGCGAACATCAGCAGCATCACGGTGCCGTGCATCGTGAAGAGCTGGTTGTACTGCTCCTTCGTCTGCAGGATCTGCATGCCGGGCTCGAAGAGCTCGGCGCGGATGATCAGCGCCATCACGCCGGCGAAGCAGAAGAAGACGAACGAGGCGATCAGGTACATGAACCCGATCGTCTTGTGGTCGGTCGAGGTGATCCAGTTGACGACGATCCGTCCCTTGGACCGAGGGACCACGCGGGGAGCGGCTACGGTGCCGGCTTCCTCAAGGGTGTATTCGAAGGTGGACATCAGCTGCTGCTCCTGGCTGGGTCGGTATCGGGATCATCCTCCGGGTAGGAGTCGCGGTCGTACTCGTCGCCGAGCTGGCCGTCCTCGAGGCGGTCCATCTGCGCGTCGAACTCCGCCTGCGAGACCACCTGCACGTTGAAGAGCATCTCCGAGTGGTACTGGCCGCACAGCTCGGCGCACTTGCCGTCGAAGGTGCCCTCCTTGGTGGGCGTGAGGTTGATGTAGTTCGTACGGCCCGGGTAGAGGTCACGCTTCATCAGGAAGCCGGGAACGAAGAAGGAGTGCTGCACGTCGCGGGCGTTGAGCTGGAGCTCGACGGTCCTGTTCACGGGCAGGTAGAGCGTGGGCAGGTCGGCCTCCTGGCCGGTCTCGCCGGTGAGGTGGGCCTGCACGCCGGTGGAGTACTTGTCCTCGGTGACGTAGTTGAAGTCCCACGACCACTGCTTGCCGCGCACATCGACGATCACGTCGGGGTTCTCGACCCGGGCGTCGATCGTGTTGATGTCGCGCTCGGTGAAGTAGAAGAACACGAGGACCATGAACAGCGGGATCGTCAAGTAGAAGATCTCGAGCGGCAGGTTGTAGCTCATCTGCCGCGGGTAGCCGGTGTCGTTCTTCCGGCGGCGGTAGGCCACCATGCACCAGATGATCAGGCCCCACGTGATGACACCGACGGCCAGGGCCGCGATCCACGAGTTGACCCAGAGATCGGTTATGGCCGCGGTGTGGTTGGTGTTGTCCCGGTCTGCCGGGAGCCAACCCTTTTGGGCTTCTGCCGAACAGCCGGTCAGTAGGAGGGCGCCGGCCAGCGTGATGCTGGAGATCTTTGCGATCCTGACGCGCTTGCTACCGGTTCGGTCCTGCGAACTCACAGACGGACCTTCCTTTTCTACGTGCGTTGCCACCCGCGCGGAAAGCGGCCCGGGGTGCACATCCAGTTTTACTACTCACTGTAGAGCTTACCCGGAAGACCCGCGTTCCGGTGACATGCGAAAGGCCCGGAACACTCCCCTGGGGGATGTTCCGGGCCTTCGCCCCGTGCTAGTGCAGCTGCCGGTGGACCTGCCGGCGCGGCGGCTAGTGGAAGGAGTCGCCGCAGGCGCAGGAGCCGCCCGCATTCGGGTTGTCGATGGTGAATCCCTGCTTCGAGATGGTGTCCTCGAAGTCGATGGATGCACCGGACAGGTACGGCACGCTCATCTTGTCGACGATGACCTCGACGCCGTCGAAGTCACGGACGGCATCGCCGTCGAGGACGCGCTCGTCGAAGTACAGCTGGTAGATCAGGCCGGAGCAGCCGCCGGGCTGCACGGCGACCCGCAGGCGGAGGTCCGTACGGCCCTCCTGCTCGAGGAGGCTGCGCACCTTGCCGGCGGCGACGTCGGACAGGTTGACCTCGTGCACAGGAAGATCCGTGGACTCCTGCAGGGCCGCTGCTTCGGTGGTCGGTGTGCTCATTGTGTCTCTCCTAGCTCGGACCCTGGTGGATCCACTCGTGCGTCCGCGGTGTGGCGCGCAGGGCTTCATCCAATCCTACGCCGGGCCCACTTCCCTTCTAACGGCCGGGAGGGCCGAAACATTTCCGCACGCCCCCTCCCGGGTGCGGGCGTCAGTCCCGGCCGCGGCGCAGACCGCCGTCGTTGATCCGCGCGAGCAGGATCGCCTCGGCCAGGACGGCCTTGCGGAACTCGTCGAGGTGCAGCGACTCGTTGGCGCTGTGGGCCCTCGAGTCCGGGTCCTCCACGCCGGTGATGAGGATCTGGGCGGAGGGGAAGAGCTCCGTGAGGTCCGCGATGAAGGGGATGGAGCCGCCCATGCCGGCCTCCACGGCGGGTACGCCCCAGGCCTCCTCGAGCGCCTCGAGTGCCAGGCGCGACGCCGGCTCGCTCGTGTCGGTCAGGAAGGGGCTGCCGGTCTCCCCCGGGGTGAACGTCACCCGCGCCCCGAACGGGGCGTGGCTCTCGACATGGGCGCGGACGGCGTCCATGGCCGACTGCGGGTCCTGGCCGGGCGCGAGGCGGAGGCTGAACTTGGCGCGTGCCCGCGGGAGCAGCGTGTTCGAGGACAGCGCGACGCTCGGGATGTCCATGCCGATGATGGACAGCGCCGGCTTGTGCCACAGCCGGGAGGCGATGGAGCCGGTCCCTGCGAGCTCGACGCCGTCGAGCACCGAGGCGTCCGAGCGGTAGTCCTCCTCGGCGTAGTCCACCGTGGCGTGGTCCCCGGCCTGCAGACCGGCGACGGCGACGTCGCCGGCGTCGTCGTGCAGGGTCGCGATGAGGCGCGCGAGGAGCGTCGGCGCGTCGAGGACGGGTCCGCCGAACATGCCGGAGTGCACCGCGTGGTCGAGGACCTGCACCTCGATGGTGCCGTCCACGAGGCCGCGCAGGCTCGTGGTCAGCGCGGGCACGCCGACCTTCCAGTTGCTGGAGTCGGCGACGACGATGACGTCGGCCGCGAGGTCGTCGCGGTAGGTCTCGAGGAAGGACCGGAACGTCGGCGACCCGGCCTCCTCCTCGCCCTCGATGAAGAGCGTCACGCCGACCCCGAACGCGTCCCCGAGCACGTCGGAGAGGGCCCGGAATGCGCCGACGTGCGCCATGATGCCGGCCTTGTCATCGGCCGCGCCGCGTCCGTAGAGCCGTCCGTCGCGTTCGGTGGCCACGAACGGTTCGGTCTCCCAGAGGGCGGGATCGCCGGGTGGCTGCACGTCGTGGTGCGCGTAGAGGAGGACGGTGGGCCGGTCGCCGACGGCGGGGCGGCGGGCGACGACGGCGGGACCGCCGGGGGTGCCGTCGTTGTCGACGCGCAGGATGCGGACGTCGTCGATGCCGGCTCCGCGGACCAGCGCGGCCACCGCCTCGGCGCTGCGGTCGAGTTCGGCGGCGTCGAAGGCCTCCCAGGCGATGCCGGGGATGGCCACGAGGCCGGAGAGTTCCTCGACGATCCGGGGGAACGCCGCGTCGACGCTCGCCCGCAGCTGCTCGACGACGCCGCTGGGCTCGTCCGGATGCTCGGTGGGGGTGCTCATGGAAGTCATGCCAGAACCCTACACAGCCCGGGTCCGGCGCAGCCGCGGTGGTGTCGTCGGCGGTGTCGTCGGCGGTGTCCTCGGACGAATCGTCCGGCCCCGACCGGCGGTGGAGGCTCGGCGAGCCGGTATCCTGAGGGGGTGTTCGGACGAAATAAGGAAGCACCCACTGCCCAGGAAGTCGTTGACAGCGCTTCGCCTACCCACGAGACCCAGCGCGTCCAGGGCAAGGGGGCGCCGACGCCCAAGCGGAGCGTGCAGCAGGCCGCCCGCAAGCGGCCGCTCGTGCCTGCCGACCGCAAGGCCGCCAAGGACAAGAACCGTTCCGCGGTGCGGGACGACCGCGCCAGGATGCGCCAGGCCCTCGACACCGACGACGAGCGGTACCTGCCGTTGCGGGACAAGGGCCCGAACCGGCGCTTCGTCCGCCAGTTCGTCGACGCGCGCATCAACATCGGCGAGTTCCTCATGGTCGCTGCGCTGGTGTTCGTGGTGCTGAGTTTCTTCCAGTCCCTGGCGGTGCAGAGCGCCGTGCTCCTGGCGTTCTGGGTGCTCATCGTCGCCGTGATCGTGGACTGCCTGCTGCTGCGGCGCAAGCTGAAGAAGAAGCTGACGGAGAAGTTCGGCGGCCCGAACCAGGGCGATCTCTGGTACGGGGTGACCCGCGCGCTCCAGCTGCGCCGGCTGCGCCTGCCGAAACCGCAGGTCAAGCGCGGGCAGTACCCCTCCTGAGCAGCGGCGGGTCGAGCACGAACCGGGATCGACAGGAGCCGGGCCTTCGGGCCCGGCTCTTCTGTTCGCCCGATGGTGCCGCCGGGCGTGAGGCGGTCGTCAGGCAGCCCTGCTGCGCGCCAGCCCGCGGTTGATCCGGCGCGCCCAGAACGGCCCCTCGTAGAGGAAGGCCGTGTAGCCCTGCACGAGGGTGGCGCCGGCCTCGAGCCGCTCGATGACGTCCTCGGGCGTCTCCACGCCGCCGACGGACACGAGGGCGAGGCGGTCGCCGACGGCGGCCCGGAGCCGGGTGAGGACCTCCAGCGAGCGGGCCTTCAGGGGCGCACCGCTGAGGCCGCCGACGCCCTTGGCCATCACCGTGGCGGCGTCGGTGGTGAGGTTCTCGCGCGTGATGGTGGTGTTCGTGGCCACGATCCCGTCCAGCCCGAGATCCAGGGCCAGCGCCCCGACGTCGTCGAGGTCCTGGTCCGTGAGGTCGGGGGCGATCTTCACCAGGAGCGGCACGTGCCGGCCGGCCGCGTCGTCAGCCGTGGTGCGGACGGCCTCCAGCAGGGGGCGGAGGGACTCGACGCTCTGCAGCAGCCGGAGCCCGGGCGTGTTCGGTGAGGACACGTTCACCACGAGGTAGTCCGCGACAGGGGCGAGCTCGCGGGCGCTCACGAGGTAGTCGGCGACGGCGTCGGCGATGTCCACCTTCTTCGTCTTGCCGATGTTCACGCCGACGACGGGCCTACGGGCTCCGTACCGGCGCGCCAGCCGCTGCCGCGCGGAGCGGAGGCGGGGCGCCACGGCCGCGGCGCCGTCGTTGTTGAAGCCCATCCGGTTGATCACCGCTCGGTCCTCGACGAGCCGGAACAGGCGGGGCGCGGGGTTGCCGGGCTGCGCCTGGCCGGTGATCGTGCCGATCTCCACGTGCCCGAAGCCGAGCACCGTCAGGGACAGCACGCCCTTCCCCGCCTTGTCGAACCCGGCGGCGAGACCGAAGGGGGACGGGAACTCCACCCCGAAGGCCGTGGTGGCCAGGCTCGCATCGGGTGCGCAGAAGCGGCGCAGGCCCCAGCCCACGGGGGTGCGGTCGATCGCACGGATGAGGGCGAACCCGATCCTGTGGGCCCTCTCGGCGTCCATTCCCGAGAAGACGAGCCGGAAGAAGGTCGGGTAGAAATGCATGGGTCAAGAGTTCCATGATGGATGCAGCTGCAACAACTCGGGGCGGGAGGAGGATCGTGTCCGGCACGGACCAGTCCTGGACCGAGGACGTCCTCGGCTCGTCCTTCCGTGCCCTGACCCTGCCGCTGGAGCCCGACGACGAGGGCCCGAGGGTCGCCACGCTCGTCGCCTACGAGCCGGACGTGACCGGCGGCCCTGCCGAGCAGGCCGGCCGGGCGCGTGCCGTGCTGTACGTCCACGGCTTCAGCGACTACTTCTTCCACGAAGAGCTCGCCCGGACCCTCCACCTGCACGGCTGGTCCTTCTTCGCCCTCGACCTCCACAAGTACGGGCGCAGCCTGCTGCCCGGTCAGACCCCGGGGTACGTGACCTCGCTCGAGGAGTACGACGTGGACCTCGAGGCCGCGGTCCTCGCGCTCGAGCAGCGGCTCACCGAGCGCCGCGGCTCCCCGACCCCCGTGGACCTCGTCCTGATCGCCCACTCGACCGGAGGACTCGTCGCCACCCTGTGGGCGGCACGCAACCCGGGCCGGATCGCCGCGCTCGTGCTGAACAGCCCGTGGCTCGACACGCTGGGGACGGCGCTGCTGAAGAGGGCGGCCCGCGGCCTCCTGGGTGCGGTGTCCCGCAGGCGGCCGAAGCTGCGCCTGCGCCTGCCCGAACCCGGGTCGTCCTTCCGCAGCATCAGCGACACGCGTGAGGGCGAGTGGCATGTCAATCCGGCGTGGCGGCCGGAGGCGGGCTTCCCCGTCACGGTCGGCTGGCTCGCGGCCGTCCTCGACGGGCACGCGACCCTCGCGAGGGGGACCTCGGTCAGTGTGCCGGTCCTCGTCCTGTGCTCGGCGGCGTCGACCCTCGGCCTCGCGTGGAGGAGCGCGAAGCTCGCGACGGACAGCGTCCTCGACGTGGAGCCGATGGTGCGGCGCGCGGCGGCCCTCGGCCCGAGGGTGACCATCCGGCGGCTCCCCGGCGCCCTGCACGACGTCTTCCTGTCCCGCGGCGAGGCGCGCAGGCTCGCCGTGGACAGCGCGGCGTGGTGGCTGGACGCCTACGTCCCCGTTCGGGCGGTCGACACCGGCACGACCCGTACGGTCCCGTCTCCTGCTGCGCCTTCCCCTGCCGCCCCGCCCCCTGCCGTCCAGTCCCCTGCCGCGGTGCGGGAGGACTGACTGGTCAGGGACGACCGACCGGGGCAGGAGCCGGCGGTCAGGTGGACACGCGCGTGGTGGCGCGGTCCACGGCCCCGCCGTAGCGGCGGTCCCGTGACGCGTACTCCTCGATGGCGCGCCAGAGCGTCCGGCGGTCGACGTCGGGCCAGAGGGTGTTCATGAACACCATCTCCGCGTACGCCGACTGCCACAGCATGAAGTTCGACAGCCGCTGCTCGCCCGAGGTGCGCAGGAAGAGGTCGACGTCGGGCAGGTCCGGTTCGTCGAGATAGCGCTGGATCGTCTTCTCGCTCACGGAGGACGCTTTCAGCGTCCCGGCGGCGACATCCTCCGCGATGGCGCGGGCGGCGTCGGCGATCTCGGCGCGGCCGCCGTAGTTGACGCACATGGTGAGCGTGCACGTGGTGTTGTCCACCGTGTGCCGCTCCGCTTCCTCCAGCTCCCGGATCACCGACTGCCACAGCTTCGGACGGCGCCCGGACCAGCGGATCCGCACGCCCCACTCGTGGAGCTGGTCCCGCTGGCGCCGCAGCACGTCCTTGTTGAAGCCCATGAGGAACCGGACCTCCTCCGGTGACCGCTTCCAGTTCTCCGTACTGAACGCGTACACCGAGACGTGCCGCACCCCGATCTCGATCGCGCCGGCCATGACGTCGAGCAGCGCCGCCTCGCCGGCCTTGTGACCGTCCGTGCGCGGCAGTCCCCGCTCGTTGGCCCAGCGGCCGTTGCCGTCCATCACGATCGCCACGTGCTCGGGCACGAACTGCCGCGGGATGGACGGCACCCGCTCGCCGCTCGGGTGGGGCCAGGGTGCCACGGGCCGGGCTGGGTTCTTCATGCACGCTCCACATGTTTGAGGGAGGCGACCCCGCGTTCGAGGTGCCATTGCAGGTAGGCCCCGACGAGCCCCGCGGCCTCGCGGCGGGCGCCGCTCTCCGACGCGTCCGCGGTGACCCAGTCCCCCGTGAGGAGCGCGCCCAGGAGGTCCATCGTGGCGGCCGACGGCGACGCGGCCCCCGGCGGCCGGCAGACCGGGCAGACCGCTCCGCCGAGGGGCGCCGAGAACGCCGAGTGGGGTCCCGGGGCGCCGCATCGCGCGCACTGCGTGAAGCTGGGCGCCCACCCCGCCGTGGCGAGGGCGCGCAGGAGGTAGGAGTCGAGGATGAGTTCCGACGGGTGCAGGTCCCGGCTGAGGGCCGAGAACGCCCCGGCCACGAGGGCGTACTGCGCTCCCCCGGCCTCGCCGATGTCGGTCAGGCGTTCGGCCGTCTCGGCGATGGCGGTCGCGGCCGTGTAGCGCCCGTAGTCGGAGGCGATGCCGTGCCCGTACGCGCCCTTCGTCTGGGCCTGCGTGATGATGTCGAGGTTGCGTCCGTGGGCGAGGAGGAGATCCACCGCCATGAACGGCTCGAGGCGCGAGCCGAACTTGCTGCTGGTCCGCCGCACCCCCTTGGCCACGGCGCGGACCTGGCCCTGGTCACGGGTCAGCAGCACGATGATGCGGTCCGCCTCACCGAGCTTGTACGTGCGCAGCACGACGCCTTCGGTGCGGTAGGTACGCGATGGGGAGGAGGACGGCACGGGTCCATTCTCCCACCTGCCACCCCCGCTCAGGCGGATGCCCGGCCGGGGGTGGCGCTGCGGGGAAGCGTCAGGCCGCGTCGCGGATGGCGCGGTTGACCGCCGAGACGACGGCCTTCAGGGCGGCCATCGTGGTGTTCGCGTCGATGCCGACACCCCAGAGGACCCGCTCGCCCACCGCGCACTCCACGTACGCCGCGGCGCGGGCGTTCCCGCCGGAGGACAGCGCGTGCTCCGTGTAGTCGAGCACGCGCACGTCCACGCCGTCGTGGCTGAGGATGGACAGCAGCGCGTCGATCGGCCCGCTGCCGTTCGCGGACCGGCGCTGCTGGATGCCGTCGACGAGGAGCGTGGCGACGAGCTTGAAGGAGCCGTCCTCGGCGGTGTCGGTGTTCACCGAGGTCAGTTCGTAGTGCCCCCAGGCCTCGGTACCGCCCTCGGCGCGGGTGGGCAGGTACTCGTCCTGGAAGACGGACCACAGCTGGGCGCCGCTGACCTCGCCGCCCTGGGTCTCGGTGCGGCGCTGGATGACGCCCGAGAACTCGATCTGCGCGCGGCGCGGCAGGTCCAGGCTGTGCTCGTTCTTGAGCAGGTAGGCGACACCACCCTTGCCGGACTGCGAGTTGACGCGGATCACGGCTTCGTAGGAGCGGCCGATGTCCTTGGGGTCGATCGGCAGGTAGGGGACGCCCCAGGGCAGGTCGTCGACACCGACACCCGCCTCGGCGGCGTCGCGCTCCATGCTTTCGAACCCCTTCTTGATGGCGTCCTGGTGCGAGCCGGAGAACGCCGTGAAGACGAGGTCGCCGCCGTAGGGCGACCGCTCGGGCACGCTGAGCTGATTGCAGTACTCCGCGGTGCGGCGGATGTCGTCCATGTCGGAGAAGTCGATCTCCGGGTCGATGCCCTGGCTGAACAGGTTCATGCCGAGTGTCACCAGGTCCACGTTGCCGGTCCGCTCGCCGTTGCCGAACAGGCAGCCCTCGATCCGGTCCGCGCCGGCCAGGTAGCCCAGTTCGGCGGCGGCGACGCCGGTGCCACGGTCGTTGTGCGGGTGCAGGGACAGGATGATGCTGTCCCGGTCGGCCAGGTTGCGGCTCATCCACTCGATCGAGTCGGCGTAGACATTCGGTGTGGCCATCTCCACGGTGGCGGGGAGGTTCAGGATCATCCGGCGGTCCGCGGACGCCTCGAACACCGCCGACACCTCGTTGCTGATGCGGGCCGCGAAGTCGAGCTCGGTCCCGGTGAAGGACTCGGGCGAGTACTCGTAGGTGATCGCGGTGTCGCCCATGTTCTCCTCGAACTTGCGGCACAGCCGTGCGCCCTGCAGGGCGATGTCGATGATCCCGTCCTGGTCCTGGTTGAACACCACGCGGCGCTGCAGCACCGACGTCGAGTTGTAGAGGTGCACGATCGCACGGTCGGCGCCCTCGAGGGACGCGTAGGTCCGCTCGATCAGGTGCTCGCGGGACTGCGTCAGGACCTGGATCGTGACGTCGTCGGGGATGCGGTCCCCCTCGATGAGCTGCCGCACGAAGTCGAAGTCCGTCTGGGAGGCCGACGGGAAGCCCACCTCGATCTCCTTGTAGCCCATGCGGACCAGCAGGTCGAACATCTTGTGCTTGCGCTCGGGGTTCATGGGGTCGATCAGCGCCTGGTTGCCGTCGCGGAGATCCACCGCGCACCAGCGCGGCGCCTTCGTGATGACGCGGTCCGGCCAGGTGCGGTCCGGGAGGTCCACCGCGATCTGGTCCTGGAAGGGGCGGTACTTGCCGAAGGGCATACCGGAGGTCTTCTGTGCGTTTCGCATGGGGTTCGGCCTTCTCTGCTGGGGATGAGTCATCGCGGCCGGGCAGTACCTCCGCGGCGAGGAGTGGCCACTGGCTCTGAAGTCCTAGATGGCCTCGCCGCGGCACCGAAGAAGGGTCAGCTGTGCGCGCACGTTGCCACGATAGCACGGCGCATAGGATGGCTTCCGGGCGTCCCGCGCCGGGACGAACCGGTTCGTCCCGGCGGGGAACACCATGAGGAACACCACGAGGAAGCGGGAAGCGACCATGACGATCAGCACCTTCGACCCGGACCAGCTCGACGCGACGGTCCGGCCCCAGGACGACCTCTTCCGACACGCCAACGGCGTGTGGCTGACGTCCACCGCCATCCCCGACGACCGGCCGCTGACGGGCTCGTTCACCGCGCTGCGCGACGCCTCCGAGCTCGCCGTCCGCGCGATCATCGAGGACGCCGCCGGCCGGGCGGGTGCCGCCGACGGGATCGACGCGAAGCTCGGCAGCCTGTACGCCGACTTCATGGACACGCAGCGCATCGAGGCCGAAGGCGCCGCGCCGATCCTGCCGCTGCTCGAGCGCATCGCCGCGGTGACGAGCGTCGGGGAGCTCGTCGACCTCAGCGCCGGCCTCACCCGCTCCGGCGTGCAGGGCCTCGCGGCACCCTACGTCAGCAACGACGCAGGCAACCCCGAACGGTACCTGCTGCACCTCTACCAGTCGGGCCTGGGCCTGCCCGACGAGTCGTACTACCGCGAGGACCGGTTCGCCGAGACCCGCGAGAAGTACGCCGAGCTGCTCGCCACCCTGTTCGGTCTCGTCGGCACCGAGGATCCCGCGGGCGCGACGGCCCGGGTCCTGGCGCTCGAGACGCGCCTGGCCGCGTCGTCGATGGGCAGCGTGGAGCGGAGGGACCCCCAGAAGACCTACAACCTGGTCCAGCACGACGACGTGGCCGACCTCTCGGCCCACCTCGTGCCCTGGCTGCGGATCGTGACGGACGACCCGGACCAGGCGGGAGAACTCGTCGTCAACCAGCCGGACTACGTGCGTGGGCTGGATGCCGCACTGCGCGAGGAGGACCTCGGCACGTGGCGCGAGTGGCTGGCGAGCCGGGTCCTGCTGCAGGCCTCCGACTACCTCGACGAGCGGTTCGTCGACGCCGCGTTCGCGTTCTACGGCACGCACCTGGCGGGCACGCCCCGCCTGAAGGACCGGTGGAAGCGCGGCGTCGCCCTGGTCGAGGGTGCCATGGGCGAGGCGATCGGCCAGCGCTACGTGGAGCGGCACTTCCCCGCGACGCATAAGGCCGCGATGCTCGAGCTGGTCGGCAACCTGATCGCGGCCTACGAGTCGAGCATCACGGCACTGACCTGGATGACCGACGCGACGCGGGCGAGGGCGCTCGAGAAACTGTCCCGGTTCACCACGAAGATCGGCTACCCCGACCAGTGGATCGACTACGGACCGCTCGACATCCAGCCCTCCGACCTCTACGGCAACGTGCTGCGCGCGGCGGAGTTCGAGCACCGCCGGCAGCTGGACAAGCTGGGCCGGCCGATCGACCGTGGCCTGTGGCTCATGACCCCGCAGACCGTCAACGCCTACTACATGCCGACCATGAACGAGATCGTGTTCCCCGCCGCGATCCTCCAGCCGCCGTTCTTCGACATCGAGGCCGACGACGCCGTCAACTACGGCGCGATCGGCGCGGTGATCGGGCACGAGATCGGTCACGGCTTCGACGACAAGGGGTCCCAGTTCGACGGGACGGGCAGGCTGTCGAACTGGTGGAGCGAGGAGGACAGGACAGCGTTCGACGCCCTCACCGGACGCCTCGTGGCGCAGTACGCGGCACTCGAACCCTCCGAGGTCCCGGGGCAGACCGTCAACGGCGAGCTGACCCTCGGGGAGAACATCGGCGACCTGGGCGGCCTGGGCATCAGCTACCGGGCCTACCTGCTGAGCCTCGGCGGCGCCGAGGCTCCCGTCATCGACGGCCTCACCGGCACCCAGCGGTTCTTCCTCTCGTGGGCCACGTGCTGGCAGCAGAAGATCCGGCCCGAGGAGGCGAAGCGGCGCCTGACCGTCGACCCGCACTCCCCCAACGAGTTCCGCTGCAACCAGGTGGTGCGGAACCTCGACGAGTTCCATGAGGCCTTCACCGTCGGCTCGGAGGACGGCCTCTGGCTCGATCCCGCCGAGCGCGTGAGGATCTGGTAGGAGACACAGGAACGGGCCCGCCGAGGCGGGCCCGTTCCTGTGTCTCGACGGGGTGGGACGGCCGGCTAGAGGCCCGAGGTCGCCTGGCAGGTCACCTGGTCCGCCGTCTGGCCCTCCAGGTCGCTGCCGAGCGGCGGGGGGACCACCTTCGCGTTCGTGGCGAGATCGGCACCGACGAGCAGCTGGACGCCCGCGGCCTGCTCGCTGAGGAACACCTGGCTCTCGGGGATGCCGAAGCGGGCGGCGAGGTCGGCCGCGGCGGCGTCGTAGCCGGTGCTGAACACGACCTGCGACACCTCGGTCGGCACGGAGGCGAAGGGCGTGGTCTGCGTGTAGCCGGCCTCCACGAGGAGCTGCTGGATCGCGGCACCGCGGTCGGCGTCCGTCGTCGCGTTGATGACGAGGACGGGCACCGTGGCGGGATCGACGGCGGGTGTCCCGGGCGTCGGCGTGGCAGCGGGTGCGGAGGGCGTGGCCGACGCGTCCGGGCCGGCCGAGGGCTCCGGGGCGCTCTCGGTGAGCCCTCGGTCCTCCCGCAGGGCGTCGAACAGGGGTGCCGCTGCCTCCTCGTCGAGGACGAGGCGGTTGGGGTCCTCCACCCACGGCTCGGTCGGGACGGTCACGAACGCGATGTTGCCGAGATCCACGTCCTTCATGCGGTCGGCGATCTTGAGCAGCTCCGTGGGCTGGGAGAGCCCCTCGTCGACGGTCAGGTTGCGGGTGATCACATCGGCGATCGTGTAGAGCTTCGGCAGGTTGGTGAGAGTGCCCTCCGCCTGGACCTTGCGCGCGAGGGACGCCATGAACGCCTGCTGGGCGGCGATGCGGCCGGTGTCGCCGCCGTCGCCGAAGCTGTGGCGCGTGCGGAGGAAGGCCAGCGCCTGATCGCCCTCGACCTCGCTGGTGCCGGCGGGGAGGGACAGTCCCGAGTACTCGTCGTCGACGGGTTCCTGGACGCAGACCTCGACGCCGCCGACGGCGGAGGACAGTTCCTTCACGGCGTTGAAACCGGCCATCATGAAGTGGTCCACGGACAGTCCGGTGAGGTTGTTGATCGCGGCAACGGTGCACCCGGGACCGCCCTCGTCGAGCGCCCCGTTCAGCTGCCCGAGGTCGAACGCCTCCGAGACCTCCCCGGTGTCGGGGTTGACGCAGCTGGGCAGGGGCACCAGCAGGTCGCGGGGGAAGGAGACGACCGTGACGTCCTCGCGGTCGGCGGAGAGCGTCAGGAGCATCATGACGTCCGAGTTCCCCTCGCCCGAGGAGTCGCTCTCGTCGCCGAAGAACTCGCCGCTGTTCCCGGTCCGGGTGTCCGAGCCGAGGATGAGGATCTGCAGGGGGTCGGTGCTGGAATCGACGGGGAGCGCCGACTCCTGGTTCTCGGCGAGGTTCAGCGGCATCGTCAGGACGTTCGACTGCAGGCGCAGGACCTGCACACCGACGAAGGCGACGGCGGCCACGAGGACCGTCGCCATCAGGATGGCCGTCAGCTTCAGGGCGCGGTGGGCCCCTCCCCTGCCCCGGCCGAGGTGCCGCCCGACGGGTTCCGAGGCGCCGGGTGTCCCGGCGGGACCCGCCAGGGAGGCGTCGCTGGCGCTGTCTGCGCTCTCGGAGGACGATCGGCGGGTCATGCCCGGGCTCCTTCGGATGGTCGGTCGTGGTCGGTGCTGGGTGGGTACTGGTCGTTACTGACCGGTGCCGGCGGGACGTCGCGTCGTCGCTCCTGCGGCGGATGGCGGCACAGTTGCACCGCTGCCGGTCGCCCGGCGTCGGCTGGGGAATCGGTGGAGGCGCTATCGCAGCCTATCGGCCCGTTCCCGCAGCACAACGAGCGGGCCGGGCGAGTCGTGCCGCTCAGAAGCCGAGCTTCACCAGCTGCTTGGGGTCGCGCTGCCAGTCCTTGGCCACCTTGACATGCAGGTCGAGATAGATCGGGGTGCCCAGGAGCGCCTCGATCCCGCGGCGTGCATTCGTGCCGACCTCGCGCAGGCGCGCCCCGCCCTTCCCGATGATGATCGCCTTCTGGGACGGCCGCTCGACGTAGAGGTTCACGTAGACGGTGAGCATGGGGTTGTCCTTGCTGCGGCCCTCCCGCGGGACCATCTCCTCGACGACGACGGCGAGGGAGTGCGGCAGCTCGTCACGCACGCCCTCGAGGGCGGCCTCGCGGACGAGCTCGGCGACCATGACGGCCTCCGGCTCGTCCGTCAGCTCCCCGCCCGGGTACAGCACGGGTGACTCCGGCATGTGCCGGCTGAACACCTCGGCGACCGTGCCCACCTGGAAGCCATCGGCGGCGGAGACCGGCACGATGTCCGCCCAGCCGTCGGCGCCCGCCACCTCGGTGCCGAGCTTCGAGACGGCGAGGAGCTGCTCGGTCAGGGCCTGCCGGTCCACGAGGTCCGTCTTGGTCACCACCGCGATCAGGGGTTTGCGCTGCAGCCGCGCGAGCTGCTCGGCGATGAAGCGGTCGCCCGGACCGATCTTCTCGTTGGCGGGGATGCAGAACCCCACGGCGTCGACCTCGGCGAGGGTGTCGGCGACGAGGTCGTTGAGGCGCTGGCCGAGGAGCGTGCGGGGCCGGTGCAGGCCGGGGGTGTCGACGAGGACGATCTGGGAGTCCTCACGGTTCACGATGCCGCGGATGGTGTGGCGCGTGGTCTGCGGCTTCGCGGACGTGATGGCGACCTTCTGCCCCACCAGCGCGTTCGTCAGGGTGGACTTGCCGGCATTGGGCCGGCCGACGAGCGAGACGAATCCGGCCCGGTGTTCAACGTCGCTCATGGTCAGCCTCAATCGTCTCTCGTTCGTCCTGCTCGATGTGCTCCGGGGGGATGCGGTGTGCGATCACGTGGGAGACCCTGTTGCGTCGGCCCTCCACGCGCTCGGCCCGCAGCCCGATACCGTCAATTGTGACCTCCGATCCGACGATCGGCACCCTCCCCAGGGTCTTGGCCAGGAGGCCGCCCACGGTGTCGACCTCCTCGTCGTCGAGGGCGATGCCGAAGAGTTCGCCGAGATCGTCGATGCCCATGCGCGCGCTCACCCGGTACTCGCCGTCGTCGAGCCGTTCCTGCTCGGGCACCTCGGAGTCGTACTCGTCGACGATCTCGCCGACGATCTCCTCGATGAGGTCCTCGAGCGTGACGAGTCCGGCCGTGCCGCCGTACTCGTCGATGACGATCGCGACGTGCGTGGACTCGCGCTGCAGCTCGCGCAGCAGGTCCCCCACCGGCTTCGATTCGGGCACGTAGCGGGCGGGACGGCAGACGGCGTCCACGGGGCGGGCGAGGTTCGACGCCGACCGTCCGTGCAGGTTCGCGACGACGTCCTTCAGGTACAGCAGTCCCCTGATGTCGTCGGAGCTCTCCCCGATCACGGGGATGCGGGAGTAGCCGGAGCGGAGGAAGAGGGACATGGCCTGGTCGAGCGTGGATCCGCTCTCGATCGTGACCATGTCGGTGCGGGGCACCATGACGGAGCGGACCTTGGTGTCGCCGAGCTCGAAGACCGAGTGGATGAGCTCCGCCTCGTTGTCCTCGATCATCTCGGCGTCGGAGGCCCGGGACAGGAGCTCGCGGAACTCCTCCTCCGTGAAGAAGGCCGCCTCGTCGCGGCTCGCTCCCGGCGTGATGGAGCTGCCGATCCGCACCAGCCAGCGCGGGATCGGCCCGAGGACGGCGCACAGGAACGCCACGAGCCCGGCGGTGAACCGGACGACGGCGGGGGCGTGCATCCGCCCGAGCTGGCGGGGCGAGACGCCCACGATCACGAAGCCGATGGCCGCCATGACCGCGGTGGCGAGGAGCCCGGCGAGCCAGATGCTGTCCAGCAGGTCGTGGAAGAGGATGGCGACGGCGACGGCGCCCGCCATCTCGAACCACACGCGCCAGAAGCGCAGGGCGTGCATGTGCGCCACGGGGGCGTCGAGGATGCGGCGAAGCGACGAGGTGCGCGATTCCGCCAGGAGGGCCTCGCCCTCCTGGCGCGGCAGGTAGCTGAAGGCTGCTTCCGCTGCCGTGACGAGGGCGGCGGTGAGGGCGAAGAGCAGGGCCATGAGCCCGAGGAGCCAGATGGTCAAGCGCGGGTCTCCCGGGGTGCGTCCCCGCCGAGGAAGCCGGAGAGGAGCTGCCGCTGCAGGCCGAACATCTCCTTCTCCTCCTCGGGTTCCGCGTGGTCGTAGCCGAGAAGGTGGAGCACGCCGTGGGTGGTCAGCAGCAGCAGTTCGTCGTTCGTGCTGTGGCCTGCGGCCGCGCCCTGGGACGCGGCGACCTCCGGGCAGAGGACGATGTCCCCGAGCAGCCCGGCAGGCGTGACCCGACCCGGTGTGCCGGGGCGCAGTTCGTCCATGGGAAAGGACAGCACGTCCGTGGGTCCTGGCTCGTCCATCCACTCGACGTGCAGCTTCTCCATCGCCGCGGTGTCGACCAGGATGATCGAGAGTTCCGCCTCGGGGTGCAGGAACATCGACTCGAACAGGTAGTTGGTGAGGCGGACGAGCGACTCCTCGTCGACGTCGTACCCGGACTCGTTGTTGATCTCGACGCTCATCGGTTGCCCGCCGGTCGGGCCGGGCGTGCCTGTCCGGCGCGCTGCTCCTCGTCCCACGCGCTGTAGGCGGTGACGATGTCACCGACGAGGCGGTGGCGGACGACGTCCGAGGAGTCGAGCTCGCTGAAGTGCACGTCGTCGACGTCGCGGAGGATGTCGCTGACGATCCGCAGACCGGAGCTGGTACCGCCGGGGAGGTCCACCTGCGTGACGTCGCCGGTGACGACCATCTTCGACCCGAAGCCCAGGCGCGTGAGGAACATCTTCATCTGCTCCGGCGTGGTGTTCTGGGCCTCGTCGAGGATGATGAAGGCGTCATTGAGCGTCCGGCCGCGCATGTAGGCGAGCGGGGCCACCTCGATCGTCCCGGCGGCCATGAGGCGCGGGATGGAATCGGGGTCCATCATGTCGTGCAGGGCGTCGTAGAGCGGGCGCAGGTACGGATCGATCTTGTCGTTGAGCGTCCCGGGCAGGAAGCCCAGCCGCTCCCCCGCCTCCACGGCGGGCCGCGTGAGGATGATCCGGTTGACCTCCTTCTGCTGCAGCGCCTGCACGGCCTTGGCCATGGCCAGGTAGGTCTTGCCGGTACCGGCCGGGCCGATCCCGAACACGATGGTGTTGCGGTCGATCGCGTCGACGTAGGTGCTCTGGTTGAGCGTCTTGGGGCGGATGGTCTTGCCCCGGGAGGTGAGGATGTTGACGGAGAGGACCTCCGACGGCCTGGCCGCGCTCTGCGTCTTGAGCATCGTGACCAGCTGCTCGAGGACCTGGGGGGACACGGTGGCGTTGTTGCGGGCCATCGTCTGGATCTCACCGATGAGCCGCTCGGTGCGCAGCACGTCCGCCGACGGCCCGGTGATGGTCAGCTCGTTGCCCCGCGCCTGGAGACCGACGCCCGGGAACGAGTCCTCGATCAGACGGAGGGCCTCGTCGTTCGAACCGAGGGCCTGCACCATCTGCTCGGTCGAGTCGAAGACGAACATCCTGGTGTCCAGTCCTGCCGCGTTGATGCCTGTTGAAGATTCGCTCATAGCTCGGCCGTCCGGCCTCTGATCGCCCTCATTCGAGTAGTCGTGCTCGTGTGGATGGGTGCTGCCCCTGCCGGGCGCCGCTCCCACGGGGGGATGTGCGGGCTGATCGGCGCCGGTGGCAGTAGCGCCAATGTTACGCCATGGCCCTTTTCCTGCCCCCTCTGGTCAACCGGAGCAGAGGCCCCTTGATTCCCGCAGGAGCCACCTCCAGAGGTGATGTGCGGCATCCGGCACCTTGACCGAGTGACACTCGGTTTTCATCGCGAATCGGCAACGGCTTCGTATCGATCGGGTTTCAGTCGTATCCGTGGAGGTTTTCGTGCGGGTACGTCCCCCTGCCCTGTGCCAAGCTGAAACCGGCCCGGGACCGCGAACCGGCACCCGGTCCGCGCCAGCACCGACTCACGACGTCGGTGGGCCGCGATCATTCCACGCATCGACCCGCGCAGCGGCGCGCCCGACGGAAGGGGGCCGGCATGAGTGAGCAGGATCCCCTGAAGCGGAGCCGCCTCGGGCTGCCCGGCATCCTCCTGGTCTCGGGCGGAGTCCTCGTCGTGAGCACGGTGTTCATCGTCCCGAACGCCGGTCTGCTCCAGGGCGGGGCACCGACCACGGCCATCGCCGAGCCCTTCGCCACGCCCTCCGCCGGAAGTGCAGCCCCCTCCGGTCCCGCGGTCCAGACGCAGGGCGCGGCGGCCGGCCCCGCCGGTTCGGCGCAGGCGCTCCTGCCGGTGTACTGGCTCGGTGACGTCGAGGGCGACGACCGCCTGTTCCGCGAATTCCTCCCCGCTCCGGAGGGATCCACCGGCGATCCCATCGCCGACGCGGTGCGGCTCATGACCGGGGGTACGCCGCTCGACCCCGACTACCGGTCCCCGTGGCAGCAGGCCTCGAGCGTGCGCTCGGCGATCTCCACGAAGAACGTGATCACGCTCGACATCTCCTCCGACGCGTTCGCGTCGCGGCTCGACGAGGACGCGGCCCGCCTGGCGCTGCAGCAGCTCGTCTTCACCGCGACCGCTGCCGCCGCGAACGCGGGCCTGATCCCGGGCGGCGAGTCGAGTTCCGTCGTCGTCCTCGTCGACGGGGCCGCGGACATCCGCGCCTTCGACGCCATCGACCTGGTGGGCGAGTGGACGCGGGACACGGCCTTTCTCGCGCCGGTCTGGATCATCGACCCGCAGCAGGACGTGCAGGCCGACACCGCCGGCCTGATCATCCACGGCACGGGCCACTCCTCCGAGGAATCCGTCGCGTGGCGTATCGACCGCAGGGTGGACGGCTCGGAGGACGGCCCCACGGGCCTGTTCCGCGACGGGTCGGTGGACATCACCCCGGAGGACGGTGCCTACTCCTTCTCCGTGACGCTCCCGCCGGGCCGGTACGAGATCACGGTGTCCGTGCCCGAGGGTGACGGTGAGGCGCACGACTCCAAGAGCGTCGTGGTCCGGTAGGCGCGGCCCGGCAGTCGGCGGCTACCAGCGGCCGAGCAGGTGGTTCAGCAGGACGAGGGCGGCCGGCCCGGCCGACGACGACCGCAGGACGTGGGGTCCCAGGCGCGCCGTGTGCGCCCCGGCGGCCCGGAGCTTGCCGAGCTCGGCGTCGCTGATGCCGCCCTCGGGCCCCACGACGACGGCGGTGGAGGAGGGCGCGTCCAGTGCGCCGGCGCCGCGCAACGCCGACATCCGGTCCGCGAGGGAGTCCTCAGCGTCCTCGTGGAGCACGAGCATCCGGTCCACCGATGACGCCCAGCCGGCGAGCCCCGAGGTGTCCAGCACGCCGTGCACCTCGGGGACGAACGAGCGGCGGGACTGCTTGGCGGCCGCGCCGACGAGCGATACCCACTTCTGCCGGCCCTTCTCGGCCTTGTCGCCCCGCCACCGGACGATGCTGCGCTCCGCGTGCCAGGGCACGACGCCGTCGACGCCGAGTTCGGTGGCCGCCTCGACGGCCTGCTCGTCCCGGCCGCCCTTGGCGAGGGCCTGCACGAGCACGAGGCGATGCCGCGGCGCCGGATCCTGTCCCGCCGTCTCGACACGGAGCTCGACCGTGCCCGTCCCGACCGCGGCGATCACGCCACCGAGCCGGTAGCCCGCGCCGTCGGAGACGTCGATGCGCTCGCCCGCGACGAGCCGACGCACGGTGGCGGCATGGCGCCCCTCGTCACCGCCGAGGACGAAGGCTGCGCCGGGCTCGGCCGACCGGACCTGGTCGGCCGGTCCGAAGAAGAGGGGTCGCGTCATGCTCAGCGGTTCCCAAGGCGCTCCCGGAGGCGGGCGAAGACGCCGGAGCCGCTGCTGGCGAGCTGCCCGTCCGTGTACTCCTCGCCGCGCAGTTCCGCGAGCCGGCGCAGGAGCTCCTCCTGCTGGTGGTCGATGTTGCGCGGGGTCTCGACGTTGAGGTGGACGCGGAGATCCCCCCGGCCCTGGCCGCGGAGGTGCGTGACGCCGAGCCCGCGCAGCGTCAGGATCTCCCCCGACTGCGTCCCGGGCTTGATCACGAGCTCCTGGTCGCCGTCGTAGGTGTCCAGGTGCACGCTGGTGCCGAGCGCGGCCGCCGTCATGGGGACGCTGAGGGTCACGTGCAGGTCGTCGCCGTCGCGGAGGAAGGTCGAATCGGTGTTGACGCGGATCTCCACGTAGAGGTCGCCCTGCGGGCCACCGGCGATGCCTGCCTCGCCCTGCCCGGCGAGCTGGATGCGGGTGCCCGTGCCGACGCCGGCGGGGACCTTGATGGTCAGGGTGCGGCGGGCCCGGATGCGGCCCTCGCCGCTGCACTCGTGGCAGGGGCTCGGGATCACGGTGCCGTAGCCCTGGCAGGTGCCGCAGGGCGCGCTCGTCATGACCTGGCCGAGGATGGACCGCACGGCGCGCTGGACCTGACCGGAACCGCCGCAGATGTCGCAGGTGCGCACGGACGTTCCGGGCTGGCAGCAGCTGCCGTCGCAGGTGGGGCACACCTCGGCGGTGTCCACCTCGATCTTCTTGTTGGCGCCGAACACGGCGTCCTTCAGGTCGATCCGCACGTTGATGAGGGCGTCCTGCCCGCGGCGGGTCCTGGTCGGCGCGCCGGCCTGCTGGCCGCCTCCACCGAAGAAGGTCTCGAAGATGTCCTGGAACGCGAACCCGGAGCCCGAGTAGCCGGCGCCGTAGCCGTTGTCCGTGCCGTTCTCGTTGCCCGTGGTGTCGTAGACCCGGCGCTTCTGGGGGTCCGAGAGCACCTCATAGGCGTGCGTGACGCGCTTGAAATCCTCCGCGGCGTCCTCCCCGGTGTTCACGTCGGGGTGGAGCTTGCGCGCCAGCTTGCGGTACGCCTTCTTGATCTCCTCGCCGGTCGCACCCTGCGCCACACCGAGGACCTCATAGTGATTACTCACTCGTGCACATCACTTCCTGTTGGAGACTGCTGTCTGCTGCTCGCCGTTCCCGGCGGAAATTGTCTGGGTGCCCCGGAGGGCACTCGCCTACTCCTCGAGGATCCTCGAGAGGTAGCGGGCGACGGCGCGCACGGCGGCCATCGTCGTCGGGTAGTCCATGCGGGTGGGCCCGAGGACCCCGAGCTTCGCACCGGCGTCCGGTCCGTAGCCCGTTGCGACGACGGAGGCCCCCGACAGGCCGCCGTAAGGGTTCTCGCTCCCGATCCTCACCGAGATGCCGCGGGCGTCGTACTCCATCTCGGACAGGAGCCTCAGCATCACCACCTGCTCCTCGAGCGCCTCGAGGACGGGGCCGATGCTCAGGGGGAAATCGCCGGTGGAACGAGCGAGGTTCGCCGTCCCTGCCAGCAGGATCCGGTCGTCGCGGCCGAGCCCTGCGAGCTGTTCGAGCGCCCTGATGATCGTACCCCCGTGCGCCCTCAGGGCGGGGGGCAGCTGCGACAGGGCGACCCCGAGCTCGGCGGGCAGCGCCGCGAGCTTCATGCCGGACACCGCCGAGAGGATGCGCTGCCTGAGATCCGCGAGCTCGGCCTCCTGGATCGCCGCGGGCGTCCGCACGATGCGCTGCTGCACGGTGCCGTTGCTCGCGATGAGCACCACGAGGATCTGCTGCGGCGCCAGCAGCACGAACTCGATGTGCCGCACCGACGCTCCCCCGACGCGGGGGAACTGCACGACGGCGACCTGGTTGGTCAGCTGCGCGAGCAGCCGCACGGTGCGGTCCATGACGTCGTCGAGGTCCTCCGCGCCCTCCAGGAGTGTCTGGATGGCCTTCTTCTCGGGGGCCGAGAGCGGCTTCACCTCGGAGATGCGGTCGACGAACAGGCGGTAGCCCTTGTCCGTCGGGATGCGGCCCGAGCTGGTGTGGGGGGCCGCGATGAGGCCCTCCTCCTCGAGGACGGCCATGTCGTTGCGGATCGTGGCGGACGAGACGCCCAGCCCGTGGCGGTCGACGAGGGCCTTGGAGCCGACGGGCTCCCGGGAGTGGACGTAGTCCTCGACGATGGCCCGGAGCACCTCCAGGCGTCGTGGTTCACTCATTCCTGTGTCACCTCCGGGTCTGTTCCCTTCCCTCACGAGCGCGGCGGGCGGGTGGTTCCGAGCGGTTAGCACTCGACACGCCCAAGTGCCAAGTCTAGTACGTCCGCAGCGATTGTTAGCATTGGGGACCCGGGCCGCGGCACACCGCCGGAGCCCTTACCGGAAGGGCAGGCTCGGCATGGACTACGGCTGGGGAGCACAGGACATCGCGGCTCCCAGGCGGGTCGCCCTGCCCGACGTCCCGGTCGAGAAGGACATGGTCCTGGAGGACGTGCAGAGCGGTTTCGTCGGTGCTGTGATCCGCGTCGAGAAGTCCGGCGGGCTGCACGTCATGGTGCTCGAGGACCGGCGCGGGAAGAAGCGCACCTTCCGGCTCGGCCACGGCTTCCTCCTCGACGGGGCGCCCGTGCACGTCGTCGCGCCCGTGACACGCGCCGCCCCGGCCTCCACCCGCACCGCCTCCGGTTCCGTCCGGGTCGACGGGGCCCGCGCCCGGACGGCGCGCGCCAGCCGGATCTGGGTCGAGGGCAAGCACGACGCCGAGCTGGTCGAGAAGGTCTGGGGCGACGACCTCCGCCTGGAGGGCATCGTCGTGGAACCGCTGCACGGCGTCGACGATCTCGAAGGGGCCGTCCGGGCGTTCGGGCCGGGGCCGGAGCGCCGGCTCGGGATCCTCGTCGACCATCTGCTGCCACAGACCAAGGAATGGCGGATCGCGCAGCAGGCCATGACCGTGCCCGGGGCCCGCAACCACGTGCTGATCGTGGGCCACCCCTACGTGGACGTCTGGCAGGCCGTGAAGCCGGCTGCTCTCGGACTCGAGGCCTGGCCCGTGGTGCCGCGCCACCAGGACTGGAAGACGGGCATCCTCGCCGGTCTCGGCTGGCCGCACCACGACCAGGCCGCCGTCGCCCACGGGTGGAAGCGGATCCTCGCGGGCGTCAGCACGTACGCCGACCTGGAGCCGTCGCTGCTGGGCCGGGTCGAGGAGGTCATCGACTTCCTGACCGCGCCACCGGGCACCGCGTGAGCCGGACGGGCCGGGCCACCCCGTATCCTTGAAACACACTCCGGGGGAGAGTTTCCGCCAGTAACCAAAGGAACCGAAGTTGTCCAACACTGCCGACCACCAGCACCACGGCCGGAACGACGCCCGACCCGCGTTCGAGGGGATCCCGGCCACCGCACTCCCCCTGACGGCGTCCGAGGACCGGCAGTACGCCACGCTGGCACACTTCGGCGGGATCCTGGGCTTCATCCCCTCGCTGCTGATCTACCTCATCTTCAGGGACCGCGGCCCGTTCACCGCGCAGGAGTCCAAGGAGGCGCTGAACTTCACGCTCCCGCCGACGGCGCTGGCCCTCGTGGCGTGGCTCCTGTCGCTCGTGCCGGAGATCGGGGGCCTCTTCGCCGTCGTCAACGCACTCATCTGGGTCGTCATCACGATCTTCTCGGTCAACGCCGGCATCCACGTCAACCGGGGCCGGCCGTACCGGTACGCCCTGAACCTGCGCCTGATCCGCTGAGCGGACGACGCCCCGACGGTCAGTCCGGTAGTCGGTCCGGCAGCAGTCCGGCAGTATGGCCTGCGATCAGTCCGGCAGCAGTCGCCGCACGACGGCGTCGGCGAGCAGCCTGCCGTCGAGGGTCAGCACCACGCGGCCCGCGAACGCGGCGGCCGGGTCCACGAGCCCGTCGGCGATCAGCCCCGCGACGGCCCTGCGCCCCGCCGTGGTCAGCGACTCCGTGGGAAGACCCTCGCGCAGCCGGACGCGCAGCATGACGTCCTCCACGTAGCGGTCCTCCGCGGACAGCACCTCGCGCCCTGCAGCAGGTGAGCGGCCGGCACCGAGCGCCTCCGCGTAGGGCCGCGGGTGCTTCACGTTCCACCAGCGGGTGCCACCCACGTGGGAGTGCGCGCCCGGACCGGCGCCCCACCAGTCGCTGCCGCGCCAGTAGGCGAGGTTGTGCCGGCACTCGTCCGCGGGGGTCCGCGCCCAGTTGCTCACCTCGTACCAGTGCAGGCCGGCGGCCGTGAGCATCTCGTCGGCGAGGGCGTACTTGTCGGCGTGGTCGTCGTCGTCGATGGGCGGCACCTGTCCGCGCCGGATCCGCGAGGCGAGCCGTGTCCCGTCCTCGATGATGAGGGCGTAGGCGGAGATGTGGTCGGGGCCGTAGGACAGCGCCGTGGCGAGCGACGTGCGCCAGTCCTCGAGCGACTCCCCCGGCGTGCCGTAGATCAGGTCGAGGCTGACGCTGAGGCCGGCCTCGCGCGCCCACTGCACGGCCTGCGGGACGCGCTCGGGCGAGTGCGTCCGGTCGAGCACGGCGAGGACGTGCGGAACGGCCGACTGCATACCGAAGGACACGCGGGTGAACCCGGCGTCGCGCAGGATCCGCAGCGATTCGGGGGTGACGGAGTCGGGATTGGCCTCGGTGGTGACCTCGGCGTCCGGAGCCAGCCCCCAGGTTGCACGTGCGCTCCGGAGGATCGAGGCGAGGTCCTCGGCGGGGAGCAGCGTCGGGGTGCCGCCACCGAAGAAGACGGTCGAGAGGGGCCGGGCCGGCACCCCCGAGGACTCGAGGACACGGGCCCCGAGGGCGATCTCCTCGAGCACCGAGCCCGCATAGGCGTCCTGCGACGCTCCGCCGCCGAGCTCGGTGGCCGTGTACGTGTTGAAGTCGCAGTAGCCGCAGCGGACGGCGCAGAAGGGGATGTGCACGTACAGGCAGAAGGCGCGCTCGAGGGCTCCGTCAGCCGCTGCGGGCGGAAGGAGGCCGTCGTCGGGCGCCGGCAGGCCGAGCGGCAGGGCGCTAGGCATGCCGGCCCGTCCCCTGGAAACCGATCCGGGTCACTTCTTGGCTTTGTCCTTCGACTCGTCGGAGGACAGCGCGGCGATGAAGGCTTCCTGGGGGACCTCGACCCGGCCCACCATCTTCATGCGCTTCTTGCCCTCCTTCTGCTTCTCGAGGAGCTTGCGCTTGCGGGTGATGTCACCGCCGTAGCACTTGGCCAGGACGTCCTTGCGGATGGCCCTGATGCTCTCGCGCGCGATGATCCGCGCGCCGATGGCCGCCTGGATGGGCACCTCGAACTGCTGCCGCGGGATGAGTTCGCGGAGCTTGCCCGTCATCATGACGCCGTACGCGTAGGCCTTGTCGCGGTGGGTGATGGCGCTGAAGGCGTCCACCTGCTCCCCCTGCAGGAGGATGTCCACCTTGACGAGGTCGGACACCTGGTCGCCGTCGGCCTTCCAGTCGAGGGAGCCGTAGCCGCGGGTCTTGGACTTCAGCAGGTCGAAGAAGTCGAAGACGATCTCCGCGAGGGGCAGCCGGTAGCGGATCTCCACGCGGTCCTCGGACAGGTAGTCCATGCCGCCGAGGACGCCGCGGCGCTGCTGGCAGAGCTCCATGATGGCGCCGACGAACTCCGACGGCGCGAGGATGGTCGCAGACACCATAGGTTCGCGCACCTCGGCGATCTTGCCCACCGGGTACTCGCTCGGGTTGGTGACCTTGAGGACGCGCTTGTCCTCGAGGGTGACCTCGTACTCGACGTTGGGTGCCGTGGAGATCAGGTCGAGGTTGTACTCCCGCTCGAGGCGCTCACGCGTGATCTCGAGGTGCAGCAGGCCGAGGAAGCCGACACGGAAGCCGAAGCCCAGGGCGGCGGAGGTCTCCGGCTCGTAGACGAGGGCGGCGTCGTTGAGGGTGAACTTCGCCAGGGCATCGCGGAGCACGGGGTAGTCCGTGCCGTCGAGGGGGTAGAGGCCCGAGAAGACCATCGGCTTCGGGTCCTGGTAGCCGCCGAGCGACTCCGCGGCCGGCTTCGCGAGGTTGGTGACGGTATCGCCGACCTTCGACTGGCGGACGTCCTTCACGCCGGTGATGAGGTAGCCCACCTCGCCGACGCCCAGGCCCTTGGACGGCTTCGGCTCGGGAGAGCTGACGCCGATCTCGAGCAGCTCGTGGCTGGCGCGGGTCGACATCATCTGGATGCGTTCGCGGGGGCTCAGCTTGCCGTCGACGACGCGGACGTAGGTGACCACGCCGCGATACGTGTCGTACACGGAGTCGAAGATCATCGCCCGAGCGGGCGCATCCGGATTCCCGGTGGGGGCGGGCAGGTCACGGACTATCTTGTCCATGAGGGCCTCGACGCCCACGCCCGTCTTGCCGGAGACCTTCAGCACGTCCTCCGGGTCGCCGCCGATCAGGCTCGCCAGTTCCGCCGCGTACTTCTCCGGCTGGGCGGCGGGCAGGTCGATCTTGTTCAGCACGGGGATGATCGTGAGGTTGTTCTCCATCGCGAGGTACAGGTTCGCGAGGGTCTGGGCCTCGATGCCCTGCGCCGCATCGACGAGCAGGACCGCTCCCTCGCACGCAGCGAGGGAGCGGGACACCTCGTAGGTGAAGTCGACGTGCCCGGGCGTGTCGATCATGTTCAGCGCGTAGGCGGTCCCGTCGACCTCCCAGGGCAGGCGCACGGCCTGGGACTTGATGGTGATGCCGCGCTCGCGCTCGATATCCATCCGGTCGAGGTACTGCGCCTTCATGTCCCGCTGCTCCACGGCTCCGGTGAGCTGGAGCATGCGGTCCGCCAGCGTGGACTTCCCGTGATCGATGTGGGCGATGATGCAGAAATTCCTGATGATCGCCGGATCGGTGGCGGCGGGCACCGGCGCGGTGCGGGCCATGGGTGACACGTAGGTTCCTCACTGTTACGGGACAGGGCCGGCGTGCAGTCCGCAGCCGGGCCGTCGTCGACGGCGGCCGGGCTCGTCCGCGCCGTTTCACTCCCCTTAGTGTCCCACGTGGCCGGGCGGCCACGGGAACCGCACCGGTCCGCAGTGCTCGGGCGCTTCGCCGCCGTCCGCTGCTCGGGCGCCGCGGCCGGTGCTCGCCTAAGATCCCTTCCATGGCCATCACCCTGAGCTCGCTCCTGTCCCTGGCACGCCGCGTCGTCCGCGGCCTCGAGAGCCGACCGTCCGCTCCGGCACCGGATCGCAGTCCGACCAGGAGGCGCGGCGGGTCCGCGGGACGTGTCACCCCCGCCACCCGGGCGGCGGGCCGACGCCGGACCGCCTCGCTGGCCTACTCCCCCTCGAGCGACGGGAATCCCGATCCGGGAGAGATCGTGTGGACGTGGGTGCCCTACGAGGACGACCCCGCGCAGGGCAAGGACCGCCCCGTGCTCCTGATCGGGCGGGACGGGCGCGACCTGCTGGGCCTCATGCTGACCAGCCGCGACCGCAACAACACCCGGGAGCACGACGGCCGGTACATCGACATCGGCACCGGTGCCTGGGACCGGCAAGGCCGGCCGAGTGAGGTGAAGGTCGACCGGCTCCTCCGGGTTGCTCCCGCAACGATCCGGCGCGAAGGATCAGTGCTCCCACGGGACCGCTTCGAGCGCGTCGTCGCGGCGCTCCCCGACGACCTCCTCGGCTGAACAGCCCACCCGGGTCACCACCGTGCGTGATCGACCGTGTGACCTACCGGGGCGACCTGCCCGTCATCCGGCCGGCCGGCCGGTGTCCCGATCCGGGCCCGCCGATGCCAGGCCTCCCGGAGCGGCGGCTCCGGGCCCACCAGGCGCCCGAGGGATCGGGTTCCCGCGGTCTTTCTGGTAACCTGTATAGCTGTGTGTCCGCGCAGGTCTTCGGGCACTTTGGCCGATCGCCACACGGTATCCCCACGCCGTCCAGTCTCTGATCGGCCGAAATACCCTCACGACCAGTCCGCAATACAAAGAAAGATTTCATTCGTGGCAAACATCAAGTCCCAGAAGAAGCGCATCCTCACCAACGAGAAGGCGAGGCAGCGCAACAACTCGGTCAAGTCCGAGCTCAAGACCGCCATCCGCGCCGTGAACACGGCCGTCGAAGGCGCTGACAAGGACGCTGCTGCAACGGCACTCCAGGCCGCCAGCCGCAAGCTCGACAAGGCTGTCAGCAAGGGCGTGCTGCACAAGAACAACGCAGCGAACCGCAAGTCCGCGATCTCCAAGAAGGTCAACGCGCTCTAAGCTGCGGATCCTTCATCGAAGGGCCGGCTCCCCGTACGGGAGCCGGCCCTTCGGCGTTCCACGGCCCGCCCTGGCGTGACGGGCCGGCAGGAGCTCAGCCGCTCAGCCGTCACCCAGCGCGATGACTGTCACGGCCCGCTCGACGGCGTAGACCGGGTCCCGTGACTCGCCCTTCACCTGCGCGTCGGCCTCCGCCAGCGCGCGGATGCTCCGGGCCAGGGCGTCCGAGCTGAAACGCTGCGCTTCCCGGCGCGCCTGGTCGACCTGCCAGGGCGCCATCCCCAGATCCTTGGCGAGCTGCACCGACGACCCCCTGACACCGTGCACCTTCGCGACCGCGCGGACCTTCATGGCGAGCGCTGCGACGATGGGCACGGGGTCGGCGCCCGTCGCGAGGGCGTGGCGCAGCATCGACAGCGCCTGCGCGGTGCGTCCGGCGAGGGCCGCGTCGGCGACCTTGAAGCCCGTCGCCTCGACACGCCCCCCGTAGTACTTCTCGACCGTCTCGACGGAGACGTCGCCCGCGGTGTCGGCCATCAGCTGCTGACATGCCGCCGCCAGTTCCGGAAGCTGCGAACCGACCGCGGCGACGAGCGCACGCACCGCGTCGGCGTCGATGCGCCGTCGCGCGAGGCGGAACTCGGTGGTGACGAACTCGGCCTTCTCGCCGTCCTTCTTCAGTGGCTGGCAGTCCACGATGGTCGCTTTCGCCGCCTTGACGGCGTCCAGCAGCTTCTTCCCGCGGTTCCCGCCGGAATGGCGCATCACCAGGACGACGTCGGGTGCCGGGTCGGTGAGGTAGGCGATCGTGTCGATCAGGAAGGCGTCGTTCATCTGCGCCAGTCCCGCTGCCTCGATGATCTTCCAGTCACCGAAGAGGGACGGGCTCGCGTGCATGAGCAGCGTACCGGCCTCGTAGGACCCGGCGTCGAAGCGGACAAGTTCGGCGTCGGGCTGCGCTGCACGGACCTGGCCGCGGATCGATTCGGCCGCCTTCGCCGCGAGGTAGTCCTCGGGCCCCGACAGCAGGACGACGGCGGCCGGCTTGACGTCCCGCCACGATGCGGACGCAGGACTCGGGCCGCTGGTGCGGCCGGCCGGGGATCTTGTTGCCACGGGGCGGGCTTCCTTCCGTCAGATGCACCCCTACTCTGTCATGGCCCCGCGGCGCCTCAAAGCCGCAGCACGCCCTGACGCAGCGGCCTCACCGCAGTGGCCTGACCTCGAGGGCGCTGCCCACGACGTCGACGAGGAAGGTGCCCAGCTGGTCCGTGCGGGCGGTGGCGGTCCGGGTGCGGTCGAGTGCGCCCAAAATGCTCGGGTGGGGATGACCGTAGTCGTTGCCCTCCCCCACCGAGATGAGTGCCAGGCGCGGATGCACGGCCTCCAGCAGCGCAGTACCCCCGTTCCTGGCTCCGTGATGGGCGACCTTGAGGACCTCCACGCCGTCCGTGCCCAGCGAGGGCAGGCCTGACAGCAGCGCCGCCGCCGCGTCCTCCTCCAGATCGCCCATGAGCAGGATCGTCAGCGGGCCACGGGGTGTGTGCGCGGTGACCGCGAGCACCGCGCTCGCGTTGTTCTCCTCCAGGAGCACCTCGTCCTCCCTGGGCCACAGGACGTCGACGTGCAGCGGGGCGAGGTCGAGCGTCGACGCACTGTCCAGTCGCTCGGCGCGCACCCCGCCCGCCGTCGCTGCGTCCTCCACCTGGGCCGGCAGCCGGTCCTCCCCCGTGGAGAAGTAGAGCGCGGTCAGGGTCCTCCCCCGGACCGCGCCCCCGATGCCGCCGTAGTGGTCCTCGTGGAGATGCGTGATGACCAGTGCATCGATCACCTCGACGCGCAGGGCGTCCAGGCAGCGGTCCATCGCCTCGGGATCCGGTCCCGCATCGACGACGAGCGCGTGACCCGGCGTCGTCCTCACCACGACGGCGTCGCCCTGGCCGACGTCGCACATCGCGAGGACCCAGGAGCGTGCCTGCGGTGCACCGACACGCCCGGCGAGCACCGAGGCCGCGGCCAGACCCAGCAGGCAGCCGAGGACAGCGGCGAGCAGCACGGCCCGGCGCCGGCTCCGGTGCCGGCACCGGTCCCGGCCTCGCTCACGACCGGGCCCGCTCGACGGCGGGTCCTCGGGACCCGGGCGGGTGATGCCGGCTCGTCCGCCTCGGCGTCGCCACCGGGCGACGACGGCATCCCGGCGGATGAGCAGCACGAGCGCCGCGGACACCAGGCTCGCGATCACCGCCCCCGGCACGCCCGGCACCCACGGCAGCGACGCCGACGGCGCATCGGCCAGGGTCTCCGCGACGCCCGCGACCCACCGCGTGCCCATCTGAGCGGCGGCCACCAGTGGCGGAGCCAGGATCGGGGCACCGACCAGCGTGAGCACCGCCGCCATCCCCAGCAGGGTGATCGCCGGGACCACCGGCGAGGCCAGGATGTTGGCCGGCAGCGAGTAGACGGGGAGAGAGGGCTGGATCAGGACGAGGACGGGCGTGCAGAAGAGCTGCGCCGTCAGGGGGATGGCCAGCAGTTGCGCCAGAAGCCGGGGCACCACCCGCTCGAAGGCCTCCACCATCGCCGGGCCGACGGTGACGAGTCCGAGGGTCGCCGCCACGGAGAGCGTGAACGCGAAGGACACCGCGAGCCAGGGATCGGCGGCGAGCAGGATGATGATGGACAGCAGCAGGAGGGTCAGGGACACCCGGCCCCGCCCGGAGAGGACGGCGGCCACGCCGATCCCGCCCATCACCGCTGCCCGGAGCACGCTCGGTTCCGGCCGCACCAGCAGCACGAAGCACACGAGGGCCACGACCGCGCCGATCGCCGCCGGAAGGCGGGGAAGGCGGGCCGACCGCAGCCCGAGGAAGGTGAACGCGACCACGTAGGAGCAGTTGGCGCCGCTCACCGCGGTGAGGTGCGTCATGCCCGTGGTCTTCATGTCCGCCGCGAGGGCGGGCTCGAGCCCGGTCCTGTCGCCGAGTGCCATGCCCGGGAGCAGGCCGCCGTCGCGGTCGTCGCGCGACGCCAGGTCCCGGAACCCCGACCGAAGATCAGAGGTGGAGGCGAGCCATCCTCGGGCACCCTCGATGGTGGGCGTACTCGCCGGCAGGAAGACGGCGGTCGCCCGGCCGACCCGATCGGCCGGATTCGCGGTACCGAGCACCCGCGCGACGTCTCCTGTGCCAACAGCTCCCCAGGAACCCGACCCGAGGACCACCACCGGGGTGGCGGAGGCGAAGGCCCTGCCGTGCAGGACCCCGCCGATCACGTCCGCATCGACGAGGTACCTGGTCCCTCCACCGTAGGGGCCTGCCGGCAGTGTCGACGGCTCCCCGGTGATGCGGAGCACGGCGGTGAACACGGTACCCTCACGGACGGCGTCGTCCACCGGGCCGGCCGCCATGCGGACGAGGCTCCCTCCGGCGGCGAGCAGGACCAGTGCCACGGCCGCTGCGGGCGGCAGGGCCTGAGCGGGCAGCAGCCTCCACCCACGGCGGGGTCGCGGGGGCACGAGGAGGATCAGGCAGGCCAGGAGCAGGGCGGCCGCAGCTGCGACCAGCCCTGCCGTCGTCACCGCCGAGGCCCCTCCGTGGATCGCGGCGCCTGCAGCGGCCCACGCGGCGGCCGCCGAAGGTAGGAGGCGCAGGTCCCGTCGCAGCGGGACTTGCACGGGACGGCTCTCGCGGGGACCGCCCGCTGACCGCCGCCGGCCTGCTGATACCCCGTGACCGGCAGGGCTCGAGGTCCCCCTCATGTCCCTCACCGCGCCACGATGAGGGGGAGGATCCCTTCGAGCAGCGCCGGTCCGATCCCGGGAACGGCGTCGATGTCCGACGTCTGCACGAAGGGGCCGTGCTCGTCCCGCCAGTCGATGATCCGCTGTCCCAGCACCGGTCCGACGCGCGGAAGGGACTCGATCTCCGCGAGGGAGGCGGTGTTGATGTCGAGGACCCCGGCCGGACCAGTGCTCCCCCCGATGGCATCCGTAGCTCCCCCGGGCACCCCGCCGGATGCCGCACCCGGCACGCGTCCTGTGCCGGACGACTCCGGTCGGGGCTGGTCGGGCCTCGGCTCCTCGCCCACGGCCAGGAGGTGCACGTGCTGCCCGTCGGAGGGCGTGGCCGCGAGGTTGATGCCTTCGAGGTCCGCCCCGGGAAGCGCACCGCCGGCCTGCTCGACGACCTCGAACAGGCGCGTCCCGACGGGCACCGTGACGACGCCGGGCGATGCCACGGCCCCCGTCACGTACACGACGACCGTCCCGCCGGCGGGTGCACCGTTCGCGGGCGCGTCCGATGACGTTCGCGGTGCCACGTCCCGCGAGGCGTCGCCTCCGGGGGACACTGCCTCCGAAGCGTCCCCGTCGGTGGAGGTCCCACCCCCGGCCTCCTGGGGTGCAGCGCCGTCACCCGACGCGCGATCCGTGGGCGCGCCGGGGCCGCCGCCCTCCGGTCGCCCGAGCGGCGCGGACTCCTCCGCGGCGTCCAGCTGTACCGAGACGGCGGCCGCCGACGGTTCCGAACTGCGCACGAGGAAGAGCACGGCCCCGACGGCCAGGGCCACGCCGAGGAAAACGAGCGCCGCCGAACGCGCCACCCGCCACTGCATCGCCCGGGCCTCCGGCGGCGTCCGGGCTTCCGGCGGTGTCCGGGATTCCGGCGGAGTCCGCGGTTGCCGCCCGGCGAGGCCGCGCGGGGCCACCGTCCGCCGCGGTCCTTCCGCCCGGAGGGACGCCCTGCCGTCACTGGCATCGTCGTCGGCAGCGTCATAGGCGCCGTCAGCGTCAGCGTCAGTGTCAGTTTCAGTGTCATAGGCAGCGCCATAGGCAGCGTCAGCGTCATAGGCACCGTCAGCGTCATAGGCACCGTCATGGCCCGCGGGGTCCTCCGCGAGCCCCGCGGCATCGCGGTCCGCGTACTCCTCGTGCTCCTCGTGCTCCTCGTGCTCCTCGTGCTCCTCGTGCTCCTCGTACCCTGCACGGCGGGCGTCCTGGTCCGCGGATCCACCGGGTGGCCGGGCGCGGGACGAACCTTCATCGAACGGCACGGAGTCGGGTGCGCGGAGTGGCGGCGCCCACGCGGTCCCGGCTGTCGGCCATCGGTGCTTTCCCATGCCGCCACGCTAGGAGCCGCGAATCCGCCGCCGGCCCGGCACGGGCGCTATGTGGACATCCCGCCCGCCCGCACGATCACCTCGCGCCGACGGTCATCCGGCTGCCAGATCATCCCGCGCGGACGATCATCCCGTGCAAACGGTCATCCGGGGCTGACGGTGACGGCCACGACGCCGAGCCCTGCGTGCGCGGCCAGCACCGAGGGGCACGGCGCCGTCGACACGCGGCCCGAGCCGGCCATGATCTGCAGCCGGTCCGCAAGGGCCTCCGCCTCGTCCTCGTTACCGAAATGGTGGACCGTGAGGTGGACGCCGCTCGTCCGGTCGGCCACGTCGGCCTCGACGAGTTCCTGGAGCCGCTGCATCCCGCGGGCAGCCGACCGCATCCGCTCGAGCGGCACCAGCCGCCCGCCCTGCACCCGCAGGATCACCCGGACGGACAGCAGGGTGCCGAGCCACGCGGCAGCGGCGGTGATCCTGCCGCCGCGGCGCAGCTGCTCGAGGCTCGGGACGTAGAAGTAGAGGCTGGAGCTGCGGGCCGCGATGGCCGCAGCCGCGGCGGAGGCCTGCAGATCGCCGCCCGAAGCGGCTGTCGCGAGGGCCGCGAGGGCCGCACGGCCCTGGGCCATCCCGGCGGTCCGGGTGTCGATCACCTCGACCGGGATGGCCGCCCGTGACGCCGCCAGGCGTGCCGCCTCGACCGTGCCGGACAGCAGTCCGGACAGGTGCACGGACACGATCCCGTCGTAGCCCTCCTCGGCCAGCTGGCCGTAGACGCGCTCGAACTGGCCGGGTGACGGTCTGGAGGTGCGCACGTGGGACCCGGCGGCGAGGGCGAGCATGAGCGGCGCGGTGACGTCGTCGTGCTCGCCGGTCAGGATCTCGTCCCCCACGAGGACCGGCATGGCGACCACGTGCACACCCTCGGCGGGCCCGCCGGCTTCGCACCACCCGGGAGCGAAGCCGGCGGCCGAATCGGTGACGACGGCTATGCGCACGGGAGCTCTCCCGCGCGTACGGCCGCCCCGTCCTCGTCCATCAGGCCGGCACGATGTTGACCAGCTTCGGCGCCCGCACGATCACCGTGCGGATACCGCGGCCGTCTAGTACGCGCTGCACCTGGTCGCTGGCCAGTGCGAGCTCGCGCAGCTCGTCCTCGGCGATGTCCGGGGACACCGTCAGGCGGTCACGCACCTTGCCCTGCACCTGGACGACGGCGACGACGGTCTCCTGCGTGAGCAGGGCGGGATCAACGGTGGGCCAGCCCGCGGTGGCGACCGTGGCCTCGTGTCCCAGCCGGTTCCACAGGTCCTCCGCCGTGTAGGGCGCGAAGAGGCTGAGGAGGATGGCGACGGCCTCGGTGGCCTCCCGGACGGCGGGGTCCGCACCGCCGGCACCGGAGTCGATGGCCTTCCGCGTCGCGTTGACGAGTTCCATCAGCTTGGCGATCACCACGTTGAACTTGTTGGCCTCCATGAGCTCGGCGGCCTCGGCGACCGTCCGGTGCGTGACCGACCGGAGGGCCCGGTCACCCGAGGCCGGATCGGCTCCGACCGCACTCGTCACGTCGTTGCCGAGCCGCCAGGCACGCGCCAGGAACTTCGCGGAGCCCGACGGCGAGACGTCCGCCCAGTCGACGTCGTCCTCGGGCGGCGACGCGAACACCATGGTGAGGCGCACGGCGTCCACGCCGTAGCGGTCCAGCTGCTCGCCCAGGTCCACGCCGTTGCCGAGCGACTTGCTCATCGCCTTGCCACCATTGAGGACCTGGCCCTGGTTCAGCAGCGCGCTGAAGGGCTCGGTGAAGCCGACCATCCCCAGGTCGTACAGGACCTTCGTGAAGAACCTGCTGTACAGCAGGTGCAGGATGGCGTGCTCCACCCCGCCCACGTACTGGCCGACCGGCAGCCAGCGGTTGACGGCCTCGGTGTCGAACGGCGCCGTGTCCAGGTGCGGGTCCACGAAACGGAGGTAGTACCAGGACGAGTCGACGAAGGTGTCCATGGTGTCGGTGTCGCGCTTCGCGGCGCCGCCGCACGACGGGCAGGAGACGTTGACCCACTCCTCGACCGCGGCCAGCGGCGAGGTGCCCTTGGGCGCCAGGGACTCGCCGCGCAGCCCCTCGGGCAGCGTGACGGGCAGCTGGTCGTCCGGTACCGGGACCTCCCCGCAGGACGGGCAGTGGATGATCGGGATGGGCGTACCCCAGAAGCGCTGGCGGGACAGCAGCCAGTCGCGGAGGCGGTAGTTGACGGTGTGCTCCCCGGTGCCCTGCTCCTCGATGAGCTGGACGGCGCGCCGGATGGCGGCCGGCTTGTCCAGCCCGGTCAGTTCGCCGGAGTTCACGAGGGTCCCCTCGCCCGTGGTCGCCACACCGGTGACGGCCGCGTCCTCCGCTCCGGTGTCGACGACGGTGCGCACCGGCAGGTCGAAGGCGCGGGCGAAGTCGAGGTCGCGCTGGTCGTGCGCGGGCACGGCCATGATGGCACCGGTCCCGTAGTCGGCCAGGACGTAGTCCGCGGCCCAGACCGGCAGCTTCTCCCCGTTGAGGGGGTTGACGGCGTAGCGGCCGGTGAAGATGCCCGTCTTCTCCCGCTCGGTGGCCTGCCGCTCGATCTCGGACAGGCCCTTGACCTGCTCCCGGTACTCCTCCAGGGCGGCTCGGCGGTCGGGCGTGACCAGCTCGAGGGCGAGGTCCGCGTCGGCCGCGACGACGAAGAACGTCGCCCCGTACAGCGTGTCGGGACGCGTCGTGAAGACCGCGACGTCCGACGCCGGCTGGTCCGCGTCGGCCTCGATGCGGAAGCGCACGTGCGCTCCCTCGGAGCGGCCGATCCAGTTGCGCTGCATGGCGAGCACGCGCTCGGGCCAGTGGCCCTTCAGCTGCTCCATGTCGTCGAGCAGGCGGTCGGCGTAGTCCGTGATCCTGAAGTACCACTGGTTGAGGTTCTTCTTGGTGACCATGGTCCCGCAGCGGTCGCAGGCGCCGTTGATGACCTGCTCGTTGGCCAGGACGGTCTGGTCCTTCGGGCACCAGTTCACCGGCGAGTTGCGGCGGTAGGCGAGGCCCTTCTGGAAGAACCGGACGAACAGCCACTGCGTCCAGCGGTAGTACTCGGGGTCCGAGGTGTGCAGGCGGCGCTCCCAGTCCGCGCTGATGGCATAGCGCTTGAACGAGTGGGCCTGCGTCTCGATGTTCGCGTACGTCCACTCCGCCGGGTGTGCGTTGCGCTTGATGGCGGCGTTCTCCGCCGGCAGGCCGAAGGAGTCCCAGCCGATCGGGTGCAGGACGTCGAAGCCCTTCTGCCGGTAGTACCGTGCGGCGACGTCGCCCATGGCGAAGGCCTCCGCGTGCCCCATATGGAGGTCACCGGAGGGGTAGGGGAACATGTCGAGCACGTAGCGCCGTTCGCGCGTGCCGTCGTCCGCCGGGGCGAACGCCTGGAGCTCGTCCCAGACCGCCGGCCAGCGTGCCTCGATGGCGGCGACGTCGTAGGTGTTCTCGTCCGGCTGGGCGACCTCGGGGTTGGTGCTCACTGTGTGACCTGTCCTGTCGGTGGAACCTGGTGGAACCTGCCGGTTCCTGGTGGAACGGGTGGATCTTCTGCTGCGTCCTCCGGCGCATCCTGCGCCGGACACACAAAAGCCCCTCACGCAGGAGGGGCCGCCGCACGGTCGATACCGTGCGGCTAGGTAAGCAGGAGGTTCCGGGGCATGCGTCCACTTTAGCAGTGCGGGCCAATGGGCCGGTGCGGGACCGACGACGGCGCCCGGCCCGTCGGGAGACGGACCGGGCGCTGTGCGGTGGTGCCGGGGGCTCCTGCCGCCGGTGCTAGCTGACGTCCTCGTCGACCCAGTCGAAGGTCTTCGTGACGGCCTTCTTCCACAGGCGCAGCTGGCGGTCGCGCTCGGCGTCGTCCATGGACGGGTTCCAGCGCTTGTCCTCGGCCCAGTTGGTCGCGAGTTCGTCGGTGTCCTTCCAGAAACCGACGGCGAGTCCCGCGGCGTACGCGGCACCGAGCGCCGTGGTCTCCGTGACCTTCGGCCGGATGACCGGGATCCCGAGGATGTCCGCCTGGAACTGCATGAGGGCGTCGTTGGCGACCATGCCGCCGTCGACCCTGAGGTCCTCCATGTTGACACCGGAATCGGCGTTGGCCGCGTCCAGCACCTCGCGGGTCTGGAACGCCGTGGCCTCCAGTGCCGCGCGGGCGATGTGGCCCTTGTTCACGAAGCGGGTCAGGCCGACGATCGCCCCGCGGGCGTCGGAGCGCCAGTACGGTGCGAACAGACCGGAGAACGCGGGGACGATGTACACGCCGCCGTTGTCCTCCACCGTCGTGGCGAGCTGCTCGACCTCGGGCGCGGTCTTGATGATGCCGAGGTTGTCACGGAGCCACTGCACGAGCGAACCGGTGACGGCGATCGAGCCCTCCAGCGCGTAGACCGGCTTCGCGTCCCCGAGCCGGTAGCAGACCGTGGTGAGCAGGCCGTTCTTCGAGTGGACGATCTCCTCGCCCGTGTTCACGATCATGAAGTTGCCGGTGCCGTACGTGTTCTTGGCGCCGCCCTTCTCGAACGCGGCCTGACCGAAGGTCGCTGCCTGCTGATCGCCCAGGATCCCGGCGACCGGCGTCTCACGGAGCAGCTGCGAGGTGTGCACGGTGCCGTAGACCTCGGAGGACGACTTGATCGCGGGCATCATCGATGCGGGGACGCCGAAGTCGGCGAGGATCGACTCGTCCCAGGTGAGGGTCTCCAGGTCCATGAACAGCGTGCGCGAGGCGTTGGTGACGTCGGTGATGTGCACGCCGCCGTCGGTGCCGCCCGTGAGGTTCCACGTGACCCAGGAGTCGGTGTTGCCGAACAGGAGGTCACCGGCCTCCGCCTTCTCGCGTGCTCCGTCGACGTTGTCGAGGATCCACTTGATCTTGGTCCCGGAGAAGTAGGTGGCCAGCGGGAGGCCGACCTTCGCCTTGTAGCGCTCGACGCCGCCGTCCTTCGCGAGGTCGTCCACGATGTTCTGGGTTCGGGTGTCCTGCCACACGATGGCGTTGTAGACCGCTTTGCCCGTCGTCTTGTCCCAGACGACGGCGGTCTCACGCTGGTTCGTGATGCCGACGGCGGCGATGTCGTGGCGGGTGAGGTTCGCCTTGGACAGCGCGGTGCCGATCACCTCGCGCGTGTTGGTCCAGATCTCGGCGGGATCGTGCTCCACCCAGCCTGCCCTGGGGAAGATCTGCTCGTGCTCCTTCTGACCGGAGGACACGATGTCGCCCTTGTGGTCGAAGATGATGGCCCTGCTGGAGGTGGTGCCCTGGTCGATGGCGATGACGTACTGCTGCGACATGTCTTACTCCTTCATTGGATGACGACGTGGAGGAGGGCGCGGCGACGCGCCGCCCTACGGGGTGCTGCCTAGGCTGCGGCCGGGAACGAGATGAACTGGATGACGATGCCCGCGAGCGCGCCACCGATGATGGGGCCGACGATGGGCACCCACGCGTAGCCCCAGTCGCTGCCGCCCTTGCCCTTGATCGGGAGGAAGGCGTGCGCGATGCGGGGGCCGAGGTCGCGGTTCGGGTTGATGGCGTATCCGGTCGGTCCACCGAGCGACGCACCGAGGCCGACGACGAGCAGCGCGACGGCGAGGGGCCCGAGGCCCGACGGCGTGTTGCCGAAGGACAGGATGACCAGGACGAGCACGAACGTGGCGATGATCTCGGTCACGAGGTTCCACCCGTACGAACGGATGGCCGGGCCGGTGGCGAAGACGCCGAGCTTGTTGGCGGGGTCGGGCTCCTCATCGAAGTGCTGCTTGTAGGAGAGCCAGCAGAGGACGGCACCGAGGATGGAGCCGATCATCTGTGCTGCGAGGTAAGCCAGCGTGGTGGCGAAGGTCTTGTCGACGCCGGGCGCGTATTCGGCCGCGTCTCCGTTGAACAGCAACCCCATCGTGACGGCGAAGTTGAGGTGGGCACCGGACAGGGCTGACACGTAGACGCCTGCGAAGACGGCGAGACCCCACCCGAAGTTGACCATGAGAAAGCCGCCGTTATTGCCCTTGGTCCTGGCGAGCGCGACATTCGCGACCACGCCCGTACCGAGCAACAGCAGCAGCATTGTGCCGAAAGTTTCGGCTACAAATACTTCCAGAGACATCGTTGACTCCTCAATCTATTCATTTATTAACGGGTGCCGCCGCCTCGACGGCACCCGTTGATTCCCCCCGGCAACCACTGCCGTTGGCACTGCGCCACTGCCTACGGCAGTGGTTCGACCCCGTCGCGGCGGAAGCCGCTAGGCGGTCAGGCTCTTGACGTGCACGCGATGCGCCTCGGCGAGGACCTTCTCGGCGAGCTTGATCTCCGCTGCGGACCGCGCAGCATCCCATCCCAGCAACGGGGCGAGGGTCTCGGCGAGCTCGGCGAGCAGTTCCCCGGTGACGAGTCCGCGGAAGGCAAGCGATGTACGGCGGATCAGGACGTCGATCAGGTGGCCGACCTGCTCGTGCTCCACCATGTAGGCGAGCTCTCGCGTGCTCAGCTCCTTCGTGGAATTGAACAGCCTGTCGGGCCCTTCGGCAAGGTATTCGATGACATCCGTCGCGCGTGTCCCGTACCGGGTGAGCAGCACCTCCACGCGCGCCTCGTCGACGCCGGGTCGGACGGCCTGCTTGATCCAGGCACGCTCGGCGGCCGCGTCGGTCGGGAAGTCCTGGCCGCCGCCGATGGCGACACCCGCCGTCGACGCCTTGCGCGGTGCGCCCAGTGCGGCGAGCGTGTCGTTGGTCAGGTGCTCGGACAGGGCGCGGAAGGTGGTCCACTTGCCGCCCACGAGACTGAGCGTCGTGACGGGCCGCCCGCCCATCGTCTCCTCGCGCTTCTCGATGCGGTAGTCGCGCGAGACGAAGCCCGGCTGGGTGTCGTCGTGGCGGGGCAGGGGCCGTACACCGGAGAAGCTGTAGACGATGTGGTCCTGCGTCACCTCGATGTCCGGGAACACGTGCCCGATCAGCTCGAAGAAGTAGTCGATCTCCTCGTCAGTGCAGACCGCCTGCTCGTTGATGTCCACGTCGATGTCGGTGGTGCCGACCAGGACGCGGTCCCCCATGGGGTAGATGAGGACGATCCGGCCGTCGACGTGCTCGAAGAAGATCTCCGTGCCGTTGCACGCCTTGAGCAGCTCCGGGTGGTCCAGGACGATGTGCGATCCCTTGGTACCGCCCATGAAGCGCGTATCCGTGCCGAGCACCGCGTTGGTGTTGTCGGTCCAGGCACCCGTGGCGTTGACGATGACGTCTGCCTCGAAGGTGAAGGTCTCCCCCGTGAGCTCGTCGCGCAGCAGCACGCCGTCCTCACCGGTACCGATGGCGCTGACGTAGTTGGCCGCACGGGCGCCGGGGTTGATCACCTGGCCGTCGCGGAGGACGTCGAGGGTGAGGCGTTCGGGGTTGTGCACCGAGGCGTCGAAGTAGGTGGCCGCCCACTTGATGTCCTTGCGGACGTCGGGCATGGCGGCGAGCGCCTTCTTGCGGCCCACGAAGGAGTGCCGGGGCACGTTGCCGCCGTCGCGCGAGAAGAAGTCGTACATGGTGAGGCCGGCCTTGATGAGCACGGCGCCGCGCTCCACCTGCTTGCCCTGCTTGTGCGTGAGGAAGCGCAGGGGGGCGGAGAGGATGCCCGAGAACGTCGTGTAGATCGGGATGGTGGTCTGGAGCGGCTTCACGTAGTGGGGGGCGATCTTCATGAGGGCGTTGCGCTCGATGACCGATTCGCGGACGAGGCGGAACTCGCCGTTCTCCAGGTAGCGGATACCACCGTGGATCATGTGCGAGGACGCGCCCGACGCGCCCTGGCAGTAGTCGCCGCGCTCGACCAGGGCGACGTCGACGCCCTGCAGTGCGAGGTCGCGGAACGTGCCGACCCCGTTGATGCCGCCGCCGATGATGAGCACGGACGCCCGGGGCTTGTCCCTGAGCTTCTGCACCACGGTGCGGGTCGAAGTTGTCGTGCCTTCACCGTTGATCCGGTCGACTGGAATGCTCAAGGTACTACTCCGTAACGTCTATGTCTGGAAGGGGTGCTGCACCTCTCATTCTTCGAGGACTGGGAATAGCAGTCAACCGCATTGCACAAACGTGCAGGAGAGGTTCAGACTGGCGGAATGACGACGATGAGTGGTAGCCCGGCCGTCGACGGGACGGCCGGCGAACAACCCCACGGCAACCGGTCGAGGGATGCCCTGCGGGCGGCCCAGATGTACTACCTGCAGGACCTGACCATGGACGCGATCGCGCGGGAGCTGCGGACCTCGCGCTCCACGGTCTCCCGCCTGCTGTCCATGGCCCGGGAGACCGGCCTCGTGCAGATCCAGGTCAACAACCCGTCCGAGCGGGCACCCGCCCTCGAACAGCACATCCGCCGCCGGTTCGGGGTCGAGGCGCACGTGGTGCCCGTGGCCGATTCGGTCAGCGATTCGGATGTGCTCGACCGCGTCGCGATCCAGGCCGCCCGGACGATCGGGCCGCTCGTGGACTCCAACGCGATCATCGGCGTTGCCTGGGGCTCCACCCTGAGCGCGGTCAGCCACCACCTGACGCGGAAGCAGACCCACGACAGCACGATCGTGCAGCTCAACGGCGCCGGCAACACGCAGACCACCGGCATCACGTACGCGAGCGAGATCCTGCGCCGCTTCGGCCAGGCCTACGGCGCGCGCGTGGAGCAGTTCCCGGTCCCCGCGTTCTTCGACCACGCCGGGACCAAGACCGCCATGTGGGAGGAACGCAGCGTGCGGCGCATCCTCGACCTGCAGCGCCGCATGACGATGGCGATCTTCGGTGTGGGCTCCATCGGCTCGGGCATCCCCAGCCACGTGTACAGCGGTGGCTACCTCGACGGCGACGACCTCGAGGCGCTGGAGGCGGACGCCGTGGTCGGCGACGTCGCCACCATGTTCTTCCGGGCGGACGGCTCGCACCGGGACGTGATGCTGAACCGGCGCAGCACGGGACCGGACCTCGACGAGCTGCGGAAGGTCCGCCGTCGTATCTGCGTGGTCTCGGGCGAGTCCAAGATCCACGGGCTGCGGGGCGCGCTCGCGGCGGGCCTCGCGACCGACCTGATCCTCGATGAGGGATCGGCCCAGCGACTCGTCTACGCCTAGGGACCGACACCGGGCGTCCCCCGCGGCGGCGGCCGGGCGTCCCCCGCGGCGGCGGGTGCCGCAGCCCCGGCGGATCGCGGCACATGGGCAGCGCCGTTCGCGGGCTCCCGGCTATACTCGACCCGTGCTCATCTGATCCTCGCTTCCCTCCTGCGCCCGTGGCAGCTGCCCGGCAGGGGTTCGACCGAGCCCGAGGATCCCGATGACCACTCCCACCCCAGGCCATCCCGCAGCGCACCTGCGCGTCGACGGCCTCTCCAGGACGTTCGGTACCCGACGGGTCCTGAGCAATGTCTCGTTCACGGTCGCCGCCGAGCGCACCGGCGTGATCGGCGGCAATGGATCCGGCAAGACCACGCTGCTGCGCATCGTCGCGGGTGCACTGGAGCCCGACGGCGGCACGGTCACCGCGACGGCCCCCGGCGGGCGGGCCCGGATCGGCCTGCTGCAGCAGGAACCGCCGTTCGCAGCGGCGTCGACGATCGCGGAGGCGATCGAGTCCGCCGTCGCCCCGCAACGCGCGGCGGCCGCCGCTGTCGGCGCGGCGGGAGAAGCGCTTGCCGGCGCAGCCGAGGACGGCGCCGCGGCGGCCGCCTTCGCGGCGGCCCTCGAGGCCGCGGACCACCTCGGGGCGTGGACCGTCGATACCCGCATCCGTGCCGTGCTCTCGGGTCTCGGCCTCGCCGACCTGCCGGCGGCGCGGCCCACCGGCAGGCTGTCCGGAGGGCAGCGCTCCCGCCTCTCGCTCGCCTGGCTGCTGCTCAGCGCCCCCGATGTGCTCCTGCTGGACGAACCGACGAACCACCTCGACGACGAGGCGGCGCGCTACCTGCGCGACCTCCTCGGCGACTGGCCCGGGCCGGTGCTGATCGCGAGCCATGACCGCGCGTTCCTCGACGACACGGCGACGTCCCTGCTGGACCTCGACCCGGCCCCGCTGCCGCAGGCGGTCGCCGGTGCCCTGGTGGGCGACGGCGACGGGACCGGGATCGGGGTCGTACGCTTCACGGGCACCTACACCGACTACCTCCACGCCCGCCTCGATGCACGCGGGCGCTGGGAGCACCAGTACCGCGCGGAACAGGCACACCTGCGACGCCTGCGCGCTGCCGCCCCGGGCACCTACGTAGTGGGGCACGAGGACTGGTCCCCGCGCTCGGAGGTCCGGGGCGCCGCGAAGTTCTACGCCGACCGGAACGCCAGGACCGTCGCCCGGCGCGTCAACGATGCCGCATCCCGGCTCGAGCGGCTGGAGGAACGGCAGATCCGCCGGCCACCCGACGAGCTGCGCTTCCAGGGCCTCACGGCCGCGGGTACGCCCTCGGCCGCACGGGGCGGCAGCACTCCGGCACTCGTCGTCACGGATGCCGCCGTCGCGGACCGCCTGGCAGCCACATCGCTCACCGTGGCCCCCGGTGAGAAGTGGCTGATCACCGGTCCCAACGGTTCCGGGAAGTCGACCCTCCTGCACCTCGCGGCCGGGCGCCTCGACCCGACCTCGGGGGCCGTCGCACGAGCCCCCTCACTGCGTCTGGGGCTCCTCGCGCAGGACGTCGACCTCCCGGATCCGTTCGGGCGTGGCGCGGAGCGGAGTGCACGCCAGGCCTACGAGGACCTCGTGGGGCCGGAGCGGGCCGGTCTCGTTCCCCTGCCCACCTTCGGCCTCATCCCACCGCGGGACGAGAACCGGCCCGTGGACGCGCTGAGCGTCGGCCAGCAGCGACGGCTCGCCCTTGCCGTGCTGCTCGCCAGCCCGCCCGACCTGCTGCTGCTCGATGAACCGACCAACCACCTGTCCCTGCTGCTGGCGACACAGCTCGAAGCCGCGCTCCCCGACTACCCGGGCGCCGTGCTCGTCGCCTCGCACGACCGGTGGCTCCGACGCACGTGGACAGGACGGCGCCTCGACCTCACCGCAGGACAGCCGCACCGCCGACCCTGGATCTGAGTCCCGCCGACGCAGCATCGTGCAAGGATCCGGCAGCGTCGGGCGCGGCGGGCAGGCGGGCACCGGCGCATCGCATAGCGTCGGACGGTCGGGGAGACGCACGGGACGAGCGGCGCCCTCGCCCTCCGATCCCACGCCCCGGCCTCTGCCCCTAGGACCCCTCATGACCACCACCACCGGCCGATCCCACACTGACCCGGAGCCCCTGGACGCCTCCCGCTGGCAGCACCTCCGCGCGCGCATCACGGCGCAGGGCCCGCACTCGAACCGGAACGCCCGGAACCTGCTGATCACCACGACGTTCGCGCTGGTCGCCATCGGGCTGATGATGGTGCTCTCCGCGTCCTCGGTCGAACTCGTGGCGGCGGGCGCCTCCCCCTACGACACGTTCGTCAAGCAGCTCATGTGGGCGGTCATCGGCGGGGCCGCCCTCCTCGTGTGCGCGTTCATCCCGTTCCGCGCCTACCGGAAACTGTCCTGGCTGATCCTGTTCGGGTCCTTCGGCCTGTCCCTGCTGGTCTTCACCCCGCTCGGCGTGGAGGTGCAGGGCAACCGGAACTGGATCCAGGTCGGTTCCCTGACGGCGCAGCCCTCCGAATTCCTCAAGCTCAGCCTGATCATCTGGGGAGGCGCGGTCCTCGCCCGCAAGGCGGCACTGCTCGGTCACGCCAAGCACATGTTCGTCCCCGTCGCTCCCGGGGCGGCGATCGGGATCTGCCTCGTCGTCGCGGGCAAGGACCTCGGCACCGCCATGGTGCTCGCCCTCATCGCCGTCGCACTGTTCTTCTTCGCCGGGGCCAGCCCGAAACTGTTCATCGGAGGCATCGTCGTCGGGGTCGTGGGGACCTTCCTCGCCGTCGTCTCCAGCGAGAACCGCATGCAGCGCATCGACGCCTGGCTCCACCCCACCGCCGACGGCATGGCGGACGGGCTGGGCTACCAGGGCGCCCAGGCCCTCTACGGCCTGGCCGGCGGCGGCATGTTCGGCGTCGGGATCGGCCAGAGCCGGCTGAAGGTCAACTGGATCCCCGAGGCGCACAACGACTTCGTGTTCGCCGTGCTCGGCGAGGAACTCGGACTCATGGGGGCGCTGCTCGTGATCGCGCTCTTCGCCGTCCTGGCCTCCACGATCTACCGCATCTCGAAGCTCTCCGACGACCTGTACATCACCTACGTCTGCGGCGGCATCCTGGTGTGGATCATCGGCCAGGCGGTGCTGAACATCGCCGTCGTCACCGGGATGATCCCCGTCATCGGCGTGCCCCTGCCCTTCATCTCCTACGGCGGGTCCTCGATGATCGCCCTCCTCGCCGCCGTCGGGGTGCTCATCTCCTGCTCCCGTGCCACCGACCGCGCAGCGGCACTCGCCGCTGCCGAGCAGGCCGACGCAACGGACGGCCCGGCCGGCAGACCGGCGACCAGCGGGTTCGGGCTCGTGCGGCGCTGAGCCGCGGATCACCCCTCATCGCCCCGGATCTCCCTGCGGTAGCACCGGCATCACCGGCATCACGGTGCCTGCGGGACTCCCGCCATCCGGCGACAGGACCGCTCAGGGCACGACGAAGCGTCGTGGCTGGTGTGCGCGGTCCAGGGCGGGCTGCGTCAGCTGGAGGGCGTCGAGCTCGGTCCCCAGGACGACGGCCAGGCGGTCATGGCCGGCCTGCGTGAGATGGACCCTGTCGGCGAGCTGGGTGCCCGCCTGGTAACGCGTCAGCCAGTCGCCCGGGCTGATGAAGGCGAGATGCCGGGTCACCGCGAAGGCGCGCAGCACCCCGTCCACGGCGGTACGTCGCCCACCGCCGTCGGCGGCTCCCCGTGCCAGGGTCCCGATGAGGACGATGGTCGATGACGGATATGCGCGGGAGAGGGAGTCGACGACGGCGCCGGCGCCGCCGGTGATCTGCGCGTCGGTCGCGCCCTGGGCGGCGTCGTTCCCTCCCCCCTGGACGACGATCAGGGCGGGATCCGAGCAGGGCAGGACCCACTGCCCCTGCGCGAGGGCGGTCGGGTAGCTGGCTGCGCCGGCGGCATTGGCGGCCACGAACCCGGTGCCACCGGCTCCGACGAACCGGACGTCGTACCCCGCACTCCGGAGCCCCGCGTGGGTCCAGGTGCGGTCGGCGGGAACCCCGGCCGCACCGCCGGACTGCGAATCGCCGATCAGCAGTGCCGTACGGTCAGGGTCCGGCAGCTCGAAGCCCTGCCGGCCTCGGAGGGGATCGACGCACGGAGCAGGAGGGACTGCGGCAGGGGCCGCAGGGGCGCCCGGGGGCGCCGACACAGCCGGCTGGGGCCGCTCCGGCTGCTCCGGCTGACTGGTTGCCGCTGTCGGGTTCACTGTCGGGGTATCCGTCGGGGTATCCGTCGCCGTGACGCTCGGCGCAGAGGAAGGGGATGCCGTCGGCGCCGTCGCCGTCGGCGCTGTCGTCGGCGACGGGGTGAGGCTGCCGCCGTCGGACGTGGTCGCGAGGAGCAGGGCGCCGACAAGGACACTCGCCGCCGCCGTCATCGCAGCCCGGAAGCGCTTGCGCCCGGTTCCGTACATCGTGTCCCCCTGCAGCGTCCGGGCCCCTGCGACCCTGCCATCGATGCGTCGGTCGTCGCGAGGACCGGTGCCGGCCAGGCCGCGGGCGGACGCCCGGGGCCTGCGAGCGCCCGGGCTTCTCGCGGGAGATGCACCGTGGTCCTGCTGACTGACTCCTCCGCAGGATAACCCGGGATCCACGGGAGCGGCGTCAGGCCGGGCCGTGCCGGACCGTCGCGGCGGGAGCCCGGCGGCTCCAGCACGACTCCGGCACGACTCCGGCACGACTCCGGCAAGCCCGGCGCGGCCCCGAAGAGCGGACCACCGTCGCCCGCTCGGTAGAGTTCCCCCATGAGCACCTCCGTACCCCGCGCCGCGCTCGCCGACGGCACCGCCATCGATGTCCTCGGGTACGGCGTGTACAAGGTCCCGCCCGAGGACACCGCGGACCTCTGCTCCACGGCACTGGCCGCCGGATACCGGCTGCTCGACACGGCCTCCCTGTACGGGAACGAGGCCGGAGTCGGCGCCGCTGCCCGGGCCTACCTCGAGACCGGGGACCGGAGGGACCTGTTCGTCACCTCCAAGGTGTGGAACGAGGACCACGGCTTCGACGCGACGCTGCGCGCCTTCGACACGACGATGGGCCTCCTGGACCTGGACCAGCTCGACCTCTATCTCATCCACTGGCCCTGCCCGTCCAGGGACCTGTACGTCGAGACGTGGCGGGCTCTCGTGCGGCTCCGCTCCGAGGGCAGGGTCCGGTCGATCGGCGTCTCCAATTTCCAGCAGCCGCACCTCGAGCGCCTGATCAGCGAGACCGGCGTCGTGCCCGTCCTCAACCAGATCGAGCTGCACCCCTACCTCCAGCAGCGCGGGCTCCGCTCCTTCCACGCCCTGCACGGCATCGCCTCGCAGGCCTGGAGCCCGCTCGGGCGGGGCCACGTCCTCGGCGACCCGGTCATCGGGGCGATCGCCGCCGAGCTGGGGCGCACCCCGGCCCAAGTGATTCTCCGCTGGCACCTGCAGCACGGCATCCTGACCATCCCGAAGGCGAGCTCCCCCGAGCGCATCGGCTCCAACCTGGACATCTTCGGGTTCGAGCTCGGCGACGGACACCTTGCCGCGCTCGACGCCCTGGACCGGGACCAGCGCTTCGGCTCGCACCCGGACCGGGTGGGCTGATGCGCGAGGGCATCGTCCGGACCCTCGCCTGGGAGGGCACCCGGCAGCGGGTCTGGGACTACCCCGCGCTCGGCGCAGGGGAGTCCCCGGGCACCACGATCGTCATGGTGCACGGCTTCCGGGGGGACCACCACGGGCTGCTGCGGTTCGTCGAGGAACTCCCCCGCCATCGCGTGCTCCTGCCGGACCTGCCGGGGTTCGGCCAGGGCGGCGAGCTGCCGGGCACCCACGACGTCGCCACCTACGCACGCTTCATCGGCGATGTGGCGCGGCGCCTCGCCCCGGGGCCACGCGTGCTGCTCGGCCACTCGTTCGGTTCGATCATCGCCGCGGAGGCCGCGGCACGGGAACCGGAGCTCGCCGACACCCTGGTGCTGGTGAACCCCATCAGCGCGCCCGCCCTCGAGGGGCCGAGCCGGCTCGCCTCGCGCATCGCCGAGGGCTACTACATGGCCGCCGATCGCCTGCCCGAGCCTGCGGGACATGCCCTGCTGGCCAACCCGCTGATCGTCCGGGGGATGAGCGTGTTCATGGCGAAGACCACGGACAGGGTCCTGCGCCGCTGGATCCACGCCCAGCACGACGCCTACTTCAGCTCCTTCGCGAGCCGCCGCGTGGTGCTCGAGGCCTTCCGGGCCTCCATCACCGGCACCGTCCGGGACCGCGCCCGCGACCTCGCGATGCCCGTGCTGCTCATCGCCGCCGACCAGGACGACATCGGGTCGGTGCAGAGCCAGCGCGACCTGGCCGCCCTCGTACCCGACGCCACGCTCGCCGTCCTCGCCGACGTCGGGCACCTCGTGCACTACGAGAGACCGCGTGAGGCGGCACGGCTGATCGAGGACTTCCTGGAGAGAACACCCGTATGAGGATCCTGTTCGACGCGCGCTTCACGCGCACCGACCACCACGACGGCATCAGCCGCTACGGGGCCAGCCTGATCGCCGCCCTCGCCCGGACGGACGACGTCGTGATGCTCATCAGCGACCCTCGGCAGCTCGCGCTCCTGCCCGACGTCCCGCATGTGCGGATCACCAGCCCGCTCTCCCCCGCCGAGCTCTTCGTCGCCCTCCGCATCAACCGCCTGAGGCCCGACGTCGTGGTGTGTCCCATGCAGACCATGGGTTCCTGGGGCCGCCGGTACCCGCTCGTCCTCACCCTGCACGACCTCATCTACTACCAGAACCCGACGCCGCCGTCGTTCCTCCCGCTGCCCGTGCGCCTGCTGTGGCGGCTCTACCACCTCGCCTACTGGCCGCAGCGCCTCCTGCTGAACCGGGCCGACGTCGTGGCCACCATCTCCGCCACCACGGCAGGACTCATCGAGCGGCACCGGCTCACGTCCCGGCCCGTGCTGCTCGTCGGGAACGCGCCGCAGCCCACCGGGCGCCGTCGCGACCCCGACGCGCCGCGGTCGGCGTCGCTGCTCTACATGGGATCCTTCATGCCCTACAAGAACGTCGAGACGCTGGTACGGGCCATGGCGCTGCTGCCCGGCTCCACGCTCCGCCTGCTCAGCCGCATCGCGCCCGAGCGCCGCGCCGAGCTGGCGGCGCTCGCCGCCACGGCGGACCGCGTGGTCTTCCATGACGGCGTGACCGACGCGGAGTACGAGGACCTGCTCCACGACTCCACCGCCCTCGTGACGCTTTCGAAGGCCGAAGGCTATGGGCTGCCTATCATCGAGGCGATGAACACCGGGACACCCGTGATCGCGAGCGACATCCCGATCTTCCGGGAGGTCGGAGGCACAGCCGCGCTTCTCGTCGACCCCGACGATGCCCACGCCGTGGCGGCCGCCGTGCGCTCCCTCGAGGAACCCGGGCGCTGGGCCGAGGCGTCCCGCGCGGGCCTGGCACGGGCCGCCACCTACTCGTGGGCGGTGTCGGCCGACCAGCTGCGCCAGGCATGCCGGCGGGCGATGGACGAGCACGGGCGACGGCGGCGGAAGCGCTGACGTGACCGACCTCCAGTGCCCGGCGACGGCCGTCCTGCTCGACGGCGCTGCAGCGCTTCCCGCGTGGCTCACACGCCTGAGGATCGCCGGCCGGTTCGACGCCGCGGACCGGGAGGACATCGTGACCGTCGTGGATGCGACAGCTGACCTCTACCGCGGGGAGACCTTCGTGGTCACGGCCGCCGCACGGGACATCGAGGGGGCGCTGATCGCGCGCGGCCTGCCTCCCGGCGTGCCGGCCGTCATCGAGGTGGACTCCACGGGGTGGCGACGCACACCCCTCCCCGGCGCCTGAGGCGGCCCGGACAAGTATCGCCGTCGCCCCTTGACACCCCTCGCCCTTTCCCGTCCACTGGTGTCGGTCTCCAGAAATCGTCACCGGTCAAGGGAGGGCGTGGAACATGGATGGCGAGCCGGCCCACGCGCCGGCCTTCGACAGGGCGATCCTCGGACCGGCGGATGTCACCGACGAGGCGCTCGCCGCGATGGTCGCAGAACATCTCGGCGTCGGCGCCGTCGAACTGACCGGTTGCCGCGCCGAGGTGGCCGAGTACGATCTCGATGCCCTCACCACGGCCGGGCGCTTCTGGGTCCACGGCACGGCGCGGCACGCGGGTGAGGTGTCCCCGTACTCCTTCTTCGTCAAGGTGGTCCAGTCCTGGACCCGCTCGCCCCAGTTCGCGAATGTCCCCGAGCCGCTGCGCGAGATCGCGGCGGCGAGCCTGCCCTGGCGCAACGAGCCCGCCGTCTACCGGTCCGATCTCGGGGCCCGCCTTCCCGACGGATTGTCGATGCCCCGTGCGTACGCCGTCATCGACATCGACGATCTCTCCGCCGGTCTCTGGCTGCAGTCCATCGAGCACGATGCAAGCCCTTGGCGGGCGGGCACGTTCGCACGCGCCGCCTATCTGCTCGGCAGACTGGCAGCGAGCCCCACCATCCGGCCTCTCCGGGCCCTGGGGAGCACGCAGGTGGTCCGCAGCTACGCCGCTGCACGGCTCGAGCATCAGGTCCTGCCGGTACTTCACAGCGAGGAACTGTGGGCCCACCCGCTGATCGCACCGGCCTTCGGTGGGCTGCGGAAGCGCCTGCACAGGGCGGTAGAGGCACTACCGGGCTACGTGCGCGAGCTCGAGGGTGCTCCGCTCGGCACAGCGCACGGCGACGCGTGCCCGCGCAACCTCCTCGCGGTGGGCACGGATCAGGAGGGGTTCGCGCTGATCGACTTCGGGTTATGGTGCGAGGCGCCGCTGGGTTTCGACCTCACCCAGCTCCTGATCGGTGAAGTACAGCTCGGAGAGCGATCGGCCGCCGAACTCACGCAGCTCGAAGCGCTGTGCCTGCCCGCCTACCACCAGGGTCTGTCCGACGAAGGCTGCGATGTACCGATCGATGCCCTTCGCCGGACCCACGCCCTCCTGATGCTGATGTTCTTCGGATTGACCGCAGTACCACTGGAGGTCCTGTTCGGTGCCCCTGCCCCAGGGTCGGCAAGTGCCCTGGGCGAGCGCGCGCGAGCTGCCTCCTTCGTCCTCGACCTGGTCGAGTCCACCACCGGCACCTGACAGGACGGGGTCCCCCGGGGCACGCTCGCAGCTGCCCGCGGGCGCAGCGGGTACGCCGGGCGGATGCTCAGGCCGGAATGGTGAGGCCCTGCAGCCAGGTCTGCCACGCGGATTCCTCACGCCGTACGTAGTCGGACGCGTCGGCGGAGAACAGGTAGGCCCGGACGCCCGCCATGGCCGTGCTGTCGCTGTCTCCCAAGGTGAAGACGCTGAGCATCCCGGGGACCGGGGCGGTGAGCCGGACCAGCGCCTGGCGCTCGCCGACCCGCTCCACGGTGCCGGTAGCACCTCGCAGCTCGACCGCTGCCCCCTCGGCGCCCAGCCCGAGCGCTCCCTGGAGGGTCGACCACAGGGTCTGGGCGTCGCCGGGGTGGGAGGCGACGGCCTCGAGCAGGGAAGCCTCCTGACCGGGGAAGTGCGACAGGTACAGGCGCAGGTTGTCGAAGAACGGCATCCAGCTGGACCCCATGTCGTCCCAGAACTCCGGCTCCCACGCTGCACCGGTACCGAAGCCGCTGCTGGTGACCCGCACGACACACGTGCCGCCGGACTGCGCCTCGACGAGGAACTCCGACGTCAGCGGGCTGAGCGTGCCCGGGTCCTTGCCCATGAGGGCGGCCCAATCCTCCTCGTAGACGAGGCGCCGTGGTGGTTCCCAGCCCGTGACCTGGCCGTCCGAGCCCATCTCGGGGCCCATGGAGAAGTGCACGGAACCGCCCTCGCGCTCCTCCATCTCGGTGGGCAGGAACCAGGCGCTCATGCCTTTGGCCGTGGCGATGGCCTGCCAGACCTGCTCTGCGGTTCCCGGCACTTCGACGCTGAATTCGAGGCGGTACGGGACGTTCGGGGTGGTGTTCATCGGTTCTCCTCGGGAAGGGGGTGCGCGGCGACGACGAGCCGGTGCGGGCGCCCGTCGTCATGGTGATAGCGAGCGGCCAGGTCCAGCACCGCGGCGGTCAGGTCGTCGGCGAAGGCAGCCCGGTCGGCGGCCGACCGGAAGCCGATCTGCGTGTCGATGGTCAGGGTCGGCAGGCTCCTGCCGGAAGTGCCCGCTCGGCGCGCCAGGGCCCCGACCTCACGCACCAGGCGACCGGCCAGGGCGATGAGGTAGCCCGCCGACAGGTGGTCGTCGTTGGTGTCCGGATCGGCAGCCGAGGCGCTCACGGCCGCCGGCGACACGACATAGGACGCAGCAGACGCCCGCAGCACCCGTTCGGTGATCCCACCGTGCCGGCGTTCCTCGAACAGGGTGACCAGGCCGTGCGTCTCGAGCGCCTTCAGGTGGTAGTTGACCTTCTGGCGTGTGATGCCGACGCGGGCGGCGAGGCCCGCGGCGGAGGCCGGAACGGCCAGCTCGCCGAGCAGGCGGGCACGGACCGGATCCAGCACGACGGCCGCGGCCTCCGCGTTCTCGATGACTTCGACGTCCTGCATGCCATCATCGTCCGCTTGACAATATTAGTTGTCAAGCCCTCGGCTCCGACCACTCCCACCCCGCGGGTGTCCGCCTCGGCACGACGGCGATGCGGGGTCGGACCCTGTGGCGCATGATGAGGTCCGTGATGTACCGATGGGTTCCGGGCGATCGGACCGTCCATCAGGCATCCACGAGAACGAGCCACGCACCACCCGGCATGAGGAGTCTTCAGACATGGCTGCACCCCAGATCTACATCAGCTTCCCGGGGACCGCGCGCGAGGCGCTCGGCTTCTACGCAGAGACCTTCGGCGGTGAACTCTCCCTGCACACCTACCAGGACTTCTCACGCCACGACGGCCCGCCGGCGGCGATCGCCCACGGCACACTGGACGGCCCCGTGGCGCTGGCCGGAGCAGACGCGGCCGCAGGTGAGGCGACCGTGCGCTGCGAGGGACTGATGCTCTCGCTGCTGGGCACCGCCGAGCCCGCGGTCCTCCATGACTGGTTCGCAAGGCTCTCCGTCGGCGGGTCCGTCGTCGATCCTCTGGCGAGGAGACCCTGGGGTGCGTCGGACGGACATGTGGTCGACCGCAACGGACTCCACTGGCTCATCGGCTACGAGCCCGACGCCTGATCCACGCATGCCCGGGTGTCGGGCGCGTCCGCCCGACGGCGCCCCGGGCACCGCGCCGTGGCGGTTCAGGCAGGGATGACGATCACCTTTCCCGTAACGCGGCCGGCCCCGGCCTCGGCATGGAGGGCGGGCAGTTCCGGGAGCGTGATCCTCCGCGTCACCTCGACGGTGAGAGCGCCGTCGTCGACCAGGGCCACGAGTTGCGCGAGCCGGTCACGGTCGGGACGGACGAACACGGTCCTCGCGCGCACACCCCTGGTGTCGTCACCAGGGGTCGCCATGAATGCCGTCGTACTCACGACCAGGCCTCCGTCGCGGACGGCGGTGACGTAGGCGACGAACCGGTCCGGATCGAGCGGTGCGAGATTCAACAGCACGTCGACCCGCCCGTCGAGGGCGCCGAGCAGATCCGTGTCCGTGTGGTCGACGATCTGGTCCGCGCCGGCGGCCCGAACGGCATCGATGCTGCGCGGGCTGGCCGTGGCGATGACGTGGACGCCGGCGCGCTTGGCGAGCTGGATGGCGTACTTCCCCACGACACCGCCCGCACCGACGATCAGGACGCGCCGGCCCGCCTCCAGCTCGCCCTCGTCGAAGAGCGCCTGCCATGCCGTCAGGGCCACCGACGGCAGCCCCGCAGCATCGGCCAGGGGGATGCTCGTGGGCGCTGCGACGACGGCATCCACGGGTGCGACGACATACTCGGCAGCGCCGCCGTCGCGCTCCATCGGCAGGAAGGCGATCACCGGATCGCCGACCGCCACTGCCTCGACGCCGTCACCGACCGCGTCGATGATGCCGGAGACGTCGTAGCCCGGCACATGCGGCAGCTGGATCGGGATCGGCAGGAATCCGGCACGCATGCCGTCGTCAGCAGCACTGAACGCCGACGCGGCGACGCGCAGGCGCACCTGCCCGGCGGCCGGGGCCGGCTGCTCGATCTCGCCGTAGTGCAGGACGTCGGGTCCGCCGGTCTCGTGGTACTGGATCGCCTTCATGGTCTCGCCTTCCGATAGATGCTTCGAGTTCGAAGCAGATACGAGGAGAGTACACCACTTCGAAGTCGAAGCAACCCCTAGAATCGGAGGATGACCGAAAGACCCGCACCACTGACGCCGACGCAGCTCGATGCCTATTTCGCCTTCACGGAGGTGAGCAGCCTTCTGCGCCCTGCGGTCGAGAAGCAGCTCCGGGACGTCGGGGGCCTGAGCTACGTCCAGTTCCAGCTGCTGGCACGCCTGGGGGACGCCCCCGACGGCCACCTGCGCATGACCGATCTCGCCGATGGTGTGGTCTACAGCCGCAGTGGCCTGACCTACCAGGCCCAGCTGCTCGACCAGCGCGGCCTGGTGACCCGCTCACCGTCCCCCGACGACGAGCGCAGCACCGTCGTCGCCATCACCGCGGCCGGACGTGACGTCCTCTCGGCGGTGTTCCCGGGCCATATCGAGGCCGTCCGCGAGCTCCTGTTCGCTCCCCTCGACGACGACGACGCCGGCGAGCTCGCCCGCATCCTCGGTCGCGTCAGCGCGCATCTCCGGGCGGCCCCGCCGCGCTCGGCGGCCCGACGACGGAAGACGTGATCCCCGCGGCAGGAGGCGGCTCCCAGGGGTCGATTTGGTGCCGGTTGGTAGTGTGCCTGCTTGGTCGTGGTTAAGAAGCTAGCCGGGATCAGTGCGTAATGAACGGCTGTCCCATGACCAGTGCGTATGAGCCCTCCGTGCCCCTGTCAGGGGCCCTGTCCAGCGTCGAGACCTTCCTCGACTGTCCTACCGGCACCGTGGAGCACCACTTCTCCGACGGTGTCTTCCGCTGGTCGGACGAGCTGTACCGCATCCACGGCTACGAACGCGGCGAGGTCGTGCCCACCCTCGAGCTGGGCATGTCGCACATCATCCCGTCCGAGCGCGCCGCCGCCGAGGCGTTCTGGGCCCAGGTGACGACGACCGGCGGACCGGCATCGATCTACACCGCCATCCGCTCCCTCACCGGGCAGACCCGAAACCTCCTCATCTCCGCGGATCTGATCCTCGACGACGGACGGCCCGTCGGGGTGTGGGCACTGGTCGTCGACCTGACCCGGTCCATGCACGTCGACCGGCACCAGCTCGCGAGCGAGGCCGTCGCCGCGTCCGCGCTGAACCGGGCCGTCATCGAGCAGGCCAAGGGCATCCTCATGGCACGCGCGGGCCTGACCGCCAGTGAGGCGTTCACCCGCATCAGCTCCCACAGCCAGGCCACCAACCGCAAGGCCGTCGTCATCTGCCAGGAGATCATCGATCGCACCTACCAGGTCACCGGGCAGGCGAGCGAGCAGGCACTCGCAGACCTGATGCCCGCACCCCCTGCGGCAGGCCCGGTGGCGGGTCCCTCCTAGGCGTTGCTCGATCTGGGTGCGCCCATTCCGGGGTCCACCCGGTGCGGGCCGGCGGCCGAGGGCCGGACGTCGAAGTCGAAGATGGCTGTGGGGATGTAGACCGTCGAGCAGGAGTTGGGGATGTCCACCACGCCGGACAGCCTTCCCTCGATGGGCGCCGACCCCAGGAGCAGGTAGGCCTGCTCAGGGCTGTAGCCGAACTTCGTGAGGTAGTCGATCGCGTGCAGGCAGGCGCGCTGGTAGGACAGGTGGGAGTCGAGGTAGTGCTGCTTGCCGTCAAGGGTCACCGAGGTCCCGGAGAACGCGATCCATTCGCTGTACCGGGGGTCCACGATCCCGGGCATGAAGATGGCATTCTCACTCACGCCGTAGGTGTCCATGCCGCCCTTGATGACGTCGACCCGGAGGTCGATGAAACCGCCCATCTCGATGGCACCGCAGAAGGTGATCTCACCGTCCCCCTGGGAGAAGTGCAGATCGCCCAGGGACAGATTCGCGCCGTCCACGAACACCGGGTAGAAGATGCGTGAGCCCTTCGAGAGGTTCTTGATGTCCTGGTTGCCGCCGTTCTCCCGTGGTGGCGCGGTGCGGGCCGCCTCCCCGGCGACCCGATCGATCTCGGAGGCGGCCAGGCTCCCGAGCACGGCGTGTCGGGGCTCGGGCGGCAGCGCGAGCGGGGGTACGCGGTTCGGATCGGTGGCGATCAGGTCACCCTCACGCTTGTTCCACTTCGCCAGCAGACCGGCGGACGGTGCGGTCCCCATCAGGCCCGGGTGGATGAGGCCGACATAGGACACTTCCGGCACATGCCGCGACGACGCCACCTGCCCGGAGAAGTCCCAGATGGCCTTGTAGGCGTCAGGGAACTGGTCGGTCAGGAAACCGCCGCCGTTGTTCCGGGAGAAGATCCCCGTGTAGCCCCAGCCCTGCCCGGCCAGGGGCCCCGCGTCCTCCTGCGGGATGGGACCGACGTCGAGGATGTCCACCACGAGGAGATCTCCCGGTTTCGCTCCTTCGACGGCGAACGGGCCGCTGAGTTTGTGGACGGTGAGCAGCGGGGCGTTGAGGATGTCGTCCGCGGAGTCGTCGTTGACGATCGCGCCGTCGAACCACTCGCGGCAGTGGACCCTGAAGGAATCCCCCGGCTTCACCGTTGCGACCGGTGGGATCTCGGGATGCCAGCGGTTGTGTCCGACCTTCTCCTGGTCCTCGAATTTCCTGGTCGAATCGAGCGGGAATATGACGTCAGGCATTTCATCTCCTTCGATGAGTGTCGCCGTGCCGGGAACTAGGGCCGCGGCAGTTTCCTATGGAGCGGGTTGGACGAGGAGAGCGGGGCCTTGCGCGGGTCCGCTGTCGGAAGCGGCCCGGAGACGACCTGCGGTTCCGCTGCGCTCCGGCTGGTCGCATCGAGCAATCGGAACGCTGCAGTTCCCGTCCTGGCGAGGTGAGGAGCGGTGAAGCGTCGCACGGCAGGCCCCCCGCAGGTGGGGCAGGTATCCACTCCCTGTGCTGCGCCCATGGCGCGGACGACGTCGAACACATCGCACCGGGGACAGCGATACTCGTAGATCGGCATTCGGAGGACCTTTCTTCCCGATGAGCGATGAGCACGCGGGCGAGAACGCCGGGATCGTGCCGGTGGGATGGGCGACGAAGAGGGTGAACCAGCTGACGCCGACGTACAACAGGCCAACACTGCTCATGGTCGCTCCATCGCGAGACGAAGAGTGGAAAGTGATACGGGAAGGCTGTCTCCGGCTGCAGCTGATGGCGGTGCGGGAACAGTGGTCGGGATCACCGGCGTTCGGTTGTGTCGGCGAGCCTAGCCCCGGGCATTTTCGCTGTCAACGATGCCGCCCGGAACCTCTGACCGGGACAGGGCCGGGGCTCACGGCCACAGGGCGATGGTCAGGACCGCTGCGGCGAGCAGGAACAGGGCGACCGCCATCGGGACGGAGCGCTTGACGGTTCCCGTGGAGAAACGGTCGGACACCTTCTGCAGGCGAGCCCTCACGTTGTCGCCGTGGGTCATCCCCAGGACGAGCAGGATCAGGCACGGCAGGCAGTACACGAGCGCGTAGGCGGCGAGCACCATCAGCCCGATCGGTATGCCGACGTCCGCGTCGACCATCCGCTCGATCGCGATGAAGTACGGGAACGCGTTCGGCAGATCGGCTCCGGTCACGAGCACCCCGAGGGGAAACGCAGTCCACACGCCGAACCAGGCCGGCAGCGCCACGCCCTTCCTCTGCCGGTCCGTGAAACGGCGGACACCAGCGACGGCGAGGGCGACGGCGGCAATCAGGAAGACGCCGCGACGCAGCCAGATCAGTCCTTCACCGACGGCGTCGGCCGCGGCGCTGGCTCCGAGGAGGATCGCCGTGCCCAGCACGAAGACCGTGCTCATCGCCCCCAGGACGAAGGTCAGGGCCGAGCCGACCGGGCGACGCCTGACGGTGAGGAGGATGAGCGTGATGACGACGATCGTGGCCGGGTTCAGGGAGTCAGCGAGGGCGAGTCCGGTGATCCCGGCGAGCAGGGCGCCGCTGATCATGTGCCGGACCTGCGGTCGAGCCACTGCAGGATCGCGTCGATATCGTGCTCGGCATCGTCCGCGAGGGTGTTGAGCAGGAGCCCGTCGCCCAGGAGGCGGACAACCGTCGCTGTCACCGGATCACCCGTCTCGGCCGCGAAAAGCCGCTCCCACCGTTCGGTGGACTCCGCCGCCTGCTGCAGCAGGGTGTCCGTCAGGGAGGCGTGGTCCGTCAGGATGATCGACATCGCGCGGTAGAGGGCCGCTTCCTCACGGGATGCCGACAGCCGCAACCACGTCTCGACGGCCGTTCCCTGGGCGGCCGCCGTGTCCAGGGCGTCATCCATGTCCAGGATCGCCTCCCGGGCGATGCCCTCGACGAGGGCGGCCCGGGACGTGAAGTGGTGCATCATCCCGCCCTTGGAGACACCGGCGGCCCGGGCGATGACGTCCATCGAGGGGACCACGCCGGCTTCGATCGTCAGGTTCCGGGCGGTCTGCAGGATCGTGTCTCTGGTGCTCATGGAGCAACCGTACCCACAGAACAGACCGACTGGTCGGTCTTTCCGTACTCACGGCCCGATTGGGGGCGAACTCCCAGCTTCGAGGGTCGCCGTCAACCGGTCACGGATCGCACCACCCGTGCGGGCGAGCCCACGACCACCGCGTTCTCCGGCACGTCCTTCGTCACGACGGCGGCGGCTGCGATGACAGCGTTGGCCCCGATGGTGACGCCCGGGAGGATCGTCGCATTCGAGCCGACCCACACATTGGGACCGATGACGATCGGGGACGGCTTCATGTCGGCGCGCCTCGTGGGGTCGAGGTCGTGATTGAGGGTCGCCATGACCACGTTGTGCCCGATCAGGCAGTCGTCGCCGATGACCACCCCGCCCTGGTCCTGCAGCTTGCAGCCGGCGTTGATGAAGATCCGCTGTCCCAGGGCGATGTTCTTGCCGAAGTCGGAGTAGAACGGTGGGAAGACCGTCACGGACTCGTCGACCGGCTTCCCCAGGAGTTGGGACATCAGGTACCGCACGCGCGCCGGTTCCTGGTAGCCACTGTTCAGTTCGCCCGTGATGCGCAGGGCTTCCTGGCTCACACCGTGCATGACCCGGTGCAGGGGCGAGTCCCCCGTGATGGTCTCACCGGCATTCAGGGCGGTCAGTAGATCGCTGAGTTCCACGATGTTCTCCTCGGAAGGTCATGGTGCTGACGTCGTGCACACCGTGAGGTGAGGAGCTCTCGCTCCCCTGCCCGGCGGTCCATACCGACCACGCTACGTCCTGCCCGGAAGCACGAAGAGCGTGACCGGGTGTCGGCCTGCCGTGTTGTCGTGCTTCGGTGGGAGCATGGCGGAGTGGCTGCCCCCGATCTACGTCCGCTGCCGGCAGGCGAGGTGGAGTTGCATGACGCGCGACGCCGGCGCAGGTGGTCGGTGCGACTCGAACCGTACGAGATCGGGGCCTTCCCCGTCACCGAGGCCGAGTACAGGCACGTGATGGGCGGTGCCGGGTCGGGGTTGGGCTCGCCCGTCGTGGACCTGAGCTGGCTGGACGCGGTCACGTTCTGCAACGCGGCCTCGATCCAGGCCGGGCTCCCGCCCGCCTACGTGCTCGATGCGGGCTCTGTGACATGGCGGACCGGAGCTTCCGGGTACCGGCTGCCGACGGAGGCCGAGTGGGAGTATGCCTGCCGTGCCGGCACGCAGGGGCCGCACTACCAGTGCCTCGAGCTCAGTGCGTGGACGGCCGACGACGAGGTGGACCGGCCGCAGCCCGTGGGGTCGAAGCAGGCCAACGCGTTCGGGCTGTACGACACCCTCGGCAACGTCTGGGAGTGGTGTTGGGATCTGCTCGACCCGGCGCGCTACGGGGACTACCGGGTCTTCCGCGGAGGTGGATTCGCGGATGAACGGTGGAGTGTCCGCGCGTCGACCCGGCGGGGCGGAGCGCCGGGGATGAGCCATCCCGACGTCGGCCTGCGGCTGGCGAGGGGCGCGTTCGATACAGGTCAGGCAGCACAGGGCTGGTCGGCCACGACCGATGCCGAGCGAGGAGCCATCAGCGGTGCGTTGCCGTCAGGCTGGACCCCCCGACGGTCCTGACCCGGCCGAGCACGGCCGGGTGTCGTGCAATCCTCCAGCGTCCGCCGTCGGCACTCGCCCCTCGGCAGGGGCGGCGTTGTGCTGGAGCGTGGACACCACTGTCCGGACGGCAGCGCGATGGAGGGCTTCGGGACGGCAGAGGATGTCGACATGCCTGGCCAGCGGTAGGTCGTGAAGCGGCTTCAGGACGACGCCGCTGCCGGAGGGTGGCGACGCCGTGTGGCGGGGCATCAGCGCGACACCCGAACCGGCGGAGACGATCGCGGCCGCGATGAAGAACTCGTTGATCCGGTGTGTGACGTTGAGTGGTCCGCCCGCGTGAACGGCGACGGCATCCAGGGCGGAGGCGAGCGGGAATCCGTCCTGGACGGATACCCAGTTCTCATCGAGAAGGTCCTGGACCGCGACACTCGGAGCTCCGGCGAGCCGGTGCCGATCCGACATGGCGACGTCCAGGGGCTCGCGGACCAGCGGGAGGACCCTGACCGTCCCGGGCCAGGGCCTGCTGTGCTGGAGCCGGTGTGCAATCACCAGGTCGTAGTCGGCCGTCAGGGCCGGGAAACCGTCCTGTTCCACGTCGCGGTCATGCAGGACCAGCGCGGGGCTCCCTGCGCCGGAGAGCGCCTGCAGGAGAGGACCGAACCAGGTCAGGCCGGCACTGTTGAAGGCCGAGACGCTCACCGTGGCAGCGGGGTCCTGCACGTACCGGCTGACGGCCTGCTCCGCGGCACCTATGGCGACACCGATATCGACCGCCGCGGAGGCCAGGGCCTGGCCGGCCCCGGTCAGGACGAGGTTCCTTCCCCGGCGTTCGGTGAGGGGAACCTCGACCCTGCGCTGCAGCGCGGTGAGTTGTTGCGACACCGCCGAGGCGGAGACGTGGAGGGACCGAGCAACAGCAGCGAGGCTCCCCCGGTCACCCAGCTCGCGGAGAAGCCGCAACTGATGAAGATCCATAAGGCAACTCTAAACTGATGCTTCACGAAGTGCCCTCTCGTCTTACCCGTATCCGGCCTGCAGACTCGGGGAATGCCTTCGTCCCTGCTGTCTTGCCTTCCAGCAACCTCTCCGATCGCCCTCAGAAAGACCCTTCTCGCGCTTCTTGCCGCGCGCAGGGTGGATCTGCTCCTTCTGCTGGTCGCCCTGGTCTGGGGCAGCAGCTACCTGGCGGCGAAGACCCTCACGGATACCGTCGGAGTCACGGTGATCCTCTCGCTGCGCTTCCTGATCACCACGGTGATGCTGCTGGGGATCTGGCTGCTGTGGAACCGTCGCAGGCCCGCGCGCCGGGAAACACTCGTCGGCGTCGCCCTCGGCTTCACCCAGGCGGCAGTGCTGATCCTCGAGACGCACGGGATCGCCGGTACCAGTGCCACGAATGCGGGACTGGTCATCAGCCTGGTCATCGTGTTCACCCCCGTCACCGAGAGCATCGCCTTCCGCGTGCGATTGCCGCGCCTGGTGTTCGTCGCCGGCGTGATCGCGGTCGTCGGCGTCTGCCTGCTGGTCTCCGGTGAAGGATTCGCCGCGCCGACCCTCGGAGACCTGCTCGTGCTTGCGGCAGCCTGCGTGCGCGCCATCCACGTCACCGCGGTCTCCGCCCTGACACGGGGGTACGGCTACAGTGCCCTGACCCTGACCCTGATCCAGAGTGCGCTGTGCGCCGTCGTCTACACGCTCGCCGATCACCGGGGCGTCCTGCGGGCGATGCAGAGCTTCGATGCGGATGAATGGATCGGCGTGCTCTACCTCGGACTGGCGTGCAGCGTGTTCGCGTTCCTCGTCCAGACCTGGGCCATCCAGCAGACCTCGGCGGCCCGGGCCGGCCTCCTCATGGGGACCGAACCCATCTGGGCGGTCCTGATCGGGCTGACCGTCGGACGGGAGACGCTCGGGTTCCTCGGCATCCTCGGAGCAGTACTCATCATCACCGGCACCTATGTCGGGCTCCGCGCCGAGACGCACCACCGGGCATCACCCACATCCGACCCGGCAGCAACGCCGAAGGGCCGCCCGGCCCCGTCGGTGACGTCGGACTGATGCCGGTTCGATGTCTGCGTGGAGAACGCGGGTAGAGTTGCGGCAATGTCGTTAAGCAGTAGCGGCGAAGCAGGCCCGGGCGGTAATGCGCCGGTTCTGCTCCAGCATCGTGCACGGGCTCCGTGCACGCAACGACGGAGGTGGCATCCCTGATGACATCGAACAATGAAGCCTCCTTCGATCCCGCGCAGGCCCCATCCCGTACCCGTCACGAGCACCCTGCGCAGCAACGGTGGCAGGGCCGTGATGCCGGTACTCCCGTGGTCGAGACGGCGACCGTCCTCCAGGACCTGGTGCTCGACAGCGCCGATGTGAAGGAATTCCTGACCGGGCTCGCGACCCTCGCCGCCACGCGCCTCTCGGGCGCCGAGGACCGCGAGGACCCGGGTCACGCCATCGCGTGCGGCGTGACGCTGCTGCGACCCCGCAAGCACGGCACCGTCGCCAGTAGCAGCCCGACGGCCCGCTCCATGGACGAACTCCAGTACGGATTCGGTGACGGCCCCTGCCTGAGGGCGGCACGCACCCGGACGACGGTGTACGTCGAGGATGTGCTGTCCGACACCCGGTGGACGGACTACTTCCAGGCGGTCCTGGCTCACGGCGTGCGATCCATCCTCGCCGTGCCGATCCTCCTCGACGGTGAAGCGTCCGCGGCCCTGAACTTCTACGCCCCCGCCGCAGATGCCTTCGGCACGGGAAGCATCGATGATGCGCAGCAGTTCGCCTGGGAGGCTTCGCAGGGCCTGCGGCTCGCGGTGCGGGTCGCGCATCTGACCGACGCCGGCCAGAACCTCACGACGGCGATGCAGTCCCGTACCACCATCGATCTGGCCGTCGGCATCATCATGGGGCAGAACAGATCCAGCCAGGAACAGGCCATGACGATCCTGAAAGCCGCTTCCAGCGCCCGGAACATGAAGCTGCGCGATGTCGCCGCCGCCGTCGTACGGTCCGTCAACGCCAAGGAGCCCACGACGCACTTCGACGAGTGATGCCGACGGCAGCGCCGATCATGCTCTGGACCATCGGCGGCGGAATCCTTGCCGGGATCGCGATCAACATCCTCGTCGGCATCGTCTCCGGCATGTTCCGCCGGGATGCCGGACGGGTCGACCAGCGGGACCGGAAGATCGCGCGATTCGGGGACCAGGTCGGCCAGTCGTTCGTCGTCCTCGGGGCTGTCTCGGCGCTGGTGCTCGCGCTGCTCGAGGCGGACTCCTTCTGGATCGCGAATGTCATCTACCTGGGGTTCGTGCTCTCCGCCATCCTCGGATCGACGGCCAAGGTCCTCGGGTACCGGCGGGGGTTGCCGGAATGGTGAGGCCCACCCGCGTGCGCAACAGGATCCGCGCCCTGCGCGCGACATCCGGCGAGATGACGCAGGCCGAACTCGCCGACCGGATCGGGGTCACCCGCCAGACCGTGGTCGCCATCGAGCAGGGCCGCTACTCCCCCACCCTCGAGCTCGCTTTCCAGATCGCGCAGGTCTTCGGTGTCGGACTCGATGCCGTCTTCCACTACCCGGACACCGACGAAGGAGCATCTACATGAGGGCGATCGTGCAGGACCGGTACGGAGACACGGAGGTGCTGCGCCTCGAAGAGGTCGAGCGGCCGGAGCCCGGACGCGAGCAGGTCCTCATCCGCGTCCGGGCGGCGGGCGTCGATCCCGGCGTGTGGCACGTCATGGCGGGCCGGCCCCTCGGCGTACGGCCCGCCTTCGGCATCCGGGGACCGCGACAGCGCACCCGCGGAACAGATGTCGCGGGCATCGTCGAAGCGGTCGGCCCCGGGGTCACCCGGTTCGCGCCGGGCGACGAGGTCTTCGGCGTCGCAGCCGGCAGCTTCGCAGACTTCACGCTCGCCTCGTCGGAGAAAGGGCTGGCACCGAAGCCCGCCGGGGTGAGCTTCGCCGAGGCGGCGGTCATCCCGATCTCCGGCTGCACCGCGCTCCAGGGTCTCCGCGCCGGCGGCCTGGCAGCAGGCACGCGGGTGCTCGTGCTGGGCGCTTCCGGCGGCGTCGGATCGTTCGCGGTACAGCTGGCGAAGGTGGTGGGCGCCCACGTCACCGGAGTCGCGAGCGCGGACAAGCTCGACCTCGTCAGTGACCTCGGCGCTGACGAGGTGCTGGATTACACCCGGCAGGATCCGGTGGACGGCACACGCCGCTACGATCTCATCCTCGACACCGGCGGCAACCGCCCGCTGCGGGAGCTGCGGCGGGCCCTCACTGCCGAGGGATCCCTCGTCATCGTCGGGGGCGAGGGCGGCCGCGGACTGCTGGGCGGCTTCGAACGGGCGATGCTCGCCGCGCCGGCCCTGTCGCTTGTCACTCGGCAGAGACTCCGGGGCCTCATGGCGGTCACGCGCCACGACGACCTCGTCACGCTGACCGAGTGGGTCGAGGCGAGCCGGGTTCGCGCGCCGCTCGACCGCACCTTCCCCCTCGGGGAGGCTGCGGACGCCATCCGCTACCTGCATGCAGGAAAGGTACGGGGCAAGATCGCCATCACGATCTGAGGCCTCGACCCGACGCGCAGCTGCACCGCGGGCGTCGCCTGGTGCACCAGCACAACCACCTGCCTCATCGACCGCCGCACGCAGCGTTGATCGTCACGGCCCGTCCAGCGGTGAGTCGATGCCTGCTCCGCAATCAGCACGCCGGCAAGGACGGTGAGCGGCCGTGGTCCTCCTGGCTGATCGCGCAGGACACGATCGCCTTCCTCGAGGGGCAGATCTCCGGCCCGGTCTTCCCCGTCGGATGCCGCGAGGCGACACACTCCGCGGAACCGACCGGGGGTTCGGTCACGGGGCGTCGAACCCCGTCCGCGTGCCATCAACTCATCGAAGACGAGCGAGATCCCGCCGGACATAGCGCAGGTGCGCCCACTCCTCCTCCAGGATCACGCGGATGCAGTCACCGACACTGGGACGCCAGTCGTCGCCACCCCACGGGTCCGCGCGTTCCTCGGCGAGCACCTCCGGTGAGACGGCGGCCAGGAAGTCCGTCACCTGCAGTTGCCGCTCGGCTCGCACCTCGAGGATCTCCTCGTAGGTCGGTGTCTCCACGCGGAAGACCGACATGTCGAAGCCCATCTCCCCCGCTCCCGTGAAGGGCTGCCCGATCTCGTGGAAGGGCTGCTCCAGCCGGAGGATCCCACCACGGAGCCACGCATCGGTTGCCAGAACGAGGTGCCGCAGGGTCTGGGCCAAGGACCACTCGTCCTCCACATGGGCGTCCACCAGGTCCGGCGGCGTACTCGTCACCGTCTCCTGCCACGCGGTCTGCACGGCGCCCCACCCCTCCCGTAGGCCTTCAGGCGTCTGTGCCTTCTGCAGTTCGCGACCCGGGAACTGCCGGTTGAGTTCGGCGTCCACGAACGGCACCACGTCGACGCCGTTGACGAGAAGGCTGCCGAAGAACAGGTCGTGGCTGTCGACGTCGAGCCGGTCGACGTCGACACCGCGCATCACCATGCCGCTGACATCGGAGAATCGGAGGGTGGCGCCCTTGAAGCTCGCTCTGACGAAGGCCGCGCCCTCGAACTCCTTCGTACCGGAATAGGTCGTCATGGTCCCAGTATCACCGGCGTCGGCGACAGTTCGGGGAAGCTGCGCGGTCCGAGGGCAACGGCTTCCTCGACGCCGATGCGACCGGCGCGTGCGACGGGAGCGTCCTCAGGCCGGGGCTCTCCAGGCGAGGACCGACGCTCCTGCCTTCATCGCTGATCCGGCGGGCACCACTCTCATCAGGGTGTTGCGGACGGCGATGCTGATCCTGCTGTCGAGACCGGCTCCGACCCGGCCGGCGCTTCGTGATTGTCGGGCTATCTTTTGGGTGCGGGGGCGCCGAAGCGCGTCGAACGTGCTCAGTGCGGCTTGCAGGGCCACTCCCCCGTTGACGGGTCGCCCGATCAGCAGTCCGATGCATGCGCCGTCCTCCAGTGAGGAGTTCGCGCCCTGCCCCATGGTGGGGACCATGGCGTGTGCTGCGTCGCCGATGAGCACCACCCGTCCGACGACGTACGTCCTGAGATCAGGGGCAAGGTCGTAGACGTCGTGGCGTATGACCTGGTCGCCCGGGGTGCGGTCGATGAGAGGCAGGACGGGGTCTGCCCAGGTCCGGAAATGATGCAGAGCGGCGGCCTTCTCGTCGGGCCAGCGATGCCCCTCCTCCGAGGAGGTGTAGCCGTACCAGTACACCTGGGCAGCCCCCACGCGTATGGCCCCGAACTCCGTTCCCGGCCCCCACATGATGGTGACGTCCTCGGTGACGAGCGCCGAGTCGGCGACGATTCCCCGCCACGACGACTTGCCACTGAACCGAGGCGCCGTGGCGGGAGCAACCAGGCTCCTGACAGTGCTGCGAAGGCCGTCGGCACCGATGACGAGGTCGGCATCGTAGGACACGGCACCCTTCGCGCTCACACAGTCCACTCGGGCCCTGGCTCCGTTCGCCGCACCGGGGGTGACGCTGACGACGCGGGTGCCTGTCACCAGCACAGCCCCGTGAGCCGCGGCGAGCAGCACCCCGTGGAGGTCCTGTCGGTGGATCCCGTGGATCTCCTGGCCCGAGCCCGATGGACCGGCGGGTGGAACACGCAACAACCATGAGCCGTGTTCGTCGGTGGTACCGGTCATCCGTACCCGATGACCAGCAGTGCGGGCAGCGGCGTCGGCGCCGAGGGCGGCCAGAGCCGACATCCCATTGGGTGTGATCGCCAGGCCTGCACCGACCTCCGTGAAGGCACTCGCCCGCTCGAGCACGGTCACCGCCCAGCCCTCCTGAAGGAGCGAAGCCGCTGCAGCGAGACCCGCTATGCCCCCGCCCACAACGACTGCATGGTGCTCGACCGTCATGACAACACCCTTTCGACTGCTCCGGTGCCCGAGCCTACGCCGAACAGGCACTGATCGATCGCCGGCGTCGAGAGGTGACCGGACCGTTCGTGCGTGGGCGCGTCGGGTCTGGTGCGCCCACGGCCCTGCTACGAGCGGGGCAGTAGCTGCGCGTCCGGTGACCGGTACGAGGACTGCTCCTGGTGTCCGACGGCGACGTGCGCTCGGGTTTCTAGGGGTTGCTGCGGCCGTGAGCAGCGGAGGTGACGAGGTCGCTCTTGGTCGGTGCAGCGCCTGTGCGTAGCGCCGCGGCCCAGGTTGCGGTGTCGGTGACGGCTGCCCAGTTCGAGTGCAGGAGGGCCATGAGCGTTTCGTGGACCTGGCGCGCGGGTGCGGTACCGGCGTCGTTGGCGAGATCGATCGCTCCCGTTGCGTCGGAGAGGACTTCGACGCTGAAGCCGAGGGGCTCGGCGGCTGCAGCGGAGGCGATCACACAGTTGTTGGTCATGTAGCCGACGAGGGTGATCGTGTCGATGTCCTGTTCGCGCAACCAGGCTTCGAGGCCCGTGTCCGCGAAGATACTGGAGAACTGCTTGCTGATGCGCTTGGTTGCGGAGCTTTCGTGGGCGGCTACCGTCGGGTGGTTCTGCCAGGTCGACGACCCGGAGGCGAACACGGGTGCTCCTGGCGGGAGTTCGTGCTGGACGAGCACTACGGGTGTGTCGGTCTGCCGGGCCGCGTCGATCGCCGCACCGATGCCTGCCATCGAGTCCTCGCGGACGGGGTGCTGGATAGGGAGGAGTCCATCGAAGTACTCCTGCTGGGCGTCGATGACGATGAGGGCTCGGCGTGGTGCGGTCATGGGGATCTCCTTCTGGAGGGGTGATCGGGAGCAGGCGGGCGACCAGGGACTGTGGGAACGACGGCGCCCCGGCTGGACGACCCCGCCCCACAACAGCTCCTCACGGAAGAACGGGATATTTGGCGTGATGCGAGCGTAGCACCTGTCTCACGGATAAGTGTCCCTGATAACATGAGAACCATGTCCGAATCACTGCTGGCCGCCGCGCCGGGGGCACAGGATCACCCGAGCCTCGCCCTGGTCAACAGCGCAGGCGACGTGGCGGGCGGCAGGGGTCACGACGAGATGAGCACCCCGAGGGCCGCCACGGCCTGGCTGATGGCCCGCGACCTCGTCGGGCCGGAGGCCGTGCTGCACGAGCAGTGCCACGGCCGGCTCGTGGCGCTGCGCTCGGATCTGCGCGAGCTCTTCACCGCCCACATCACCGGGGACGTGCCCTCGACGTCCTCGGTGCACGCTCTGAACTCCGCCCTGACCTGCGTCCCCGGCGCCCTGCTCCTGCGGTTCGATCCCCAGGCAGGATTCAGCCGCCGTGCCGATCATCCCGTCACCCAGGTCGTGGAACACGTCATGGCCTTGATCGCCGACGATGCGGCCTCGCTGCTCAGTGGCGAGCAGGCCTCGCAGCTCGCGTCCTGCGAAGCAGACTCCTGCCGGCGGTTCTTCGTTCGCACCCACGCACGACGGCAGTGGTGCTCGACCCGGTGCGGCGACCGGGTGCGCGCCGCGCGTGCCTACTCACGCAGACGATCGGGCTCCAGCGCGCAGACCGTGTGAAGCAGCCGTGCACGGCCGATCACGAGGCGATGCGGCCGAGCCGGCCCAGGAGCCGGGTCTGCCGGTCGGCATCCTCGGGAACAGGTACAGCGGGTCCGCAGATACCGTCCATGTGCAGCGCGCTCCCGAAGCTGTCCGCGCCCGCCTCGACGCGTTGCAGCTCGTCGGTGGTGAGACCCGCCGCCCCTCCTGTGGCACGCGCGATGTCCCAGCGGTGGACGAGCATGTCCCACACATAGAACTGCTCCAGGGTTGCTCCGACGGTGGTGGGCCCGAAGAAACCCTCGTACGCAGCATCGACGACGTCGTCGCGGCCGACCAGGATGCGCACCCGATCTGCGTGCTCTCCGAATCCGGCGGCAGGATCGGTCAGGTCGGGGGCAGGCCCGAGGTCGTGCCCGTGGTCCGTCAGCAGGTTCCGCTGCGTGTCGATCATGTGCGCGACGACGTCACGCGCGGTCCATCCCGGGCAGGGGGAAGGATTGGCCCATGCGTCGGGCGGAACAGCGCCGAGAAGGAGGGAAAGGGGGCGGAGGGAGGCCTCGTAGGCGAGTGAGGTGGAGTTCACGTGCTCAATGGTGTTGGGTGCGGCATTCTGGGTCTTGATGGAACCCGACACAGCACCGCGTGCTCTGCACGAGATCGAACGAGCGCACCTCAAGGCTCCCGACGACACATCGCACGTGATGTACCGGTATCCGGCCCCGGCGGAACTGTCCGGCCTGGTGCAGCGATTCTGGATTCCGGTGTGGGCCGTTCCTGAGGGCGAACAGTCCGTCCAGCAGGTCCTGCAGTACCCGGTGTCGTTGATCGTCGTCGCATCGGATTACGCCCGTTTCTACGGTGTCTCGACCGGACTGTCGCGAACCGTGCTCGACGGCAACGGGTGGGCCGCCGGCGTCATGTGCACGCCGGCCGCCGGCTCGCTCATCGCCCGTGGTTCGATGGCCCGCTTCACGGACAGGCACGTCGACGTCTGCGACGTCCTCGGCCAGGCGGGCACCGACCTGACCACCCGTGTCCGGGCAGCGATGCTCGACGACCCGCATCTCCCCGGCGCGCACCAGGCCGTGAGGAACGCGTTCAGTGATGCCCTCCGGCCTCTGCTGCCCGTCGACCCGGAGGGTGAACTCGTCGACCGCGTCGTGGCACTCGTCGAGGAACGCCCCGACGTGCTCACGGTCGCCCAGCTGTGCGCCGAAATGAAGCTGCCCGAACGCGCCCTGCAGCGCCTGATCCACCGACGACTCGGGTTGACCCCGAAATGGCTCATCCAGCGACGTCGCCTCCAGGAAGCCGCGGAGCGACTGCGCACCACGGAGGGAACCCTGGCCGGGACCGCGGCGATGCTGGGCTACGCCGATCAGGCCCACTTCACCCGTGATTTCTCCCGCGTCACGGGAACCACCCCGAGCAGGTTCGCCGCCGAGCACCGAACACCCGGCACCGAACGACGAGGAGCCACTCAGCGTCCTGAGACCCGATCCCTCTAGGTCCGGCTGCTCCACGGCAGCTGCTGATCGCGCCGCGCGCCCTGCCATCAGGGTCAGCCGCGATTCACCCTGCGGCTGCGGACGGGGTCGGAATCATCTTTGTCGTTGTCAGCGTGCCGTCGGCTGCGACGCTCAGGCTCCTGCAGGACGTGAAGAACCCGCGGAGGACCCGCATATCGCCCATCCGGGCCGGTCGAAGAACGGAGGAGCCGGCCCGTCGGGTGCGTGCTCTGGTCCCCGTTGGTCCCGTCTAGGGTTGAAGCATGGCTGCCGTGGGGGAAGTGCTTGAAGCTGACGATCTGCTGGTCGGGTACACCGGCACTCCTGTGTGCGGTGAGGTCTCGTTCACCATCGGTCCGGGTGAGGTCCTCGGGGTGGTGGGTTTCAACGGCGCAGGTAAGTCCACGGTCGTCCGGACCCTGGCAGGCCGTCAGGATCCGCTGGCGGGTGATGTTCGGATCCACGGTCTGCCGGTGATGCCCGACTCTCTGGCGTTCCGCCGGCAGGTGGCGGCGGTGTTCGACGAGGACGTGTTCTTTCCGTCGCTGACGGTCCGGGAGCACCTGCTCCTGGTGGCCCGCGGTCACTCGGTGGCCGCTCCTGAAGAAGCAGTGGATGCGGAACTGGACTTCTTCGGCATCAGGGACCGCGCCTTTGCGGTCCCTGATGCGCTGTCCTCCGGGCAGCGCCGGCGCCTGCTTCTGGCCGCGGGGTTCATCCGGCCGTCGTCACTGTTGTTCCTCGACGAGCCCGAGCAGCGCCTGGACCCGGTGATGCGCGACGCACTGTCGCGGCGGATCCGCGACCGTGCTGCTGCCGGGACGGCCTGCATGCTGGTCACCCACGACCCGCGGCTGCTGGTCAGTACGGCGACGTCGTGCCTGGTCATCGATGAGGTGTGCACGACGGTGGGCACGGAGCGGGGAGCGCAGATCATTGCAGGTTCCTGACCCGGTGTGGTCCCGGACGACAGCATGGTCGGCGCCGGACCGGGAGCCGGTGCGTCTGGCCCGGGACGTCGTCACCTTCACGCGGCAGGCTTCCAGGCAGTACAACAGGGCCCGCACATCAGTGCGCGATCTTTTCGTCGATGTGTACTCCAATGCGTTGGCGGCCGTATGCTCCGCGATGATGGTGGCGTCACTCGTCGTGGCGCTCCGGGACGAGATCACAGAGCGGAACGTCGGCGGAGCGAGCCTCGTGGCAGCGCACTGGCAGGTACTACCCGCCGGCATCCTGTGGATGGTTCTGACCTATCTGGCGTTGGTCGGGACCGTCCTGTTGGCTCGCAGGCTCGGGCCCGTCGTGGTGGGCCAGGCGGAAGGAGCGTGGTGGTTGCCGTTGCCGGTCGATCGGCGGCCGATGGTCCTCCCGTCGTTCCTCCGCCGGCTGGTCGGCGTCGGTCTCGCGGCCGGCACCTCCTACATGCCGTTCAGTGTCCTGACCGCGCTCGACCGGTCACCTGTGCAGCATGCGGGCTCGGCGGCCATCTTCGGCGGAGCCGCTGTCGCGGCTGTCGCCGGGGCGGCGATCCTGCAGCTCCGACCGGCTCACAGGGCGTACCGCGTCGGGATCTTCCTGGGCCTCATGCCCCTGGCAGTCCTGCCGTTCCTTGCTCTCGCGACATGGCCGCTCGTCCTGGTCTTCAGCCTCGCGGTGGCGCTCGGCGCCTACGTGGCCGCTCGCGTCGGTGACATCCATGGCATCGAGTTGCAGCGCGGCGGCGCCGTCTCAGGGCACGCTGCTGCATCCATCTTCTTCATCGACCTCAACGAGTTGCGCCGCTCCCTGGTAGCCGCACCCTCGGCGCGTGTCAGCCGCCGCGGCTCGCACTACTACGGCCGCCCTGCCCGCGGGGCCCTCGCCGCGATGCTGCGCGCCGACGTCGTGGCATACCTGCGCCTGCAGCCATCGCCCACGATCGCCCTGGTGTGGTTCGGGGTATGCGTCAGCGTCACCCTTGTCAGCCCAGCCCTTCCCGTGGTCCTCGAGCTGGCCATGATCCTCATCGCAGGCTGTGCCGCGACAGCGGGAACGGGGACCGTTGCACGACGGACGGCAGTCGTCCCCGACCTCGACACGCTCCTCCCCGTCACTACGGTTCTGGTGCGCTGCAGCCGGATGCTCATGCCCACGCTGACCATGGGTGCGTGGATGGGCGGCCTCACCGGCGTGCTGACGGTGCTGGGGGCCGGACCGCCGAGCCTCGCGCTCCTCGGCGCCCTCGCGGGTCTGGGAATGGGAGCCGGCGCTGTCCGAGCGGCCACACGTCCCGCGACGGACTGGACCACACCGCCGGTCGAGACCCCGTTCGGCTCCGTACCCAGAACCCAGCTGTCCTCGCTCCTGCGCGGAACGGACACGACAGTGCTCGCGATGGCCCCGCTCCTCCTCAGCCTCTACCTGGGCGTCGTGTACCCCTGGCTGATCCTCGCCCAGATCGTCGCCAGCGCCACCGCCGTCGTCGTGCAGGCGTCGACGCCGACCGCCCGCTGAAGGATCACCCAGCGGGAGACCCCGCGTTCTACGTGGCGGTGTTCGCGCCCGTGCTGGTCGTTCGAGTGTCGTGGGATTTCCAGGACCAGCTGATCCCTACTGGACCTCGGCCCTCGGCGTGGACGGGGTGGCGTCGGACGTCGTGGCGTCGATATGGCGCATGACCAGGGCCGCAGAGATGAGGGCCGCGGAGAACGGCAGGCAAGCCAGGGGTGCCAGCAGGTACAGCTGGGTCAGGACGACGAAGAACGCGTTCTCACCGTTGAAGGTGGTTGCGCCGACGTTCTGCATGAACAGGTTTGTGAGGAGCATCGCGAGGAGACCGACCACCCCGACGATGATTCCCGCCCGCAGTGTGCCCGGTCCCTTTCCGGGCGTCCCTTGCATCCGCCGGGCCCACGATAGGACAGTTGGGCAGATGCGCTCCCACGTCCTTTTCATCAGCGGTCGTTCCGGTGTCGGCAAGTCCACCGCTGCGGTCGCCCTCCACGAGCAACTCATCGGATGCGACGTCCAGCACGCGGTGATCGAGGGCGACTATCTCGACCTCGCCTATCCCCCGCCACACCTCGCGTTCCCCGATGCCCGTCTCAGCGAGCAGAATCTCGCCGCCCTGTGGGCCGGCTATCGATCTCTGGGCTACCGCCGGCTCATCTACACCAATACGGCGGCCGTCCTCGAACTGTCGGGCCTGGTGGCAGCGATGGGCGATGACCCGATCGTCACAGCGGTTCTGCTGTGCAGCAGCGACGAGCATGCCCGGGCACGGCTGGAGCGTCGGAACCACGGGGCAGTCGACCCCGCCCTGCTCGGTCGGAGCGCCGCAATGAGGAGCCGGCTCGATGAGCAGGCTCCGGCGTCGGTGCATCGGATCGACACCGACGAACTCGACCCGTCCGGTGTCGCGACCCGACTGCTCTCACTCACTGGCTGGGCCGAGGCGGAACATCGCGCCTCGACCCCCTGAGGGAGGTCACGAGACAACCCGTCCCGTCCTAGCGCGAGGCGGCAGCGATAACGTCAGGGCTGGCGCCGAACCGGATCTCGGGAAGTGCCTCGAAGGCCGGCCTGGCGAACCAGTAGCCCTGGAACAGGCGGATGCCCTGTGCCTTCAGGAACAGGAACTCCGCCTCGGTCTCGATGCCTTCCGCGAGCACCGTGATGCCGAGCTTCCCGGCGATGCCCACGATGCCGGCGACGACGGCCTGGCGTGCCGCGCTGCCGTCGACGCCCCTGACGATCTCCATGTCGATCTTGAGCAGATCGGGCTGGAACTCGACCAGCAGCGACAAGCCCGCATGACCGGCCCCGAAGTCGTCGATGGCCGTGGTGAAACCGTGCTTGCGATACTCGGTGATGATGTTCGTCAGGTGAGCGGTGTCCGCCACCTCCTCGTTCTCCGTGAACTCGAACATGATCGACGACGTCGGGAAACTGCACCGCGAAGCTGCGAGCAGGGTCGCCCGCAGGCAGGCAGCCGGTTCGTAGACCGCATTGGGCATGAAGTTGATCGACAGCTTCAGATCGTCATCCGCCGGGAACAGGCGGGATGCAAGCTCGATCGCCTTCACCCGGCAGTCCTGGTCGAAGCGGTACTTCTGCTCCGCCGAGATCCGCGTGAGAACCTCGGCAGCGCCCTCCCCCGCCATCCCTCGGACGAGAGCCTCATAGCCCCAGACGCGGTCGTCGACGGCGTCGTAGATCGGCTGGAAGGCCATGCTGAAGTCGAAGTCGAGCCTCGCGGATGTCGTGCAGCCATTGCATGCCATGCAGAATGCCCCCTCACTGGTCTCGTCCACCCTAGAACAATCAGCGCCGGACGATCAGGAGGCCGACTTCTCCTCGACGGCCTTCAGCACCGCGGCGTCGTCGAGCTTCTGCCACGGCGACGCGTCCGAGCCCTGCTCGGCCGCCTCCGGGCTGTCGCTCTGGCTCCACCACTTCGCCTCGTACACACGGCCCTCCACGAGGATCCGGTCGCCGCGCTCGTACACGGCCTGCGCGTCCCATTCGGGGTAGAGCCCCGCCGGGGCGGTGACCGCGGGAACGGGCCGCTCGTCCGGCAGCACCGGGCCCAGCAGCGTCCACGGGGTCTCCTCCGCCTGCAGCACGGGATCGTCCGGCAGATCGCCCTGCGTCCAGTACTTCGCGGTGTACACGTTGCCGTGCCACACCACGCGGTCGTCCTCGCGGTACGTCCCGACGTCCGACCAGACCGGGTACGGGCTCGTCTCCGGATCGTCCTCGACCAGGGCTTCCGGCGCCTCCTCGACCACGGGCTCCTCGGCGAGCGTCGCGGCCCGGCCCTCGAAGCCGTCCCCCAGCAGGGGCGCGAACTGCAGGCCTCCCTGGTCGATGCCGCTGCACGCGTCGGAGACGACGGTCGTGTCCGCGTAGTTCTCGCTGCACGTGCCGTCGCGGTTCAGCGACCACATGGACATGCGGCCCACTCCACGCTCGGCGGCGAAGGCGTTGAACGCCTTCGCGTCGTCGAGCGTGAAGACCTCACCCTTGACGTCGTTCTGTCCGATCATCGGCGTCAGCCCGACCTTCCGCCAGGCGGCCTGCGGGCCGATCTCGATGCCCGCCCGCTCGTACAGCACCTGCAGTTGGCGGTGCGTGGCGTCCGCCGCGTTCTGCGACGCGGTCAGCATGCCGGTTCCCTCGGGCCGGCTGCCGCCGTAGTCCATGGTCATGACGTTCACGCCGGCGAGATCGACGCCGGCCTCGAGGAACTGTGCGACGGCGGCCGTCCCGTCGGCGGTCAGCCCGCTCGGGGCGACCGGCAGGGTCAGCCAGATGTTGAGCGGGGTCTCCGTGCCGGCCCGCTCGGACTGCAGGGCGGCGAGGGCCTCCGCGCGGCGCTGCCCGGCTTCGGTGTCCTTCAGGTTCTCGCCCTCGATGTCGAGGTCCACGGTGGAGAGCTTGTACCGGTCGATGACGTCCGCGTACGCGTCCTTCAGGTCGTCGGGGTCCGTGCAGGCGGTGGCGAGCTCGTCGTTGAGGAGGCCGCCGAAGGACACGATGACCTCCCCGCCGTCCTGCACCAGCCGGGCGACGCGACGGTCCAGGTCCAGCCCGGCCTCGGCCTCGTCCAGCCCGTAGAAGGTGCCCCAGGACGGGGTGCACGGCTCGGTCTTCGACGCGACGATGAAGGACAGCACCACGCTCCCGCCGGTCTCCACCGCCGGGTCCTCGAACTCGTAGGACGGCGTGGCGGTGACATCCACGTACCCCGCGAAGAACGCACCCGCGCTCTCGGCGGCCCGCGCATCCTCCCAGCGGTCGAAGCCGGTCAGGCCGCCCACGGCGAGACCGCCGACGACGACGGACAGGAGCGTGAGGCGCAGGACGGAGAGTTTCCGGCCGGGAAAGCGAGCAGACACATGGACCCCAGAGGACAGCCTCGAGAGAGGCGGAAGAGCGCACCGCGGGTGCGCGAGACGGTTGAAGCGTAAGGGAAAATACCGTCGCCGTCATTCTTTCGCCTAACGCCGACGGCACGCCGGCCGATGGTGGAGAGTGACGCTGCGTATCGCGGGGGCGACGTCGTGCGTCCACCCGTCCGCCTACTGCCGAGGTAGCCATGTCCAGATCCAGCGATGCCACCGAGTCCGCACCCAGGCCACGATCACGAGCCGACGCCGAAGCGGCGGGAGCCGCGGGCGCGGGAGCGACCGCCGTGCCGTCGGGCGTCGCCGCCGCGGCCGTCCTCGAGCAGGCGGCCGCCGCCGCTCCCGGAGCCGCACCGGCCCGGCGTCGCCAGTGGGGCGCCGAGCGGCGCTCGGAGCCGCTGTCCATCGTGCACCCGACGCCGTCGTCGCGGAAGATCGCGCTCGGCCGGATCGGCATCGTGGTCACGGTGCTGGCGTGGCTCACGTACATCGTCACGACGATCCTGCGGCAGTTCGCCAACAACCCGAACGCCGGCTTCCGGTTCCAGATCGAGGCGACGTCGTACCTGATCGTCGTCACCTTCCTGACGTTCTCGGCGCTCATGTACCTGCTGGCGCGCCAGGGTGCGCTGTACCGGTTCCGCGACCACCGGCGCGTGCCGCGCGGCGAACTGGACCGCCACTTCGCGCACCACGAGGAAGGCATCACCGTCCTCGTGCCGTCCTACGCGGAGGAGCCCGCCGTCGTCCGCGCCACGCTCTGGTCCGCGGCCCTGCAGGAGTTCCCCAACATCCGGGTGGTGCTCCTCCTCGACGACCCGCCCCACCCCAAGGACCCCGTGATCCGCGAGCGCCTGGACACCACGCGCGCCCTGTCCTTCGAGATCGAGTCCGCCCTCCTCGAACCCTCCACCCGGGCGACCGCCGCGCTCGCCGCGTTCGAGGCGGACCTCGCCGCGCGCGACACCGGCACCCCGCCGTCGTGCGATGACCTGCCCCCGCTCATCGCCGCGTACGAGGCGGCCGCCGTCTGGCTCGAGGACATGGCCGACGCCGAGACGGTGGGCGACCACGTGGACGAGTTCTTCGTGGACCTCGTCCTCATGGGCCTCGCCCGCGAGCTCCGCCTGACCATCTACGCCCTCGACGCGGCACTGGTGCAGGAGCAGTGCCCCGAGCCCGACCGCATCCGCGAGCTGTACGTGCGGCTCGTACGGATCTTCAACACGCGCCTCGAGACGTTCGAGCGGAAGGCCTTCGCCTCCCTCTCGCACGAGGCGAACAAGGCCATGAACCTCAACGCGTACATCTCGCTGATGGGCCAGCGGTGGCGGAAGGAGCAGGTGGCCACGGGCACGGTGCTGCGGCCCCTCGCGGACGGGGAGGGCGGGGACGACGACGACATCCTCGACGTCACCGACTCCACGTACCTGCTCACGCTCGATGCCGACTCCCTGCTGCTGCGCGACTACTGCCTGCGTCTCGTGCACCTGCTCGAATCGCCCGGCAACGAGCGGATCGCCGTCACGCAGACGCCGTACTCGTCCTTCCGTGGTGCCCCGACGCGCATCGAGCGGGTCGCGGGGGCGACGACGGACATCCAGCACATCCTGCATCAGGGCATGTCCTACTACGGGTCGACCTTCTGGGTGGGCGCCAACGCCGTCATCCGGAAGCAGGCGGTGGAGGACATCGTCGAGGTCGAGAACGTGGGCGGCTTCGAGATCAAGACCTACATCCAGGACCGCACCGTCATCGAGGACACGGAGTCCAGCGTGGACCTCGGCACCCACGGGTGGACGCTCATGAACTACCCCGAGCGCCTCAGCTACAGCGCCACGCCGCCCGACTTCGGGTCCCTCGTGGTCCAGCGCCGGCGCTGGGCGAACGGCGGCCTGCTGATCCTGCCGAAGCTGTGGAACCAGCTCCGCCGGCGCCGCCACCTCCGCGAGCAGGTGCTGGCCCGCGAGGTGCTGCTGCGCGTCAACTACATGGCGTCCATCGCGTGGGCGAGCTTCGGGCTGCTGTTCCTCCTCGCGTACCCCTACGACAGCAGGCTCCTCAGCCCTGTCGTGTTCCTCGCGGCCGCGCCGTACTTCCTCGCGATGGGCAGCGATCTCCGCGACTGCGGGCACCGCTTCTCGGACATCTTCCGGATCTACGGCTTTAACCTCGTGCTGCTGCCGGTCAACCTCGCCGGCGTGCTGAAGTCCATCCAGCAGGCGTTCACGGGTGAGAAGATCCCGTTCGTCCGGACACCGAAGGTGAAGGACCGCACCGCGGCGCCTGGCCTCTACGTGGTGATCCCGTACCTGATCGTCGCGTTCTCGCTGCTCACGCTCGCCCGTGACGTCCTGGACCAGAACTGGGGCAACGCCGTCTTCGCCGGCCTGAACGCCGTCCTGGCCGCCGGTGCCATCCGCGCCTACATCGGGATCAAGAACTCCCTGGTGGACATGTGGCTCGGCGTCCTGAACTGGCTGTACGTGGCACCGCGGACGAAGAAGGTCGAGGAGTCGAAGGTCGTCCCGAAGACGGCGGCCGAAGCGGACTGGTCGTCGATCCTCTACCACGGCGACCGCCGCCTGAACCGTGACCTGCGCTCGGGCAACGACCGCCGCCGCCGGGCCGGGGTGCGCTGATCCGCCCCCGAGAGGACGATCCCGCAGGCATGCGTCGGAGCGGCACTCCCCCGCGGTTCGTGGATCCACGACGGACGGGAACACTGATCGGGCTCGTGGGGGCGTGCGTCTTCGTCTTCTCCTATACGCCTGCGTCCGCGCACGTGCCGGCCGTCGGGGCGCGCATCCTCGTCATCGCTGCCGTGAGTGCAACGCTGTGGTTCCTCTTCGTCGCACCGCGCTTCCTCGGCCCCTTCGTACCGCCGCGGGGGTGGCAGATCGGCGTGTACCTCCTCTGCGTCGTCATGGAGCTCGCGCTGATCGCGGCCGGTGGCCGGTTGCTCGAATCGATCGGGAGACCGGAGCTCCGGCCTGCCCTGATCGCCCTCGTCGTGGGTCTGCATTTCCTCCCCTTCGCCTGGGCGTTCAGGGAGCGGATGTTCTACACACTGGGCGGAGTGATCATCGTTCTCGGCGGTCTGGGACTGCTCATCGCCACCCCGACCAGCGCCCTCGGAGCAGCCGTCGGATCAGGGTTGGCCATGTCGTTCATCCTGCTCGCCTACAGCCTCGGCCTCTTCGCTCCCCGTCGGACGACTGCCGACCACTGACGACCACACGCACGCACTGGGCGTGCCCGGCGAGGAGTTCCTGAAGCAACCAGCCCTTCAGTCGGATTCGCCTGCACGTGCGCGGATAGACGCCGCATTGCCGCTGAGTGCCGGCTTGTACCGTTCGATGTCGGGAGTGCTGACGAAGCCGACCACCAGATCGAGCAGAGCTGCGACCGATGCGTCCGGCCGGCCCGCTGCATGCAGGGTGATGGCTTCGAAGGCGCTGAGTGCCGGGGAGCCGGGAAAGGCAGTACGAGCTGCCCGGAAGACCTCCAGCGACTCGTCATACGCGCCCAGGTTCCTCAGTGTCGACCCGTACTGGACATAGCACCGGCGCAACACGTCACCGTCGAGCCCGGCAGCAAGCGCCTTCTCGTAGAACCCTCGCGCGATGTCCTCCTGTCCCGCCGTGTCATACGCGCCGCCGACCTCATAGAGCACTCGCGCGTTCTCAGGGTGGGCGGCGTACAAGGGCAGTAATGCGTCGATGGTCGGCTGCATGTTGTCCCGGTCGCGACGCTCGACGATCCGATCGAGCTCATCATTCAACGTCATGGCGACACCCTCGCACATTGTGCGAGCCGTATCGGCGTCGGTAGCGCGGCGGTACGACCACCGTGACGCAACGGCCGACGCGATCCGCCGTGTCGAGCAGGAGAGTGCCCACGCTCGTCGTCCCTGTCCTCCGCCGACGGACCCGTTACCGGGCATCGAAGGGACGGTACGGTGAAACCCATGACAGGTGTGCCGGCTCAGCGTGTTCTCTTCCACGGGGTGACCGGCAGCGGCAAGACCTCGGCTGCGCACGCGTATGCAGAGGCGACCGGTGTGCCGGAGTTCTCTGCCGATGACGACATCGGATGGCTCCCCGCATGGACGGGCCGTCCTGTCGAGGACCAGCACCGGATCGCCGCCGATCTTGCCGCGCAGGACCGCTGGGTGCTCGACAGTGCCTACTCCGCTTGGCGGCACCTGGTCGTGACGCGGGCCGAACTCGTCGTGTTCCTCGACTATCCGCGGTGGCTGTCCCTCGGGCGCCTGGTCCGGCGAACGATCCGACGGATCGTGACGAAGGAACCGGTGTGCAACGGCAACACCGAGACACTCCGCCGCGCCCTGGCCAACGACTCGATCATCCGGTGGCATTTTAGGACCTTCAGCCGGAAGAAGGACGCCATCAGCCAGATCATCGCTGATCCGTCCATGCCTCCAGTGCTGTCGTTCCGGCGTCCTCGCGATCTCGATGCATGGATCGCAGCGGGTGCTGAACCACCGTCGGCCGCCGGATCGGAGTCGTCCCCCGGTCTGTCTTAGGCGGACCTGCACGAAGCAGCGCTCACCGCCGCCCCGCCGGCGACTCCGAAGCGTCCGAGATGGTGAAGGCCATTGCGCTATCCGTTGCGGGAGGGGCTCGAGCGACCGACAGTAGGATGGAAGGGTCGTGATGCGTTGACCGCGATACCCCGTCCGAACAGGAACCCGCCGTGCCGACACTACGTGCTACCCGATCCAGCATGGCTCGTGCCCTGTCCATGACTGCCGTCCTGCTGTGCCTGGCCGGGTGCTCGTTCGCTGATCCCCAGCCCGATACCCAGCAACCCGCGTCGGACTCACCGGTCAGCTCGGCCCCCGCGGGTGAGCCCGCCACCGGGGCGGCCGTCGACACCGTCGACGACGCATGTGCCCGCGTCCTTGCCATGGTGCGCGCAGCGCCCGAACAGCTGGGCACGGACCCGCTGGGGCTGCTGCTCGAGATCGACGAGATCGCCAAAACAGCCCCGCCGGAGCTGGCCGGCCAGATCACGGAGCTCCGGGATGCCGTCGAGAGCTTCCGGCAGGGCGACGAATCACTGATCGGCGTGGTGCAGAAAGCCCGGCAGCTGCAGGAACGCTGCTCGGCCTGAGCCGAAGGCGGGCACAGCAACCACTTCGGCGCCTCCGCGGTCCTTGTCGCCGGCGGGCTGGATCCAGTCATCCTCCGTGGGCTTCTCCTGCGGTCCCTCGCATCAGAGGTGAACGCCGGTGGTCCTTCTCAGAGCAGCTGGCGCGCGTTGGCTCGGGCGAGATCGATGAGCTCGCGGCCGTTGCCGGCGAGCACCGTACGAAGCGCGTAGACCGCAAAGCCGGTGGCCTGCTTCGCCTCGATCTTCGGCGGTATCGAGAGCTCCTGCCGTTCCACCGCGACGGAGACGAGCGCGGGGCCGTCGTGCGCGAACGCGCGGCGCAGGGCGTCTTCGAGGTCCTCAGGGCGCGTCACGCTCTCGCCGTGCATCCCCACCGCCCGCGCGACCGCCCCGAAGTCGGGGTTCTCGAGCCCGGTGCCGAAGTTGACGATGCCCGCCGCCTTCATCTCCACCTCGACGAAGCTCAGCGCCGCGTTGTCGAACACGACGATTTTGATCGGGAGCCTGTGCTGCACCGCCGTCAGCAATTCGCCGAGCATCATCGCGAGCCCGCCGTCACCGGCGAGGACCACGACCTGCCGCTTCCGGTCCACCGCTTGGGCGCCCATGCCGAGCGGGGTCGCGGCCGCCATGGTGCCGTGCCAGAAGGAGCCGATGAGGCGCCGCTTCGGGCCGATGCGCAGGTGCCGGCACGCCCAGATGACCGGAGTGCCGACATCGGGCAGGAAGACCGCGTCGTCGTCCGCCAACTCGTCGATGAGGTGGGCGAGGTGCTGCGGGTGGATGGCGCCGGGTCCCTGCTTCTCGAGGTCGTCGAGCTGTGCGCGGGTGCGGCGGTAGTGGTCGAGGGATTTCTCGAGGTGGGTGCGCACAGGCTTCCGCTCGAGCAGCGGCAGCAACGCCTCCGCCGTCGGGCGTACGCCACCGACCATGCCCTGGGTGAGTGGCACGCGGCGGCCGAGCTGCTCGCCCCGGATATCGACCTGCAGGATCTTCGCCTTCTTCGGGTAGAACTGCTGGTACGGGAAATCGGTGCCGAGCATCAGCAGCGCGTCGCAGTCCTCCATCGCGCGGTATCCCGATGCGAACCCGAGGAGCCCGGTCATGCCGACGTCGAACGGGTTGTCGTGCTCGATGACCTCCTTGCCGCGGAGGGCGTGCACGATCGGCGCCCCCAGTACATCGGCGAGGGCGAGGACCTCATCGCGCGCCCCTTCTACGCCGCCGCCCGCGAGGATCGTCACCTTCCCACAGGAGTTCAGTGTGGCGGCTGCCTCCTGCAGTTCGGCCGGCGAGGGCACGATGACCGGGTCGGTGCGGCGGACCGTGAAGACGCGCTCGTCCGAGGCCTCGTGGAGCGCGGTGTCGCCCGCGATCACGAGCACGGCGACCCCCCTCTTCTCGATGGCCGTGCGCATTGCGATCTCCAGCAGCCGCGGCATCTGCTCAGGGCTCAGTACCATCTCGCAGAAGACCGAGCAGTCGCGGAACAGCTCGGTGGGTCGAGTCTCCTGGAAGTACTGGCTGCCGATTTCGTCGGTCGGGATGTGCGATGCGACCGCGAGCACGGGGACCCTGCTTCGGTGCGCGTCGTAGAGCCCGTTGATGAGGTGCAGGTTGCCGGGGCCGCAGCTGCCCGCACACACCGCGAGTTCGCCCGTCAGCGCCGCCTCCCCGGCGGCAGCGAACGCGGCCTCCTCCTCATGGCGGACGAGCATCCACTCGATGCCCTGCTCCCTGCGGATGGCCTCGGTCACCGCGTTCAGGGAGTCGCCGGGAACTCCCCAGACACGCTGGATCCCATTGGCGGCAAGATTGTGGATGACAGTCTCTGCGATCGTGGTCATGCTGCTCCTCCGTTCGGCCCCCAGACGGCCCCGTCAGTCTAAGCGGCCGAATCGGCGGGGATCAGGCAGTGCCAGGGGTTGTGGCGAGGGCGTGCGTATGGCGCATCCGAAGCTGCGCGGACGGCACCCGACAGAAACGTCAAGGAGAAAGAGTCAACCGGCTGTCCCTCAGGAGGGATGAGAGCCGGGTTAGGGTCTGACCATGTCGGCTCCTGATGTTGCCCCCGGAACGGTCGTCGTGTTCACAGACATCATGTGCGGTTGGTCGACGATCGCGCTCCATCGGTTCTATCGCGCCCGGGATGCGGCGGGCCTCACCGGTCGATTGCAGGTCGACCTGCGACTCTTCCTCCTCGAGGACATCAACCAGATCGCTCTCAACAGCAGGATCATCGAGCCTGAGATACCTGTCGTCGGCGCTCTGGAACCGGGACTGCGCTTCACACCGTGGCAGCGTCACCCCTCGGAGTGGCCCGTGACAAGCCTTCCCGCGAATGAAGCCGTGCATGCCGCGAAAGCACAATCCCCTGCTGCCGCGGAAGAACTCGACATGGCATTGCGCCTGGCGTTCTGGCGTGACAGCCGCTGCATCAGCATGCGCCACGAGATCCTGGCTGTCGCCGACGAGTGCCCTGGGGTGGACGCTGGCCGGCTGCAGCAGCTTTTCGACACCGGCGCTGCCCGCGGGACGATGATGCAGTCCTACCTCGACCATCATCAGGATGTACAGGGCAGCCCCCACTTCTTCCTTGCGGACGGCACCGATACCCATAACCCCGGCATCACCATGCACCAGGAAGGGTCTCCCGGCGCGGGTTTCCTCGTTGTCGACTCCGACGATCCGAGCGTCTACGACGGCCTCGTCGTGAAAGCCGCAGCCGCCGCCGGTGTGGGTTGAACCCGCACCTTCCGATCCCTTCTGCATGACGGCGTGATTGAGGTGCGCTCGTCCCTCTGGACTCGGCACCTTCGTCTCTGCTAGGAATGCCTCGTACTCATCTGACGTGCCATGTCCGGGATGGCGTGCACGGGGACGACCACGACGTCGTTGATCTTCCAGTCCAGGCGCTTCAGGCCGGCGTGGACCTCCTCGAGCTCTTCGATGGTGAGGGGCCGATTCGATGTCGGGACGATGAATGCCTCGATGTGGAATACCTGCCCTTCGTCCCGCACCCGGGCGCCGACGTCCTGCGCCCATGTCAGTCCGTTCAGGTAGTCCTCTACCTTGCCCAGCAGGGGATGCGGTTCGGCGTCGTCGTAGGTGGTGGCCCTGGCGTCCAGGAGCCCTTTCACTGCCGCGCGGACGTTCACGAATCCGTCCCGCACGATCGAGAACGCGACGATCAGCGCTGCGGCAGCGTCAGCCCACCACAGACCGAAACCGATGCCGGTGACTCCCACGATCACGGCGACTCCGGTCATCCAGTCCGCCTTGTTCATGTCGGCATCGGCGAAGAGGACCTTGTTGTGCAGTGGTTCGGCGAGCTTGAGTTTCATGCGCCCGAGGATCACGGGAGGGATCGAGGTGAGCGCCATGGCTGCGATCATCAGCCAGCCCAGCCAGACGGTGTGTCCGAGGATCGTGATGCCGCCGATGGTGGGGTGCTCCGCGGTGATGAGCTTGATCGCCGAGTCGATGATGAGATAGCTGCCCATGCCGGCGAGGGCTGTCGCGGCGACCAGGTGCGACACCCCGATGGCACGGTGGTGTCCGAACGGCCGGTCGGTGGAAGCCGGCCGGCCTGCGACCCTGATCCCGATCAGGAACGCGATCGGAGGAATGAAGGACAACATGTCCTCGATCCACGCCGTCTTCATGGCCTGGGAGTTCCCCAGGACGAGGAAGATGATGCTGACTGTCACGACCAGTACACCGATCGTGACCCATTCCAGCCTGATCGCTCGCCGGAGCGCCCGGTGTACCTCCTCCGGCATCTCCGATTCACCCCAGTCGCTGGTCACCGGGCTCCCTCCTTCCGACTCTGGAGGTACGTATCGAGGTCCAGGAGGAAGGCATTCTCGCCGAGTGGGACTGCAAGGACGTGGCTCTGCCGCGACCCGTAGCGGTCGGCCGACTCCGCGTACGGGCGGGTCAGCCCGGCTTTCTTGGTCCACGGTGTCTTGTCGGTCAGACCACCGATCACCAGGTCCAGCTCGCCGTGTTCCAGCCGATTCATCAGATCCTCCTCCCCTCCCCGGACCCAGGTGATCTCAGCGTCGCGAGTCAGCGCGTAGTCCTGCACGAGCTCCGCCTCGCTACCGGCCATCTGCTCCCCCTTGTCCTCGACGAAGGGCGGATTCACCGACGCGCCGACCCGCAGCGTTCCACCCGTCACTGCATCGAGCGTGTTCTCGGGATCTGCGGGAAAGTGCCCTGCACAGCCCCCCGTCAGCAGCAATGAAGCAGCCACACCAAGGCGCAGCACCACGTTCCTCTCCATACAGGAACCGTAAACTCCGCCGCACCGTCGCGTCACGGAACTGGGGATACGCGACGACGAGGAATCTGATCCTTGATTCTTCCCGGGCGGCACCGGAGCGTCCGGGACGCTGTCAATGGGTGTGCCGGACGGAGGTTGGCCTTGTCCGGGCCGCTTGACCGTTCCTAGCGTGGGTGTCGTTCGTGCACTCTCCCTGACCACACGCAGCAGAAGGAGTAACCCCGTGAAAGCTCTCGTATGGCATGGAGAAGGCGACATACGTCTCGATACCGTCGATGATCCGACCATCCTGGACCCGAACGACGCGATCATCCGCATCACGCGCAGCGCGATCTGCGGCACGGACCTCCACTTCATCCGGGGCACCATGGCAGGCATGAAAGAGGGCACGATCCTCGGCCACGAAGCCGTCGGAGAGGTGACCGCCGTAGGCGCAGCAGTGCGCCGCTTCGCCCCCGGCGACCGCGTCGTCGTCTCCTCGACCATGTCCTGCGGGGTGTGCTGGCAGTGCCGCGCAGGACACACCGCCCAGTGCGACACCGCGAACCCCAACGGCCCCCAGGCCGGGACCTGCTTCTTCGGCGGCCCTCAGACCACCGGCCCTGTGAACGGACTGCAGGCTGAATACGCGCGGATCCCCTATGCCTCCAATACCCTCACAGCCCTGCCCGACAATGTCAGCGACGAACAGGCCATTCTCCTCTCGGACATCTTCCCCACCGCCTGGTTCGGCGCGGAACTCGCCGGCATACGACGCGGCGACACCGTCGCCGTGTACGGGGCGGGCGTGGTCGGTCAGTTCGCCATCGCCTCCGCATTCCGGCAAGGGGCGTCCCGCGTCTTCGCGATCGACGGCGTCGAAACCCGCCTCGTCCAGGCCTTGGACCAGAACGCGGATGTCATCAACTTCAACCGCGAGGACCCCGTAGAGGCCCTAATGGACGCTACCCTCGGGATCGGCGTGGACGCCGTCATCGACGCCGTCGGCGTCGACGCTCAACGCCCATCAGCCGGACCCGCCGCAGCCGACAGCGAGCAGCAGGCCGAGGAGTTCGCCCGCGAGGTCGCCCAGGTGGCGCCCAAGACCAACGTGCAGGGCGAGAACTGGGTACCGGGGAACGCGCCGTCCCAGGTCTCCCAGTGGAGCGTGCAGACCGTACGGAAGTACGGCCGGATCGGCATCATCGGCGTCTACAGCCCGCAGATGATGTCCTACCCGATCGGACAGGCCATGAACAAGAACCTCACGGTACGGATGGGCAACTGCGACCACCGCTCGGTCACCCCACCGCTCCTGGACCTCGTCGCCTCCGGCGTCTTCGACCCCACCCGGTTCATCACCCAGCACGAACCCATCACCGACGTCGTCGATGCCTACCTCACCTTCGACCGCCGCGAAGAGGGCTGGCTCAAGACGGTCCTCACGACGGCGTGAGGGCGTGCCCTGACCGCGGGAACTGCGACGTCGGGGTCACCTCATCGGGGCGGAACGGATGGCAGCGCACCATATCAACGTAGCGTTGACAACAGCGTGTTGATGCACTGAACTAGGGGTGTGCTTTCCGATGATCACCGTGATGCCTCCGACCTGGATCGCTCCCGTGCCGCACTGACCCAGGCCGGCGCCGACAGCCTCCCCCGCCGCCCGTGGCAGCACCCCCGCCAGCCGGTCTCTGATGCCGATTTCGTCCGGTTCGCGGCATGGTCCGCTCGCGATGCCGATGCCACGGATCCGGCCACTGTGCTTGCCGGCCTGCGGTTGCTCGCCGCCGCCCGGGCGGAACTTGATCAGGTCGAGTCCGGCCTGTTGTTCGCTGCTCGTGGTGCGGACATGACGTGGACACAGATTGCGGAAGCCCTGGGACTGGGGTCGGCGCAGGCGGCGCAACAGCGACTGAGCCGGATGCTGGCTCGAACGAGCGAGCCCGGGACGGAGCCTTGAGCAGTGCTGATTCCTCTCATTGATGCGGATGAGCAGTGCGGGGCCAAGGCCGCGAACCTGGCCCACCTGCTGCGCGCCGGATTCGCTGTTCCACCCGGAGTCGTGGTCCTCGAGGTGCTGAGCGGCGACAGTTGGGTGCCCGAACTGAGGGCTGCGCTCCGAGACGCCGGCGCAGCACCGGTCGCCGTGCGCTCATCCGCAGTGGGGGAAGACGGAGCCGTCGCGTCATTCGCCGGGCAGTTGCACTCCACTCTCGACCTCACCGAACCGGCGCAGGTGATCGACCAGGTGCGTCGTGCCGCCCGCTCGGGAGTGGGCCCGGAAGCCGTCGCCTATGCGGCCCGGATGGGGCACGAGCCGGCCACGGTGGTCCCCGTGATCGTGCAGGCCCTCGTTGCCGCGGAAGTCGCCGGGGTGATGTTCACCCGGCACCCGGTCACCGGATCGCAGACGATGGTGATCGAGGCCGGTCGCGGGCTCGGCGGGAACGTCGTGGACGGAACCATGACCCCGTGGGTCTGGACGGTCGAAGATCACACCATCACCCACCAAGCCGGCGACCTGTTCCCACCGCTGATACCCAGGCAGGTCCTCCAGCTCGCCGCACTGGCGCTCAGGATCGAAGCGCTCTTCGGGTGCCCCCAGGACATCGAGTGGGCGATCGCCGACGGTACAACCTGGGTGCTCCAGTCCCGCCCCATCACCGCAAGCCCGATCACCGCAAGCCCCGTCGCCACGATCCCGGGCGCGGCGCGAAGCGACGGGCGGGCTGCCGGACGGGTACTGGCGACAGGCACTCCAGCCAGCCCAGGCGCCGCCGAGGGATTCGTGCGGATCGTCCACGGATTCGACGACTTCGCCCGCTTCCAAGCCGGCGAGGTGCTTGTCTGCCGCACCACCTCACCTGCATGGACACCCCTGCTCGCCCGCGCCGCGGCGGTCGTGACCGAGATCGGCGGCCTCCTCGCTCACGCTGCGATCGTGGCCCGTGAATTCGGCATTCCAGCCGTCCTGACCGCAGAGAAGGCAATGAGCGCGCTCACCGACGGGCAGCACGTCGTCGTCGACGGAACCGCAGGCACCATCACAACCACGCAAGGATCAGGAGAGCGATGACCCATACGTCCCCGATCGACGTCCGGGTACTCCACGCGGTGCGGACCCTGGGCTATGCAGACCTCGCACGCATCGCCGCCCGTGTTCGTCACCCGGAGGACGAGGTCGACGAGCACCTCCTGGGCGCCCAAGCGCACGGCTGGACCACCTACACCTCCTACGCCGGCGATGGAGGATGGTCACTGACGGAAGCCGGCAAGAACCACGGCGAAGAACTGCTGGCCGCGGAACTCGACGCGGTCGGCGCCCGCGCAGCAGTCGAGGCCGTCCACGAAGACTTCCTGCCGCTCAATCACGTTGTGGCTGCGGCCTGCACAGCCTGGCAACTGGCAGAACTGGGCATCGGGACGCACCACCCGACACTCTCCGACACCATCAGAACCTTGAAGGGCCCCGCGGCCGCGCTGGCGGACATCGAGAACCGTCTGACGTCCCACCTGGAGCGGTTCGCTGGCTATCACCAACGCTTCGCCGCCGCCCTATCACGGGCGGGCGCAGAGGCGGCGTGGATCACCGGCACCGACCGCGACTCCTGTCACCGCGTCTGGTTCGAGCTTCACGAAGACCTGATCGCAACCCTCGGCCTGACTCGTGATGGCCGGTGAAGAACCCAAGCACGGACCACAGCCGCCGATACCAGCAAAGAGACAGAAGCACCGCAGGAGGACTGCTCGCCAACCTCCGATCGTGCAGTCAGAACAGCACGCGGCGCACTCATCGGAGGGAGGAGCCTCCCGGTGGACCGTGCTCAGCGTGGCTCGTTCTGGCGCTGTTCTTCGAGCACCCTGCGAAGCTTCTTCAGGCCGTCACGGATCCGCGTCTTGGCCGTGGGAGCGGGGATCCCGAGGTGATTGGCCACTTCGTTGTAGGTCAGGTGGGAGAAGTAGGCCAGGGAGATGGCCTGATGCTGCAGTGGTGACAGCACGGTCATCGCAGCCTGGACGTCCGCCGTGTTCTCGCGTTCCAGGACTGTTTCTGCGACCTCGTCGAAGCCGGTGTCCCAGTTGCGTCGCCCCCACTTCTCATCACGAGCCGTGCGCGTAGTCTCCATACGGAGCCGGTCCACCGCCCGGCGGTGAGCGAGAGTCATCAGCCAGGACACCGGGTGGCCAAGTTCCGGCCGGTATCGATCGCCCTGCTCCCAGACCATGAGGAATACTTCCTGGGTCACCTCCGCGCAGCTGTCCGGGTTCTGCAGTGTCTTGCGCACCACCCCGTAGACCCTGCGAGCACACTGCTCATACAGAACCTGGAAAGCGTCCGGGTCCCCGGAACCCACAGCGACGAGAACAGCTGCGAGATCCGCGGATGCATCCCCCGAACCTCGCAGCGGGCCGCGACCAGAGGACCTGGCCCGGTAGGAGCTCCGCTGTTCGACAGTGAGGCCACGGTCGGAGGGAGGCAAGGTGGAGGAGATGGCGGGGCTTCCTGAGTGAGACCGGAACCAGAGCGCTCGTGCCGCCGCTCCAAGGGTGAAGAGCTACGCCCTTCGCCTTGAATGTAATCTGTCCCACCACGCACGTCCACTGACCGCACCAGTCACAGCTGTCACATTGGCCCCAGTAATTGCCCGGACCCTGCCGTTCATGGAGGTCATCACGACTGCACCGAGCACTGATACTGTTCGGGGCGCGGTCCATCCTGCGGTACAGGACGTGCCGTTGCACGCACGTACTGGTTTAATGAGCAGGTTCGCCGGCAGGCAGGCGGCGCCGGTGAGAGCAGAAGAGCATAGGCAGAACAGGTGGAGGCTTCGGAATGCGTGGACGACCGCAGCGAGCCATGATGATCCAGGCCATCGCCGCTGCAGCGCTGACGATCGACATCATCACAGACCGGTACCTCGCCTCGGGCGGGGCCGCGTCCCCTGAAGCCATCAACAAGTACTTGAACGGCCTGGCCGACCTGCCGTCCCGCGAAAGCGATCTCCTCGCCGATACCGTGAACGACCTCGGCAGGAAGTCGCCAGCTCTGCCGGTTCCCTACCTGGCAGAGGACACCGCTGACGATTCGCCCGAACGATCGCGACGTTCACTTGGGGCTGCCGGCGCCTTTCTGCTGTCCGACTCCGAGCAGGAACAGGCACGCATCGACGCCGTTGCCCGCACGAACCTCCTTGACACTGTTCCAGAGGAACGTTTCGACCGCATTACCCACACCGCGCAGCAGCACTTCAACGTCAGCACGGCAATCGTCACCCTCATCGATGACGAACGGCAGTTCCTGAAGTCCGTCATCGGCCCGGTGGACCAGAACATGCCCAGAGCACGGTCCTTCTGCAACACCACCATCCGGACCCCGAACCCACTCGTCGTTCGCGACACCTTCCACGATGAACGCTTCCGGTGGAGCCCGCTCGTCCTCGGAGAGCCCTTCATCCGGTTCTACGCCGGCTACCCGCTCCGAAGCCCTGACGGCTGGGTTGTCGGCACCCTTTGCGTCATCGACCAGCACGCACGTACCTTCTCGGAAGCAGACGAACACTCCCTGCGTCGGCTCGCAGTAATCACCGAGAACGAACTCGCCGCCTGACTCCTTGGGCGCCGCAGACCAGTATGCAGATGATGAATAGTCCAGGGCGAAGGGGAACCCGCTCGTACACCGCCGCTTCTGCTCGACGACGCCTCGGAACCCCGCCCGCTCGCCCTCGCCATCAGTAGATGCCCTCAGGTGTCAACTTGTTTGGGGTGGAACGAGCATGCAACCAGCTCGAAACACGTGATCAGCACTGTTAGAACATGCCACGTCATCATGGTTCCTCTGCCGCCTCACCGACGGCCTCCCTCCGGTGTGACTCCTGCGGGCAACTGCCGGAGCCCGGTAAGGTCCGACTGACCCTGGCCAATGTCGCGGTCATGCTGCCGATCGAGCTTGCCGTCCATGCCGTGGTGGTCCAAACGCATCTGAGCTATCCGTTGAAAGTTCTTCTGCTCGCTCTGACTGCGACGGCTCTGGTGATCTGGGTGGCGGAACCCTCCGTGATGCGGTTCCTCCGTACCTGGCTGCATGCGCCGGCGCTGCAGCACCGTCAGCGCTTCGACGATGCTTCTACGTTGTGGCGGGCACGCGTCCGTGTCGAGAACACGCCGGGGGCGCTCGAAAACCTGTCGCATCGCCTGGCCAGGCTGCACGTGAACATCCTCTCCCTCCACGTGCACCCCGACACCGGATCGAGCACCGATGAGTTCGTACTTGCCGTGCCCGCCGGGGTCCCGGAGGAGCAACTGCATCGGGCATTGGTCCTTGGTGGTGGGACGTCGGTCCGTCTTTGGCCATCGACCGCGCTGGCTCTCGCGGACGGGCAGACCAAAGCCCTGTCCCTTGCGTGCCGCATCGTGCAGGACCCCGCCGAGCTCGAACATGCGGTCGCTGAACTACTCGCCGCCGAGCTGGTGACCCGCCCCTCGCCCAGCGTTCGGTCCTTCACCGACGGATCCGAGCTGCTGAAGATCCCGTCGCCGCTTGGGGAACCCTTGGTCTACGCGCGGGCAGGAGAACCCTTCACCGCAGCCGAATCCGCGCGGGCCCATCGCCTCGCCGAACTGGCAGCCCTCACCACACCGACCACTCTCGCCTCGAGAACCACACGCAGGCAACGACCGCATGACGCTTATTGATCATCGAACCACCAGGAGCACATCATGTCCGTCACTCATCTGGAGCAAGTCGCCGAGGCATCGCAGCGAGCCTTCACCACGAGCACCTGGACCCTGACAACCGAACTCCAGCGGGCTGTTGCGTCAGCCGCGAGCGACGGCGAATCCCTGACCACCATCGCCGCAGCCGCAAGAATCCCAGCCCTGGCCGTGCTGGACGCCCTCGAAGAGACGACCGCCATGTCGCGGTTCACCTGACATCGATGACTGGGCGCTTCGGCGCTTCTGGATCAGTGATGCCCGGCTTCTGTCGTGCCGAACATCAGGGTCCGGCGCTGGACGTCGTAGTAGACGGTCTCCGCCGAGGAGAGCAGGTCCTGGAGGTTGTCGGCGTCATCAGCGTCGATCGTCAGTACTTCTTCCCATGCTCCCTGGTCGAGGACCAGTTGCAGGGTCCAGGATCCGGGCTGGCCCGGGTCGCCGGCTACCCAGCTGAACTGGTAGTGGCTGAGCTGGCGGACTTTGATGCTGTCATCGGTGACGGGCTGATTCAGGTTCTGTGCCATGGTGACGGGTTCCTCCTTGAACGACCCACCAAGGTGGGTGCTGTAGCCGGTTTGGACAGATACCGGAAGAACCCCAGTTCTCGGTGACGACGTGCATCGGGCTCGCCCGGATGGTCCTCAACGTAGTGCCACCGCCGGGGCCGGTAAACAACCATCGGTGGCGCCTGGGCGCATTGACGGACGACATCGTGGGTGGGGCTCAGGCACCGGCGGTCGTTTCCGGCCCATCCTCCACTGGTGCGTGATGATCTCCGGTGCGCGCCCGTATGAAGCATTCAGTGATGGAACGAGCGTTCATCGGCTCCCGCGCTGGGTAGGATGTTCGTCGGTCGTCGCGGCTGGGGGCCGCAGGCCTGCATGAGCGTCTTCTCCACTCCTGTAACGAATTGAGTACCTGATGAACAGCAGAATCACCCCGTCCGAGCCCTTCCCCGAGGACCTGAACGTCCTGATGGACTCAGAGGTCGAGGTACTCAACAGCAAGCTTCACCGGGAACTCGACCACGAGTACGTGCACGAGGACGGGTCCTCCCCGGAAACCGAGAGCCGGCTCGAACAAGTGACCGAGGAACTCGATTTCCGCGACCTCGTCTCCGAGAGCCCGAAGGATGCGCCAACCGATCAGACTCCTGCCGACCCGTTCGATCTGATGGAGGCGAATGCGACTGATCATGCCCCGCGGACGACTACCCGTGCAGCGGGGCCGGATTCGAGTGAGCCGGGTGTCGAGCATCATGCCGGATGAGCAGGAGCTCAGGCGCGAGGTGAAGCAGGACACCATGACGGCGATGCTTCAGGACATGGTGCCTCCCACGGGATCCGCTCCGCCCTGGACATTCCCATCAGACTTGATTCCGGCGCCGGCGCAGGCCTGGACTTCTACTCCACCAGCCCGAACACGTTCGACGAAAAGGGCATCTCTGTCGCCTAAGGTTCGCGCGTGACGCCTCGCGCTCGCTTCACCTAGGCAGTCTCTCCTCCCCCCGCCGGCTGCCTCCTGTCCCCGGGCGGACTCGCTCGTCGACCGGGTGTACGCGTCAGGCGTTGATCTCGTCCTCGACGAGGCGGGCCAGATTCCGAAGGAAACGTTCGTCGTGGCCGGAGAAATCGCGGGGCTTCTGATCGATGACGCACAGGGTCCCGACGATCCACCCGCCCGGACCGCGCAAAGGATGGCCGGCGTAGAAACGGATGAAGGGCTCCCCCACGACCAGAGGGTTGGTGCTGAAGCGATCATCCTCGAGTGCGTCCGTGACGATCAGCGGCCCTGCGCTACGGATCGTCGCGTGGCAGAACGTGATCTCCCGGGGCAGGTTCTGCTCAACCGGTCCGATCACGGACTTCAGGAACATGCGCCGGTCATCGAGCAGCGCAACGATCGATGAGCTGACCCGGAAGTACTCTGTCGCCTGCTGCGTGTACCGATCGAACCGGGCCTCAGGAACGGAATCCAGCAGCTGCGTCCTGTCCAGCGCGGCCAGACGCTCCGTCTCCTGCTCCCCGGCGCTGAACAGGAACGCACCGGCGGCACCGAGTCCCTTGCGTGAGTCCTCGACCGAAGCGTCAGCGTCATCCTCGGCATCGAAGGGCACCCGCAGGTGCACCGCTCTCGACTCGAGCAGCTCGTTCGTGGCCTCCGCGAGGAGGTTCCGCTCCAACGGCGGAAGCACCAGCAGGCCGGCAAGATACGACTGGACCTCGAACAGCGAGATGCAGCCGCCCAACCCGTAGTACCGCACCCACACGTCCTCGACACCCACATGCGCCTCGGAAAGCGCGAACGTCGTCATCTTGACCTGTACCTGTCCATCCACAGCGACCTCCGCGGTCATCATCACCCAGCACCCGCACCGCCACCGGCATCGCTCACCCGAGACCCACAATCATCAGCGCACTTAGTAGTTCAGGCTACCGCCTCCTCGCCGATCACGACGATCACGGCGGACGGGCAGACCGCCCGAGGTACCTTCGGCGGGTCGAGTGGCGGCGGAAGTACGGCACCATCGACGGCGCCGTCTACTGAATGACAGGACCGATCGCAGTACCGCCTGTCTCCAACGCTTCGTTCACGTGAGCATTCAGCCCGGCTGCGGCTGACCACCGGGACGAGGATCTGCTTGAGGACCTGAGGACCTGAGGGACGACAAGGACTAGGGCTCGGGGTGCCCGCCATACCTCGAGTTGTACCCCGACGAACCGGCAGGCAACTGCTGATGAACGGCCTTGGCCTGCGGGCGATCCTTCACCTCACTGCCTGCCGTTATCGGGCAGTCTCCCATCGGAGACGAGGTTCGCTGCCACGAGGGCCATTCCCATCCCGCTGTCCCTGCTCGCCGCGACCAGGAGCGCTTGCGCCTCATCCGAGGAGATCCCATAGCGCTCCATGAGGATCCCCTTCGCCTGGCCGACCACATCCCGGGTTTCCATCATCCGCGCCATGTCGGTCAGGCGCCGGTTCATCTCGGTCAGGCGCTCGACCACCTGTTCCAATGCCGGAATCGCGTCGAAGCCCAACTCCTGATCCCCCTGATGTTCCACCCTGTGACCCTTCGCCTCGTGAGACCGCGACGTTCGATTCCCCGTGGAAGCACCATCGCACGGCGACAGTGCATAGGAAAAGAAGAAACCGCGCTCTCAGTTCTCTTGCAGTACACCGGATCACGGCATGTGCGCATCATGGTGGCGCCGCCGGCCGTCTCCAGCGAGGGAAATGATAGCCCTGACCGAGATTCCACCCGGCATCCCGACTCACGATGGCCGAGCGATCCGGCTGTCCACGGAAGTCACCCGCTGAGCGCATCAGGCCACTGCGCTTCCCGCCGAAGGCCACAATCAGCAAGAATCGGCGACTCCTGGGACGGCGTCGACCCATCCGCGCCACCGTGTCCGACCACGTGCCCGGCTACGAGAAGACATTCTTGGATGCCGAAGACGACCCGGACCCCGCCGTCATCATGCAGGTCCTCCGCGAGCGCATCCGCTGGTTCCAGGACCGCGCCATCCCTGGCGATGACGTTGTTCTCCGCAGCCACGCGGCACGTCGTGCCGGTGCGGCCAGGAAGCAGAGACGTCAAGACGTGCTTACAGGTATGCGGGGGCTACAGCGAAAACAGCAGTCAGGACTTGCCGTTGGTGCTGGGAAACCTCGTGCATCAGCCGCGGTGCGTTGTCGTAGGGAACGACGTCGGAGATCAGGTGCTTGCGGATCACATCGCCGTGGGAGCGGAGTAATCTGATGGTTTCAGCGGAGAGCCGTGCACGGTCCCACTGTCCCGTCAGGCCTCGGGGGACCCTGCCGATCTGCGCGCAACGAAGGACCAGTCCGTTGTGATGGAACTCCTCGCCGAGGCGCACGGCCTCCGCTCCGCTGGTATAGAAGGCCAGATCGATGATGCTTCCCTGAGGGCGGGCGGCACGGAGGGCGGCATGGAGTGCTTCGGGACGCCCACGGCATTGGAACACGACGTCCGCTCCCCGATCTGCTGGGCCATGGCGCCACCGTTCTTTCAGTAGCTTGCCGGGATCATCGTCCAGGTCCAGAGCAGGGAAACCCAGGTCTGCTGCCACCTGGCGGCGGCGGGGGTCGGAGTCTGCGACGGCAACCTCGCGTGCGCCGAGGGACCGGGCGAACAGTGCAGTGAGGAGCCCGATGGGACCGGCTCCGGTGACCAGCACCTGACGTCCGTCCACGCCGTCGGCAAGACGGCGGACCATGCCGCCGGTTGCCTCCGCTGCCGCATGCAGCAGACCGTTGGCGCAGATCGGCCCGAGGTGTGCCACGAAGACGCCCAGCAGCGGATCAAGATCCTTGCCCAGTAGCACCAGATGCTCATTGAGCGGATCCGCCACATGCATAGTGGCATGCCCGTACGCGCAGGCGAGGACGTCTCCCTCTGAAAATGCAGGAGTTCGCGATTCCGCTACCCGGGCGACTTCCATGTAGCCGAGCCTGCGGATCGGGTAGGCAGTGCCGGCGGAGTGCGGCAAGAAAAGGCCTAGGTCGGGATCCAGTCGAGACCGGAGCCCCGGGTGGTCCCCTTTCACAAAGGCAAGTTCCGTGCCCGCGGACAGGCCGGTGACGAGGGTTTCGAGCAGCAGCCCACCCTCGGGAACCTCAGGCAGCTGCTCCTCGATAATTTCCAGGGAGCCAGGTGCCCGGATGACGAGGTTGCGGCGGCGCCTCACACTCTTGCCCCGTGGACCGCGGACCGCTCCTGAGGCAGCCTCACCGGCAGCCCGGTGCGGGCCGATTCAGCGATGGCGCAGCCAAGCCGATGACTGCGCAGGGCCTCAGCATAGGGAGTGCGTGTGGCCTCCCGTTCACCTCGGACGGCTTCGATGAATTCCCGGTCCACCGTTGCCCGTGGATCCTCCGCGCTTTCCAGATCCGTTCGTGACGCGCCGTCGAAGCTGCTGAGGCCGGTTTCGGATACCTCCAGGTACAAACCACGGCTCACCGTATGTAAAGCGGCCCGGTGTTTAGCGGCCAGCACGGATGTCGCGGCCAGCGTGGCCACCGCTCCGGAGGCAAAGCGCATCGTAGCGGCCGTAGCGTCGTCGACGTCATCGGATTCCTCGCCGGCCCTGCCCGCTGTCTGCAGGTCGATGGCCGACGCACTTCGGACACCGGCGGCATACACCTCGACGACGTCGCCGAGGAGGAAACGGGCAGCGTCCAGAACATGGGTCAGCTGTTCCACCACCTGCCCCCCGGAGCGATCCACCCGGCCCCACCACGGGACCGGCGGGCGCTTGTCGAGCCAGTAGCCGCTGGCCAACAGGGCAGGCGCCTCCGCCAGCAGTTCGCGCGCGTGCTCCAAAGTGTCCGTGCAGCGCCAGTGGTACCCGGTGCCGGTCACGACACCGGCAGCCTCGACGAGCACTCCGATCTCTTCTGCGATTTCCCGGCCCAGACCGACCGGCTTCTCCACGAACAGAGGTAGACCCCTGGAGAGCGCGGCGCGCTCACCCGAACCGTGCGCAAAGGGCGGAACACAGACATAAACGGCATCGGCATCCGTAAGGTCGAGCGCTGCATCGGGGTCGGTAAAGGCTCGTGCGTCCACCTCCCGCGCCACTTTCTCCGCCGCCTCCGGATGAGCGTCGGTGACACTGGTGATCCGGACGCCGAGCTGCTGCAGGGTGCGCGCATGGCGCTGCCCTACGGAACCGGCCCCGATAAGAGCTACTTTCACAGTCACGGAGCCTCCTGAAGAATCTGGTCGTATAAATGCAGGTAGCTGGTGGCCATCGCCTCTGGCGTCCAGATGGACGCCGCCTCGATGCAGTCCTCGGCACGAATACTGTCGAGTTCCTGCAGGAACCCTGCCAACTCCAGTTCTTCCGCGCCAAGAAACCCGGTAAGGCCGTGCTGCACCAACGAGGGCAGCACCCCTAACGGTGTCCCGACAACCGGAACGCCCCGTGAGAGGGCTTCCACTACCCCGGTCGCTCCCGGCTCGGCCCATCGGTTGGGCGCCAGGAGTACCCGGGCAGAACGCAGGACGCGTTCCTTTGCTTCGCCGCCGACACCTCCAATCCACCGGTACCTGTGTCCGTCGAGCAGTGGACGAACCTCGTCCTGGAAGTAGATGACATCGGGGTGGGATGTCAGCTGGGCGTCACCGGACGCAAGACGGCGGTCGAGTTCAGCGGGATCATCGATGCCGGCAACCGGCCCGGCGAGCACCAGCGGCAAGCCCGCCTGTCGACAGATCCGCACGGCCGCATCCTGCCCCTTGTCCCTGGTGATGCGGGCCAGCACCAGGGCATGGTCGGCTTTCTCCGCCCGAACCTCCAGTGCCGGCGGGGCCGCAAGCGGGACGATACCGATGACCTGGCGGCGCAGTGCCTCCGGTGCGCGGTCCAGCTGGGACCGCGATACCGCGGCGAATCGGACACGACCACGACCGTCGAAGGATTCATAGAATGCGCCGTGCTTCGCCAGATCCCAGTGCAGGGTCTGCAGCACTGGCGGTGCGGCGGTACCCATCGCAGCAAAGACTGCAGGTCCTACGACTTCGAGATGATCATGGACAAGGTCCCAGGTGCCACCGTCGTAGATGGCCTGAACGATCCCCTGCATCTGGGCGTGCGCGATGCCCGAAACCTGGTTGTAGGGCCTGGCGATCGCGGCGAACTGTGGTCCGGCCAGCGGATGCAGGTAGCTGTCGGCTTCGATCGTGCTGGTACCGACGGTGGCCAGCGTGACATGCACACCGGCCCTGCGTAGTTCGGGAATCAAGGTGGCGATGACCGTTTCGATGCCACCATAACCGGAGGGTGGGACGGGCAGCCACGGCCCGGCATTCATGAGAACCCGCACGCTCAGGCCCGCTCGCCGGTCAGGGACCAGCGCTGTCCGACGTCCAGCATGGGCGGGCGTTCGGACACCCCGACGACGGTGGTGTCACCGATGTAGTCCTCCCCGTTCCGCAGGAACTGCGTCAGTTCCACGGTGCGGGGGGCAGCCGGGGCTAGCCCGCGCCGGTGAAGTCTCGCCTGCACTGTGAGATGGATCTGCATCGCCATCCTGGCCAGCTCCCCATCGGTCGAATTGCGGTGGCGGCGTTCTCCGAGATCCACCTGCGCCATACCATCCAGGCCCACCGCTTCCAGCACATCGATCAGCATGCCGATCTCGACTCCGTAACCGGAGACAAACGGTATGCATTCGAGCAGACTGCGGCGCCCGGCGTACTCCCCGGCCAACGGCTGGACGACCCCCGCCAACTCGGGCCAGAACAGATTCAGCAGGGGACGCGCCACGAGTTCGGTCACCCGGCCACCCCCGGCCGGCATGACCTTCACCCCGTCATCGAGGGGGCGGTCGTAGTAGCTCTTGACGAACTGAATCTGCGGATCCGTCAGCAGCGGACCGAGCAGACCGACCGCGAACTGCGCGTTGAACCCCCGCAGGTCTGCATCGATGAACACGATGATGTCCCCCGAAGCGATCGCCAGCGACTTCCACAACGCTTCGCCCTTGCCGGGTATGCATCCGGTGTCCGGCAGGATCTGGTCCTGGTGGGCAATCGTAGCTCCAGCGGCCGCCGCCACGGCAGAGGTTTCGTCCGTGGAATTCGAATCGATGACGATGATCTCATCCAACAGGGGCAGCTCTTCCATCAACTCGGCGCGCAACGCGGTGACGATCGGTCCGACGGTTGCTGCTTCGTTTTTCGCCGGAAGCACCACGCTGACCCGTTGACCTTGCTTGCGCGCCATTAGGTCCTGCCGGTCGAACACGTTCCCATGGAAGCTTCGGAACGAATACCAATCCTGAACCTCTGCCCGCATGCCGGTCTCCTCTCGCCAAGCCTCCCGGTAGATCCCAGCCCGGCTATGGATAGGATCAGGTCGAAGCCTACGGTTCCGCCAAGCCCTTGGGAATAGATCAAAAACCCGGCGGTCCGTGACCGAACTCCGCTTCGACAAGGATCGCGCAGGCCCGGATCGGAGTCGGATCATGGTCGGAAGCCATAGGGAAACCAACGGCAATGAGGAGAACTGATGCACCAGACACGGGCCGGCGGAACTCGTCCCCGCCTGGTGCTATGGAGGCATGGGCAGACTGAGTGGAACGTCCTGGAGAAAGCACAGGGTCACGCAGACATCCCCCTCGATGCGACCGGTCGCCGCCAGGCACAGGAGGCCGCGAAGCTATTGGTTGCCTTCAAGCCCCGCTTCATCTGGTCCAGCGATCTGGAACGCGCCCGGCATACCGCCGCCGAGCTGGCCCGACTGACCGGTCTGGAACCGGTGTTGGACAAGCGGCTCCGCGAATACCACGTAGGCATCCGGGAAGGCACCACCTTCGGCGAGTTCCGGCAGCAGCACCCCGACGTTCATAGAAGGTTCTTCGCCGAAGAGAACTACCGGGTTCCCGGGGCGGAACTGCCCTCGGAGGTGAACCAGCGGATGAAGACCGTGATGATGGAGGCGGCCGTAGCCCTACAGGGCGGCGGCACCGGCGTCCTGGTCGGACACGGGGCAGCGCTGCGCAGCGGACTACTGGCCTTCTTCGACGCCCCAGCCCATATGCGGGAGATGTTCGCGGGCATGGCCAACTGCGCCTGGACCGTCCTTGAAGAACACCCCGACCGCGGCTGGCAGATCATCGACTTCAACGCCCAAAGCCTGCCCAGTAGGTCTGTGCCGCTAGCCGATGACATGCCTGCCGCACATGACTCGTAGAGCCACGCCGGAACCGCTGCGCCCCCGGGTTCCTATCCCAGGTGAGAGAGAACATTAGGAGCACCGGGCGCGGACCCAATGCATCAGCCGACCGACGGTCCGAAGGGTAGCGCACGCCACCGGTCGGGTGTGTGTAGTCGTCGGAGGTCAGCCCTGAAGAGCCGCCCCGAGCCTCCTCGCCTGCTCAAGCTCGGTGGGCGTGCTCGGGGCAGTAGTCGCGGCCGACGTCGACCGTGATCGTCCGGTGCATCAACCCTCAGGCAGGGGACGGTCTTCGTCGACACGTTTCGAGGTGGCCGGCAGAGGCCCTGATCGCTTGTCTGTCTCCTCATTCACGTTGCCCGCGGGGCCTTTTTCTAGTCGTCCGCAAATGCTTCCGGCACTGGTAGCGATTCGATATCGCCGCCCTGCTCGTCGAGCTCGCCACGCTCGCAAGCCTGAACGATATCCTCCATCCTTGAGGAATCCGGTTGTCACCTCCGAGGAACGATGCGACCTCACGACCCCCTGCGCCGGTCTGATAGTGACCGATTTCCCGGATCTGCGCTAGAGCGGGCTACGGCCCTCCTGGAGCATCTGCGCGGAAGGACCACGCAGCCAGCACCACGTCCTCCCTCGACGCCGGCCAGCACGCGGCAGGCGTGAGCCTTGTGGACGCATGCCAGGGCGATGGTGACAGCGCCGGACAGGAAGCGGCAGCTCCGGCGTCCGAGGAAAGTCAGGCAGTGTCATCGCCAGTGTCTCGGGCAGTTCCACCAGCCCGAGAAAAGAGCGAGCGTTGATCTGTCGACACGTTGCTGCTTCTCCCGCGCACGTGCTGCACAGCAGGAACCAAGGGCCCGACTGCACATCCACAGCGGACGCCGTGATGCAGCGCGATTGCGATGGCGCATGGGACTCAGCAGGCACGTGGTGTTCGCCGTGGCCAGCCAGGCACCGTCCCCGCGAGCGCTAAGCCGCCTCTACGTCCATGAGCGGCGGCAGTGAGGGCAGCGTCAGGACGGAGGCGGGATGGCGATCACGCAGTGCTACCTGGATCGGCAGGGGCGGCATGAGCCGGCCCCGTTCGATGATCTCGAGGGTCCGCCGGCACTGAGGAACGAACGTCTTCGAGTTTGCGTCGTGGTATTCGCCGGAGTGAGTGATCATGACTGTCTTCTCTTGCTGATGAGTCCGTCTACAGGCTATTCGTTGCCAGTGACACTTGAGCGAGGTGCCGTAACGGTGAGAACCGTCATCACGGCGGCGATCAGGGCCGCTGGTAGGACCTCAGGCAGGCTCGGGGATGCCGACGATCATCCGGTCGAAGTCGGCGTCGAAGAACCCGCGGACGCTCATATGAGGACTCCACCGGAGACTTCGACGTTCTCCCCTGTCACCCAGCGGAGATTGTCGGAAACCAGTGCAGTGATGGCGTCGGCGATCTCCTCTGGGTGCCCGACCCGGCCCAGCCTGCTGGGCGAGGGCGTCCCGCATGGTCTCGCCGTTACGCTTGGCGCCTCCATTGACATCGGTAGCCGTGGGTCCGGGAGCAATCGAGTTAAGGCGCATTGCGCGCAAGACCGACGCCGGTCGCCCGGACCCCCCAACTAGATCCGTGTGATGTCGGATCGGGCGATGACCGCCCCGTCCGCATCACGGATCTGTACCCGAGCCAGGTCCTGACGCAGGACGGCTGCGTTCATACGGCAAGTAACGGTTCGTTCCGTTCCGAGGAAAGTCCCGGACAGCAACTCCTGCCCGTCCTCCCGTATCAGGACGACGTCGTAGGTCTGACCGGCAGGAAGACCATCAATTTCGAGAATCGTCTCCGTTCCCCAGGTATGTGCGACGAGTTCAGCATCCATGCGCGCCCCTTGCGGGGTCTGGGTCAGCACGATGGGCTCCACAGCACCCAGTGTGCCCGGCGGCCCTTTGGGAGGAAGGTCCAGGAGGTGGTCGATGCCCACTCCTCCCAATGCCCCGACGACGAGCAAGCTCGCCGCGATGGCGCTGACGGAGATCAACCGTCGCCGATGATGAGAAAGCTGGGAGTGGCGAGGGACATGGGAACCTCTTGCGGTTCGGCGTGGGGACGAACTGCCGAGCAGTGGTGAAACGTCCGCGTCGCTTCCTGGTCGGCTCTGATGTTCTTGATCAACAGCAGCGACGACGCGGCGTTCAAGGCCGGCAGGTACATCATGGTCGTCCCAGGACAGTACCGGGGACGCCGTGAGTCGGGCCGAGAGTCGACGGAGGGCCTGGTACTCATCGGAGAAGGCGTCGTCGGCGGCGCAGAGATCGTCGAACATCGTGCGCTGTTCGGTACTCAGGTCATCAGCGAGAGCTGCAGCCATGAGCTCAGCGTGCTCCTTGCCGCGGTCGTGCTCCTGGTCGTGCTCCTGGTCGTGGTCCTGGTTCATGGTCTTGCCTCCTCTCCTAGAGCGGTCCGTAGTGCCTTGAGTCCGTAATACATACGCGTGCGAAGCGTGGCAACCGGCACTCCCGTGCGTTCTTGCACCTGCTGGTAGGTCAGTCCCTCGAGTTGCACCGCGACGATCACTGCCCGATGTTCGGCGCTCAGCATGGCCAGGCCGGCGTAGAGGACGATTCGATCTTCGATGGCATCTGTACCGCCTCCCTCGTCCGCTCCTACCTCAAGGTGCTGGTCCACCACGGAAACCGGTCGTCGTGCCCGTGCTCTCATCTCGTCGATGATGACGTTGCGCGCAATGGCGAAAAGCCAGGTCCGCTCGGAGCCCTGGGATGCCCGATACCGGTCTCGTGACCGCCACGCCCTGACAAATACTTCCTGCACACAGTCTTCAGCGATGGCCGCGTCGCGGACGCTGTTGAACGCGAACCCGTACAGATCCCGCCCATGCGCTGTGAAGGCCCGGCGCACATCGAAGGAAGGCCCAGCCGATCCCACCGGGCGCACGGCCTCGACATCTTCCATCAGTTCCAACACGTTCTCATCCCCGCCAACCTAGCCGTTGAAGGAGATACGACGCTAAACCTTCCCCCATTCATCCCTCGACTCCGTTTCCTGGCAACAGCAGCAACAACACCGACATCAGCAGCATCACCGGCAAGGGTCAGGGAGCCGCCGGAGGCCGCACGCCGGATAGACGCCATCGTGCGCCAAGGAAGCCCGGTCGGCGATTCGTGGCGAACGTTGAACGCAACCACGATCGACCGCGTATACCCTTCCGAGTCGACCGATCTTCGGCGACCGTCACGTTCGAGGAGAACACGATGAACAGAACCTTCAAGCTGGGTGTCGCGGCGATCGCCGTGACCAGTGTGATGGCCGTGGCGCCTGCCATGACCAGTGCGGTGACCGTGGCACCGGCCGTGGCCGACGGTGGATCCAACGGCAAAGTCAACGGCGGTGACCGGTCGCGCTCCGACAAACTGCGGATCGTCGGTCTGGCTGATGCCGGCACCAGGCTTGTGCAGTTCGATGTCAAGAAGCCCGGTAAGGTGCGTGGCGGCGTTGGCGTGAGCGGCCTGACCGGTGGTGATACCCGGCTCGTCGGGATCGACTTCCGTGTCCAGGACGGGAATCTCTACGGCGTCGGGAACAACGCGGCGAGCGCCGGAGTCTACTCGATCAATCAGGAGACGGGGGTGGCCACGGAAGTCACCCGGCTCACCGTTGCGCTGAGCGGGACGACGTTCGGCGTGGACTTCAACCCTGCGGCCAACGCGCTCCGGGTCGTCAGTGACAACGGCCAGAATCTGCGCCAACCGTTCGCCTCCCCCGGCGCGACGACTGTCGCTGACGGCACGCTGAGCTATGCGCCGCCGGCAGTGGCTCCCGGCATCAATGGCGCGGCCTACACCAACAACGACCTCGACCCGAACACGGCAACCACCCTCTACGATCTGGACACCGCCCTCGACCAGATCGCCATCCAGTCCCCCGCCAACGCGGGCTCACTGGCCGCCACCGGTAAACTCGGCGTCGACGCCACCGGCGATACCGGCTTCGACATCTACTCCACCCTCCACAACGGGAGCACCGTCGAGGTGACGGGCTTCGCGGCCGTCAACGGATCGCTCTACGAGATCACCCTGTTCAACGGGAGGGCCACCTTCCTCGGCACCCTCGGCGCCCCGGTCACCGACATCGCCGTTCCACTGAACCAACTCTGAACACCCCCACGAACCGTCGCTGGTACCGACCACGAAGGCCGTGCCTACTGAGCCCGAAGCGCCGATCCCAGGGTCGTCGTGGGGGCATCCGATCTGGCCATGAGGAGCGCGGCACGCACGATTCCTCAGCCGGACGGGAGGTTCGCCCGAGGGACATGGGCGGTGACGAAAGTGTCGTCGACGACATCGGACAGCACGCCGTGACGTTCGAGGTGGCGCAGCGGGCGAACATCAGCACCGGCGAGCTGTGGGTGTACTAGATCAGCATGGGCGGGCTAGGCCCATAGTTGTGATCTCGGCCCTCCTGCCTGCCCGACCTCGGCCCTCCTACCCGATATCGGGCAGGCTCCCCTCTGAGACAACGTCCGCTGCCAGGAGGGCCATCCCTATCTCTCGCCTCTCGTGCGGTCCACCGGTTCACGGCATCTGCGCATGGTTGCGGGGCCGCCTGCCGGCTCGAGCGGGGGTGAGGATGGTCCGAAGCGTCATCTGGCTCGGCATCGCAACACACGATTGCCGAGCGATCCCGCTGTCCACAGGGGCCGCTCGGTCCGACACTGGAGAGTGAGTCGCGACAGTGGGAGGAACGATGGGATCGGAGCACCTCGAACGGGTGGCAGCTATCGCCCATGCCGATAGCCCGACGGGCGTCAATACCCTCAGGGCGCCCGTAGTGCCTGTGGAGTCGATGCCTCCGGCGGACCTGCAGGCCGCGATTGCGTCCGCAGTCCACCATGGGGAGCCTGTCGCCGTCGTCGCAGCGACCGCTGATGTCCCGGCCCTCGTGGTCCTCGATGCCCTGGACGCCCTGGAACCGCATGCCGGACACACTGCGCACGACATGCACGAGGCGGCGCGGACGGTGGACGCGCTCGGAAGCCGGAACGGACCGGGCGCGCACGGAGGCTGAGCCTCTGCGACGCACAGCGGCGACCAGTCGCCCGGCTCTGTCGTCGGTGGGATCACTGCCGCACGTTATGACTGCTCGACGTCGCCCAGCGGCAGAGGAGCACGTGCGTTGCCGGAAACGTCGAAACCGCGTGCGCAGCTACGTGCCCACACATGCTCCTCCGGCTTGTCGACGTCGGTCCTGCGTTTCATGTGCGGGTATCAAGAACGTGTTAAGACAGCCTTCCGGCCCGTGGGCGTGCGGTTGAATGAGCCACTGGTGCGGATCGTCCGCTCCTGGTTGTCCTATCCCTTCGGAGGTTGGAGCATTCCCGTGAGGTCGAGCAGAGATACCCTCCGGGAGTGTGGAACCGCCACCAGAACTGTGGTGCGGAGGATGGTCGGGAGCACGTCGTCCCGGATCGCGCAGCTGGGTCCGCGACACCCGGCCCAGGTGATCGTGGTGGGGTTCGCTGGGGCGATCCTGATCGGTACGGCGCTGCTGATGGTTCCCACGTCGAAGGTGGGGGCGGGCAGCGCTACGTTCCTCGAAGCCCTGTTCACGGCGACCTCGGCCGTGTGCGTGACGGGGCTGATCGTCGTCGACACCCCGGTCTACTGGACGGGCAGCGCTCACGTGATCATCCTGGCCCTGATCCAGGTGGGTGGCTTCGGGATCATGTCCTTCGCCTCCCTCCTGGGTGTCCTCCTGGCACGGCGTATGGGTCTGCGTTCCCGGATCTCGGCCGCGGCCGAATCGAAGAGCGTGGGATTCGGCGACGTACGCGGCGTCCTGCTCGGCGTCCTGCGCATCACCCTCGTCGTCGAAGCGGCCACCGCGGCACTACTGGCCGCACGGTTCCTCCTCGGGTACGGCTACGACCTCGGCGACGCCCTATGGCTTGGCATCTTCCACTCGGTCTCGTCCTTCAACAACGCCGGGTTCGCCCTGTTCAGCGACAACCTCATCGGTTTCGCCGGGGACCCATGGATCTGCCTGCCCATCTGCGCCGCGGTGATCATCGGCGGGTTGGGTTTCCCCGTCCTGTTCGAACTCCGCCGCCACTTCCGGTACCCCCGCAAGTGGCACATGAACACCAAACTCGTCCTCAGCGGCACACTCATCCTCCTGGTCCTGGGCACCGTGTTCATCACTGCGGTCGAGTGGTCCAATCCCGCGACCCTCGGAGCGATGCGGCCCCAGGAGCGGCTCCTCGCGGGGTTCTTCCAGTCCACCATGACGCGCACCGCCGGATTCAACAGTGTCGACTTCGCGCAGCTCAATCCCGTCACCCTGCTCGCCATGGACGTCCTGATGTTCATCGGCGCGGGCCCCGCCGGAACGGCCGGCGGCCTGAAGATCACCACGTTCGGGGTGCTGTTCTTCATCCTCTACACGGAGATCAGCGGCGGCAACGCGGTCAATATCTTCGGCAAACGCCTACCCCGCTCGGTGCACCGACAGGCCATCTCCATCGTGCTGCTCGCCGTCGGGCTCGTCATCGGCGCCACGATGTTCCTCATGCTCATCACCGATTTCGGCCTCGACCGGGTCCTGTTCGAAGTCGTCTCGGCCTTCGCGACCGTGGGCCTGTCCACCGGCATCACCGCAGGCATTCCGCCGGCAGGCCAGGTCGTCCTGATCCTGGTGATGTTCGCCGGGCGCCTCGGCCCTGTCACCCTCGCCACCGCGCTGGCGCTGCGTTCCAAACCGCTCTACTACGAATACCCGAAGGAAAGGCCCCTCATTGGCTAGGCAACGCATGTTCTCGTCCAGACCCACCGAAGCGATCGCGGCCGCCGACTCCGTGGCGGTCATCGGACTAGGCAGGTTCGGCGGTGCCCTGGCCCTGGAGTTGGCGGACGCAGGGACAGAGGTGCTCGGGATCGACAACGACGAAGACACCGTCCAGTCCTACAACGGCCGCCTCACCCACGTGGTGCGCGCCGACAGCACCAAAGAGGAGGCGCTGCGCCAGCTGTCCCTCCCCGAGTTCGACCGTGTCGTGGTCGGCATCGGCTCCGATCTCGAGGCGAGCATCCTGACCACGTCGATCCTCCTGCGCTTCGATCGGCCCACCATCTGGGCGAAAGCCATCAGCGAGCCACACGCCCAGATCCTGTCCCAGCTCGGTGTGGAGCGGGTCATCCGCCCTGAGCACGACATGGGCAAGCGTGTGGCCCACCTCGTCCGCGGCACCATGCTCGACTACGTGGAGTTCGAGGACAACTTCGCCATGGTCAAGACCCGGCCCCCACGCGAGTACTGGGACCGTGAACTCGGCACCACCGGCCTACGCGCCAGACACGGCGTCACGGTCGTCGCCGTCAAACGCAAGGGCGGTGCATGGGACTACACCACAGCGCAGACCACCCTGTACGACGACGACGAGATCATCGTCGCCGGCCCGACGAGCAAGGCGGAACTCTTCAGCTCACTGGTGTAGAACAGCACGATCGAGGGCAGGGCTGCCACAAGGACCGCGTCGCGCCCGGAAGATCCGCGGACGGAGGCACTGCCCGGACGGGCGATCTCTGTCGTGGAACCCGGGTTTGCAGTAGGTTCGGGCCTATGGACGCTCAGCACCACATGGTTCCGGTTTCGGATGGCAGTCAGCTCGCCGTGACACGCTGGCCGGGGACGGGGCCTGCGGTTGTCCTCCTGCACGCCGGTGTCGCCGACCGGCGATCCTGGATCGCGGTCGCGGAAGCGCTCCACGGGGATGGTCTTGATCTGATCGCGTATGACAGACGAGGTTTCGGAGACACTCCGGCCGCTGCTGACACGTCATCGTTCACGCACGTCGACGACCTGCTCCAGGCCATCGACGCACTCGCCCTCGACAGGGTCCTGCTCGTCGGCAATTCGATGGGCGGTGCACTGGCACTCGATACGGCGCTGCTGCATCCTGATCTGGTCAGCGGGCTGGTGCTCATCGGTGCTGCGGTATCAGGGATGACCGACGAGGACACGCCGTTCGACTGGCAGCCGGACGAGGCCTCGGCGTCCCTCATGACACGAGCAGACGATCCGAACGCACCCGACGACGACAGGATTCGCGCGCTCGCACACCTATGGCTGGACGGCCCGGATGCACCGGAAGGACGGGTCGCAGGTGAAGCCCGCGACTTGTTCGAGGCGATGAACCGGAGGATTCTCGCGATCGCTGCCCCCGACTCGGCCGGCAGTGCCGGTGTTGATGCCTGGACCCGGCTCGGAGACGTGAGCGTGCCGGTGCTGTGCGCCTGGGGTGAGCTCGATGTGCCGTGCGATGTGCCGTTCTATGAGGAGACCGCGCGCCGTATAGGCCAGGGAACGGTCCGTGTCCTCCCGGGCGCGGCCCATCTGCCGGGCCTCGAACAACCCGCCCTCATCGCCGAGATGATCCGGAACGCCGCTCGCGGCTGAGGCATCGGGCACCCCAGGTCGAGGGTCCGCGTCACATCGAGGCGTACGCAGGTCGCGGGATCCGCGTTCCTAGGCGCTGATCGCCAGGCGGACGGCGTCGACGGCACTCAGGACGATCTGCTCACGGGCGCCGGCGTCGTCCTGCTCGGACTCGTACACGAAAGCCGTGGCGCCGCGCCGGCTGCCGCAGTAGTCCACGATGCCGTGCTCGATCTGCGTCCGCAGCGCATGCTCGTAGCCGTGCCGGTCGTACACGCCGGCGTCATCACCGGCGATGGGGACCAGATGCGTCGTCAGGCGCCCGAGGTTGCGATTCATGCCGCCCCCGGCGGCTATGTCGAACGCCCACCCGTGGACGAATACCCGGTCGATCCACCCCTTGAGCAAGGCCGGCATCGACCACCAGTACACCGGGAACACCAGCACGAGATGAGCCGCCCTGTCGAGCCTGAGATGCTCCGCTGCGACATCGGCGGCGAAATCACCCCCGACCCGGTACGTGTGCCGATCGGCGAGGGTGAACCTCGGATCGAAGCCCTCTGCTGCCAGATCGGCGAGCTCTGCCGTCCCGGGCTGCAGCGCTCGCTCGAGCCGACGGGCGATGTGATGCGTCAGCGAGTCCTGATCAGGGTGGGCCGCAACGATGAGTGTATTCACGCTCCAACATGACCACAACCGCTTCATCATCGCTATCGCCGCGCGTTCCGTCGGGGTGCTGTCACGTGACCTTCCTCAGCACCTGTCCCGGGGACGGACGTCAGGTGTGTCGTGCTGATGATCCTCTGAGGCGAGGCAGGAGATCCCCACTGCGGATCCTGCCCGCCTAGACTGGCCACACCACGAGCGAGGAGGCCGGCATGGACGCCAGCGAGAACTCAGGGTGCGGGGCATCGCCCATCCGCCTCATTGCCGTGAACCCCGCCGGCAATGACCCTGCCACCCGGATCCCGTCGGACGGACCCCACCTGGATGTACCCGGTGAGGCAGCTCTCGATGCCGGTCCTTTCACCGCCGATGCATCCGATGCATCCGATGCCTTCGATTTCGAGAAGAACCTCGCCGCGCTGCGGGCCGGTGACTCCGGGCAGACCTTCGCCGCAACAGCCGAACCGGCTCAGAGCTTCCACGCTCCCGGAGTGGCCGACGGCGACGGCGATTGAGACCGTCCTGGGAAAGCCTGGGATGTGCCTGATGCTCGGGCGATCCGGACGAAACGGCCCGGACTGCTGACGTTACCGCCGGACCCGGACGCGGAGCGGACCGACCCCGCGGAAGCCGGCCGAGCGAGCGGCCTCGAGGTCGTCTCCGTGCTCGTACCCCACGATCGGACGCCCTGGAAGGAGTCGGTGAATCACGACGGGAAGGTCCTTCCAGATGACGGACAGGTCATCGGCGAGGACTGCGAAGACGTTGGACACGCCGACCGCCGAGTCGCTCGCGTTGGCAAGAGCCCCACCGGCGATCCTGCCCTTGCACCGTGCCAGGATCACCCGGACGGAGGGCTCGGCCAGCAGACCAGCGGTCACCAGGCCCTCCCGCCCCGCCGCGGTCTCCCACTGGTACAGCTCCTCGGGCTCGGTGATGCTTGTCCAGTCGAGCTCCGTGTTGCCGCCCTGTGCGAGGTCGTGGAAGATCCACTCCGCCGTGAAGAGCACGGCGAAACCCATCCCGCCGAGCTCCAGGGTCGCCCAACTGTCCTTCGCCGCGCAGGCTGCCCGGTCCCGCAACGCCTCCCCCACAGCGGACGCCGAGACGGTGTGCCTCTCACTGATCAGATCCGGGTAGAACGCCGGAGGAGTACCTCGGGCGACCCACAGCCCGCCTTCACGCGACGTGGGGACCTCGTGAGCACGGCACACGAGGTCACACCACTCCACGTTGTTGCGAACAGCGACCACGGCCTCGTTCATGGACGGGAGCCTACCGGTGCAAGGATCCCACTGCGCAGGTGTGGGCGACGCCGGACGGGAGCCTACCGGCGCACGGATCCCACTGCGCAGGTGTGGGCGACGCCGGACGTGAGCGAGCGGCGGTCTCGGGTCAGAGCACGTCGAGGGCGTCGAGACGGATGTGCACCGGCTCCCCCGTCCGGCGGGCCGACAGGGCGGCGCGGCGCGCTCGCAGCTGGGCGGTGACGCCGGCGGCTGCCCGGTAGGGGAAGAACAGCAGCACGCGGTGGCTCCCCTGGCCCGCGAGCGTATCCGGCGCACCCGTCGGCGCTGCACCCTTCACCGCGGCGGCAGCGCCCCGCGCGGCGAGCATCGCCTCCCGCCGCACGTCGGGCGGCACCGGGGCCGGGCCGACGACGCGCACCGGGCCTTCCGCCTGCACGCCCTCGAGGAAGTGGGTGAGGGCCTCGCGGGTCCCGGTGAGCACCGCGTAGCGCACGGCGGGCGGCAGGCCGAGTTCCTGCCGCTCGGCGAGCTCCCGTGAGGCGGCGCCGGACGGGTCCCACCGCACGAGGTGGCCCACCGCGACGTCGTCGTCGCCGGTGATCACCACCGTGCCGCCCGCCGCCGAGGGACGCGCGAGGATCGCCGCCGCGAACCAGCGGCGGAGGGCGTCCTCGCCCGCGCGCAGCGACTCCCTGCTCAGCAGCGCATTTCCGTCGAGGAGGATGACCGCAGCGTATCCTCCGGGGGCCACCGGTTCCGCGCCCGGCGTGGCGACGACCACCGCGGGAGCATCCCGCACGGCGTCGACGATGTGCTCCCCCGCCGAGGAGATGACGGGCACGCCGGGAAAGGCGCGTCCCAGTTCCTCGGCCGTACGGGTGGCGCCGGCGACCGTGGCGCGGATGCGGGTGCCCCCGCACTCGGCGCAGGACCAGGAGGTCTCGGGGCGCCCGCACCACCGGCACGCGAGCGGTGCCGAGCGGCCCGCCTGCGCGAGCGGTCCGGCGCACGCCGAGCACCTCGCCGGGTGGCGGCACCGGTCGCAGGCCAGCGCCGGTGAGAACCCTGTGCGCGCGACCTGCAGCAGCACGGGACCGTGCTTCAGACCCGCCTGCGCCGCGGCCCAGGCGGCGTGCGGGATCCGGGCCTGCGCGGCCAGGGGGTCCCGCTCCATCTGGTAGGCGTCCGCCGCATGGACGACGCGCGGTGTGGCGCGGCGCACCTCCGCGCGGTCGGCCTGGATGGCGTGTGCCCAGCCCGTGTCGACGAGGCGCTGCGCCTCCGTGGTCCGTCCGACGGACGAGAGCAGCAGCGCCGTGCCCTCGTGCTCGGCGCGCAGCAGCAGGACGTCCCGGACGTGCTGGTAGGGGGCCCGCTGTTCGATGTGCTGGTCGTCGCCGTCGTCCCACAGGCACACCAGCCCGAGGTTCCGCACCGGCGCGTAGGCCGCGGACCGGGTGCCGACGGCGACGGTCGCGGTCCCGTGAAGGACGCGCAGGAAGTTCCGGTAGCGCGGCGTCGCGCCGTCCTCACCGGTGAGCCGCGCGACGGCGGGGGCGCCCAGCCGCGCCACGAGCGCCGCTTCCACGCGCGCGAGATCGCGCTGGTCGGGGACGACGACGACGGAGCCCCGTCCGGAGGCGGCCGTGGCGGTCACGGCGTCGGCGATCTCCTCCGGCCAGGCCGTGGCGCCGTACCCCCCGAGGCTCGTCAGGACGGCGCGCGGCGACTCACCGGCCCGGAGGTGCTGCAGGAAGGTGCGCCCGTTGACGTAGCGGGAGAAGCTGCCGGAGGCACGGGGTTCCACATACACGGGCAGCGACGGCTCCCCCTCGTCCGCGGCCGCGTCCGGTACGCCGGGTCCGTCGGGGAACTCCGCCTCGACGCGCGCCATGCGCGGCGGGACCGCGGAGCGCAGGACGTCGCTGACCGTGCCGACGGACCGCGCGGCGACAGCGGTCGCGAGGGCGAGGATCTCGGGCCGGAGCACCTGCTGCGGCGAGACGACCTTGCCGAGCGGGAGGAGCGTCGCCGTCGTGCTGGCCTCGTCGACCCGTTCGGCGAGGAATGCGGCCTGCTCACGCCCGGCGAACCGCACCTTCACCCGGACGCCCGGCTGGGCCTCCGCGTCCATCGCCGCGGGCACGGCGTAGTCGAAGAAGCGGTCGAGGTGCGGCAGCTGGGCGTCGAGGATGACCCGCGCGACGGGCAGGGACGACGCCCGCTCGGGGTCGGCCTGGGGCAGTTTCGCGGGTCCGAACCCGTGCAGGAGCGACAGCTGTCCGTCCGTACCAGGGTTCGGCCGCGTGGCGGGGCGCGTCGTCTCGGTCATGATGCTGCGGCGGGTGGCGCGTGCCGCCCGCCGTCCCCTCCCGCCTCAGGCGTTGAAGTAGCTCCGCAGCTTGTCCACACGGTCCGTCCGCTCCCAGGTGAAGCCGTCCTCCTCGCGGCCGAAATGGCCGTGCGCGGCCGTCCGCTGGTAGATCGGACGCTTGAGGTCGAGCGCATTGATGATGCCGAGGGGTCGCAGGTCGAAGATCTCGCGGATCGCCCTGCCGATGGCCTGCGGGTCGACGGTCTCCGTGCCGAACGTCTCGACGTAGATGCCGACGGGCTGCGCCATCCCGATGGCGTAGGCGATCTGGATCTCGGCGCGGCGGGCGAGCCCCGCGGCGACGACGTTCTTGGCGACCCAGCGCATCGCGTACGCGGCGGACCGGTCCACCTTCGAGGGGTCCTTGCCGCTGAAGGCACCGCCGCCGTGGCGGGCCATGCCGCCGTAGGTGTCGACGATGATCTTGCGTCCCGTGAGGCCGGCATCGCCCACGGGCCCGCCGATGATGAAGGCGCCGCCCGGGTTGAGGATGTGCCGGACGCCGGTGGAGTCGAGCTCGGACTCTGCCAGCACTGGGGTGATGACGTGCTCCACGAGGTCCGCGCGGAGCTCGCCGAGGGAGACCTCGGCCGCGTGCTGCGACGAGATGACCACGGAGTCGATGGACACCGGCCGGTCGCCGTCGTACCCGATGGTGACCTGGGTCTTGCCGTCGGGGCGCAGGTACGGGAGCGTGCCGTCCTTGCGGACCGTGGTGAGGCGTTCGGAGAGCCGGTGGGAGAGCCAGATGGGCGCCGGCATGAGCACGGAGGTCTCGTCGCTCGCGTAGCCGAACATGATGCCCTGGTCCCCCGCGCCCTGCGCGTCGTACGGATCCAGGCCCGTGCCCTCGCGCGTCTCGAGGGAGGTGAAGACGCCGGAGGCTATCTCCGCGCTCTGCTGACCGATGGACACGGATACACCGCAGCGGGCGCCGTCGAAGCCGTTGGCCGAGGAGTCGTAGCCGATGCCGAGGATGGTCTTGCGGACGATGTCCGGGATCTCCACGTAGGCCTCGGTGGTGACCTCTCCCGCCACGTGCACGAGGCCCGTGGTGACCAGCGTCTCGACCGCGACGCGGGAATCCGGGTCCTGCTCGAGGAGTCCGTCGAGGATCGCGTCGCTGATCTGGTCGCAGATCTTGTCCGGATGACCCTCGGTGACCGACTCCGACGTGAAGAGGCGCAACGGGGACTCAGGGCTGGGAGAATTCACGTGCTCACTCTACTGGGTCGGACGGACGGTCAGGCTCGATGCTGCGCCCCGGGCTGCCGGGGGGCGTGCCTGCGCCGGTCCCTCAGCTCTGCGGCTCAGCGGGAGAGCAGGCCGGCCGCATGGCTCATGACGGCGTCCGCGACGACACGCTTCGACCCGCGCACGGGAGCCGATTCGCTGCCGTCGGCGCCGATGATGGTGACCTCGTTCGAATCCTCCCCGAAGACCAGGTCCGAGCCGACAACATTGAGGACGAGGAAGTCGCACCCCTTCCGCGCGAGCTTCGCACGGGCATGGGTGAGGGGGTCGGCCGTCGCGTCACCGGTCTCGGCGGCGAAGCCGGCAATGACCAGCGGCCGCGCGTCGCCCGTGCCTGCGGGCCCTGCGTCGCGGGTGAGCACGGCCTCGCGGAGGACGTCGGGGTTGCGGACGAGCGTGAGCACGGGATCCGCCCCGTCGTCGTTCTTCTTGATCTTGGTGGCGACCACCTCGGCGGGACGGAAGTCCGCCACGGCCGCAGCCATGACGAGCACGTCCGTGGCGGGCAGCGCCGCGATGACTGCGTCGCGCAGCTGGAGCGCGGACTCGACCCGCACGACGTCGCATCCGCGCGGCGGGGCGACCTCGGCATGCGCGAGGACGAGGGTCACGTGCGCGCCCTGGGCGAGCGCAGCCTCGGCCAGCGCCATGCCCTGCTTGCCGGAGGACCGGTTTCCGAGGAACCGCACGGGGTCGAGGGCCTCGCGGGTACCGCCGACGGAGATGGTGACGCGCTTGCCGTGCAGCGCGCCGCCGGCGTGGGCGGTCCGGGCGGCGGCGTGGGCGGCGAGGGCGGCGGCATGGATCTCGGCGGGCTCGGGCAGCCTGCCCGGCCCGGTGTCCGCCCCGGTGAGGCGGCCGGACGCGGGCTCGATGATGGTGATGCCGCGTGAACGGAGGGTCTCGACGTTCGCGCGGGTGGCGGCGTGCTGCCACATCTCGGTGTGCATGGCCGGAGCCATCACGACGGGGCCGCGGGCCATCAGCAGCGTGCCGGTGAGGAGGTCGTCGGCGAGGCCGGCGGCCGCACGCGCGAGGACGTCCGCGGTGGCGGGCGCGATGACGATGAGATCCGCCTCGTGGCCCAGCCGCACATGGTTCACCTTGTCGACGTCGTCCCAGACGCTGTTGCTGACGGGATGGCCCGAGAGCGCCTCCCAGGTGGCCGTGCCGACGAAGCGCGTGGCGGCCTCCGTGGGGATGACCGTGACGTCATGGCCGGACTCCGTGAAAAGACGGAGGAGGGATGCTGCCTTGTAGGCCGCTATCCCTCCTCCGACACCAAGTACTATGCGCACCGGTTATCCGCCGCCTGCTGGATCGGCCGTGTTACTCGGACTGTTCGATCGGCGAGGAGACGAGCATGCCCTCGTTGATCTCGCGCAGGGCGATGGAGAGGGGCTTCTCGTTCAGCTTGGTGTCGACGAGGGGGCCGACGTACTCGAACAGGCCCTCGTGGAGCTGCGAGTAGTACGCGTTGATCTGGCGGGCGCGCTTGGCGCCGTAGATCACGAGGGCGTACTTCGAGTCCGAGGCCTCCAGCAGAGAGTCGATCGGCGGGTTGATGATGCCTTCGGGCTGAGTTGACACAAATTCTCCAAAAAATAAGGCGGAACGGCTGGTGCGGGGCCTCTCAGCGCTGCAGCGGACGCAGTCCCATCAGTGATACGAGCTCGTCTGCCGCATGCTCCACGGAGTCGTTGACGACGGTGTGGTTGAATTCGGGCTCGGCGGCAAGTTCCAGTTTAGCGGTTTCCAGCCGTTGCTGCTGTTCCTCCGGCGTTTCGGTCCCGCGACCGACGAGACGGCGCACCATCTCGTCCCAGGTGGGCGGGGCGAGGAACACGAAATTGGCCTCCGGCATGCTCTCCTTGACCTGGCGTGCGCCCTGCAGATCGATCTCGAGCAGGACGGTCCGTCCCTCGTCCATCGCGGCCTGGACAGTGCTGCGGAGCGTGCCGTACCGGTTGCGGCCGTGGACCACGGCCCACTCCAGCAGCTGCCCGTCGTCGACGAGCTGGTCGAACTCCTCGGGCGAGACGAAGAAGTAGTGCACGCCGTGCACCTCGCCGGGGCGGGGAGGGCGCGTGGTCGCCGAGACGGAGAGCCACACCTCGGGGTAGTTGTCCCGGATGTACGTCGAGACGGTTCCCTTGCCGACCGCGGTGGGGCCGGCGAGGACTGTCAGCCGGGGCTGTGACACTACTGCTTCCTTACTTGCCGGCCGGGCCGGCGTGATGTTGTTCGAGGTACAGGACCAGGGCCTTGCGCTGATGGATGCCGAGGCCGCGCACACGACGCGTGGCGGCGATGCCGACCTCGGTCATGATCGCCGCTGCACGCACGTCGCCGACTCCGGGCAGGGCCTTGAGGAGATCCAGGACCTTGAGGCGGCCCACGGCGTCGTCACCGTCCGGGTTGTCGATGACCTCGGCCACCGAAAGCTTACCGGTCTTCAGCCGGGACTTGATGTCCGCCCGCACCGCACGCGCCGCGGTCGCCTTCTCGCGCGCCGATGTTCGTTCGTCATCCGTCAATGGCTTCAGGCTCACGGGTGCTCCCTGCACTGGGCGGCACCACGTGTGGCGGCGACCGCTCGTCGTCTGGATCGGTCAAGGGTCTCCCCGGGGAGGGGGGTGGGGCTGGAACCGAACCTACCGGGCGCGGGCCTCCTAAATCAATGCGCCCATCACTGCACCGGTCACCGAGTCCGGTGCCGGGCGGACGTATCAGGCGAGCTCGTCGCGCGTCCGTTCCGCGGCATCCCGCAGCGCGGATACGCCGGGGCCGGCCGCGAGGATGGCGCGGCTGGACGTCGGGAGCACGAACGGCAGGGCGTCGCCGAACGCGTCCCGCAGCTCGCGCGGCCCGGCCCCCTGCGCGCCCACGCCGGGGGCGAGGATGGGTCCGTTGAGGCCGGCCAGGCCGAGGCCGAGGGTGTGCGCGGCGTCGCCGACGGTCGCGCCGACCACCAGGCCGACGTGCCCCGGCCCGGGCCCGGCGTTCTCGGCCGCTGCTGCCCGGGCGACGGACCGCGCGACCGAGGCGTGCCCGCCGACGTGCTGCACGGAGCGGCCCTCGGGGTTCGAGGTCAGTGCGAGGATGAACACACCCCGCCCGGTCGCCGTGGCGAGATCGAGCGCGGGCCGGAGGGACTCGAAGCCCAGGTAGGGATTGAGGGTCACGGCATCGGCGGCGAGCGGCCGCCCCTCCCCCAGCCATGCCTCCGCGTAGGCCTGCATCGTCGATCCGATGTCCCCGCGCTTCGCATCGGCGATCGTGAGCACACCGGCGTCGGCGGCACGGGCCAGCAGGGTCTCGAGGACCGCGAGGCCCCGCGCGCCGTGCCGCTCGTACAGGGCGACCTGCGGCTTGAGGGCCGCCGTCACGGGCCCGACGGCGTCGAGCACCGAGAGCGAGAAGCGCTCGAGTCCCTCGGGCGAGTCCGTCAGCCCCCAGGCGCCGAGCAGTGCCGGGTGCGGATCGATCCCGACGCAGAGACTCCCCTTCTCCGCGCGTGCCGCGGCGAGGCGCTCCCCGAAGGGAGCCCGCGACGCAGCGGCGCCCACCTCAGGAGGCATCGCGGGCTTCGGTCGACGCGCGCAGGTTGGCGGCGTGCTCCTGCAGGCTCGTCACCGACCACTCGTAGGAGCGCATGGCCTCGATGGCCTGTACGGCCGCCCCGACCTCCGGGATGGTGGTGATGACGGGCAACCCGTAGGACGTCGCCGCCGCCCTGATCTCGTAGCCGTCACCGCGTGCCTGGCCGCCGGACGGCGTGTTGATGATCATGTCGATGCCGCCCGCGGTGATGAGGTCCACGACGGTGCCCTCCCCCGCGGCGCCGGCACCCTCGGCGACCTTGCGGACCGTCGTCGCCTGGATGCCGTTGCGGCGCAGCACGTCGGCGGTGCCGCCCGTCGACACGATCTCGAAGCCGAGGTCCACGAGGCGCTTCACCGGCATGACGATGGCGCGCTTGTCCCGGTTGGCGACGGAGACGAAGACCTTGCCCTCGACGGGCAGGGCCGCGTTCGCGGCCGCCTGGCTCTTCGCGAAGGCCGTGTCGAAGTACTTGTCGATGCCCATGACCTCGCCGGTGGAGCGCATCTCGGGGCCGAGCAGCGAGTCCACCACCGTGCCCTCGGGCGTGCGGAAGCGGCTGAAGGGCAGCACGGCCTCCTTGACGGAGACGGGTGCGTCGAACGGCAGGGACCCGCCGTCGCCCTGCGCCGGCAGCAGCCCGCGGCGGCGCAGTTCGGCGACCGTGACGCCGGTCCCGATCAGCGCGGCCCCCTTGGCCAGCTGGACACCCGTGGCCTTGGAGACGAAGGGCACCGTGCGGGAGGCGCGCGGATTCGCCTCGAGGACGTAGAGCACGTCCGAGGCGAGGGCGAACTGGATGTTGATCAGTCCCCGCACCCCGACGCCCTGCGCGATGGCGAGCGTCGCCTCGCGGACGCGCTGCAGCACATCCGCGCCGAGCGTGATGGGCGGCAGCACGCACGCGGAGTCGCCGGAGTGGATGCCGGCCTCCTCGATGTGCTCCATGATGCCCCCGAGGTACATCTCGGTGCCGTCGAACAGGGCGTCGACGTCGATCTCGATGGCGTCCTCGAGGAACCGGTCGATCAGCACCGGGTGGGCCTCGGTGATCTCCGTGGCGTTCGCGATGTAGCGGGAGAGGTTCGCCTCGTCGTAGACGATCTCCATGCCACGGCCGCCCAGCACGTAGGAGGGGCGGACCAGCACGGGGTAGCCGATGTCGTCGGCGATGCGCTTGGCGTCCTCGAACGACACCGCGGTGCCGTTCTTCGGGGCGATGAGCCCGCCGGCGTCGAGCACGCGGCTGAAGGCGCCGCGGTGCTCGGCGAGGTCGATCGCCTCCGGCGACGTGCCGAGGATGGGGATGCCGGCGTCGGCGAGCTCCTGCGCGAGCTTCAGCGGGGTCTGCCCGCCGAGCTGCACGAACACCCCGAGCACGCCGCCCGTGCGCTGCTCGGCCGCGATGACCTCGAGGACGTCCTCGAGGGTGAGGGGCTCGAAGTACAGGCGAGTGGAGATGTCGTAGTCCGTGGACACCGTCTCCGGGTTGCAGTTGATCATGACCGTCTCGTACCCGGCCTCGCGCAGCGCCATGGTGGCGTGGACGCACGAGTAGTCGAACTCGATGCCCTGGCCGATCCGATTCGGACCGGAGCCGAGGATGATGATCGAGGGCTTCTCGTGCGGCTCCACCTCGTCCTCCTCGTCGTAGGACGAGTAGTGGTACGGCGTGTAGGCCGCGAACTCGGCGGCACACGTGTCCACCGTCTTGAAGACCGGGCGGATGCCCAGGGCGTGCCGGACACCGCGCACCACGGCGTCGGGGGTGTGGGTGAGCGCGCCGATCTGCTCGTCGGAGAAGCCGTGGCGCTTGGCGTGCCGCAGCACGTCCTCGGTCAGGTTCGGCGCCGCGCGCACCTCCTCGGCCACCTCGTTGAGCAGCACCAGCTGGTCGAGGAACCACGGGTCGATCCCGGTCGCCTCGTACAGCCGCTCCACGCTCGCGCCGCCCAGCAGGGCACGCTGCACCTGGGCGAGGCGTTCCGTGGTGGGGCGCCTGGCGGCCTCCACGAGCGCGTCGACCTCGTCCGCGCCGACGGGCGCGAAGGAGAGCTGCGAGCCCTTCTGCTCGAGCGACCGCAGGGCCTTCTGCAGGGCCTCCGTGAAGTTGCGGCCCATGGCCATGGCCTCGCCCACGGACTTCATGGTGGTGGTGAGGGTGGGGTCGGCCGCGGGGAACTTCTCGAACGCGAACCGCGGCACCTTGACCACCACGTAGTCGAGGGTCGGCTCGAATGACGCCGGGGTCTTCAGGGTGATGTCGTTGGGGATCTCGTCGAGCGTGTAGCCGAGGGAGAGCTTCGTGGCGATCTTGGCGATCGCGAAGCCCGTGGCCTTCGACGCCAGCGCGGAGGACCGCGAGACACGCGGGTTCATCTCGATGACGACGACGCGGCCGGTGTCCGGCTCGACGGCGAACTGGATGTTGCAGCCGCCCGTGTCCACGCCGACCTCGCGGATGACGGCGATCGAGATGTCGCGGAGGCGCTGGTACTCGCGGTCGGTCAGGGTCAGGGCCGGGGCCACGGTGATGGAGTCGCCGGTGTGCACGCCCACGGGGTCGAAGTTCTCGATCGAGCAGACCACCACGACGTTGTCGTTCTTGTCGCGCATCATCTCGAGCTCGTACTCCTTCCACCCGAGGATGCTCTCCTCGAGGAGCACCTCGCTCGTGGGGCTGTACTGCAGGCCCTGGCCGACGATCCGGCGCAGGTCCTGCTCGGTGTACGCGAGGCCGGAGCCGAGGCCGCCCATGGTGAAGGAGGGGCGGACGACCATCGGGTAGCCCAGGTCCTCGGCGGCCACGAGGGCCTCGTCGAGGGAGTGGATGATGGCGGAGCGCGCGGACTCGGCACCGCACCGCTCGACGACGCCCTTGAACTTCTCGCGGTCCTCGCCGAGCTCGATGGCGGCGATGTTCGCACCGATGAGCTTCACCCCGAACTTCTCCAGCACGCCGGCCTTATCGAGGGCGATCGCCGTGTTGAGCGCCGTCTGGCCGCCGAGGGTGGGCAGGAGCGCGTCGGGGCGCTCCTTCTCGATGATCTTCGCGACGACGTCGGGCGTGATCGGCTCCACGTAGGTCGCATCCGCGAACTCGGGGTCGGTCATGATGGTCGCCGGGTTCGAGTTCACGAGGATGACGCGCAGGCCCTCCTCGCGCAGGACGCGCAGCGCCTGCGTGCCGGAGTAGTCGAATTCGGCGGCCTGCCCGATGACGATCGGCCCGGAGCCGATGACCAGGACGCTCTTGAGGTCGGTTCTGCGGGGCATCAGTTCTCTTCCTGCGTGCTGCCGGTGGGGGCGCTGTCGTGGCGGGGCTGCGTGCCCGTCACCTTGGATCCGTGCGTGCCGAGTTCGGCGGCGGCCGCACGGGCGAGCGCCGCCGATTCCGACGGGGCGTCGAGGGCCGAGGCCTGGACGGCGTCGCCCGATCCTGGCTTCGCCTTCTCAGCGGCCATGAGCTCGATGAAGCGGTCGAAGAGGTACGCCGAGTCGTGCGGGCCGGCGGCCGCCTCCGGGTGGTACTGGACCGAGAAGGCGGGCAGGTCCAGGCAGGCGAGCCCCTCGACGACGTCGTCGTTGAGGTTCACGTGGCTCACCTCGACCCGGCCGTACGAACCGGCGGGCGCCTCGACGGGACCGTCGAGGGGCGCGTCGACGGCGAACCCGTGGTTGTGCGAGGTGATCTCGACCTTGCCGGTGCGGCGGTCGAGGACGGGCTGGTTGATGCCGCGGTGGCCGTAGCGCAGCTTGTAGGTGCCGAAGCCGAGGGCGCGCCCGAGGATCTGGTTGCCGAAGCAGATGCCGAAGAACGGCATCCGGGCGTCGAGGACGCGGCGCAGGAGGCTCACCTGGGCGTCCGCGGTCGCGGGGTCGCCGGGTCCGTTGGACATGAACACGCCGTCGGGTGCGATCCGCACGATGTCCTCGAAGCCGGCTCCGGCGGGCAGGACCACCGTGCGCACGCCGCGCTCCGCGAAGTGCTTGGGCGTCATGGCCTTGATGCCGAGATCGAGGGCGGCGATGGTCGCGACCGTCCCCCCGGTCCAGCCGTGGTCGGCGGGCTCGACGACGTACGCCTCGTCGATGCTGACCTCCTCGGCGAGGCGCGCCCCGGCCATGGACGGCTGGGCGAGGACCTGCTCGAGGAGCTGCTCGTCTCCGGCGGCGGCGTCCGCGCCGGAGAAGATGCCGGCCCGCATGGCGCCGCGCTCACGGAGGTGGCGGGTGACGGCGCGCGTGTCGACGCCTTCGATCCCGACGACGCCCTGCTCGCGCAGCTGGTCGTCGAGGCTCTGCTCGGAGCGCCAGTTCGACGGGCGGCGGGCGGCGTCGCGGATGATGTAGCCGGCCACCCAGATGCGGCGGGACTCGGCGTCGTCGGCGTTCACCCCCGTGTTGCCGATGTGCGGGGCGGTCTGCACCACGAGCTGGCGGGCGTAGGACGGGTCGGTGATGGTCTCCTGGTAGCCGGTCATGCCGGTCGCGAAGACGGCCTCGCCGAGCGCGGTGCCCTCGGCGCCGTACGCGCGGCCGCGGAAGGTCCGGCCGTCCTCGAGGACGAGCACCGCGGGTGCCTGCGGTCGGCTCGGTGCCGTCGATGGAGCGTGGGCGGTGGATGGAGCGCTGCTCACAGCTGTTCCCTGCCTTCGGGGGTCGGTGGAGTTCGGTTCTCGGGTGGATCGGAGGGTACGAGCGCGGCGATCGCGGCGACGAGCTGGGCCTTGTGGGCGGCGTGCCGGGTGCGGAAGCCGGTGTCGACGCGGAGCGCGCCGAGGCGCCAGGTCACCACGACGAGGCCTTCCTTCTCGACGAACTTGCCGGTCATGCCGCTCGCCAGCTGCACCGAGGCGAGGTCGGCGCGGGGGATGAAGACGGCGCGCGCCCCGGTGCGGGTGAAGAGCACGCCGTCGGGGTGCACGGCGGCGACGGCGTTGCCGCGGAGGCCGAGCCCGTGCACGGCGATGCGGTCCAGCCAGTCCCCCGCCGTCGTCGTCGCGACGTACTGGCCCTCGGCCTCGTAGAGGACGGGCCCGGGGTCGGCGGGCGTCTCCGGCGGTGCGGGGACGTCGGACTGCCGGCGGAGCCGGTTGCGCCAGCCGAGCGCCATGAGCGCGACGATGACCACGATGATGCCGATCGTCACGGCGATCCAGCCTAGATATTCCATGCGGGTGCCTCCTTCCCCGCCCCGTGGCCTGCCGGGCGGGGGGTGGCGAGACGGCCGTCGAGGACCGTCGCGTGGCCGCCGAGGAACGTCGCCCGCACGCTGCCGGGTAGTTCCAGCCCGCGGAACGGGCTGTTGCGGCCCTTCGTGGCCATGGTCGAGGGGTCGACGGTCCACCGGGCGGCGGGGTCGACGAGGATCAGGTTCGCGGGCTCGCCGGCAGCGAGCGGCCTGCCCTGATGGGCGAGCCGGCCGATCCGCGCCGGCGTCACGGAGGTGACGCGGGCGAAGCCCTCCCAGTCGAGCAGCCCCGTCTCCACCATGGTGTGCTGTACCACGGACAGGGCGGTCTCGAGGCCGGTCATGCCCATCGCGGCCTGCGCCCACTCGCACTCCTTGTGCTCGCTGGGGTGCGGGGCATGATCGGTCCCGACGACGTCGATCGTTCCGTCAGCGAGGGCCGCGCGGAGGGCCGTGACGTCGTCGGTGGTGCGCAGGGGCGGATTGACCTTGTAAACGGGGTCGTAGCTGCGGACCAGCTCGTCCGTGAGGAGCAGGTGGTGCGGGGTGACCTCGGCGGTGACGTCGATGCCGCGCGCCTTGGCCCAGCGGATGATCTCCACCGAGCCGGCGGTGGAGACGTGGCAGACGTGCAGGCGCGAGCCGACGTGCTGGGCGAGGAGGACGTCGCGGGCGATGATGCTCTCCTCCGCGACGGCGGGCCAGCCGGTGAGTCCCAGCACCGCGGAGACGTCGCCCTCGTTCATCTGGGCGCCCTCGGTGAGGCGGGGTTCCTGAGCATGCTGGGCGATCACGCCGTCGAACGCCTTCACGTACTCGAGGGCGCGTCGCATGAGCACCGGGTCCGAGACGCAGATGCCGTCGTCGGAGAACACGCGCACGGACGCCGGTGATTCCGCCATGGCGCCGAGCTCGGCCAGCCGTTCCCCGCCGAGGCCCACGGTCACGGCGCCGACGGGCCGCACCTCGACCCACCCGGCCGCGAGGCCCAGGCGGTACACCTGCTCCACCACGCCCGCGGTGTCGGCGACCGGGGAGCTGTTGGCCATGGCGTGCACGGCGGTGAAGCCGCCGAGGGCTGCGGCCCGGGAGCCGGTCTCGACGGTCTCGGCGTCCTCGCGCCCCGGCTCCCGGAGGTGGGTGTGGAGGTCCACCATGCCGGGCAGGGCCACGAGTCCGGCGGCGTCGACGGTCACGGCGTCCGCCGAGGCCTCGCGGGCGGCCCCGCCGCCCACCGCGGCGATGACGCCGTCGCGCAGGAGGACGTCCTGGGCGCCGCGTCCGAGCAGCGAGGCGCCGCGGACGAGGTACTGGGTCGAGGGATCGGGCGGGGTGCCGGGGGTGCTGGTGGTCGTCACGGGGTGCGGCCTTCCGGGATGAGGTCGGTCAGGTCGGCGTGCTGGTCGTGCCCATCGTCGTGCGGGTCGCCGGCGAGCAGCAGGTACAGCGCCGCCATCCGCACGGATACGCCGTTGCGGACCTGCGCGAGGACGGTGGAGCGCGGGGAGTCCGCCGCGGCGGAGGAGATCTCCAGCCCGCGGTTCATCGGCCCGGGGTGCATGATCACGGTGTCGTCGAGGCCCAGCGCGTCGAGCAGGGCCAGGCGGCCGTCGTCGAACCCCCACCGCCGCGAGTACTCGCGCATGGACGGGAAGAACGCGGCGTTCATGCGCTCGGCCTGCAGGCGGAGCATCATGACGGCGTCGGGCCGCCGGGCGAGGGCCTCGTCGAGGTCGTAGAAGACCGTGCAGGGCCAGGAACCGACGCCGACGGGCAGGAGCGTGGGCGGCCCGGCGAGCAGCACCTCGGCGCCGAGGGTGGTCAGCAGCCACACGTTGGAGCGGGCCACGCGGGAGTGCAGCACGTCGCCGACGATCAGCACCGTCATGCCGGTGAGGTCCGTGCCCGCCGATGCGGTGCCGCCGACCTCCGCCCAGTGCCTGCGGAGCGTGAACGCGTCGAGGAGCGCCTGCGTGGGGTGCTCGTGCGTGCCGTCGCCGGCGTTGATCACGGCGGCGTCGATCCAGCCGGAGGCCGCGAGGCGGGCCGGTGCGCCGGAGGCGGGGTGGCGGATGACGACGGCGTCCGCGCTCATGGCCTCGAGGGTCTGCGCGGTGTCCTTCAGGGACTCGCCCTTGGAGACCGAGGATCCCTTCGCCGCGAAGTTGATGACGTCCGCGGAGAGCCGCTTCGCCGCCGCCTCGAACGAGATGCGCGTGCGGGTCGAGTCCTCGAAGAACAGGTTGACGACGGTGCGTCCGCGCAGCGCCGGCAGCTTCTTGATCTCCCGCTCCCCCACCGCCGCCATCTCCTCGGCGACGTCCAGGAGGCGGAGCGCGTTCCGGGCGGAGAGGTCCTGCGTGCTGAGCAGGTGCTTCACACGCGGTCCTCGATGACGACCTCGTTCACGGCCGAGCCGCCGATCAGGTCGATCTCCGCGAGGTGGACACGGACGCGCTCCCGCGACGACGTGGGCAGGTTCTTGCCCACATGGTCGGCGCGGATGGGCAGTTCGCGGTGCCCGCGGTCCACGAGGACGGCGAGGCGGACCGTGCGGGGCCTCCCCAGGTCGGCGAGGGCGTCCAGGGCCGCACGGACGGTGCGCCCGGAGTAGAGCACGTCGTCGACGAGGACCACCACCTTGTCGTCGATGCCCGACGGCGGCAGCTGGGTCGCGAGCGGCGAACGCGTGGGGTGGCGGCGGAGGTCGTCGCGGTACATGGTGACGTCGAGCTGCCCGGTGATGAGGTCCGGGTCGACGGCGGGATCCACGGCCGCGATCTTCTGCGCGAGGCGCTGCGCCAGGGGGAAGCCCCTGCGGGGGATGCCGAGGAGCACGAGGTCACGGGAACCCTTGTTCGCCTCGAGGATCTCGTGGGCGATGCGCGTGAGTGCGCGGTCTATGTCTGCTTCTGCGAGAACAACGCGCTTGTGCGGGCCGGATTCCGGGGGTTGCACGGTCATAACACGCTTCCTCCTTCCCCGCCTCACCGGACGGAACTTAAAGGTTGGTTGCGGTGTCAAAACTACCACAGCGCTGCTTGCCCCTAGGGTTGCCTCATGGCTATGAACACCCCCGGAACGGGCCCTGGCGGTCCGCAGTGGAACGGCCCCCAGGGCTACGGGCACCGACCGCAGGACCACCAGCAGCACGCCGGCTGGTGGGGCACGACGACGCTGCGCCACCACCACCCCGCCCCCGCCCGGTCCGCGGGGGCGCCGTTCCAGCCCGTGTGGAACCAGCCCCCGCCGCGGCGGCGGGGCGTGCTCAACATCGTCCTGGTGATCCTCGCGGCCCTCGTGGTGGCGGGCGTCCTCCTGTTCCTCTCCCTGTCCCTCGGGCCGTCCGCGTTCCTGCTGTGCGGGATCCTCGCCCTCGTACCCCTGGGCATCTGCCTGCTCGGCCTGCGCTGGATCGACCGGTGGGACCCCGAACCGCGCGGCGCCCTGCTCTTCGCGTTCCTCTGGGGCGCCGGGACCTCCGTGGTGGTCACCCTGCTGCTCGGCACCTACGTGGTGGACCTGCTGGGCAGCGCCCTCAGCACCACGTCCCCCGAGGTGATCGGGCCCGTCCTGCAGGCACCGCTGGTCGAGGAGTTCGCCAAGGGCCTCGGGGTCCTGATCCTCGTGTACACGCGCCGCAGCCACTTCGACGGACCCGTGGACGGCATCGTCTATGCCGGCACCGTCGCGGCGGGCTTCGCCTTCACCGAGAACATCCTGTACTTCGGTTCGGCCGTCCTGGAGTCCGGCACCGTGAGCGCCGTCGTGGGCGTCTTCATCCTCCGGGGCCTGTTCTCCCCGTTCGCGCACGTCATGTTCACCTCGCTGCTCGGCTTCGTGCTCGGCTGGGCGGTGAGCCGCGGCGGCGGCAACGCGAGGATCCTCGGTGCGTTCGTGCTGGGGCTCATCCCGGCGATGGCGGGCCACATGCTGTGGAACGGCGGCACCCTCGTGCTGTTCGACAACTTCCTGCTCTTCTACCTCGTGGTCCAGGTGCCGCTGTTCGTCGCCGCCGTGGTCGCCGTCGTCCTGCTCCGGCGCTCCGAGCGGCGCCTCACGGAGGCCCGGCTCGGCGACTACGCGCGCGCGGGCTGGTTCACCCCGGAGGAGGTGCGCATGCTCGCCACGCGCCCTGGCCGGTCGCAGGCACTCGCCTGGGCGGGCTCGGTGGGCGCGAAGCAGGACATGCGCGCGTTCATCCGCACCGGCTCACGCATCGCCTTCACGCGCCAGCGCGTGCTCGGCGGGCGGCGCGACGCCGACTACGCCGCGGAGGAACGCGCCCTGCTCGAGGAGGTCACCGAGCGCCGGGCCCGGATCTTCCAGCTGGCGTCCGCGGCCCGTTGAGCGCCGTCGCGTGGTCACGTGCGGCGGGGTCGGTCGGCACCCACCGCGCGTGCGTGACGGGCGTGCCCGGGTCGCCCCGGACGCCACGCAGCCCGCGGGCACGGCAAGGCCCCGGGCGTACGGCGGAGCACGACAGACGCAGAAAAGCCCCCGCGGTCCGCGTGCGGCGGACGGCGGGGGCTCTGCTGCGGGGGCTTCCCCGCGGGGGTGATCAGGCGAGCAGCGTGGGCTTGAGCTGCTGCAGGCGCCCGAGCAGTCCGTTGATGAACTTCGGCGACTCGTCGGTGGACAGCATCTTCGCGAGCTCCACCGCTTCGCTGACCGCGACGCCGTCGGGGACGTCGTCGTTGTAGAGCAGCTCCCAGCAGCCGATGCGCAGGAGCATCAGGTCGACGGCGGGCATGCGGTCCAGGGTCCAGCCCTGCGAGTAGGTGCTGAGGAACTCGTCGATCTGCTCCTGGTGTTCCAGGACGCCTTCCACGATGTCCACGGTGTAGTCCGCGATGACGATGTCCGTCTTCTCGCGGCGCGCGCGGATGACCTCGAGTGCCGCCATGTCGCGCTGCTCGGCCTCGAAGAGGATGTCAAGGGCCCGGCGACGGGCCTTGCTGCGTGCGCTCACTCGTTGACGCGTCCCAGGTACTCGCCCGTCCGGGTGTCGACCTTGACCTTGGTGCCGGTGCCGAGGAACAGCGGGACCTGGATCTCGTGGCCCGTCTCGACGGTCGCGGGCTTGGTGCCGCCGGTGGAGCGGTCGCCCTGGAGGCCCGGCTCGGTGTAGGTGATCTCGAGCGTCACGGAGGCGGGCAGCTCGACGTACAGCGGTGAGCCCTCGTGCATGGCGATGGTGGCCATCTGGCTCTCGAGCATGAAGTTCGCGGCGTTGCCGACGGTCTTGCCGGGCACCGTGATCTGGTCGTAGTCCGTGGTGTCCATGAAGACGAAGTCCTCGCCGTCCTTGTACAGGTACTGGTAGTCGCGACGGTCCACCGTGGCCGTCTCGATCTTCAGGCCCGCGTTGAACGTCTTGTCCACGACCTTGCCGGAGAGGATGTTGCGGAGCTTGGTGCGGACGAAGGCGCCACCCTTGCCGGGCTTGACGTGCTGGAACTCGAGGACGTTCCAGAGGTTGCCCTCGAGCTTCAGCACAGTGCCGTTCTTGATGTCGTTCGTGGTCGCCACAGATTCACTTTCGTCGGTTTCGCTGATGGATGGGCCGGCCGGGGCACGGCGGGCGCGGGGAAACGCGCCAAAAGTCCAGAGACCAGTCTACCCTGCGCGGCGCGGCGGCCCGCTGGGCCCCTCCGGCGCCCGGTGGGGTGGACAGGTCAGGAGGCGATCTCCTGGTACGCGGCGAACAGGAGCGAGGTGTCGGGGACCTCGAGCATGCCGGGCCGGCCGATGCCGTCGAGCACGACGAAGCGGAGCAGGTCGCCGCGGGACTTCTTGTCGCGGCGCATGCCGTCGAGCAGGGAGGCCCACCGGTCCCGGCGGTACGTGACGGGCAGGCCGAGCGACTCGAGGACCGTCCGGTGGCGGTCCGCGTCGGCGTCGTCGAGGCGCCCGACCATGCGGGAGAGCTCGGCGGCGAACACGAGGCCGACGGAGACGGCCGCCCCGTGCCGCCACGAGTACCGTTCGGCGAGCTCGATCGCGTGCCCGAGCGTGTGCCCGTAGTTGAGGTACTCGCGGCGGCCCGCTTCGCGCAGGTCCTCGGAGACGATGTCGGCCTTCACGCGGATGGCGCGCTCCACGAGGTCCCGCAGCACGGCGGACGTGCCGTCGGTCGCGGCGTCGGTGTCCTGCTCGATGATTTCGAGGATGGCGGGGTCGGCGATGAAGCCGCACTTGACCACCTCGGCGAGCCCGGTGACGAGCTCGTTCTTCGGCAGCGTGGCCAGTGCGTCGAGATCGGCGAGCACGGCGGCGGGCGGGTGGAAGGAGCCCACGAGGTTCTTCCCCTCGGCCGTGTTGATGCCGGTCTTGCCGCCCACGGCGGCGTCGACCATGGCGAGGAGGCTCGTGGGCAGGTGCACCACCCGGACGCCGCGGAGCCAGGTCGCCGCGACGAAGCCCCCGAGGTCGGTCACGGCCCCGCCGCCGACCGTGACGACGGCGTCGGAGCGGGTGAAGTCGTTCTGGCCGAGGACCTGCCAGCAGAACGCGGCCACCTGGATGTGCTTGCCCTCCTCGGCATCGGGGATCTCCGCCGTGACGGCCGTGAAGCCCGCATCGGCGAGCTCGGCGCGGACGGTGTCCCCGGTGGCGCGCAGGGCCCGCGGGTGGATGACCAGCACGCGGCGCACGCGTTCGCCGAGGATCGCGGGGAGCCGGCCGAGCAGTCCCCGGCCCACGACGACGTCGTAGCCGCCCTCGGCGGCGCTGCCGGTCACCGGGATGATGGTTGGTTCGTCAGTCGCCATGGGGGTCGGTTCCGCTCTCGTCGTTCGGGGTGTCGTTCGGGGTGTCGTTCAGGGTGTCGTTCAGGAGGTCGTTCGGGCTGCTGTTCTGGGTGTCGTTCCCGGCCAGGGCGCGCAGCACCGCGTCGGCAGCCGCCGCCACGGTGAGGCCGCGGGTGTCGACGACGGCGGTCGCCACCGCTGCGTACACCGGCCGCCGCGCGTCGTACAGTTCCTGCCACCGCTCGGCGGGCCGGCCCGCCAGCAGCGGCCGTCCCGTGTCCGCCCTGATGCGCGGCAGCACGGTCGCGAGGTCGGTGTCCAGGAAGACCACGACGGCGTCCGCCAGGAGCGCGCGGGTGCCGGGATGGAGCACGGCTCCCCCGCCCAGGGAGACCACGACGCCGTCCGCGGCGAGGGCCTCGCCCACCACCTCCGCCTCGAGGGCGCGGAACGCCTGTTCCCCGCCGCGGGCGAAGATCGCGGGGATGCTCCCGTGCCGCTCGGCGATGACGCGGTCCGTGTCGACGAAGCGTGCGTCCGTGCGCCGCGCGAGGGTGCGGCCGACGGCGGACTTGCCCACGGCCATCGGGCCCACGAGCACCACCCGGCGGTTGCCCGGCATCAGACTCCGGCGGAGTCCAGGAACTCCGGGATGCTCTCGAGGTAGCCGCGCAGGTTGCGGGCCGTCTCGGCGAGGGAGTCGCCGCCGAACTTCTCGGTGACGGCCTCGGCGAGCACCAGCGCCGTCATGGCCTCGGCGACCACGCCGGCCGCGGGGACCGCGCACACGTCCGAGCGCTGGTGGTGGGCGCGGGCCGCGGCGCCGGTGCTGACGTCGATGGTGCGCAGGGCGCGGGGCACCGTGGCGATCGGCTTCATCGCGGCGCGGACGCGCAGGGCGTCGCCGATGCTCATGCCGCCCTCGATGCCGCCGGCGCGGTTGGAGAGGCGGACGATCTTGCCGTCGTCGTTCCGGACGATCTCGTCGTGGGCGGCGGTGCCGCGGCGTGCGGCCGTGAGGAAGCCGTCGCCGACCTCCACGCCCTTGATAGCCTGGATCCCCATGAGGGCCGCTGCGAGGCGGGAGTCGAGCCTGCGGTCCCAGTGGACGTAGCTGCCGAGTCCCGGCGGGAGCCCGTAGGCGACCACCTCGACGACGCCGCCGAGCGTCTCGCCCTCCTTGTGGGCGGCGTCGACCTCCGCGACCATGGCGTCGGAGGTGTCCCGGTCGAAGCAGCGCAGCGGATCCGTGTCGAGGGCGATCACGTCGCTCGGCACCGGCAGGGGCGCGTCCTCGGGCACGGAGACGGAACCGATCGACACCGTGTGGCTGACGAGGTGGATGCCGAGCCCGGCGAGGAACCGGGCGGCCACGGTCCCGAGCGCCACGCGGGTGGCGGTCTCGCGGGCGCTGGCCCGCTCGAGGACCGGGCGGGCCTCGTCGAAGCCGTACTTCTGCATGCCGGTGAAGTCGGCGTGCCCGGGCCGGGGCCGGGTGAGGGGGGCGTTGCGCGCCGAGGCGGCGAGCTCCGCGGCGTCCTCGTCCTCGAGGGGGTCGGACGCCATGATCTTCTCCCACTTGGGCCACTCGGTGTTGGCGACCTCGATGGCCACGGGCCCGCCCTGCGTGATCCCGTGGCGGACGCCGCCGAGGATGCGCACCTGGTCCTGTTCGAACTTCATGCGGGCGCCGCGGCCGTAGCCGAGGCGGCGGCGGGCGAGGGCCTCCTGCACGTCGAGGCTCGTGACGGCGACGCCCGCGGGCATCCCCTCGATGATGCCGACCACGGAGGGGCCGTGGGATTCTCCTGCCGTCAACCAACGCAACATGGTTTCCATACTGCCATGCGGGGGCACGCGGATCAGCGCCGCGCTACCCCTACCGCGTCACACATCACATCGAGGACGGCTGCGCGTCCCTCGGCGGTGTCGGGGAAGGCGTCGGGGAAGAACAGTCGCACCTGCTCCACGGCCTGGTGGAGCAGCATGTCGAGGCCCGGCACGATCCGCCCGCCGGCACGCTGCCACGCCGATGCGAGGGCGCTGGGCCACGGGTCGTAGGCGACGTCGAGCAGGATCCCCCCGGTGCGGAATCCCGGGTCCGCCAGGAGGGCGGCCAGGGGGTCGGCCGCCCGGGGAGGGAGCGTGGAGACGACGACGCCGGCCTTTGTCACCGCGTCGGCGGCATCCGACCACGGCAGCAGCACGACGTCGATGCCGAGCGCAGCGCCGAGGCGCAGGAGGTCGGCCGCGGCCTCGGGCCGCCGGACCGCCACACGGACGTCGGAGGCGCCGAGCCGGGCGAGACCGGCGACGGCGGCCGCCGCGGTGCCGCCCCCACCGAGGATGACGGGGGTGTCCGGATCCTGCACCCCGGCGGCGGCCAGCGCGTTCGCCACGCCGACGACGTCGGTGTTGTGCCCGGTGAGGTGGCCACCGGTGTCGCCCGCGGCGGGATCGACCACCACGGTGTTGACCACGCCGAGCACGGCGGCGGGTTCCGTCACGACGTCCACGATCCGCGCCACGCCGCCCTTGAGGGGCATGGTCACCGACAGGCCGCGCCAGCCGGGCGTGGTCCTCACGCCGGCGATGAACGCGCCGAGCTCCGGCTCAGGTACGTCGATCGACGTGTACGAGCACCCGATGCCGAGCATCCGGTAGGCGGCCGCGTGCAGCAGCGGGGACTTCGAGTGCCCGATGGGCGAGCCGATCACGGCGGCCCGGGACTGCGCCGCCGGAACCGTCACCTAGCTGCCACCTACTCGCACCGTCCGGGGTGGTCGGTGCACCAGGCGAGGTACTCGTCGACGTACTGCAGGTGCTCCGCATACGTCTCGGAGAACTTCGTCTCGCCGGTGTCGAGATCCACCGTCACCCAGAAGTAGAAGGGCACGTCCGCCGGGTTGACCGTCGCGTCGATGGCCTCGTCGCCGGGCGAGCCGATGGGGCCCTTCGGCAGGCCGGGGTTCGCGTAGGTGTTGTACGGGTTGGAGGTGTCCTGCTTTTCCTCGTCCGTGAGCTGGTAGCTGCGCTTGCCGAGACCGTAGGTCACGGAGGCGTCGGACTGGATGAAGCCGCTGGTCTCGGTGTTGCCCGGGGTGAGCCGGTTGTTGATCGCACCCGCCACCGTGGCGTAGTCCCCCTGCTGGGCCTCGGCCTGCACGATGCTCGCGATGGTGAGGATCCTGTACTGCTCCGACGGGTCGGTCACGCCGTCCTGGGCGAGGCGGTCGGTGGTCGCCTTGACCATCTCGGTGATGATGTCGGTGGCGGTCGCCTCGATGTCGAACCGGTACTCCCCCGGGTGCAGGTAGCCCTCGAGCGAGAGTGCCTGCTGCGGGAGGCCGAACTGCGTGGGGTTCGCGGCGAGGGCGTCGAACTCGGTGCGCGGGATGCCGGTGGAGGTGCTGAGGATGTCGAAGACCTCGCCCTGGCGCAGGTCGCGCGCCACGGCGGCGTAGGACACGATCGAGGGGTCCTCGCCGAGGAGCGCCTCGGCCGCGTCGGCGGCGGGCATCTGGAGGCGCATCTCGTACTCGCCGGGCTGGACCTCGCGGCCGTCGGAGATCGCCGCGAGGGCCTCCATGAAGGTGGCGGAGTCGGCGACGATGTCGGCGCTCTCGAGCCCGTTGCCGATCGCGAGGGCACCGGCGCCCTCGGCGACGGAGAACACGGTCTCCTCACCTCCCGGACCGGCGTAGTCGGTGACGTCGTTCAGGCCGAGCATGTCGCGCAGCATGAGTGCCACGCCGTAGACGGTGCCCGCGAAGAGCATGAGGACCACGAGCATCACGACGGTGCGGCGCAGGCGCCTGCGCCGCTTGGCCTTCGACGGCTGGGGGCGGCGGCCGCGGCGGGGCGTGTCCTGGTCCGCGAAGAACTGCTCCACGGGCTCGGGGTGCGCGTAGCCGTCGTCGTAGGCGGGGTTCCGTCCGTCGGATCCGGAGGCGGCAGGGGAATGGCGGGTGTGGTTGTTCACGACTCCGGATCCCTCCTGCTGGATGAACTGTCCTTGATAACCGGCTCCTCTGTAGGGGTCAGCAATGGGCTCTGGGCGCCCTCTGCATCACGCACAGGAACCGGATCCCCCACGTCCCGTCCGCGTGAACGTTGCGTGTCGATGGCATGCTGGAGAATTTCGACAGCTGCCACCTGATCGACAACCTTACGATGCTCGCGGCTGCTCAGACCAGCCGCGTGCAGCGAGCGGTGGGCCGACACGGTGCTCAGCCGCTCGTCCACCAAGCGTACCGGTACGGGCTGGGCCTGTCGCTGGAGTTCCTCGACGACCAGCGCCGCGTACGTCCTGGCCATCTCGGCCGAGGCGCCCTCCCGCCCGCTGAGGTTCTTCGGGAGCCCGATGATGATCTGCACCACCCCGCGCTCCACGGCCTCGTTCACGAGGATCCTCACGTCGGTGTTCCGGCGTGCGTCACGCTTGAGGGTGCGGATGGGGGTGGCGAGCAGCCCGTCCCGGTCGCAGCCTGCGAGGCCCACCCGGACCTGCCCCACGTCGACGCCGAGTTTCGGCCCGTGGGGGTAGGGGGCGGACCCGCTCGTACCGGGGTCCGCTCCCCTGCCGTCGCCGGCCGTCACGGCGGTCAGCGTTCCGCCACGGCAGTGCGGATGGCGGTGAGCGCGTCGGGGATGCGCGAGGCGTCCGAGCCGCCGCCCTGTGCGACGTCGTCCTTGCCTCCGCCGCCGCCGCCGAGGATCTTCGCCGCGGTGCGGACCAGCGCCCCGGCCTTCACGCCGGCCGCGCGGGCTGCCTCGTTGGTCGCGACGAGCACGAGCGGGCGATCCTGTGAGACGGCCGTCGCCGCGACGACGGCGGCCTCCGAGCCGAGACGGCCGCGCAGGTCGAGGACGAGCGTGCGCAGGTCGTCGGCGCCGCCGACCTCCCCGGCGTCGTGCGCGATGAGGCGCACGCCGTCGACGTCCACCGCCGTGTCGACGAGCGACCCGGCGGCGACGGCGAGCTGCTCCCGGCGGAGCCGCTCGAGGTCCCGCTCTGCGGTCTTGAGCTTGGCCAGGGTCGCGGAGATCCGTTCGGGCAGCTGCGCGGACGGCACCTTCAGCATGTCGGACAGCTCCGAGACCAGGGCGCGTTCGGCGGCGAGGTGCCGGAACGCGTCCAGGCCCACGAGGGCCTCGACGCGCCGGTTGCCGGAGCCGACCGACTGCTCGCCGAGCAGCGTGAGGCTGCCGATGAGCGACGTGGACGCCACGTGCGTGCCTCCGCAGAGCTCCCGCGAGAAGTCGGCGTTCATCTCGACCACGCGGACGGTGTCTCCGTACGCCTCGCCGAAGAGGGCCGTCGCCCCGAGTGCCTTCGCGTCGGCGAGGGGCATGATCTTCGTCTCGACCTCGTAGTTGTTGCGGATCGCGATGTTGGAGACCTCCTCGATCTCCGAGCGCGCCGCGGCGCTGATGCCCTCGCCCCAGGAGAAGTCGAAGCGGAGGTATCCGGCCTTGTTGAAGGATCCGCGCTGCAGGGCCTCGGGGCCGAGGATCTCGTGGAGGGCGGCGTGGACGATGTGCGTGCCCGAGTGGGCCTGCTCCCCCGCGTGCCGGCGCTGCCGGTCGACGGCGGCGGTCACCGTGGCGCCCTGCACCACCTCGCCCTCGCGGACGACGGCGCGGTGCACGCTGAGGCCCTTGATGGGCCGCTGCACGTCGAGGACCTCGACGGTGAAGCCGTCGCCGGTGATGAGCCCGACGTCGGCGGCCTGGCCGCCCGCCTCCGCGTAGAAGGGGGTCTGGTCGAGGACGAGCTCGATCTCGTCGCCCTGGAGGGCGCTGGGGATCGACTGCCCCTTGGTGAGCAGGCCGAGGATGGTCGCCTCGGAGGTGAGCTCGTCGTAGCCCGTGAACACGGTCTGGCCGCGGCCGAGCAGCTCGGTGAAGACCGACAGGTCGGCGTGGCCGGCCTTCTTGCCGCGGGCGTCGGCCTGGGCGCGCTGACGCTGCTCGAGCATCAGGGAGCGGAAGCCCTCGGCGTCGACGGCGAGACCCGCCTCCTCCGCCATCTCGAGGGTCAGGTCGATCGGGAAGCCGTAGGTGTCGTGGAGGGTGAAGGCATCCTGGCCGGAGAGCGGCCGCTCCTCGGCGAGGGACTCGCGGACGGCTTCCTCGAGCCGTGCGGTGCCCGAGGCGATGGTGCGCAGGAACGCCTTCTCCTCGGCGTAGGCGATGCGGCTGATGCGCTCGAAGTCCTGCTCGACCTCGGGGTAGACGCCCTTCATTGCGTCGCGTGACGCGGGGAGCAGTTCCGGCAGGCAGGCCTTCTCGACGCCGAGCAGGCGCATGGCGCGGACGGCCCGGCGGATGAGGCGGCGCAGCACGTAGCCGCGACCCTCGTTGGACGGGGTCACGCCGTCGGCGATGAGCATCAGGGAGGAGCGGATGTGGTCGGCGACCACGCGCATGCGGACGTCATCCGTGTGGTGCGGGTCGTCGGGCGACTCGGCGCTGGTGTAGGTCTTCCCGCTGAGCGCCGCGGCCCGGTCCAGGACGGGACGTACCTGGTCCGTCTCGTACATGTTCTCGACGCCCTGAAGGATCATGGCGAGCCGCTCGAGCCCGAGGCCGGTGTCGATGTTCTTCTTCGGCAGCTCGCCCAGGATCTCGAAGTCGTCCTTGCCGGTGCCCTCGCCGCGCTGGTACTGCATGAAGACGAGGTTCCAGATCTCCACGTACCGGGTATCGTCCGCCTCGGGGCCGCCGTCGACGCCGTAGGAGGGGCCGCGGTCGTAGAAGATCTCCGAGCAGGGGCCGGCCGGGCCGGGCTGGCCCGTGGACCAGTAGTTGTCCTTCTTGCCCATCTTCTGGATGCGCTCGGCGGGGACGCCGATGCTGTCGCGCCAGATCTGCAGGGCTTCCTCGTCCTCGTGGTAGACGGTGATCCACAGGCGCTCCGCGGGCAGGCCGAAGCCGCCGTCGGCCACGTCGCTGGTGAGGAGGTCCCAGGCCATGCGGATGGCCTCGGCCTTGAAGTAGTCGCCGAAGGAGAAGTTGCCGCACATCTGGAAGAACGTGCCGTGGCGGGCGGTCTTGCCGACCTCCTCGATGTCACCCGTGCGGATGCACTTCTGGACGCTCGTGGCCCGGGCGTAGGGAGCTACCTCACGCGCGGTCAGGTACGGGATGAAGGGCACCATCCCGGCGACCGTGAACAGCAGCGACGGGTCGGAGGAGATGAGCGACGCGGAGGGCACGACGGTGTGCCCGTTCTTCTCGAAGTAGCCGAGCCAGCGGCTGGCGATCTCGTGGGACTTCATGGGGGGATCCTTCAGGGTCGGGGCACGATGCTGCGGGGCACGGACGAATGCCGGGCCGCCTGGGCCGCCCGGGGCGGGACCGCGGGCGCCACGCATGCGGTCGGCACCTGCGGGATGCGGCGGCGGTCGGGCCGCCCGCGGCTAGCGGAGGGAGCGGCGGGAAGCGGGGGCGTCGTCGGCGCCGGGCGCACCCGGGGCAGCGGGCGCAGCGGGTGCCTCGACGCCGAGCGCGGCGCGGAGATCGTTCTCGCGCTCGCTCATGGCGGACCGGAGGGCGTCGGCGAAGTCGGCGATGCTGTCGCTGATCTGGCCGACGGCCCGGTTCAGGCCCTCGGGACCGAGGGTGGACTTCGCCTGCGACACCTTGCGCACGGCGACGACGCCGATGGTGATGCCGGCGGCAAGCCAGAAGGCTCTTCTGATCATCGTTCTCTCCGGTTCGTTGAGGGCTAGCGGCTGCGGCGGCGGCGCGCGGGGGACGTACGGCCGGCGAGGGCTGACCGGACGCCGTAGGAGAACGCAGACACCTTGATGAGCGGTGCTCCGATCGTGGCGGCGACCAGCGACGAGAGGGCGGAGATGTTGGCCGAGGCGTCCGACACGTTCGAGGTGATGCCGTCGACCGCCTTCAGCTGCTGGTGCGTGGTGTTCACGGTGCTCGTGACCTCCCCGATCAGCGGGGTGGTCTCATCGGTGACCGTGCGGATGGCCTTGCGCAGCTCGTCGAACACGCGACCGAGCTTCCAGATGGGCACGGCCAGCAGCAGGACCAGGACGGCGAACACGCCAGCAGCTATCAGGCCGGCTATATCTCCACCTGACATGGGCGGTCTCCTTTACGCAGGGGCCGCCTCCGAGGGCGGGCACGGGAATTCTTGCTCTTAGTACCTTACAGAACGAAGAGCCCGTGGCGGGTGCCACGGGCTCTTCGTTCACTCGTCACGCTGTCCGGCGGACCGGTCCGCCGGATGGGAGGACTAGCGTGCGTAGTACTCGACGACGAGCTGCTCTTCGCAGGTCACGGGGACCTCGGAGCGCTTCGGGCGACGCACGAGGCGTGCCTGGAGCTTGTCGAGCTGGACGTCCAGGTAGCCGGGGACGGCGGGAAGGACGTCGCGGTGCGCACCGGCGGCCGCAACCTGGAGCGGGACCATGGTCTCGCTGCGGCTGTGGACGTGGATGAGCTGGCCTTCGGAGACGCGGAACGACGGGCGATCCACGCGGGCGCCGTCGACCATGATGTGACGGTGCACGATGAGCTGGCGGGCCTGGGCGCTCGTGCGGGCGAAGCCGGCACGCAGCACGAGGGCGTCGAGACGCATCTCGAGCAGTTCGATCAGGTTCTCACCGGTGAGGCCTGCCGTGCGGCGGGCTTCCTCGAAGATCCGGGCCATCTGCGCTTCGCGGATGTTGTACTGGGCACGCAGACGCTGCTTCTCGCGCAGACGTACGGCGTAGTCGCTGTCCTGCTTGCGACGCGCGCGGCCGTGCTGGCCCGGCGCGTACGGCCGACGCTCGAGGTACTTCTCCGCCTTCGGGGTGAGGGCGATGCCGAGGGCCCGCGAGATGCGGACCTTCCGGCGGGCACGTGTGTTGTTAGCCACGTCTACCTTTCGATGATTTTTGCGGCGAAGAAGCGGACTCGCGCCACGGGGGCGTCCGCACTTCCTGGTGTCGCTGGCCTCCACTTGCGGAGAGCCGGGATTGGCCGCTTCCCGGTACTACAGTCCGCCGCGACCCTGGCCACCACCCCCGCGAGGCGGCAGGAGACCTGCTGCGGAGCATGGGAGGACGGCTGGTACACGACGACTTGCCAGTCAGCGCCCAATATTACCAGTGCGCGGGCCGGCAGGCCGAATCGGCCGCATCGGTCGGACCGGCCGCCCCGGTGAGGCCGCGGCCCGCCGCACTACCTCCTGCCTCCCGCTACGTCCCGCTACTTCCCGCGGATGATCCTGCGCAGCCGCGAGAGGCGCGCGGAGATGTCCCGCTCCGTGCCGCGGTCCGTGGGCTCGTAGTAGTCCCGTCCCACGAGGTCGTCGGGGGCGTACTGCTGCAGGGCGATCCCGTGCGGCTCGTCGTGCGAGTACACGTATCCCCTGCCGTGTCCGAGCTGCGACGCCCCGGGGTAGTGGGCGTCCCGCAGGTGGGCGGGGATGCCCTGGCCGCGACCCGCCCGGACGTCCGCGATGGCGGCGTTGATGCCGTTGTAGGCCGCGTTGGACTTCGGCGCGGTGGCGATGTGCACCACGGCCTCTGCGAGGATGATGCGGGCCTCGGGCATGCCCACCAGCTGGACGGCCTGGGCGGCGGCGACGGCGGTCTGCAGCGCCGTCGGATCCGCCATCCCCACGTCCTCCGCCGCGGAGATCATGAGCCGTCGAGCGATGAAGCGGGGGTCCTCTCCGGCCTCGAGCATCCGGGCGACGTAGTGCAGGGCCGCGTCCACGTCGGAACCCCGGAGCGACTTGATGAACGCGCTCGCCACGTCGTAGTGCTGGTCACCGGCACGGTCGTAGCGCAGGGCGGCGACGTCCACGGCCTTCTCGGCGTGGTCGAGTGTCACCAGGACGGGCAGCAGCTCCTCCCCGTCGCCCCCGTCCTCCCTGTCCCCGTCCTCGGTCCCCGCGGCGGTCGTGGGGTGGCCCTGTCCGGGACCGCCCGCGTGCGCGTCGTGCGTGTCGCGTTCGGACCGGGCGACGCCGGCGGCTGCCTCCAGGGCCGTCAGCCCGCGCCGGGCGTCACCCGCGGCCAGGCGCACGAGGTGCTCGAGTGCCTCGGGGGACACCTCCACGGTGCCGGCGAGGCCGCGCTCGTCGCGGACGGCACGTTCGAGGAGGCCGCGGATGTCCGCCTCGTCCAGCGGCCTGAGGGTCTGCAGCAGCGAGCGCGAGAGCAGCGGCGATACCACGGAGAAGGAGGGGTTCTCGGTGGTGGCCGCGATCAGGACCACCCAGCCGTTCTCCACGCCGGGCAGCAGGGCATCCTGCTGGGCCTTGTTGAACCGGTGGATCTCGTCGAGGAACAGGACCGTGGTCTGCCGGTAGAGGTCGCGGGCGGTCAGGGCCTCGTCCATGACCCGCCGTACGTCCTTGACGCCTGCGGTGATGGCGGACAGTTCGACGAACGTCCGACCCTGGCCGCGTGCGATCACGTGCGCCAGCGTCGTCTTGCCGGTTCCCGGCGGGCCCCACAGGATCACCGACGACGGCGCTGCGTGCGCGCCGGGGTCGTGCTCGCCGGCGAGGGTGCGCAGCGGCGACCCGCGGCCCAGCAGGTGCTGCTGACCGACCACCTCATCCAGCGAGCGCGGGCGCATGCGGACCGCCAGGGGGCTGCGCGGCCGCCCGGCGCCGGGCACGCGGCCACCCGCGGAGGGCGCGTCGTCGTCGTCCGCCGCCGCGCTGAATAGATCATTCACAGCGTCAACGTTACTGTGGGCCACTGACGCAGCGGGCCGCGCGGGTGCCGGCCGCAGCACCCATCGACTCGGGGCCCGTGCCCTGCGAAGGAGCACCGTGTCCACGACCAGGTCCGTGCTCGTCGAGGCACGGCGGCTCGACGGCTGGCTCACGCGGTTCGAGCAGCGCAACGGCCCCGCCACCGTGCAGCCCGCCGGGGCTGCGCCGGGCTCCCTCGAGGTCCTCGCCGAGAACGGGTGCCGGGCGGTCCTGACGCCATCCCTCCCCCCGACCGCAGCCGGACCCGCAACGGGGCGGGACGGGCTCGTCGCCGCCCTGCTGTCGGGGATCGATCCGGCCGCGCCGGTGGGGCTGCTGCTCATCCGGCGCGGCGGCTACTCCGTGGGGGTGGCCCGGGACGGCTCGGTGGTGGCCTCGAAGACGGGTACGCGTTACGTCCAGGGCCGCACCGCCGCCGGCGGCTGGTCGCAGCAGCGCTTCGCCCGGCGTCGCGCCAACCAGGCCGATGCCCTCGTGGAGGACACAGCGGTCCGCGCCGCGGCGATCTTCTCCGCGCATCCGCCGTCCTGCCTGCAGCTCGGCGGGGACAGGACCCTCGCCGTCGCGGCGCTCGGCGAACCGGTCCTCGCGTCGGTCGCGGGCCTGCCGCAGGTCCCCTTCCTCACGGTGCCGGATCCGCGGCTCGCGGTCCTCGAGAAGGCGGCCGGATCGGCGCTGTCCGTACGGATCACCGTCACCGATCCGCCCGCCGCCCCCTAGGACCGCCCGCGCGTCGCGGCCGTGCGCAGTGCGGTGATGGCGGCGCCGGCGTCGTCCGCCCCGTAGACGGAGGAGCCGGCCACGAAGACGGTCGCGCCCGCGTCGGCCGCGCGGAGGATGGTCTCCTCCGTGATCCCGCCGTCCACCTGGATGACCAGCGGGAGGTCGGCGCCCCTGACGGCCTCGGCCGCGCGGCGGATCTTCGGCAGCGTGAGGTCCAGGAAGGACTGCCCGCCGAAGCCCGGCTCCACCGTCATCACGAGCAGCATGTCCAGCTCACCGAGCAGATCGAGGTAGGGCTCCACCGGTGTGGCCGGCCGGAGCGCCATCCCTGCCCGGGCGCCGGCGTCGCGCAGCTCCCGGGCCAGCTTCACGGGCGCGGCGGCGGCCTCCGCGTGGAAGGTCACGGACGCGGCCCCGGCCTCGGCGTACTGCGGTGCCCAGCGGTCCGCGTCCTCGATCATGAGGTGCACGTCGAGCGGCAGCGGGCTGACCTCCTGGATGCGCCGGACCACGGGCAGGCCGAGCGTCAGGTTCGGCACGAAATGGTTGTCCATCACGTCCACGTGCACCGCGTCGGCGGTGCCGATGCGCTGGAGCTCCGCCTCGAGGTTGACGAAGTCCGCGGAGAGGATGCTCGGGTTGATCCGGAGATGGGTCACAGCCGTTCCTTTCATTGCCGCAAGTCCGCGTGCGGCATCGCGGCCGCACACGATCGGACGCCTTGTTACGGAGTCTTCCTGATGAGCGCCAGGTACATCGCGTCCGTACCGTGCACGTGCGGCCAGAGCTGGGCACTCGCGCCGTGGCCGGCGTCGAGCCCTCCCGCGATGCTGACCGCGTCCAGCGCGGCGCCCGCGTCGACCCGCTCGAAACCGGTGCGCCGGCGGAGGCAGTCGTCGACGACGGCGTCGGTCTCGGCGTGGTGCGGCGAGCACGTGACGTAGGCGACCACGCCGCCCGGGGCGACGGCGTCGAGGGCCGAGGCGAGGAGCTCCCGCTGCAGCGGCGCGAGGGAGACCAGATCGGCGGGCTTGCGGCGCCACCGGGACTCGGGCCGGCGGCGCAGCGCGCCGAGCCCGGTGCAGGGCGCGTCGACGAGCACGCGGTCGTAGTGCGCCGGCTGGTCCCGGCCGATGTCCCGGCCGTCGCCGACGCGCACGGTCCAGGAGTCCTCGGGCAGGGGCCGCAGCGCCTGCCGGACCAGCTGGGCCCTGTGCGGCACCGGTTCGTTGGCCGTCAGGTGCACGCCGGTGTCCTGACCGAGGGCTGCCAGCAGTGCCGTCTTCCCGCCGGGGCCGGCGCACAGGTCGAGCCACCGCTCGGCGTCGTCCGTCCGCCGGTCGACGGGCACGGCGGCGAGGGCGCGCGCCACGAGCTGGGAGCCCGAGTCCTGGACGCGGATCGTGCCCGTCGAGACGCCCGGGAGCCGGCTGACGTCGCCACCGGAGTAGTAAGCGGAGCCTGGTGCGAGGAGGCCCGGCTCGGCTCCTTCGCCGAGGGCGTCGTCCAGCGTCGCGAGCCCGGGCAGGGCCACGAGGTGCACCACGGGTGCGGCGTTGTCAGCGGCGAGCAGCGCGTCGATCTCCGCGGCGTCGCGGCCATGGGCGACGAGCGCCTGGCGCAGGGCGCGGACGATCCACTCGGGGTGGCTGTGGGTCAGGGCGGCGATGGCGGTGGCGTCCGTCAGGCCGTCGACGAGTTCACCGATCCAGGCCTCGAGGTCGCGCGCGCTCACCTTGCGGAGTACGGCGTTCACGAGCGACGACGGGCCGGCCCCGATGACGGCGCGCACGAGGCCCACGGTCTGGTCGAGCGCCGCATGCGCGGGCACGCGCATCGCGAGGAGCTGGTGCACCCCGATCCGCAGGGCGTCGAGCACCGCGGGGTCCAGCTGGCCGAGGGGCCGGTCCACGCAGCGGGCCAGGACGGCGTCGTACGTCCCCTGGCCGCGCAGCGCGCCATAGGTGAGCTCCGTGGCGAAGCCGGCGTCGCGCCGGTCCAGGCGGTGCTTGCGGATACTCGCCGGCAGCACGAGGTTGGCGTACGCGTCCTCGGCGGCCACGGCACGCAGCACCTCGAAGGCGACGAGGCGGGCGGGGTCCGCGCGGCGCGTCCGCTGCGACGGGGCGGCCTGCGAGAACTGGCGCTCCCCACCCCGGTTGCGTTCACGCCCCTGGTCGTTGCGGCGACGGTTGCCGCCGCCCTGCCCGCCGCTCCTGCCGGACCCGGGTCCGCGGGACGGGCCCTGTCCCCCGCCGCTCCCGGACCCGCGGTCGGCCCCGCCGTTCGATTCGCCGTTCGCCGTCACTCGAACACCAGCTCCCCGCGCGCTGCCGCGCCTCGTGCCCAGTCAAGGGCGTTCATCATCTTCTTGCCGGCGGGCTGCAGCTCGCCGAGGACCACGGCGCCCGAGCCCGTCCCGACGAGGACCTGCCGCCCGGCGACCTTCAGCGCACCCGGCGTGAGGGGCGCGCCGGATCCCCCACCGACCGGCGCGTCCGCGCCGCCGGCATCATCCGCACTGTCTGCACTGTCTGCACTGTCTGCACTGTCCGCACCGACTGCACCGACTGCACTGTCCGCACTGTCCGCACTGTCCGTGACGGGCGTGACGGGGCCGAGCTTCACGCGCTGCCCGTCGAGGGTGGTCCACGCGCCGGGTTCCGGGGTGACGGCGTTGATGCGCCGGCGGACGGCGGCGGCGGGCTGGGACCAGTCGATCCGGGCGTCGTCGATGGTGAGTTTCGGGGCGAAGCTCGGATCCCCGGTCTGCGGCGTCGCGGTGACGCGACCCGCCGAGAGGCCCGAGAGTGTCTGCACGAGGAGGATCGCGCCGCTGTGCGCGAGGCGCCCGAGGACCTCCCCGCTCGTCGCGGACGGTTCGAGGGTCTCGGTCATCACCCCGAAAACGGGTCCGGTGTCGAGCCCCTCCTCGAGGAGGAACGTGGTCGCCCCGGTGACGTCGTCCCCGGCGAGGACCGCGTGCTGCACGGGCGCGGCGCCCCGCCAGGCGGGCAGCACGGAGAAGTGCAGGTTGATCCAGCCGTGCTCGGGGACGGACAGACCGGCGGGCGGCACGATACCCCCGTAGGCCACGATGGCCGCCGCCTCGAGCCCGAGGGTGCCGAGGTGCTCGATCAGCTCCGGGGTGAAGCGGTTGGCCTTGACCACCCGCAACCCGAGCTCGTGCGCGGCCACGGCGACGGGGCTCGGGGTCAGCACCTTCCGGCGCCCGACGGGCGCGTCCACGCGCGTGAGGACGGCGGCGACGTCGAAGCCGGCCTCCACGAGGGCCCTGAGTGACGGCACGGCGACCTCGGGCGTGCCCGCGAAGAGGATCCTCATCGGGTGGTCCTGCCGAACGCGCCGCTGCCGCCGCTGCCGGGGGTGAAGCTCGACCCGAGGGTGCGGGCGCGCTCCGCCGCGGTGCGCGATGTGACGAGGTTGTAGTCCGCGCTCCGGATGGCCCGAAGGGCGTTCCTGCGGTCCTCACCCTCGAGACGGTCGATGTACAGGGTGCCGCGCAGGTGGTCCGTCTCGTGCTGCAGGGCACGCGCGAGCATGCCCGTGCCCTCGACCACGACGTCCTGGCCGGAGATGTCCTTGCCGGTGACGCGGGCCCAGTCCGTCCTGTCGACGTAGCTGCCGAGACCGGGGACGGACAGGCAGCCCTCGACGTCGGACTCCCCCTGGGACGCGCCGTCGGTCTCGAGCACCGGATTCACCACGTGACCCTGCGCTCCGTCCACGCGATAGGTGAAGACCTGCAGCCCGATCCCCACCTGCGGTGCGGCGAGCCCCGCGCCCTGCACGTCGATCATGGTCTCGGTCATGTCCTCGACCAGCCGGGCGAGCTCCGGTCCGAATTCGGTCACCGCGGCGGCCGGCGTGCGGAGGATCGGATCGCCGATCATGCGGATACTCAGGACGGCCATCGGTGCTTGTTCCTCGCTTCGGTCAAGGACTGCGCAGGGAGGCGCAGGACGGGATACGGTCCGCGGCGCTGGGCCGCGAGGTTCCCGTCAATCCTAGTGCCGACGCGCCGCGCACGACGGACGGAGTGTCTCCGGACCGGGTCGGCTCAGGCCGGCAGGGCTGATCCTGCGGGCACCGACGGGGCGGGCGGCGGGCCGATGGGCAGCAGCGCCCGGCCGGCCTCCTCGGCGTCGAGCCCCGCCTCCCACGCGCGGCGCAGGGCGCAAAAGCGCAGCCAGTGCTTCCTCAGCACCTCCGGGTTGGCACGCATGGCGCGGACCTCGGTCTGCCCCACGGCGACGCCGAGCAGCAGGGGCTGGTCGCCGTGCGGCCAGGCACGCCACTCCCCCTTCTGCGGGTCCACGAGGCATTCCTCCGCCTTCATCCCGGCCACGAGCTGCATCACCACCTTGTCGTCGAGGGCCTTCACGAAGCCGTCCCGGTCGGTGTTCTTGGTCTTGTAGTCGATCAGGCAGGTACGTCCGCCGATCGTCGCCACAAGGTCGAGCGTCCCCGCGTAGCCGAGCTCGGTGTTCCAGACGGTCAGCTCGGGTTCCACCGGGCGGACGTCGTAGAGGCTCCACCATTCGTCGAACCGCTGGGCGAAACCGGCCTCGCCGTTCTCCTCGAGGGCGAGGCGGGCGGCGTCGAGCTCCTCCGGACGGCCGAGCGCGCGCAGCGCCACCTGCTCGCAGTAGTGGTGGACCCGGGTGCCGCGCAGGGCCGCCTCGTCCCGGTAGCGCTCGGCCGCGGAGGCCGCGTCCCTGACCGCGGACCGCAGCTCGGACGGGTTGCCGAGCGCCACGGGCAGCCGCGGATCCCGCGAGAGCGCACTGGCCGCCATGTGGCCGAACCAGCCGCCGAGCGAGGTGGGCAGCTGCGAGATCACCGTGGTGATGGACGGGACGGAGGGCTGGTCCGAGGTGGAGCGGGCATACATCCTGCCGTGGGGCGTTGCGTGTGCGAGGAGCGGGGCGGTCATGGCTCCAGTCTCTCAGGTGCCTCTGACAGCCCCGCGCCGCAGCGACGACCGGCCGACCACCGGCCGATTGGACGAACCCTCAAACGTCCTATAGAGTTTTTTCTCGTTGGAAAACGAAGAAACACCGCGAAATGCAGGTCATGGAGCGGGGTTCTCGGGTCTGTTCTCCTTCTGCGGACGTAGCTCAGCTGGCTAGAGCACCACCTTGCCAAGGTGGATGTCGCGGGTTCGAATCCCGTCGTCCGCTCGCAAGTCACTGTTCGGCCGGATCAGTCCGGTGGCCGGGGTCACCCGGTCATGGTGGGGTGGCCGAGAGGCGAGGCAGCGGCCTGCAAAGCCGTATACGCGGGTTCGAATCCCGTCCCCACCTCTCGACGGGACGGGCACGAGTACGGACAGAAGTACGAGCACCATGAAAATGGGCGATTGGCGCAGCGGTAGCGCGCTTCCCTGACACGGAAGAGGTCACTGGTTCGATCCCAGTATCGCCCACGACGGCGCCCCCTCGGGGGCGCTTTTTTGCGGACGTAGCTCAGCTGGCTAGAGCACCACCTTGCCAAGGTGGATGTCGCGGGTTCGAATCCCGTCGTCCGCTCGCAGACCGGTCCTGAGAAGGACCGGTCTTTTTCTTTGCCCCGTGCGGGCCGGCGCGGACTTCTCCCAGGACATCCCCATCCTGCTCGCCTATGATGGACGGAGCGGAAACGGTCCTGCGTTTCCACGACCGAAAGGAGGTGTCCGTGGGTTTATTGGACGGGCTCAAGGACAAGGCCGGCGCCCTCGCGGGTAAGGCGACCGAACTCATTGGCGATAATTCCGACAAGGTGAAGAACGGCATCGGGAAGGCCGGCGATTTCGTCGACGGCAAGACCCATGGCAAGTACTCGCACCACATCGACGGAGTGCAGACGAAGGCTTCGGCGATGGTCGACCAGATCGACAAGAAGGACGGCAAGGGCGACGTCGGCCCTACCCCTCCGCCGGCCGTGTGATCCCAGCCTGGCAATAAGGAGCGCCGGTCCCGCCGAGAGGCGGCACCGGCGCTTCCTGCTTTCCTGCCCCCCTGGCGTACCGGGGGGCGGGGTGCGGTCAGCTCGCGACGTCGCTCCCCTGCCGCGCGAGCGCGGTGAGGCGGGAGACCGCCCTGTAGTACTTCTTCATGTACCCGCCGCCCATCATCTCCTCGGTGAAGAGGTGGTCGAAGGTGGTGCCGCTGGCCATGATCGGCACGTCCCTGTCGTACAGGCGGTCGGCGAGGACCACGAACCGCAGCGCCACGGACTGCTCCGTGATGGTCTGCACGTTGTGCCAGGCCACCGCGTCGACGCCGTCGAGGAGCTGCCGGTAGCGGCTCGGGTGCACGTCGGCGAGATGCCGGATGAGGTCCGAGAAGTCGTCCTCCGCGAGGACGCCCGCCGAGAAGGCAGCGATGCGTTCCCGCAGGGCGGCATCGTCGATGGCGTCCGGTGCCTGTGGCAGCCCGCGGTGCCGGTAGTCCTCCCCGTCGATGCGCGCCACCTCGAACTGGTCCGCGAGGACCTGGATCTCGCGCTGGAAGTCCTGCGCCGCGAACCGGCCGTCCCCGAGGGACCCCGGGAGCGTGTTCGACGTCGCGGCGAGCTTGACGCCCGCGTCGGCGAGCTCGCGCATGAGGCGGGACATCAGCACGGTGTCGCCGGGGTCGTCGAGCTCGAACTCGTCGATGCAGACGAGGCTGTAGCCGCTGAGCGCGTCGACGGTCTTGCGGAAGCTCAGCGCCCCCACCAGGTTCGTGTACTCCACGAACGTGCCGAACGCCTTCCTGCCCGAGGACGCATGCCAGAGGGAGGCCAGGAGGTGGGTCTTGCCGACGCCGAAGCCGCCGTCGAGGTAGATGCCGGCGCGGGTCGCGGGCTTCTTCGCGCCGAACAGCCTCCGGAGGCCCGAGGGCTCCGGCTCGTTGACCGCGCCGGCGAAGTCGCGGAGCTTGGTGACGGCCGCCGACTGGGAGGGCTGCTGCGGATCGGGACGGTAGGAGTCGAAGGACACCTCGCCGAAGCGGGGCGACGGGTAGAACCCGTCCAGCAGATCATCGACGGAGACCTTCGGGGACCGCTCTGTCAGGTGTTCGATGGCTGGCACGGATCTGGACCGCTTTCTCTTGTCCGGGGAGGTCGTCGGGAACGGCCCTGCACGCCGCCGTTCCGCTAGGCAAGACTACGGCAAGCACCCGCGCCCGCCCGGGCAGGGGGCGGGTACCGACGCCCCTTGACCGGGGCCCGCCCGGGGTCGTGCCGGGTACGGGCAGCACGCGGAGGCGCCGGAAGCTTTCGCCGCACCGCGTGGTTACGCTAGGTGGAGAGACGTCCCGGGCACGCTGCGCGTGCCCACAGCTATTCGAAAGGCCGCAATGACCCTGACTGCAGACCCCCAGGACAAGTTCGCCGAGTACGCCCACCCCGAGCGGCTCGTCTCGACCGGGTGGCTGGCCGAGAACCTCGGCGCGGACGGGCTGGTGGTCGTCGAGTCCGACGAGGACGTGCTGCTGTACGAGACCGGGCACGTGCCCGGTGCCGTGAAGATCGACTGGCACACCGAGCTGAACGACGAGGTGACCCGCGACTACATCGACGGCGAGGGCTTCGCCCGGCTCATGGCCGCCAAGGGCATCTCCCGCGACTCCACCGTGGTGATCTACGGCGACAAGAGCAACTGGTGGGCGGCCTACGCCCTGTGGGTGTTCACCCTGTTCGGCCACGAGGACGTCCGCCTGCTCGACGGCGGCCGCGACAAGTGGGTCGCCGAGGGCCGGGACCTGACCACGGACAAGCCGGAGGTCACCGCCACGCAGTACCCCGTCGTCGAGCGCGACGACGCCCCCGTGCGCGCCTACCTCGCCGATGTCCTGGCGCACCTCGGCAACCCGCTGATCGACGTCCGGTCGGGCGACGAGTACACGGGCGCCCGCACCACCATGCCCGCGTACCCCGAGGAGGGCGCCCTGCGCGGAGGGCACATCCCCACCGCCCGCTCGGTCCCCTGGGCCCGGGCCGCCGCCGAGGACGGGACGTTCCGTACGCGCGCCGAGCTGGACGCCATCTACCGGGACGAGGCCGGCCTGCAGGACGGCGACGACGTCGTCGCGTACTGCCGCATCGGCGAGCGGTCGAGCCACACGTGGTTCGTCCTCACCCACCTGCTCGGCTTCGAGAAGGTGCGCAACTACGACGGCTCCTGGACGGAGTGGGGCAACGCGGTGCGCGTGCCCATCGTCCGCGGCACCGAACCCGGCGACGTGCCCGCGCAGTCCGGCCTCCCCGCAGGGGCGACCCGATGACCGCCGGGGCCGTCCCCGCGAAGCTCGCGGAGATCATCGACGACTTCCAGGACCTGTCCGAGCCGGACCGCCTGCAGCTCCTGCTCGACTTCTCCCGTGAGCTGCCGCCGCTGCCGGAGCGCTACGGGGAGCACCCCGAGCTGCTGGAGCAGGTCGTCGAATGCCAGAGCCCGCTGTTCCTCACCATGGAGATCGGCGCGGAGCCGGAGCGGCCCGTGCACCTGTTCTTCTCGGCGCCGCCCGAGGCGCCGACGACCCGCGGGTTCGCGGGGGTGCTGCTGGAGGGCCTCGACGGGCTGCCGGCCGCGGAGGTGCTCGCCGTCCCGGACGACGTGCCCGACCGCCTCGGCCTCACCCGGGCGATCACGCCCCTGCGCATGCGCGGCATGGCCGCGATGCTGGGACGCATCAAGCGGAAGATCAGGGAGGCGCAGTAGCGGTCCCGCCGTCGGGCGCCTTCCCTCCGGGCAGGGTCCGGCCGTACAGGATGCCGTCGAGCCAGCGTTCCACGACGGACTCCCACCGCTGCGGGTCGATGTTCCACTCCTTCGTGTGGCGTGCACGGTGGAACCGCTCGAGCGTCACGAAGGCGGGGTTCCTGGCCGCCAGCTCGGCGGAGGGGCCGATGGGCACGAACTCGTCGTCCTCGCTGTGCAGCACCAGGGTGGGCAGGGTCAGCTGCTCGGCGCGGGCGATCCAGTCCATGCTCTTGAGGTCGAGTGGCGCGGCCAGGCCCGTGATGCGGCGCGCGCGCTGGCTGGCCAGGAGGTACTGCCCCAGCCGCCCCACGGGCGCCGGGATGTGGTTGAGTTCGGCGTGGTGCGCGAGCACCTCGATCCAGTTGATGACCGGGCCGTCCAGCACCAGCGCCGTGATCCTGCTGCGGTGCCGCGAGAGGTCCGCCGTCCGCAGGGCGATGGCCCCACCCATCGACCAGCCGAACAGGACGACGTCGCGGGCGCCGTGGGCCACCGCGTAGTCGATCGCCGCGTCGACGTCGTGCCACTCGGTCATGCCGAGGCCGTACCGGCCGTCGGGCGCCGAGGGGGCCTCGCCGTCGTTCCGATAGGACAGGACGAGGCTCGTCATCCCGAGGCGGCGAGCCGGCGGGAGGGCCCGCAGGGCCTCGTTGCGCGACGCACCGCGGCCGTGCACCATGATGGCCCAGGTGCGCGCCGGCGCTTCCGCCCGGACGAGCCAGGCCGGCGCCGAGCCGCCCTCCACCGGGATGAGGACCTCCTCGTCGGCGAAGCCGAGGGCCGACGGCGAGGGATAGGTGGCGCCGCCCCACCAGCCGCGGGTCGCCGATGCGAGGTCGCCCGTGTAGACCTTCTCCACCTCGCGCTCGACGGTCCCCTCGCGCGGCACGTAGGAGCGGATGGCCCCGAGGCGGGCGTGTCCCTCGCCGCGGTCGAAGTGGAGGCTGTAGGTTCCCTCGACGGTGGTGTCGTCGTTCGCGGGGAGGATCACGGTCTGGTTCCCGGCGGGCCCCACGACGGCGAGGATGTCGAGGTTCTCGTCCCGGCCGCGGGCCGGCGTGACGATCTGCCGGGCGAAGTACACGGCCAGGCCGGACACCGCGCCTGCCGCGGAGGAGGCGAGCGCCGCCCCTGCCCCCACTCCGAGCGCCGTCCACTTGAGCCAGGGCGCAGGGACCCGCTGCACCGCGGGCGTCGACCTTCCAGTTGCCATGCCTCCCTTTCTACCCTGCTTGCACCCCGCCCCGCCAAGCTTCGACGATTCGCCACACCGGGCACGGCGGTCTCCCGGCGCGCCGCAGTACAGTGACGCCATGACGGAAACGATCCTCGTGCTGACCGAGGAAGCCCTGACCCAGCCCGATCTCGCCAACCTCCGGTCCCTGCAGGGCGAGGAGTCCGCCGACGTCGTGGTCCTGATCCCCGAGGACCGCGACGAGTCGGTCCTCGGGGAGTTCTTCCGCCACCTGAGCCTGCTCGAGGTGGGCGAGGCCTTCCGGTCGTTCTCGGCGGACGACCGGAAGCATGACGAGACGGAGGCCCGCACGGCCCTCGAGTCGTCGCTGCGGCTGCTCACCGACGAGGGATTCACGGCACGCGGCCGGACGACGACGGGGAACCCGGTGGACGCCCTGGTGCAGGAGGCCGCCGACACCGGGGCGGCGCAGGCCGTGGTCATCACGCGCCCCCATGCGGTGGCGGACACCTTCCACCGGGACTGGGCCAACCGGGCGCAGGACAAGCTCGGGATCGCCGTGCTGCACCTGTACTCGGGCTCGGGATTTATTGGCGACTCCTAGGCGTTGCACGCACTATGACTACCGAACACGACGCCTACCGGCCCGAGATCCAGAAGTCCGATGACGAGTGGCGGCAGGAGCTCTCCCCGCAGGAGTTCCAGGTGCTGCGGAAGGCCGGCACGGAGCGCCCCTACACCGGGGAGTACTACGACGCGAAGACCGCCGGCACCTACGCGTGCCGCGCGTGCGGCGCCGAGCTCTTCACGAGCAACGAGAAGTTCGATTCCCACTGCGGGTGGCCGTCCTTTTGGGCGCCGCTGGCCGAGGACAAGGTCCGCTACCTCCACGACCGGTCCCTCGGCATGGAGCGCATCGAGGTGCGCTGCGCCCGCTGCGACTCGCACCTCGGCCACCTCTTCAAGGGCGAGGGCTTCGACACCCCGACGGATCAGCGCTTCTGCATCAACTCCATCTCGATGACGCTGGTGCCCGCCGAGTAGAGCAGCAGGACCAGTGCAGGCCGGCATGGACCGGTGTACGGGAAAGGCCAGTCCTCGGGCTGGCCTTTCCCGTACGCCCGCCGTGAAGCCGCGCTGGCGCTTGCGATCGGTGAGACGACGGTCGAGCGTAAGCATTGCTTATGAAATGGTCGTCGGTGTGTAAGTATCGCTGTCCTGCTTGCTACTGTCGCGGCAACGCCACTGATGCATCAACCCGACGAAAGCAGGAGTCATGACCGTCACTCCCCTCGCCCCCGTAGACAGCCGGCCGCAGGAGCACGCGGCGTGGCACGCGCTCAAGGCCGCGGTGCAGCGGCTGCGCGTCCTGCAGGTCAAGGACGGCTCGATTCCCGAGCCCGAGCACCACGCGGACGCCGCGGTGCACACGGAGGCCATCACCGCCGCCGTCCAGGAGCTCATGCCCCTGTTCCCCCATGATGCCGAGTACCTGGGCCGCACCGTCACGGCCCTGGAGGCGTGGCAGGCGGGCGGTTTCGCCGTCCCCGATTTCCTCGAACCGCTGCTGGCCTTCCAGCCGCAGCTCGACCGGACCGACGGCCTCCAGCACCTCGTGGTCTTCCCGATGTACACGCAGAACGGCAGCACGAGCCGACTGGTCGAAGCCGTGCTCATCGAGGTCCTCTGGCCGGAGTTCATCGGTGAGCTCGAGGCCGGGGCGTACTCCAACGCGCTCTTCGTGCCCATCCGCTTCCTCGACTTCACCGAGGGCTACGACACCAACTCCGCCGTGCTCTTCCCCGAGACGGTCGCGGTCAGCTCCACGCCCACGTTCACGTGGGGCGCCATCTTCGCGGACCGCGAGGCCGCGCGCTTCCGCCGCGTGGTCCGCGCGGCCGCTGAGATCACGCGCCTCGACCTGCCCCAGGACGCCCTGGAGCTCCTCGACGACCAGCAGCTCGCCGAGGAGACGTTCGTGATGTGGGACCTCATCCACGACCGCACGCACATGCGCGGCGACCTGCCGTTCGATCCGTTCATGATCAAGCAGCGCATGCCGTTCTTCCTGTACTCGCTCGAGGAACTGCGCTGCGACCTCACGGCGTTCCGCGAGTCCGTCAGGATCGAGCAGGACGACGACGCGTCGGCCGAGGCGCGCCGGCATGCCCGGCTCGTGCAGTACGCCGTCATCTTCGACCGCATCTTCCGCTTCAGCATCACCGGCAGCCGCGTGCGGAACTACGACGGCCTCGGCGGCCAGCTGCTCTTCGCGTGGATGCACCAGCACCGCGTGCTGCACTGGACCGACACCAAGCTCACCATCGACTGGGACGAGGCGGCCGACGTCGTCGTCGCGCTGGGCGAGCAGATCGAGCAGCTGTACTGGCGGTCCATCGACCGCCCGAAGATCGCGCACTGGCTCGCCGCCTACGACCTCGTCTCGGCCACTGTCACCCCGCACCCGGCGTCCGTGTGGGCCAAGGGCCCGGACGCCCTGGAGCTCCTGGGCCCGCCGCGCGCCCTCACCGACGCCGTCCTCGACGACGAGTTCCCCCTCTCCATGTTCTTCGAGGCGCTGGAGAAGAAGATGAAGCCCGTCATCGAGTCGACCGCGGGCATCACCGCACACACGGCGTGAGCCCCGTTCCGGGCACCTCCGACGCCCGCACGGCCGTCGTTGCCGGCGCCACGGCTGCGTCCGGCATCGCCCTGGTCCGGCGCCTGGTCTCGGACGGCCTGACCGTGGTGGCGGTGGGGTCCGACCCCGCGCGCCTCGAGGCGGCGCTCGCCGGGCTCGACGGCGTCGACCGGCAGGTGTGCGACCTGACGGACGAGACCGCGGTCGGCCGGCTCGCCGAGCGCGTGCTGGCCGACCACGGCGGCGCCGATGCCCTCTTCCATCTCGTGGGAGGCTGGCGGGGCGGACGGGGCATCACCACGCAGACGACGGCGGACCTCGAGGCCCTGCACCGGTCGGTCTTCGTCACGCTGTTCAACACCAGCCGGGCGTTCTACGACCAGCTGGCCGAGCACTCCGGGCGGCTCGCCGCCGTCACGGCCACGGCCGTGACGGCACCCACCGCCGCGAACGCCTCCTACGCCGCGGTCAAGGCGTCCGTCGACGCCTGGCTCCAGGCGGTGGCGCAGGGCTTCGCCAAGGACGGGACGGACGCGGCCGCGACCGCCGTCGTCGTCAAGGCACTGGTGGACGACGCCATGCGGCAGCAGCAGCCCGAGCGGACGTTCCCGGGCTTCACGCACGTCGACGATCTCGCCCGGATCCTCGCGTCGCTGCCCGCCTCACCGGCGGCCGAGGTCAACGGGGCCCGCCTCGACGCCGTCCGGGCCGAGCCGCCCGCTCGGGGATAATGGGAGGGTGACCGACACCATGACCTCAGCCATCGCTCCCGCCGCGCCCGCGCCCCTGCACGACCGCACCTCGCGCAGCTTCGCGTCCGACAACTACTCGGGCGTGCACCCCGAGATCCTCACGGCCCTGGCCGCCGCCAACGAGGGGCACCAGGTCGCCTACGGCGAGGACCAGTACACGGCCCGGCTGCAGGAGGTCATGGAGCACCACTTCGGCGAGGGCATCTCCATCTACCCGGTGTTCAACGGCACGGGCGCGAACGTGCTCTCGCTGCAGTCCATCCTGCCGCGCTGGGGCGCGGTGATCTGCCCGCAGACCGCGCACATCAACGTGGACGAGAACGCGGCGCCCGAGCGCGTGGGCGGCATCAAGCTGCTCACCGTCCCCACACCCGACGGCAAGCTGACCCCCGAGCTCATCGACCGGGAGGCCTGGGGCTGGGGCGACCAGCACCGCGCCCAGCCGCTGGCCGTCTCCATCACCCAGACGACGGAGCTCGGCACGCTCTACTCCGTCGCCGAGATCAAGGCGATCGCCGACCACTGCCACGCCCGCGGCATGAGGGTCCACATGGACGGCGCCCGCCTCGCGAACGCCGCCGCCGCCCTCGGCCAGCCGCTGCGCGCCTTCACGCGCGACGCCGGCGTCGACATCCTCTCGTTCGGGGGAACCAAGAACGGCCTCATGTTCGGCGAGTGCGTGGTGGTCCTGAACCAGGAGGCGTCCACCGGGCTGGACTACCTGCGGAAACTCAACATGCAGCTCGCGTCCAAGATGCGCTTCGTCTCAGCACAGCTCATCGCCCTGCTCGAGGGCGATCTCTGGCTCCGCTCGGCGTCACACGCCAACGCGATGGCCGCGCGCCTCACCGAGGGCGTCCGCGGCATCCAGGGCGTGATCCTCACGCAGGAGACCACCGCCAACGCCGTCTTCGCGATCCTTCCCCCCGGTGCGGCGGACCGTGTGCGCGAGAGCTTCCGCTTCTACGACTGGGACCAGGCGACCGGCGAGGTCCGGTGGATGTGCTCGTTCGACACCACCGAGGAGGACGTCGACGCCTTCATCGAGGCGATCCGCCGGGAGGCAGCAGCCGCCTGACGACCGGCCCCACCGGCCCGCCCACCGGCTCGTCCACCGGCGCGTCGGCGCCCGCTCACCGGCGCGTCGCCGCAGAACCCACCCCCGCAGGGCATAGCCTGCGGGGGTGAGTGCTACCGATGGCGTATCGCAGCTTCCTGCAGAATTCCTGGACGCCCTGGCGGGCCTCCGGAAGGCGGCCCGCCGCAGCGAGATCCGGCTCGAGGAGATCCCGGCGCCCTCACGGCTCGCACCCTTCGCGGTGGCCCTCGGCGCGGAGATCTTCGAGGCGTCGCCGCTGCCACTCCACGGCCCCGCACGCGGCCTCCTCGCACGGTCCGACCCCGAGGAACTCGCCACGGGCCGCTTCATCCTCCTCTACGACCCCGACGGCTCCGAGGTCTGGAACGGCCGGTTCCGCATCGTGACCTACATCCGCGCCCAGCTCGAAGCCGACATGGGTAACGACGCCCTCCTCGGATCGGTCGCCTGGACGTGGCTCGTGGAAGCCCTCGAGACCCACGGTGCACGTCATCACAGCACGGGCGGCACCGCCACCCGCATCCTGTCCGAGAGCTACGGCACCCTCGAGGACCGCCCCGACACCATCGACATCGAACTCCGCGCGTCCTGGACCCCCGAGACCTCGGACGTCCGCCGGCACCTCGAGGCATGGTCCGACATGGTGTGCACCTTCGCCGGACTGCCGCCCCTCCCGGCCGGCGTCGCGCACCTCCCCCACCGCAGATCCTGAGCACCGGACAACCGAGGCAGGACACTGCCCGTTTGAGGGTCCCGGGGACGCGCGGGGATAGACTGAAAACACCATGACTTCCCATACGTCCGAACAGACGGACAGCACCGATGTGCCCGATCGCGCCGTCGATCCCGAAGCCCAGGAACTCCCCCTCCTGACCGAGCCGCGCGACGGCGTCCCGCTCGTCATCGACACGCAGGCCGGCCTCGAGCGCGCCGCCGCGGCGCTCGCCGCCGGGACGGGTCCCGCGGGCGTCGACGCCGAGCGGGCCTCCGGGTTCCGGTACGGACAGCGCGCGTTCCTCGTCCAGATCCGCCGCGAAGGCGCGGGCACCTGGCTGATCGACCCCGAGCCGTTCGACGACCTCCGGATCATCGACGACGCCCTCGACGGCGTCGAATGGATCCTGCATGCCGCGAGCCAGGACCTGCCCTGCCTGTCCGAGCTCGGCATGTGGCCGGACCGGCTCTTCGACACCGAACTCGCCGCACGCCTCGCCGGCCTCCCCCGCGTGGGCCTCGCTGCCGTCATCGAGTCCCAGCTCGGGTTCAGCCTCGCGAAGGAGCACTCCGCCGCCGACTGGTCCAAGCGGCCGCTACCCGAACCGTGGCTGCGCTATGCGGCACTGGACGTGGAGGTCCTGCCGGAACTGCGCGGCAAGCTGGCGGACCTGCTGCAGCAGGACGGGAAGCTGGGAATAGCGGAGGAGGAGTTCGAGCACATCCGCAGCACTCCCCCCGCCGAACCGCGCGTTGACCCATGGCGCCGCACCTCCGGGCTGCACCAGCTGCGCGACCGCCGGCAGCTCGCCGCCGTCCGGCAGATGTGGCTCGAACGCGAGGACCTCGCCCAGCGCCGCGACGTGGCGCCCGGACGGCTCATCCCCGATTCGGCGATCGTGGCGGCGGCGAAGGCGATGCCGTCCACGGTCCCGCAGCTGCTGGCCACCAAGGGCTTCCACGGCCGCGCCGCCCAGAAGGAGGCGCCCCGCTGGCTCAGGTGCATCAGCGAGGCCAGGAAGCTCACGGAGCTCCCACCCCTGCACATCTCCACCAATGCGCCGCCGCCGCCGCGCGTGTGGGCGGAGAAGGACCCCGAGGCGGCGGCCCGCCTGCAGACCGCCCGCCCCCGGGTGGCCCACCACGCCGAGAAGCTCGGCATGCCCGTCGAGAACCTGCTCACCCCGGACTACCTGCGCCGCATCGCCTGGCGTCCCCCGGCGGAGCTCTCCCTCGAGTCGGTCTCGGCGGCGCTGGCCGAGCTCGGCGCGCGCCCCTGGCAGATCGAGCAGGTCGCCGCGATCATCACCGTGGCCTTCCTCGACCCGGACCCCCTGCCGGCCAAGAACCGCCCGGCAGGCCAGGAGCCGTCCGGGGACTGAGACGGAGGGGCCTGCCGATCCGCTTGCACGCTCATGTTACCGGCCAGTAACATGAGCGCGGATCAACAACTCGAAGAGGAGCAACAGGTGAGCCTACACACCGGGACCACGTCCGCAGGCAGGACGTCACGCTCAGCGCGTGCCGTCCGCGACGTCGTCTTCGTCGACGGAGTACGCACCCCCTTCGGCAGGGCGGGCGACAAGGGCATCTACGCCGGCATGCGCGCCGACGACCTCGTGGTGAAGTGCATCCGCGACCTGCTGCGCCGGAACCCGTCGCTGCCGCCCGAGCGCGTGGACGACGTCGCCATCGCCGCCACCACCCAGACCGGCGACCAGGGCCTGACGATCGGCCGCACCGCGGCCCTCCTCGCCGGGCTCCCCCGCACGGTCCCCGGCTTCGCGATCGACCGCATGTGCGCCGGCGCCATGACCGCCGTGACCACCACGGCATCGGGCATCGCCTTCGGGGCGTACGACGTCGTCATCGCCGGCGGCGTTGAGCACATGGGCAACCACCCGATGGGCGCCGACGCGGACCCCAATCCCCGCTTCCAGTCCGAGCGGATCGTGGACGCCGCCGCCCTGAACATGGGCAACACGGCCGAGAACCTGCACGACCGCTTCCCGGCCATCACCAAGGACCGCACGGACGCCTACGCCGTCCGCAGCCAGCAGAAGCTCGCGGCCGCCTACGAGGCCGGACAGATCCAGCCCGACCTCGTACCCGTCGCCGGCCGGAAGCCCGGTTCCGGCTGGACGCTCAACACCGTCGACGAGCCGCCGCGGCCCGGCACCACCGTGCAGGACCTCGCCGCCCTGCGCACTCCGTTCCGCGCGCACGGCCGGGTCACGGCCGGCAACGCCGCCGGCCTGAACGACGGCGCCACCGCCGCCCTGCTGGCCTCGGCCGACGCCGCCGCGGAACTGGGCCTGCCCGTCCGCATGCGCCTGGTCGCCTACGCCTTCGCGGGCGTGGAACCCGAGGTCATGGGCATCGGTCCGGTGCCCGCCACCGAGAAGGCCCTGCGCCAGGCCGGGCTGGACATCAGCGACATCGGGCTCTTCGAGATCAACGAGGCCTTCGCCGTCCAGGTGCTGAGCTTCCTCGACCACTTCGGCATCGACGACGAGGACCCGCGCGTGAACCGCTACGGCGGGGCCATCGCCGTCGGGCACCCCCTGGCGTCCTCGGGCGTGCGGCTCATGAACCAGCTCGCCCGCCAGTTCGAGGAGGACCCCTCCGTGCGCTACGGCATGACGACCATGTGCATCGGCCTCGGCATGGGGGCCACCGTCATCTGGGAGAACCCCCACCACGAGCACTACGGACAGGATGCAGCATGAGCTTCGAACGCTACGACGAACTGGCGGCGCTGGTTCCCGCCGAGATCGTCACCCACTCCTACGTCCAGGACATCACCCTCCCCCAGGACGCCGGCGTCCTCGCGCTCATCACGCTCGACAACGACCTCGACCACACCAGGCCCACCACGCTCGGGCCCAACACCCTCATCGAGTTCGGCCGCACCCTCGAAGGGCTGAAGGAACGCGCCGCCCGGGGCGAGATCTCCGCTGTCGCCGTCACCGGCAAGCCCTACTTCCTCGTCGCGGGCGCCGACCTCAGCACCGTCAAGAGCGTGAGGTCCGAGCACCTCGGCCGCCTCATGGCCGAGCTCGGCCATGAGGCGTACGACCTGCTCGCCGACCTGGGCGTCCCCAGCTTCGCCTTCATCAACGGCGTCGCGCTCGGCGGCGGGCTCGAGATCGCCCTCGCCGCGAACTACCGCACGGTGTCCACCGGCGCCAACGGGATCGGCCTGCCCGAGGCGTTCATCGGCCTCGTGCCGGGCTGGGGCGGCGTCTACCGCCTGCCGCGCCTCATCGGGCCGGCGAACGCCGTCAAGGTGATGGTCGAGAACCCGCTCAGCAACAACCGCAGCCTGGACGGCACCTCCGCGTACGGACTGGGCATCGCCGATGCCCTCTTCGAGCCGGCGGACTTCATCGAGCAGTCCCTCCTCTGGGCCGCCCGCGTACTCACCGGCGGCGAGGCCGACGCCGTCGGGCAGCGCCGCGCCGAGCTCGCACGGTACGACGACGCCGCCTGGACCGGCGCCGTCGCGGCCGGCCGGGCCTTCGTCGAGGCGAAGACGAGCAACGCCGCGCCCGCGCCCGCTCGGGTCCTCGACCTGCTCGAGGCCGGGCGGACCTGGTCGCGGAAGGAATCGGCGGCCGCCGAGTGCACGGCGCTGGCCGAACTCATGCAGACCCGCGAGTTCCACGCCACGGTCTACGCGTTCCTCGACCTCGTGCAGAAGCGCGGCAAGCGCCCGGCCGGGGCGCCCGACCGGAAGCTGGCCCGTCCGGTCTCCAAGGTCGGCGTCGTCGGGGCCGGACTCATGGCGAGCCAGCTCGCCCTGCTCTTCGCCCGCCAGCTCAAGGTGCCCGTGGTCATGACGGACATCGACCAGGCCCGCGTGGACAAGGGCGTCGCGTACGTGCACGCCGAGATCGAGAAGATGCTCGGCCGGAAGCGGCTCTCGCAGGACGCCGCGAACCGGACGAAGGCCCTCGTCACCGGTTCCGTCTCCAAGGACGTGTTCGCCGACGCCGATTTCGTGATCGAGGCCGTGTTCGAGGAGCTGTCCGTCAAGAAGCAGGTCTTCGCCGAGGTGGAGGCCGTCGTCTCCCCCGAGTGCATCCTCGCGACCAACACGTCGTCGCTCTCCGTGGCCGAGATGGCCGCGGACCTGGTGCACCCCGAGCGCGTGGTCGGCTTCCACTTCTTCAACCCCGTGGCCGCCATGCCGCTGCTCGAGGTGGTCCGCGCCCCGAAGACGGACGACGCCGTGCTCGCCACGGCGTTCGTCCTCGCGAAGGGCCTGAAGAAGAACGCCGTCCTCGTGCAGGACGCCCCCGCCTTCGTGGTGAACCGGATCCTCGGCCGGATGTTCGGCGAGATCACGGCCGTGTTCGACGAGGGCACGGACGCGGGGACCGCCGACGGCGCGCTGCGCCCCATGGGCCTGCCCATGACACCCTTCCGGCTGCTCGCACTGGTGGGCCTGCCCGTCGGCCAGCACGTGCAGGAATCGCTGCACGCCGCGTTCGGCGACCGGTTCCACGTCTCGGCGAACCAGCAGAAGCTGATCGACGCCGGCGTGAAGGGTCTCTGGGAGAAGCAGGAGGACGGCTCCGAGACGGTCCCTTCCGCAACCCTGGACCTCATGGAGCGCGGGAGTTCACCGTCGACCGCCGAGGAGGTCCTGCGCCGGACCCAGGACGCGCTGACGGACGAGATCGGACGCATGCTCGACGAGGGCGTCGTCGCCGCCCCCGAGGACATCGACCTGTGCATGATCATGGGCGCGGGGTGGCCGATGCACCTCGGCGGCATCACCCCGTACCTCGACCGTGTGGGAGCGTCCGAGCGCGTCCTGGGGAAGACCTTCCACCAGGCCTGAGGCATCCGTCCGAGTAGCAGGAAGGCCCCGACCAGCCGGTCCGGGGCCTTCCTGCTGCCTGACGGCTTCCCGGTGTAGGGATCAAGCGCCGTCAGGGAACCTCCGGCGAGGCGTACTCGCGCATCGCGTCGAGGAGCCACCGGCCCAGGAAGTCCGCGAAGGAGGCGCGGGGGAGGATCCGGAAACTCTCCTCCCCGGTCTTCTCGAGGACCACCGGGATGCCACCCACCTCGGTGCTCAGGGCTGTTCCCGCAGGAAAGCTGCGCGGGTGCAGGTCCAGGGAGCAGCCCTTCTCCAGGACGGCACGGGCCCGGGCGCCGGAGAGTTCGAACGTGGTGCGGTTCGCGGACAGGTCCACCACCTGGCCCGGAGCCCCGCCCAGGGCGACGGTGAGGGAACCGATGAGGGTGCCACCGAGCGAGTCGTGGGCGTCCTCGGATGCGACCACCAGGAACTCGGAGGGCCCCAGCCAGAGGACCCGGACACCGTCGGTGCCGCCCACCTCACCGCAGCGGGCCGGCAGGCTGCCGGCCACCGCGGCGACCCGCGCGCCCTCCTCGGAGCGGGGGTCCACGCGGAGGCCCACCATGGTCTGGAACGGGCCCTCACAGAGGACCACCGTCCCCTCGATGGAGCCGGCCTCCAGCGCCGCGGACAGATGGGAGGCGGGGCTGCGCCGGAGGTCCCGAAGTCCATTGATGCCGTTGAGTGCTGCTGTGTCAGCCATCCTTGCGGGTCCCTTCGGGGTCGAAAAGTACGGTCTCGGCGATGACCACGTCGACCAGCTGGTCGCCTGCGGCGGCCACCAGGGTCTCACCGATGCGGTTGCGGCCGTTCTTGATCAGCGCCAGGGCGAAGGTCCGCTCCAGGGCGGCGCTGGAGTAACTGGAGGTGACGAAGCCCTGCATCGGGACGGGACCGGAGGCAGGGTCGGTGCTGATGCCCTGCTCCACCAGCTGGGTCCCTTCGGGGAGCCGGAAGGAACGGTCCACGGGCAGCACGCTGACCAGGTGCTTGCGGTCCTCGCGCCCGGCATCGGCCCGGGCATAGGACCGCTTGCCGATGAAGTCCTTGGCCTTGGACACCACCCATTCCATGCCCGCGTCCTGCGGGGTGACGGTGCCGTCGGTGTCCTGGCCGACGATCGGGTAGCCCTTCTCGGCGCGGAGCACGTGCATGGTCTCGGTGCCGTAGGGGGTGATGCCGAATTCGGCGCCTGCGGCTGCCACTGCTTCCCAGGTGTTCAACCCGTACCAGGACGGCACGTTGATCTCGTAGGCCAGTTCGCCGGAGAACGAGATCCGGCAGATCCGGGCCTGCACGCCGGAGGCGAGGGTGGTTTCGCGGAAGGTCATGAACGGGAAGGCTTCCGCCTCCAGCCCCCCGTCCGCTGCCAGGTCCGGTGCCAGCTTGGCGATGACGGCCCGGGATCTGGGCCCGACGACGGCAATGGTGCTCCACTGTTCGGTCACCGAGGTGCAGTGCACGTCGAGCTCGGGCCATTCGGTCTGGAGCCATTCCTCCAGCCAGTCCAGCACCTTGGCAGCGCCGCCGGTGGTGGTGGTCATGAAGTAGCGGTCGTCATCGAGACGGAGGGTCACGCCGTCGTCGAAGATCATTCCGTCCGCCATGCACATGACGCCGTAGCGGGCGGAACCCGGGGCGAGCTTCTTGAAGGCGTTGGTGTAGATCCGGTTGAGGAATTCACCGGCGTCCTTGCCGCGGATCTCGATCTTCCCGAGGGTGGTGGCGTCCATGTAGCCGACGGAGTCGCGGACGGCCGCGCACTCGCGCAGCACGGCCGCGTCCATGTCCTCACCGGCGCGCGGGTAGTACCAGGGGCGCTTCCACTGTCCCACGTCCTCGAACAGGGCACCGTGCGCCTCGTGCCACGGGTGGATGGACGTCTTGCGGGCGGGATCGAACAGTTCGCCGCGCTGGCGCCCGGCGAGTGCCGCGAAGGCGACGGGGGTGAACGGTGCGCGGTACGTGGTCGTGCCGATGTCGCCGATGCCGCGGGACGCTTCCCCCGCTGTGCGGAGCGCGGCGGCGATGACGCCGATCGCGTTGACGCCGGAGGTCTTGCCCTGGTCGTTGGCGGTACTGATCGAGGTGTAGCGCTTGATGTGTTCCACGGAGCGCATGCCGGCGCCGGTGGAGCGCAGGACATCGGCCACGGACTGGTCGCGCTGGAAGTCCACGAAGTGGGAATGCCACTCGTCCGGCGTGCCGGCCTGGCCCGGGACCAGCCACAGCTGGCGGGTCGGGGCGGAGGACGTCGGCTCGCCGAGGGCGGACGGCTGCGTGGCGGATTCGAAGCCGGCGGCGGTGGCCGCGGATACGCCCGCGGAGATGCCTTCGGCCAGGACGTCCGCGAGTTCGAAGCTGCCGCGCCCGGAGCCGATGGTCTGCTGGTTCGGGACCACGGTGCTCGGCACGAAAGCGGCCAGCTCGTCGTCCCAGCGCAGCTTGCCCTGCCGCTGGGAGTGGAGGTGCACCAGCGGGCTCCAGCCGCCGGAGACCGCCAGCAGGTCGCAGGCGATCTCTTCGACGTCCGCGGTGAGTTCGCCGTCGTCGTTGATGCCGCGGACGGTGACGGCGTTCAGTCGGCCCGTGCGGTCCGCAGCGGTGTCCGCCACCGCACTGCCGGTCAGCACCCGGGTGCCGGCGTCCACGGCTGCGGCTGCCACCCCGGTGAGGCTGGGGCGGGCGTCGATGACGGCCGCCACCTCCACGCCGGCGGCGCGCAGGTCCGCGGCGAGTGCGTAGGCGCTGTCGTTGGTGGTGCTGATGACCACGCGCTGTCCGGCGGCGACGGCGTAGCGGTTGAGATAGCTGCGGACGGCGGAGGCCAGCATGATCCCGGGGCGGTCGTTGTTCTCGAAGACCAGCGGCCGTTCGTGGGCGCCGGGGGCGAGCACCACCTGTGCCGCACGCACGTGCCAGATCCGCTGCCGGGAGACGCCGGGCGCTGCGGGGCTGGACAGGTGGTCGGTGCGGTTCTGGACGGCGATCACGTAGTTGGCGTCGTAGGCGCCGAACGCGGTGGTCCGGTTGAGAACGGTGGACTCGGCACCGGAAACCAGCTCCGCTTCGACGTCCGCCACCCAGTCCAGGGCCGGCTTCCCTTCGATGGTCTCAGCCAGCCCGGGAGCCGTGGACCCTGACAGGAGCGACCCGCCCAACTCGGGCTGGTCGTCCATCAGCATCACCCGGGCGCCGGTGCGAACGGCCTCGCGGGCGGCGGCCAGGCCGGCGGGACCGCCGCCGATGACCAGGACGTCGGTGTGGACGTACTTCTTGTCGTACTCGGCACGGTCGTCCTCCGGGTCCAGCCTGCCCAGCCCGTTGAGCAGCTCCGCCGCCAGGCCGTCCACCAGGGTGACGGTCGTGGCCGGGAGCATGGACTCGGCCACGTGGCCGAGGAACCGTGGGTACACCTTCACCAGGGCGTTCGATTCCTCGACTCCGGCGGACATGATTCCTCGGGGGCGGTCCTCGTACAGAGAGTTGCCGACGGCGATCCGACCATTGGCGAGCAGGGCGGAGGCGAGCGTATCGCCGGGGTGGCCGGTGAACTCCTCGCCGTCCACGGTGAAACGCCAGGAGATGGTGCGGTCGATGCGTCCGCCGGTGGCGAGGCGGGCGTTCTGGGAAGTCACCAGGATGCTCCTTCCGGGGCGGTGGTGTCGGCTGAGGTTGCGGGGGCCGTGCTCGTGCCGGAGATGTCGGGAGCCGATGTCCCGGTGGTGGTGCTGTCCGGGGCGGTGCTGGCGGTGCCGGACTCAGGTGCCGCGGCGGCCCTGTCCGGGCGTGCCGCGCCCATCGGGTAGACGGTCTGGATCTCGTAGGTCACCGTCTCGCGGAGCATGTTGAACCACTGGCGGCAGCCGGTGCTGTGGAGCCAGCGTTCGGCGAAGGCCCCCTTGGTGTTGTCCCGGTAGAACAGGAACTCGGCCCACTGGCGGTCATCCAGCGCTGCCGGATCCTCCGGGTAGGGCACGTGGGCCTGGCCACCGTAGTGGAATTCGGTCTCGTCGCGGGAGCCGCAGTTGGGGCATGAGATGAGGAGCATGTCCGGAACCTCTTCTAGTGGGCCACGGCGGCCGCGCCGTGTTCGTCGATCAGGGCGCCGGTCTCGAAACGCTCCAGCGCGAACGGCTTGTTCAGGTCGTGCGGCGTCCCCGTGGCGATGGTGTGGGCGAAGGTGAGCCCGGCCGCGGGCGTCCCCTTGAATCCGCCGGTACCCCAGCCGCAGTTGACGAACATGTTGTCCACTGGCGTGGTGCCGATGATGGGTGAGGCGTCGAGCGTGGTGTCGACGATCCCACCCCAGGTCCGCAGGACGTGCGCCCGCGCGAAGATGGGGAACAGCTCGACGGCGGCAGCCATCTGGTGTTCGATCACGTGGAAGGACCCGCGCTGGCCGTATCCGTTGTAGGAGTCGACGCCGGCGCCCATGACCAGTTCGCCCTTGTGGGCCTGGGAGACGTAGACGTGCACGTGGTTCGACATGACCACGGTGGGGTGGACCGGTTCGTGCAGTTCGGAGACCAGTGCCTGCAGGGGGTGGGACTGGATGGGCAGCCGGAAGCCGGCCATCTCCGCCAGGACCGAGCTGTGGCCGGCAGCGCACAGCCCTACCTTCTCGGTGGCGATGGTCCCCCGGTTGGTCTCGACGCCCACGACGCGGTTCCCGTCCTTCAGGAAACCCGTGACCTCGCAGTTCTGGATGATGTCCACGCCGAGTTCGTCGCATTTGCGCGCAAAGGCCCAGGCCACGTGGTCATGCTTCGCAATGCCGGCGCGCGGCTGGTACGTGGCGCCCATCACCGGGTAGCGGATGTTGTCGCTGATGTTCAGGATGGGGCACAGTTCCTTGACCTGCTGGGGGTCGAGCCACTCGGCGTCCACGCCGTTGAGCTTGTTCGCTCCGACCCGGCGCATGCTCTCGCGCACGTCCCCCAGGGTGTGGGCCAGGTTCATCACACCGCGCTGGCTGAACAGGAAGTCGTATTCGAGCTCTTCGGGCAGCATCTCCCAGAGCTTGAGGGCGTGCTCGTAGATGGCGGCGCTCTCGTCCCAGAGGTAGTTGGAGCGGATGATGGTGGTGTTCCGGGCCATGTTGCCGCCGGCCAGCCACCCCTTCTCCAGGACCGCGATGTTGGTCATGCCGTGGTTCTTGGCCAGGAAGTAGGCGGTGGCGAGGCCGTGCCCGCCGCCGCCGACGATCACGGCGTCGTAGCTCTTCTTGGGGTCGGGGTTGTGCCAGAGGAAGTCCGGGTGCTCCGGAAGAAGATCGGCCATCATGCCACCTCGGTCGCGTCGGAGGAGAGGTTGGGGTAGAGGGGGAACTTGTGGGCCAGGATCTCGACCCGCTGCCGGAGTTCCGCCACGGTCTCGTCGCTGAACTCGCGCGTGAGTGCCGCGGCGATGATGTCCGCGACCTCGGTGAACTCCGTCCTGCCGAAGCCACGCGTGGCCAGCGCCGGTGTGCCGATACGGAGACCGGACGAGACCATGGGCGGACGCGGGTCGAAAGGCACGGCGTTGCGGTTGACCGTGATGCCGATCCGGTGCAGGCGGTCTTCGCCCTGCTGGCCGTCCAGTTCCGACGTGCGCAGATCCACCAGGACCAGGTGCACATCGGTGCCACCGCTGACCACGGTCACCCCTGACTCCGCGACGTCGGCGGACAGCATGCGTTCCGCGATGATGCGGGCCCCTTCCAGGGTGCGTTCCTGGCGGTCGCGGAATTCCGGCTCGGCAGCGAGCTTGAACGCGACGGCCTTCGCGGCGATGACGTGCTCCAGCGGACCGCCCTGCTGTCCGGGGAACACTGCGGAATTGACCTTCTTGGCGATGGCGGCATCATTGGTCAGGATCACACCACCGCGCGGGCCACCGAGGGTCTTGTGGGTGGTGCTCGTGACGATGTGGGCGTGAGGAACGGGGCTGGGATGGAGCCCTGCAGCCACCAGGCCTGCGAAGTGCGCCATGTCCACCATCAGGTAGGCGCCTACCCGGTCCGCGATGCGGCGGAACTCGGCGAAGTCCAGCTGCCGGGAGTAGGCGGACCAGCCGGCGACGATCAGCTGTGGATTGTTCTCGACCGCCAGGCGCTCGACCTCGGCCATGTCGACCAGGTGGTCTTCCTCACGCACCCCGTACGGGACGACCCTGTAGAGCTTGCCGGAGAAGTTGATGCGCATCCCATGTGTCAGGTGGCCACCGTGCGCGAGGTTCAGTCCCAGGATGGTGTCGCCGGGCTGGATGAGGGCGAACATCGCCGCTGCATTGGCCTGGGCACCCGAATGGGGCTGCACATTCGCGAAGTCGGCACCGAACAATGACGTGAGGCGGTCGATGGCCAGTTGCTCGATGACGTCGACGTGCTCGCAGCCGCCGTAGTACCGCTTGCCCGGGTAGCCTTCGGCGTACTTGTTGGTCAGGACGGATCCCTGCGCCTCCATGACCGCGGTCGGGGCGAAGTTCTCGGAGGCGATCATCTCGAGAGTGCCCTGCTGGCGTAGCAGTTCCTGCTGCACGGCGGCATGGACCTGGGGATCGGTCTCTGCGAGCGAGCGGGTCAGAACGTCGACCATCGTGTCTCCTCTGGTTGCAACTAATATCCGTTTGATATATTAGTAGTTGGCCATAAGTATTCTACCGACCCCCAAGGGTGTCAACAGCGTGGGGCGGTTCGGGTGATACGCCTCAGGCGGCAAAGAGCGCTTCGCGCACCGCATGCTCGAAACCACTGACGTGGTTCCGCGCGAGCTCCGCGGCCCGGGCCTCGTCTCCGTCGATGACCGCGCGCAGCAGGTCCACGTGCTCGTGCACATGACGGGAGAGGTCGGGAAGGCGGTCCAGGACCATGCACCAGATCCGCGTCGCCAGATTGTCGTAGCGAATCAGGACGTCTTCGAGGTGGGGGTTGCCGGCCGCCGCGTAGATGCCCTGGTGCACGCGGGCATCCAGCCGCAGGGTCTCGACGACCGAAGCGGCACTCGTGTCGAAGGACTCGACCGCGCGGATCACGGCGCGCAACTGCTCCTTCATCGACTCCGTCGCCACCCGCGCTGCCCGCGAGGCGGCAAGCGGCTCGAGCTGGGTGCGGATCTCGGAGATGAACGCGAGGTCGGTGACCTCCACCCGGGTGGCGAAAGTACCCCTCCGTGGATAGGAGACGACGAGGCGGTCCAGCTCCAGCCGCTTCAGGGCTTCACGCACCGGGGTCCGGCCGACACCGAGGTCCTTGGCGAGGGCGTCGTCGTTGATGAGGTCGCCGGGCTTGATGTCGAGCATCAGCAGCCGGTCCCGGATGCGCTCGTAGGCCACATCGGCCAACGACCTCTTTGCCTCATCGGCGACTGCCAGAACTTCCAAAGCCATGACGCGAATCCCTTTCCCCTTCGAGCCGAGAGGGCTCTTGACCCTCGCCGCACCACCAGTATACGCTCTTTCCCAGTTGTAATATATCAGTGTACAAGGTTTGAATATATCGATGAAGGAGGAGACATGACCCTAGTGGCGACAGATTCATCGACCAGCACGCTTCCCCAGTCCGAGGCCCGCACGGAAGACCAGACGCAGAGGTTCGTGCTGACGCTGTCGTGCGTCGAACGTGCGGGCATCGTCCAGGCGGTCACCACCTTTCTCTTCGAACGTGGTTTCAACATCGACGAGCACCAGCAGTTCGATGACGGCCTCCGCCAGACACTGCATCTGCGCTCCGCCTTCTCGGGCTCCTCGGCCTTCGACCCGGAGCGGCTCCAGGAGGAGTTCCGCCCCATCGCCGACCTCTTCGACATGAAGTTCAGCTTCCATGACCAGACGAAGCAACGCATCCTCGTCATGGTGTCCAAGTTCGGCCACTGCCTGAACGACCTGCTCTTCCGCTGGCGCGGCGGCAGTCTGGGGGGTGAGATCGCCCTCGTGGTCTCCAACCATGAGACCCACCGGGCCATGGTCGAGGCCGCCGGCCTCCCCTTCATCCACCTCCCGGTCATTCCCGAGACGAAGTCGGATGCCGAACGCCGCCTGCTGGAACTGGTGGACGAGCATGACATCGACCTCGTGGTGCTGGCCCGGTACATGCAGGTCCTGTCCGACGACCTCTGCCGCGCCCTCGAGGGCCGTGCGATCAACATCCACCATTCGTTCCTTCCGGGATTCAAGGGTGCACGCCCCTACCACCAGGCCTACGATCGCGGCGTCAAACTGGTCGGCGCAACGGCCCACTACGTGACGGCGGAACTGGACGAAGGGCCCATCATCGAACAGGAAGTGATCAGGGTGGACCACAGCTATGGACCGACCGCCCTTTCGACGGTCGGTCAGGACGCCGAAGCACTGGCTCTCTCACGCGCGGTGCGGTGGCACTGTGAGCACCGCGTGCTGCTGGACCGGACCAGCACCGTCGTGTTCCGGTAAGCACGAACCCCCGGACCAGCACAGACAACCCATGGATATCAGCAGGAGAAGCCACATGGCATCGACGCCAAACATCGTCATCATCGGAGCTGGGATCGTCGGCACGAACCTCGCGGACGAACTGGTCACCCGGGGATGGAACAACATCACGGTCCTGGACCAGGGGCCCCTGAACATGCCCGGGGGTTCCACGTCCCACGCCCCGGGCCTCGTCTTCCAGACGAACCCCTCGAAGACCATGGCCTCGTTCGCCAGGTACACCGTCGAGAAGTTCCTGTCCCTGACCGAGGACGGCGTCAGTTGCTTCGACCAGGTCGGAGGCCTCGAAGTCGCCACCACAGAGGCACGCCTGGCGGATCTGAAGCGGAAGCTCGGATATGCCGCTTCCTGGGGAATCAGTGGAAAGATCCTCTCCAGCGCCGAGTGCAAGGAGCTCTACCCGCTCCTGAACGAGGAGGACATCCTGGGCGGGCTCCACGTCCCGACCGACGGCCTGGCGCGTGCCGCCCGTGCCGTCCAGCTGCTGATCAAGCGCACGGAAGCCGCAGGCGTCCAGTACCTGGGCAACACCACGGTCACGGGCATCGAGCAGTCCGACCGTCGCGTGACCGGTGTCGTGACTGCGGACGGTGTCATCCCCGCCGACATCGTGGTCTCCTGCGCAGGCTTCTGGGGCGCCAGGATCGGCGAGATGATCGGCATGGTCGTCCCCCTCCTCCCCCTGGCCCACCAGTACGTGAAAACCACTCCGGTGCCGGCCCGCAAGGGCCACAACGAACTTCCCGACGGAGCGTCGCTGCCGATCCTGCGTCACCAGGACCGGGACCTCTACTACCGCGAACACGGCGACCGCTACGGCATCGGTTCCTACGCGCACCGTCCCATGCCCGTGGACCTCGATGACCTGGGCTCCTACGACCCGGACAGCATCAGCGATCACAACATGCCCTCCCGTCTCGATTTCACCCTGGAGGACTTCCTCCCGGCCTGGGAGGACACCAAGCAACTGCTTCCGGCACTGCGGGAATGCGAGATCGAGGACGGCTTCAACGGCATCTTCTCCTTCACCCCCGATGGCGGGGCCCTGGTGGGTGAGTCCAAGGAGCTCGACAACTTCTTCGTGGCCGAAGCCGTCTGGGTGACCCACTCGGCCGGTATCGCCCGGGCCGTCGCTGAGCTCCTGACCACAGGCAAGTCCCAGATCGACCTCGGTGAATGCGACATCCACCGTTTCGAAGAGGTCCAGCTGACCCCCGAGTACGTCAGCGAGACGTCCCAGCAGAACTTCGTGGAGATCTACGACGTCCTGCACCCGCTGCAGCCCAAGCTGTCCCCCCGCAACCTCCGCGTCAGCCCTTTCCACGCCCGCCACAAGGCCCTGGGCGGGTTCTTCCTGGAGTCCGGCGGATGGGAGCGCCCCTACTGGTTCGAAGCGAACGCGGACCTGCTCAAGGAGATGCCGGCCGAGTGGCAGCCCCCGGCCCGCGACGCCTGGTCCGCGATGTTCAGCTCGCCCATCGCAGCCGCTGAAGCCTGGAAGACCCGCACCGCGGTGGCCATGTACGACATGACCCCACTCAAGCGCCTCGAGGTCTCCGGCCCGGGAGCACTGAAGCTGCTGCAGGGGCTCACCACCGGGGACCTGTCGAAGAAGCCCGGGGCAGTCACCTACACCCTCCTGCTGGACAGCGCCGGCGGCATCCGGAGCGACATCACCGTGGCCCGGCTGAGCGAGGACACCTTCCAGCTCGGAGCCAACGGAAACATCGACACCGCCTACTTCGAGCGGGCCGCACGCCACCAGACCGAGAGCGGAACCGCCGGCGACTGGGTACGGGTGCGCGACACGACAGGCGGCACCTGCTGTATCGGCTTGTGGGGCCCCCTCGCCCGGGACCTGATCAGCACTGTCAGCAGCGACGACTTCTCCAACGACGGTCTTCGCTACTTCCGGGCCAAGCAGGTCGTCATCGGCGGCGTCAGCGTGACCGCGATGCGTTTGTCCTACGTCGGCGAGCTGGGCTGGGAACTGTACACGAGCGCGGACAACGGCCAGCGCCTCTGGGATGCCCTGTGGAAAGCCGGGCAGCCCTACGGCGTCATCGCCGCGGGTCGGGCCGCCTTCAGCTCGCTGCGCCTGGAGAAGGGCTACCGCTCCTGGGGCACCGACATGACCACCGAGCACGACCCCCTGGAAGCCGGCCTCGGATTCGCCGTGAAGATGACCAAGGAGGACTTCGTCGGAAAGGCTGCCCTGGAAGGCCGCACCGAGGAGAACTCCGCCCGCCGCTTGCGCTGCCTGACGGTCGACGACGGACGGAGCCTCGTGCTGGGCAAGGAACCGGTCTTCTACAAGGACCAGGCAGTCGGCTACGTCACCAGTGCCGCCTACGGCTACACGGTCGCCAAACCGATCGCCTACGCGTATCTTCCTGCCGAAGTCAGCCTCGGGGACTCGGTGGAGATCGCGTACTTCGGACGGCGCATCCAGGCCACCGTCACCGCGGATCCGCTCTACGACCCCACGATGACCAGGCTCCGCGGCTGAGCGACCCCGCTGGGCCGGCCGGCGCCGTTCGCAGGCTTCGTCGGGCAGGGAGCAGTAGCGATTGCCGCTACTGTTCATACCGTTCTCGGTGCGACTTCTACCGCATCCGCCCGTCCTGGGCGGGTACCTGTCCGGACTACAGCACAGCCCTGATGTGGTTCTCGAAATCGGTGACGTGCCGGCTGGTCAACCGCGCAGCAGCTTCGGAGTCCCCCGCCGCGATATGTTCGAGCAGCTCGATGTGCTGGGCGATGTGCTCGGACACCGGCGGGAGCTTCTCGAGCACCAGGCTCCAGATCCGCGTTGCGAGGTTGTCGTATCGAATCAGCACGTCCTCGAGATGCCTGCTTCCGGTGGCCCGGTAGATCATCCGATGGACCCGCATGTCCAGCCGCATGAGATCCTGCTGGGACTGCATCCCCGGCAACAGCTGCCCGACGTCCCGCGCAAAGTCCCGAAGCTCGCTCCGGAGCTGCGGCGAGGCATGTCGCGCAGCCCGCGCAGCTGCCGCCGGCTCCAGGAGCTGTCGGATCTCGGAGATCTCGGCCAGATCCGTGATGTCCACGCCGGCGGCGAACGTTCCGCGCCGGGGGTAGGCCACCACCAGGTGGTCGCTCTCGAGCCGTTTCATGGCTTCGCGGATCGGCGTCCTGCCGACGCCGAGTCGGCGGGAGATGTCGTCGTCGTTGAGGGGCTCGCCCGGCTTGATGTCGAGGACGATCAGTTCGTCGCACAGAATCCGGTAGGCGAAGTCGGCGAACGATTCGTCGTCCTGCCTTCGCGGCGCTGACGGCTCCTCCGCCTGCACCGGTGCTCCGCCAGCGTCTGCCATCTCCAGGTCTCCTCCCGATGAGCCCCGGGCCTCGACGCCCCAGTTCCCGATCTATCCTATTCGCGCGCCCGACCTATGGACGTGCACCCCGCCGTGAACTAAAGTATCACTGATATATCAACGCTCCCAGGCAGGACATATCAGGGTTAATCCACTGAACACGAAAGACGTGTGTTCGTGAAACATGATCCCCCGAAGGTGGAGGGGGTGAACCCACGAAGTTCACCTCGTCGACGGCAGCATCGTGACCGTCGGATCATTCGAGGCCGCACCTTTCCGCTCGGTCCAACGTCCGAGGGCCGCGGCCGATCGCAGACTCATGCCTTACCGAGCAAAGGACCCGCTCATGGCTTTTGATAGTGACCTGAAACCCCCCGTACCCGAGGAGTCGCCGGCGGACGAAGGCGCCGGAGGAGACAGGCAACCTGCTGTCCTCGACCCGGAGGAAGGAGTCGCATCCCCCGTTTCCGGTGCGGTGTCCGACGCCGAGTCCGAACAGATCCTCGAAGAGCTGCGTCACGCCAGGACCGAGCAAGCAGTCGCGGATCGCCGGAACCACAAGCTCGTTCTCGACAAGGTCACGTTCGGGATCACGGGCGCCATCGCCATCGCCTTCGTCATCTGGGGCTTCGCCGGCCGCGACAGCCTGTCCGAGACGTCCACCGGAGCCCTCAACTGGGTCATGGAGTACACCGGATGGTTCTTCATGCTCATGGCATCGCTCTTCGTGGTCTTCGTCCTGTGGCTGGCCGTGGGCAAATTCGGCAACATCCCGCTGGGCAAGGACGGCGAGAAGCCGGAGTTCCGCACTATCTCCTGGGTCGCGATGATGTTCGCCGCGGGCATGGGCATCGGGCTGATGTTCTACGGCGTGGCCGAACCGCTCTACCACTACATCTCTCCCCCGCCCGGAACAGTGGATGGAAGGACGCCCGCAGCAATCCAGACGGCCATGGCCACCTCGATCTTCCACTGGACCCTGCACCCCTGGGCCATGTACGCCGTCGTGGGTATCGCCATGGCTTACGGGACCTACCGGCTGGGCCGCCGGCAACTGATCTCCGTCGCCTTCACGTCTCTTTTCGGTGTTCGAACGGTCGAAGGGCCGGTCGGGAAGTTCATCAACATCCTGGCCATCTTCGCCACCCTGTTCGGGACCGCCGCATCGCTGGGCCTCGGCGCCCTGCAGATCGGTAGCGGCATGACCTCCAACGGTTGGTTCGGTGAAATCGGTACCCCCGTGCTCGTGGCGATCGTCGCCGTCCTGACCCTGTGCTTCGTCGCTTCGGCCGTCTCCGGTATCAGCCGCGGCATCCAGTGGCTCTCCAACATCAATATGGTCCTGGCCGTCGTCCTTGCACTGATCGTCTTCGTCGCCGGACCCACCCTTTTCATCCTCAACCTGATCCCCTCCGCGGTAGGTGACTACGTGCGGGACCTCGCCGAGATGTCGTCCCGGACCGAAGCGGTCGGTGATGAGTCACTGCGTAGCTGGATGACCAGCTGGACTATTTTCTACTGGGCCTGGTGGGTGTCCTGGACGCCTTTCGTAGGCCTCTTCATCGCCCGCATCAGCCGCGGCCGCACCATCCGCCAATTCGTCACCGGTGTGCTCCTGGTGCCCAGCCTCGTCAGTGTCATCTGGTTTGCCATCTTCGGAGGCGCTGCCTTCAGCGTCCAGCAGGAAGCCGACGAAGCCAACACGCCCGGCTTGGTCACCGTGGTCGACGGGACACCGACCGTCAACTTCGACGGGGCGCTGTTCGACCTGATCAAGAACCTGAGCATGTCCGACTGGGCCACCAGCGCCGTGATCGTGCTGGCGATGGTCCTGGTCGCCATCTTCTTCATCACGGGCGCCGACGCTGCGTCCATCGTGATGGGATCACTCAGTTCCAATGGCGCCGAGCACCCCCGCCGCGCAGTCGTCATCTTCTGGGGCTGCCTCACCGGCGCCGTGGCGGCGGTCATGCTGCTGGCAGGCGGCGATGAACCATCCGAAGCCCTGGCAGGCCTGCAACGGATCACCATCGTTGCAGCGCTACCGTTCGTCATCGTCATGCTGCTGCTCTGCTTCGCCCTTACCAAGGACCTGCGCCGGGACCCCCTCGCCCTACGGCGGCGCCTGGCCACCTCGGTGGTGGAGCGGGCTATCCGTTCGGGCGTGGAACAACACGGCGGCGCGCAGTTCGACCTCGTGACGAAGCACGAGTGCGCCGAGAAGTGCTCCGATTCGGAGTGCCCCGGAGGACCCGCTACGGGGATCATCCCGACCGTCGAGCACCGGGGTTCCAGCCCGGCCGGTCATTGACTGCGCACCTCGAGTAGCAACCGACCTCGGCGGCATGCGGCCTGTTCCGGCCCGTGCCGCCGAGGCACGTCAAGGTCCGGCGCGGAGGAGGGCTACCACGCGGTCTCAGGGATCGTCTTCGGGTCGGGCAGTGAGGATCCGATGGGCGCTGGCCTGCAGGATGCCGAGCGACTCCTGAATCAGGGGCGACGCGACGCTGCCCCTGCGCACCGCGGAGACGATGCGGCGCGAGGGCTTCCCCCGGCCGGAGATGTGCAGTCGGACCACGTTCTCGGCACCATTCAGGGGGGCAAGTCGTGGCAGCAGGCCCACGCCCAGCCCTGCACCGACGAAGGCGATCTGGGTCTCCCATTCGACGGCCTCATGGGCGATCCGCGGTGTCACCCCGACCGCCGTGAACGCCGCGGTGAAGAGGGAATGGTAGGTGGACCCCGCGCCCTCGGTGATCCAGGGTTCCGACGCCAATTCTTCGAGCGTCACCGTTTTCCGCGATGCCAACGGATGGTCGGCGGGGATGATCACGTCCAGCGGATCGTCGAGCAGTACGGTCTGCTCGAAGCGCGGATCGTCTTCTACATGGGTGTCGGACTGCATGGCGACGACAACCGCGAGGTCAATCCGCTCGGCAACCAACAGGTCGAAACAGCGAGCCGGGTTGGCCTCGAGCACCTGCACCTTCAGCAGGGGGCGTGTGGAGCGCAGGGTGGCCGCCAGCGGCGCGAGTAGCCGGGCGGCCGCCGTGGAGAATCCTCCGAGGCCAAAACTGGACTGCACCTGGTCGCCGGCCGCCATGGCCGCGGCGCGCAGGCTCTCCCATTCCGCCATGAGGGTGTCCGAGCCGGCCACGAGAAAGCGTCCCGTAGCGGTCAGTCGCATACCACGGCCGTCCTTCGTCAGCAGCTGCATTCCCAATACGCGCTGGAGTTCCCGCAGCTGCGCCGAGACGGCGGAGGGAGAGTACCCGGTGAGCTCCGCGGTCGCGCCCACCGTACCGCACCGGGCGAACACGCGGAGGGTGGTGAGCCGCGGATCGATCATGCACCTATTGTGCACTGTTATCTTCCGGATCTTGCGCTTTTATTGCAGAACACTTGTGACTAACCTCATCCCAACAATGTTTCGGCGACGCCGGCCGCACCGCTGAACCCGTAGATCCCACGAATCGCACAGTTACCCGGTCCTCTTGGGAGGAATCCATGTCTGCTCCAGTGAACACACCCCTCAACTCACGGGGGAAACTCGTTTCCTCGTTGCCTGCCGAGCAGCTGGCGGAGATCAACGAGTTGTTCGATTTCCGGCGCATCGGATATTCCCTCGATGCCCCCTTCTATGCCGATCCGACGATCTTCAGCATCGACATGCAGGCCATCTTCGGGCAGCACTGGATCTTCGCCGCCAGCATCGCCGAGCTACCGGAGCCGGGCGACTACGTCACCGTCGACTACGGGCCCTACTCCCTGATCGTGCTGCGCAATGACGACGGCGGCGTGAACGTCTTGCACAATGTGTGCCGTCACCGCGGCGCCCGCGTCCTGACCGAACCCGCAGGGACAACGGGCAACCTGGTCTGCGGCTACCACTCGTGGACCTACTCCCCCGAGGGCAATCTGATCCACGCCTCGGCGCCCGGGGAGACGAAGTTCGACAAGGGCTGCTTCGGCCTCAAGCGCGCGTCCAGCCGCGTGGTCGCCGGACTCATCTTCGTCTGCATCGCCGACGAACCGCCGGTGGATTTCGACGAGACCTCCAAGATTTTCGAGCCTTACCTCGCACCCCACGATCTGTCGAAGACGAAGATCGCCTACCAGCAGAACATCATCGAGGAGGGCAACTGGAAGCTCGTCATGGAGAACAACCGTGAGTGCTACCACTGCGACGGTCACCCGGAGCTCGCCTGTTCCCTCTTTCCCACCTGGGGCCTGACGGAGGGGCTGATCCCGGCCCACCTCGAGGAGGTGTGGGACCGCAACAAGGAAGCCCAGTCCTCGCTCGAGGAGCGTTGCCGCCGCTACGGCCTCCCCTACGAGGTCGTCGAGGAGCTCGACACGCGCGTAGCGGGCATCCGCATCTCCCGGGAATCGCTCGACGGTGACGGCGAATCGTTCTCACCCGACGGGCACCGGCTCTCGAAGAAGCTGCTCGGCGACCTGCGGGACTTCCGCCTCGGCCGCTGCTCGATGCACCTGCAGCCCAACAGCTGGTTCCACTTCCAGGCCGACCACGTCATCACGTTCGCCGTCTACCCGGTCAACGAACATCAGACCCTGGTACGCACCACCTGGCTGGTGGCTGACGACGCCGTGGAAGACGTCGACTACGATCTGGAGAAGCTCACCTACACCTGGAAGCAGACAAATCTGCAGGACAAGGCATTCGTGGAACTGTGCCAGAGGGGCGCAGGTAGCCCCGCCTACGAGCCCGGCCCCTACATGAAGAGCGAATACCAGGTCGAGGCGTTCATCAACTGGTACGTGCAGCGCGTGCAGGACCACTTGGCATGATCGAACTCGGCACAGGAACGGCAACTCAGGAGCCACAGCGCATCCGCGGGCTTGAGATGCCGTGGAATCGGGTCATGGGCAGCACCGAGGGACCCGCCCGCGCCGCCCATGCATTGGGCCCCTGGCATCCGCAGGAGTTCAAGGCGGAATGTGTGGAGACCTTTCCCGAGGTGGGCGGCATGATGACCTTCGCGTTCCGCCGCTGCGACGGCGCGCCCCTCGCGTTCCGTGCGGGCCAGTACGTGAACATCGCCTTCCCCGTGAACGGCGAGGACCAGGATGCGGTGGACCGCAGTTACTCGTTGTCCAGCTCGCCCACCCAGCCGTGGACCTTCAACATCACGGTCAAACGCGACCCTAGGGGACTGGTCTCCCCGTGGGTGCACGAGAACCTTCGGCCCGGCACCGTCCTCGAGATGCTCGGACCGGTCGGAGCATTTCACCTGCCTGATGCCGACCGCCGGGCACGCTACCTCTTGCTGGCCGCCGGCGCAGGCATCACCCCCATCATGTCCATGGTGCGGACGATCCACTCCCTGCCCGGACAGGCCGACGTCATCGTGCTCTATCACGGTGCGGAGGCCGGGGGATTCGGCTTTCACCAGGAACTTGCCTACATCGCCTCCGTGGACTCGCGCATCAAGGTCTTCTACGCCCTGGGCGACCGCAGCAAACCCGAAAAATGGGAATGGCTCAGCGGGAGGTTGACGGCGGCCATGCTCGACGAGGTCGCCCCCGACGCCAACGGCCGCCAGGTCTACACCTGCGGGCCGGAGGGTTACCTGAACACCGCCGCCGAGCTCCTGCGGAAGGTCGGCGTCGACGACACCTCGATCAACATGGAATTCTTCACAGGAAATCGCCAGACGATCCTCGAATACCAGGCAGAGGTCGCGCTTGCCGAGGGAATCGCCGAGGAGATCGCCGACTCCGCCGAGGACTACTACGAAAGCCAGCCCAGCGCCTTCGGGCTCTACGAACCCGGCTATGACGCCATGGGCACCCTGGAGGCCACGGGACTTCCCCTGGAGGCAGGCGGCCCGGACACGCGCGGTCCCGAAGTGCCCCCCGGTAGCCCGGACGAGGGAGCCGAGACCGGTTCCCTCGACGTCTCGGGCTTCGACACGGTCGGAACGGGAAGCCTCACCCTGTCCTTCCTGCGGACCGGCATCAATGTGCGCGTCGACCCCACCGACCACATCCTCGGGCCAGCCCAGCGTGCAGGCGTCAGGATCGGCGCGAACTGCAAGGAGGGCATGTGCGGGTCCTGCAAGATCGTCAAACTCTCCGGGGACGTGGAGATGAACCACCAGGGCGGGATCCGCTCGCGGGAGATCGAGGCGGGCAAGTTCTTGCCCTGCTGCTCGGTTGCACTGACCGACATGGTGATCGACGCCTAGCCATTCGCAGCTGCTGCGTGCCGGACGATCCGGAACCTACGCTTCCGTGAGCTTTTGAAAGCAGTTCAGTCAGCCTCGGGATAGCTTCCACCAATAGCCCGGGAGTATGCAGCGCGTCCCTGTCGTTCCTGACAAGCTCGGCGATCGACCTGCGCTCAGGGGTGGTCTGACGAGCCGTGGATACCTGAGGGTGCACACGGTAGACAGGGGGTCCAACCATGAAGGAGGCACAGCATGATCGATCGTGAGGCTCTGGGCTCGTTCCTGCGTCATCGGCGTGAATCGCTCCAGCCGGAAGACGTGGGCCTGATGCGGGGCCAGCGGCGGCGGACCAGCGGACTGCGGAGGGAGGAGGTGGCAGGGCTGTGCCACATGTCCAGCGATTACTACGCCCGCCTCGAACGCGGCACCGGCCCCCACCCCTCCGAGCAGATGATGGCCGCCATCGCCCAGGGGCTGCACCTGACCCTGGGCGAGCGTGACCATCTCTTCCGCCTCGCCGGGCATACCCCACCTCCGCGTGGCACCGACAGCGAGTTCGTGAGTCCGGGACTGCTGCGGATCCTCGACCGGCTCACCGACACTCCAGCGGAGATCATCACCGAGGTCGGGGACACCCTCCGGCAGACACCGCTCGGTCTGGCTCTCTTCGGTGATGCATCACAGCGCACGGGTCCCGGTCGGAGCATCGGATACCGGTGGTTCACCGACCCCGCAGCCAGGGAAGCGTACCCCGTCGAGGAACGCGAACGGCTGTCGCGCGTCTACGCCTCGGGCCTGCGACAGCTCGTGGCCCTGCGCGGGCCGGGCTCGCGGGCAGCCGAACTGGCCGCGAGCCTCCAGGACAACGCGGACTTCCGCCGCGTCTGGGACACCCAGGAAGTCGGCGTGCAGCCACCCGAGGTCAAACGCTTCCTGCACCCGGCAGTCGGCCGCCTGGATCTGAACTGCCAGACCCTGCTCGATCCGGACCAGTCCCACCGCCTCCTCGTCTACACAGCCGTACCAGGCAGCGACAGCCATGAGAAACTGCAACTGCTGGCGGTCATCGGCACGCAGAGCATCCCCTCCTGACCGCCGGCACCCTCAGCCACTGTCTGGCAAACCGTGGCTCGACAGGTCCTAGCTGCGCATGAGCAACCGGTGAACCATGAGATCAGGCGCCGATACCGGCACCCCTGATCCTCCGACCGAAGGAACTCCTCATGGCCCGCACCCACGACCTCACCATCCCCGACCTGACCGGGACACTCGCCGTCGTCACCGGAGCGAGCGACGGGATCGGCACCGTCATCGCGACACGGCTGGCCGGAGCCGGCGCGGAGGTCATCATGCCCGTCCGCAACCAGGCCAAAGGCGACGCGGCAGCGCAGCGGATCCGCGCCGCCGTCGACGGCGCCAGGGTCAGTACCCGGTCCCTGGATCTGTCATCGCTGGAATCCGTCACATCCCTGGCGGCCACGCTCTCGTCGGAGGGCCGTCCGATCAACATCCTGATCAACAACGCCGGCGTCATGCAACCACCCGCACGGCAGGAGACCCGTGATGGGTTCGAACTGCAGTGGGGCACGAACCACCTCGGCCACTTCGCCCTCACCCTGGGCCTGCTGCCGCTCCTGCGCGAAGGCCACGCCCGGATCACCCACCAGACCAGCGTGGCCGCCCGGAAGGGCTCGATGAACTGGGACGACCTGAACCATGAGCAGGGCTACGACGTCATGAAGGCGTACACCGGGTCCAAGATCGCCGTGGGCCTCTTCGCGCGCGAACTCGATGCACGGAGCCGCGCCAACGGATGGGGCATCAGCAGCAACCTCTCACATCCCGGCATCTCCCCGACCAACCTGCTCGCAGCACAACCCGCCCTGGGCCGCGACAGGACGCCCCCGGCGCGCCGTCTCATCGGCTTCCTCTCCCGGATCGGTCTCGCCGGGACCCCGGACAGCGCAGCACTACCCGCACTCATGGCGGCCACCGACCCTGAATACGGAGGAGACCAGTTCTTCGGGCCCAAGCGCACCGCCGGTGGACCGCCGACCCTGCAGGATTTCTGGGCACCCCTGCGCGACATGGACGATGCTCGCCGCATCTGGGAGGTGTCCGAGCAGATCGTCGGCGCGCGAGCGAACCACTGACGCAGATGCCGGTCATCGAGAAGTCAGCCGGCGTGGGAAGAAGGCTGCCAGCAATATAGGAGAAGGGGCGATTGCCGTTCACCTCGACGTGACGGATGCCGCCTCCATCAGCGCAGCGGCCGAACAGATCCGCTTGGAAGCCGGCCGACTGGATCTTCTCATCAACAACGCCGCCGTCTCCGGTACCCGCACTGATATCCAGAGCTTCGAAGAACTCCGAGCATCACCCACAGCCAGCGGGGTCCCTCTGGAAGAAGTACGAGCAGTGTGGGAAGTCAATGTATTCGGCCCTTTGGCGGTATATCAGCCCTGGTCGCCTTCCAAGGAACAGAAACCGTCGAGGAAGCCGCTCGTGAGATCGTACGAGTGGCTCGCCTCGGCCCTGATGGACCAACCAACACCTGCACTACGTGGAACGGAACAGGCCTTCCCTGGTGATCCAATCACCACGCGCCAATGACTGAGTACGCAAGCGACGTCCATCATCCCGACGGACCAGGGTGTGACTCCGCTTCCCGTAGTCGCTCGTGGCGGTGATCCGAACTACATCTTTCGACAAACCGTGTTGTACCCACTGGCACTATCCACCACAGGAGACCTCATGCAGACACGCACACTGGGCACTCAGGGCCTGACCACGTCCGCCATCGGTTACGGCTCGATGGGAATTTCAATGGCCTATGGAGCGGCCGACGCCGAGGGTGGTGCCTCTGCGATTCAGCGTGCCTACGATCTGGGCGTCACCTTCTTCGATACCGCCGAGCTGTACGGCTGGGGGGAGAACGAGAAGGTCGTTGGCCACGCGGTGAAGAACTTCCGCGACGATGTCGTCATCGCGACGAAGTTCGGCTTCACCAGAGAGTTCGGGTTCGACAGCCGGCCGGAGCACATCCGCGAGGTCGTCGACAACAGCCTCCGCTACCTCGGGATGGACCACATCGACGTCCTCTACCAGCACCGGGTGGACCCCGGCGTCCCCATCGAGGACGTCGCCGGAACCGTGAAGGAACTCATCGACGCCGGAAAGGTCACGTACTTCGGTCTCAGTGAAGCCGGACCGGAAACTATGCGCCGCGCCCATGCCGTCCAGCCCGTCTCGGTTCTTCAGACCGAGTACTCCCTCTTCGAGCGTGAAGTCGAAGTGCTGTTCCCGACCTTGCACGAGCTCGGTATCGGCTTCGTTCCCTACTCGCCCCTCGGCCGCGGGTTCCTCACCGGGACCGCCAAGCCGGCTTCCGAATACGAGGAAGCCGACATGCGCAGCTGGGACGCCCGCTGGCAGCCCGGCCACTTCGAGAAGAACGTCGAGGCCACCCGCCGGCTGACCGAACTCGCAGCCTCCAAGGACGCCACTGTTGCACAGCTCGCCCTCGCCTGGCTCCTCGCGCAAGGAGAACACATCGTCCCCATCCCCGGCACCCGCAGCCCACAGCGCGTCGAAGAGAACGTCGGAGCAGCGGACCTCACTCTCACCGCAGCCGACCTCACCCGCATCAAGGAGATCCTCCCCACCGGAGGGTTCGGATCCCGCTACCCCGAGGACATGAGCCCGAATTGGCAGTAACAGGGTGCAGGTACAGAAGAGGAGCGGAACCCACATCGGGTTCCGCTCCTTCACCTGTGCTCCTGTGATTCGATGACATTTCTGCTGCTCGAACCGATGAGACATTGTCATCCCGAGCCGGCTCCGCTCTCGAGGCCCCTTGAGACGGGCTTGTAGGCTGGCGCAGTGCCTAGACTCACCACCGCCGACAGATCGTGGTCCGACGAAGCCGTTCGGCGCATCGAGGCGGAAGGCAACCGCTCGGCGGACACGCACCTCTTCGCGGTACCGCTTCCCGAACACTGGGGCGTGCAGGTGTATCTGAAGGACGAGTCCACCCACCGGACCGGCAGCCTCAAACACAGGCTGGCCCGATCCCTCTTCCTTTTCGGTTTGGTCAACGGCTGGATCACGGAGGGGACCACGATCGTGGAGGCATCCAGTGGCTCGACAGCGGTGTCCGAGGCGTACTTCGCCCAGTTGCTGGGTCTGCCGTTCATCGCCGTGATGACGGCGACCACGAGCCCGGAGAAGATCGCACTGATCGAGCAGTACGGCGGGAAGTGCCGGTTCGTCGAGCACGCCTCAGACGTCTACGCCTCTGCCGAGGCGGTGGCGCGGGAGACCGGAGGCCACTACATGGACCAGTTCACCTTCGCCGAGCGAGCTACCGACTGGCGCGGCAACAACAACATCGCGGAGTCCATTTTCGGACAGCTCGCTCTCGAGCCTCATCCGCTGCCCACCTGGATCGTGGTGGGGGCCGGGACTGGAGGGACGAGCGCGACGATCGGCCGTTACCTCCGCTATCACCGTCACCCGACGCGCCTCGCCGTCGTCGACCCCGAACACTCGGCGTTCTATCCGGCATGGGCTCATCCGGGCTCAACCCCGACCGGTCGCTCCTCCCGCATAGAGGGCATCGGCCGGCCGCGCCCGGAACCGAGCTTCGTGCCGTCCGTCATCGATGTGATGATCCGGGTACCGGATGCCGCATCGGTCGCCGCCGCGCAGCACCTTCGGACACTCACCGGGCTGCACGCGGGACCCTCGACGGGAACCAATCTTTGGGGCGTATGGCAGCTTGTCGCGGATCTCATCGCCGACGGCCGTTCGGGAAGCATCGTCTCGCTCATGTGTGACTCCGGCGACCGTTACGCGGCCACGTACAACGACCACGACTGGCTGATGCGCAAAGGCCTGGACCCGTCCCCTGCACTCTCGACTCTTCACGACTTCTTCGAGACCGGCGTCTGGCCCGAAGGGACGCTGGACCCGACTGACTGAGATTCAATCGATCGAGCTGCCAGACGCAGTGATAGAGAGCAACGTGCGTATCAATCGACGGATACGGGTAAGGCTCACCTCGAGCGCGTGGCGGACCTGCACACCGCCCAGGGCACTTCAGCTCCCTCACGACGAACTCCGGCTTCCAGGAGCGTAGAAGTGGCACCAGAACGTCGGTGACAGCCCAACACTCATTCGCCTCGTTCCGCGGGTCATCCATCTAGGGGCTACCAGCGCCCAGCGTGATGTCATCTTTGCCGCTGCAGACAGTGCAGCAGCATTCACGAACTGGAGCGTGACCCTCTTCGCGGCGGCGCCTGGCGCGCCCACGCGAGGAACCACTGGCCATGACTCGAGCTGCATCTGAGCAGACCGGTTCCTCCGTGATGTCTGATCCGGCCTGCCGGAAGGAACGGGTCTTCAGGGATTGTAGGGCGCGCCGTCGTGACGCGGCGTCGTGCCCACGTCGTGTTCAAAGCTGCGACGGCAAGGCCGTCAGCGATCGAAGCCGCTCCTGCGTTCTCTTCAGTACGCGCACAAGCATGATGTCGTGCTCGCTGTCCAGCCACTCCCCTAGTGCGCTGTCGAAGATGAGCACAGCGTATGCCGCGAGAAGTTGCGCATCCTTCGGCTCCACCGGATAGCCGACGAGCGCTCGGGCGATCACGTCAGCAAGTACTGCGTTCTTCAGCAGTTCACGCTCCCGCAGTGCCGAATCCCGAGAGATGGTCGCACGTCGTGCCTGGATGTCGCTCTTCCACTGCGCCAGGGGGCCCGCAGCAATTGCAGCGAGTCCATGCATCACCATCTCGAGAGGAGGCAGCGAAGCAGGCGCGTCCGCCAACACCTGTGCTACCGCAAGGTCCATTCACCCGACGACACACGCAGCATTACCAAGTGTTCAGATGTGACGACCGGGTTTTCACAGGATCTGGGTGGGCTGCTCGTTCTGCTGACCAGCGCCGCAGGGACAGAGGGCGCATCAGGACGATACCTATGAGAATGGACCGCCGGATTGACAGGAGTATTGTGCGAAGCGCTCGCGCGATGTAAGCGGTAGCCGCCGTCCTGGCGCCGGCCCGGGTGTTCTTCAGATGCGGTGCCGTCAGTGGTGGTAAGCGGGCGCCGCCATGAGCGCATCCTGCGCCGAGCGAGGGGCCCGATCCAGCAGGTCGCCCAGGAGCGGGTCGACCCCACTGAAGAAACCCTCCTGCGCCGCCTGGTACATGCCCAGGATGAAGCGCGCCATGAACTTGGCCTGGCCTGCCGTAACCATGGCAGCGAGCCACTCGTCCGGGTCGAGCACCTCGAATTCGATGTCGCGGCCGCTGAGCTCGGAGGCGATCGCGGCGATCTCTCCGAAGCTGACCGCCGCGGGCGCCGTCAGGGTCGTCGGACCGTCAAAGGTACGACCGGAGGTCATGACGACCGCCGCAGCTTCCGCAGCATCCTCCCGGGCAGTCCACGACACGGGGCCGTCGGCAGGAACGCTGATGCGTCCGGTGTCCCGCCAGGGACCGGCGATCTGGTTCAGGCTGTGGGCGTAGAAGCCGTTTCGCAGGGAGGTCCAGGCAAGGCCCGAGTCCGCGAGGATCTGCTCGGTGGCATAGTGGTCGCGGCCCGGGGCGAACGGCGTGTTCGGCGCTGCGCCCTGGTGGCTGGTGTACAGGACGCGGCCGACGCCGACCTCGACTGCCGCCTCGATCGCGTTGCGATGGAGCGCGACGGCGTCAGCCTTCGGGTCGCTCGACGAGACGAGCAGTAACTGGTCGGCGCCCGCGAAGGCGGCCGGGAGGCCCGCGGGGCTCGCGTAATCCCCGGGGCGGACCTGCACCCCTGCGTCGGCAAAGCGCTGCGCCTTCGTGATGTCGCGTGCTACGACGACGATCTCGCTGGCGGGGACACGCGTGAGCAGGTGGTCTACGGTGGTGCCGTTGAGCGTGCCGGTCGCTCCGGTGATGACGATCATGAAGGTCTCCTCGAGGTCAGTGGTATCGGTGGTTCGGTGGTATCGGTGGTATCGGTGGTATCGGTGGTATCGGTGGTATCGGTGGTATCGGTGGTATCGGTGGTATCGGTGGTATCGGTGGTATCGGTGGTATCGGTGGTATCGGTGGTATCGGTGGTATCATCATAGAGATAACCACGAAAACATAACGATAACAACATTGCGATATCGTTGGAACATGACCGGGACGACCAGACGCCGCGACGACACCAGGGCAAGGATCGTCGAGGTCGCCGCTGGCCTGTTGCAGGAACACGGGTCCGCAGCAGTGACCACCCGTGGGGTCGCAGAGGCGGCTGGAGTCCAAGCACCTGCCATCTACCGACTCTTCGGGGACAAAGACGGCCTCATGGAAGCTATCGCCGAGCACGTGATGGCGACCCAGGTCGCCGCGAAGGCAGGCGTGGTGGCCGCTGCGAGCTCGGACGGCGTCGACCCTCTTGCTGACCTGCGGGCCGGATGGGCCTCCTACATGGAATTCGGGTTGAGCAATCCCGCCCTCTTCCACCTCCTGAGTGACCCCACACGGGCAGCTCGCTCACCCGCCGCTGAAGCCGGCCAGGACGTCCTGCGGGCCCGGGTTCACCGAATCGCCATGACCGGGCGACTGAGGGTCGGGGAGCAGCGCGCGGTCGCCCTGATCCACGCCGCAGGGGTCGGCGTCATCACCACACTGCTCGCAACACCCGTCGCCGACCGCGACCCTGACCTGCCCGAGGTGATGCTCCACGCAGTTCTAAAACAGATCCTCACCGACGCCACCGCCCCCGCGGACGACGCTTCGGTCGCGGTGGCCCTGCGCGCTGCGGCACCGCAGCTCGACATGCTCAGCCCGGCGGAACAGTACCTCCTCACCGAGTGGCTCGACCGCGTCATCACGATGAACCGACGACCCGGTGGAGATGAGGCCGGCGAGGCCGAGGAGCGGCAGAAGCGGGGCGGCGGTGGCGACGGTCAGGGACGCGCGGGGATGTGCGTCGGTTAGGCTCGCGCCATGGCCACATCCGCAGATCAGACCTTCTCGATCGTGTATTCGAGTACGGCAAACCATCCATTGAGCGATACGGATCTCGCCGCCCTGCTGACGACGAGCCGGCGGAACAATGCCCGCGTCGATGTCACCGGGCTGCTGCTGTACCGGCAGGGTCGCTTCCTCCAGGTGCTCGAGGGCCCTGAGGCGGGTGTACGGGACCGCTTCCGCATGATCGAATCGGACGCCCGCCATACGGATGTGCGGGTCCTCGTCGAGGACCGGAGCATGCAACGCCAGTTCCCCGACTGGACCATGGCTTACGAGCCCATCACGACGGCCATGGCAGCTGACATCCCGGGCTATGGGAGATCATTCGACGACATGGCCGGCGTCAGCCGGAGCGAGGACCTGGCTGACACGATCCGGACGGCCCGTGCGCTCATCCACTGGTTCCAGGACCGCTCCATCCCACTGCTCTGAGGATCCCTGCCTGAAGCTGCACGTCGAATCAGGCCGTGGTTCGGGCTCACCCGGGGGCAGCAGTGAGTAGCCCTCGCCTCGGCGGAAGATCACATCCTGGTCCCCTACGGTTCCCGGGTAGCTATGGTCAGGGGGCTCTTTCGATGGCGAGGATAGTGACATCGATGTCCCCGACGGTCAGCCCCGTGGCCCGAATGAGGTCTGCCGCGAGGGCTTGTGCTTCGTGTGCGAGCTCAAGGGCGGATCTGCTGATATCAGTGGCGAGATCGACCTGCACGCTCAGGACCATGTCCGTCAGCGACAGGATCAGTCCATCGCGGGCCACGCTCGGAGGCTGGGCATCGGGCCGCAGATTCTGATGCAACTGATCGATGGCTGCGGGTTTCCAGCGGTTGACGACGCTGCGCACGGTCGGTTCGAGGCGCACGACCCCGGGGTGTGCAGCGAGGGCGGCGCTCAGCGTGTCAGCAAGGATGCCGAGATCCGTGACCGGCGCCTGGAAGGACTGATCAGACGTCATAGAGGTCCTCCACAACGATGTCGATCTGCTGCATGGTGATGGACGTCTGTGTCCGCACGATCATGCCGACCCGTTCGCGGACCAGCTCCATGGTCTCGGGAATCCTCACCTGCGCGGAGACGGCCACGGTGAGGGTGATGCGCACGTCCTCGGCGTCCACTGCCGCGGTCGCGGGTCGAGGGGTCGTCTGTGCACTGGTGATGACGCAGCGGCGCGCGCGGACCCCGGGCAGGGTGGACGCCGCGAACCGGATGAGCCCGCTCAGCGCCTGTTCGCTGATGTCGATGGTGCCCAGCGGCGTGGTGGCCAGTGGTGTGCGTCGACTCCGCCGGATCTCGGCTCGGGCGACCATCATGATCGCCTCCTTGACCCGGACGCCGGGCTGCAGGGCAGGGTCGTCGCGATCGCGGTCGCGCAGCGATCCTGTGACCTCTGCCAGGTGGTGGAGCGCGAGGCGTGCACTCCGGCAGTCGGGGCACCCCTGTTCGTGGAGAGTGGGGGGCTGGTCGATGGATGCCCACACGTCGTCGATGATCCGACCGCACCCCAGACGCGGTTGATCCTCATTCAACGCCATGGTTGCATCCCTTCCGCGAGGAGCCGTCGGGCCCGCGCAATGCGTCCGCGCACAGTACTTTCGGGTAGTTGCACGATCACTGCTATCTCAGCGTACGAGAATTCGTGGACATCCCGCAGTAGCCAGCAGGCTCTCGAACCGGCAGGGACGGTCTGCAGCAGGTCGGCGAGCGCCTGCATCTGGGCCTCGGTCTCGTGGTGGAGCGCCGGATCCTGGGCGTTCCTCGATCCGCGTGCGGTGAGCATCCGGCGTCCGGACCCACCGTCACGAAGCGCGGCGTCCGTCGATCCTTCCGATCCGCCCTCATCGTCGAAGGGGATGGGATCGACCGGCCGGCGCTGGCGGCCGCGGAGCAGGTCGAAGCATTTGTTCGTAGCGGACTGGTACAACCAGGGGATGAAAGCCTGAGGAGCGGAGAGCGTCGGCAGGTTCCGCCAGGCGGCGATGAAGGTCTCCTGCACGATGTCCTCGGCCTCGGCATGATCGCCCAGCATCCTGAACGCCAGCCGGAACACCCCGCCCTGATAGGCGGAAACCAGCCACTCGAACGCGTCGAGGTCGCCGTCCTGCGCCCGGGAGACGATCGTCGATTCGTCCAGCGTGTCCAGTGGCACCTCCACCTGATCGAACGACGGCGCTGCCGCCGACACGGGCGTCCCCTGCGGCGTCGCTGCATCGCTTCCGCCCGGCGCGGACGGCGGCGGTTCCACCCGTGTCCCGGAACTGAGCCCGATCATCTCCGTCGGCGCAGCATCGTCGATCAGGGCGTCGAAGGACCGGCCGGAACCCGGTCCACCAGGGTCGTGGGTCCCCGCGGGCACCGGCACGCCCGCATCGTCGTGGGTGGGTTCCATCCGGCGTGCCTCCTTCCCGCAGTGTGGTGGTCGGCACGGTCCGCCAGGGCGCGCATCGACATCGAAAGCATAAGCGACCACGCAGGACTCCTTCGGACCGGTACCGGTAGGCCTGCCGGTTCCGGTCCGAGGCGGCCGAAGAATCACGGAAAGAAACCTGAGCCATCGGCGTGACGAATCTGGATCCGCGGCGTCTTTACCTGTGTACGCAACAATCCCCCCACACAGAGGACATAGATCCAGATGGCAGACGATCAGAGCACAGCAGCACGCCGGGTAGCGGCAGTCCCCACCACGGGTGAGGAGCAGAAGCGCCAGGCGGAGCAGGTGCGCGAGGCCCCGAAGTACCAGGCCGCGAGTCCCCTGCAGACCGATCAGGGCAACACGTCGATCGCAGACACCGTGGTGCAGAAGATCGCGGGCATCTCGGCTCGTGAGGTCCCGGGCGTGTACGCCATGGGCAATGCTGCTCGCCGCGCCTTCGACCAGCTCGCCGAGCGTATCCCCGGATCCCAGACCAATGCCTCCGGCGGGGTCAGCATCGAGAAGGGCGAGAAGCAGACCGCCATCGATGTCACCGTCGTCGTCGAGTACGGGGCGTCGATCGTGGATGTCAGCAACAACATCCGCAGGAACATCATCAGCGCCGTGGAGCGTGCGACGGGCCTCGAGGTCCTCGAGGTCAACGTGACCGTCTCCGACGTGCACCTGCCCACGGACGACGATGCAGACACTTCCTCGAACGGGTCCAAGACGTCGTCGACCGGCAAGGAACTCGAGTAGCCACTCGCCGCACTCCCTGTCGCCGGTCCGGGGCTCCACCCTTCTTGGAAGACCTTCCCGAAGAGCCCCGGCCCGGCACTCCCCCTATCCGCACCATCTCTTAGGACTGTCATGTCACGTAGCACTATCGGCCTGTTCGTCGGGCTCCTCCTCGGCCTCGTCGCGATCTTCGGGGGGTTCCCCGAGTTCCTGGGGGTCCTCGTCTTCGCAACGGCCGGCCTGCTGGTGGGGCGTTCACTCGACGGCAAGCTCGACCTGCAGGACCTCGCCGGCTCGCGCAGCCGCCGGAGCTAGCCCCATGGCCATCATCACGCCCACGAGCGGCGTCAGGCATGAGGCATCCTCCCGCCCAGATCACGCAGCAGCAGCCGGGACGGGCCCGGCAGCCCGGCAGGAACCGCCGGCAGTGCGCGGCCGAGGCACGCTCACGATGAGCGAGAAGGTCGTCGAAAAGGTCGCGGCGCAGGGCGCGTCCGAGCTCCCGTTCGTCGGGGGATTCGGCGGCGGGGTCCTGGGCGTCGGACGGCACGCAGGGACCGGGCAGCGCCCCCGCGCCTCGGTGAACCTCAGCGGCACAGGTGTCACAGTGTTCCTCGACATCGCTCTGGACTTCCCGGCGGACGTCGCGGCGCGGTCGGCGGACATCCGCCGGCACGTGACCAGCACACTCGAGCGCGTCACCGGCCTCCGGGTACGCCGGATCGACATCACCATCAAGGCCCTCACCACGGGATCCCACCGAACCGCCAGGAGCCTGCAATGAGCAGCACCACGATCCGCAGGCGCCCGGCCCGGAGCATCCCGGCGATCATCTGCGCGGCCCTGCTCCTCGGCGCAGCATCATCAGCGGTCTGGGCCGGCATCGCCGCCCTCGCCGGAGACACCCGCCTGCTCGGCGCAGCCACGGCCGCGAGCGCGGCGCCCTGGTCGGACCAGGCGGTACTCGTCGCGGCGATGCTCACCGCAGTGGCCGGCCTGTTGCTGATCCTCATGGCCCTGGTTCCGGGCCGATACGACGCCTACCTGATCAACCATGGAGGTGCAGCTCGGGCCGCGCTGAGGAACAGAGGGCTCGAGACCTTCCTGACCGACGTCGCGCAGACGATCGACGGCGTCGATTCCGCCAGGACGGCGGTGTCGACCCGCAGGGCCGAGATCCGCGTCGCGACGTACCTGCTCGAGCGCGGAGAACTGAAGGCAACCGTCACCCGCACGCTCCAGCAGCGGATCGAATCCCTGGATCTCGCACACCCACCCCGGGTGTCCGTGAATGTCAGCACCTACAGGACCTAGGACGAGGAACCACCATGCGCTACACCGCAGGACGTCTCAACCGCGTCTGGCTCACGATCATCGGCATCATCCTCCTCGGCGGCGGGGCGATGGCGACGGGCATCGGCCTCGGCGTGCTCGACGGCGCCGCCCTCTACGGACTGCGCGCGCCGGGACAGGACCAGCCCGTCCTCCTGCTCGCAGGTGACGACCCGGTACTCGCCGGCGTCCTCACCGCCGTCGGCACCATCCTGGGGCTCCTCGCCGTCCTGTGGCTTCTGGCGCAGGTACCTCGCAAGCGCGGAGCTTCCACGCTGAAGCTAGAGGACCCCGACGGGAGAGGACTGACCGTCCTGAGACCCACCCTGCTCGAGGACGCGATCAGCAGCCGTGTCGAGGAGCTCGACGACGTGACCGGCGCGAAAGCCGTGGTCCGCGGGTCCTCCCGGACCCCGGACATCACCATCCGTGTCATCACCACCTGCCACGCGGACATCCCGCGTGTCGTCCGGGACGTCGAGGAGCGCATCAGGCACGACCTGCAAGAGACCCTCGGCCAGGAACCAGCAGCCCTGGCCATCGGAGTCGACGTCCGCGCCGACTCGAAGAAAGACGGCACAGTCACCCTCGAAGCCGTACCGCTTCGCGCCTGAGGGCATCACGAACCCCGGCCGCGACCAGCGTGCCGGTCATCAAAGAGCACGACACGACAGAGGAGAACCCCATGGGACTGGACGACAAGATCAAGAACGCGGCGGAGAAGGTGACCGGCAAGGTCAAGGAGGGCGTCGGTGAGGCCACCGACAACGAACGCCTCCGCTCCGAAGGCCACGCCGACCAGGCCAAGGCCGACATGAAAGGCGCCGGGGAGAACGTGAAGGACGCGTTCAAGAAGTAGTCCTGCGTCGGGGGCCACCAGCCACACCACGGCTGGTGGCCCCCGCGCGGAGCAACGATTCCCCGCAGTCCTCGACCTCATGGAACGCGCGCCTTGACCTCAACCCGCGTTCAGGTCCTAGCGTCGCCTCCATCAGCGTGCTCGAGATCGTTGCTCACCATGGGAGAAACTCATGACGCCCGCACAGCACACAACACTGGAATCACCCTTCGAGGGGTTGCATGCCACCCCGACAGCCCGACTTCCCTACCAGCACAACGTACTGCTGCGCTCCTACATCCTCGAACGCCCCCACGGCAGCGTGATCATCTACAACTCCCCCGGGATCAGCGACGCGGCATCCGACATACGAGCGCTCGGCGAACCCACCCGCCTCCTGGTGAACCACAGCCACGAATCGATGTACGGGCCACCCGCGCTCGACGTACCCATCTGGATCCACGAGAAGGACCACTCCGGGGGCACCGGGGCCCTGGACATCGCCGGCACGTTCAACGGGCGGACCATGATCGATGACGACCTCGACGTCATCCCCACCCCCGGCCACACCCCAGGAACGACCTCCTACCTGTGGGACAACGGGACGCGCCGCTTCCTCTTCACCGGTGACTTCATCTGGATCGAGAACGGCGAGTGGAAGGCCGTGCTCCTCAGCCCCGCAGGGCGCAGCGACTACCTCGACAGTCTCGCCCTCGTCCGCAACCTCGATTTCGACGTGCTCATCCCCTGGGGCGCCACCGACGACGGCGCCCCCATCGGAGTCGTGAAAGACCAGTCGGAGAAACGCGACCGCATCGACGCGATCATCACCCGAATCGAAGCCGGCGGAAACCGCTGAGGACTGAACTCGCACCGGCTCGACCTCGGATATCCAGGGGAATCCCCTTCAGGCCCGTTCTGTGTTCTGGACTACGCGGATCGGAGGTTGCCGGCGTCGCTCGCAGTAGGCGTAGAGCGCCGCGTACGCGACGACCGATACGGCGATGCCGCTCTGGAAGGCGATCGCACCCGGGCTTCCTTGATCGAAATCACCTCGGCTCAGGATGAGGGCACCGATGATGAAGACAAGACTGAAGAGTTGAGCCTGGAAGACGGTACGGAACGCACTCCATCGAGGATCGACCAGCAGGGCGAGGTTGACGACCCCCGGGAGGGTCAGAGCTGCTCCGACCACTCGGGCGGTCAGCGGCGTCAGCGTCCAGGGCCAGCTGGACAGAAACAGCTGAGGATTGACGAACAGGGTCACTCCGACGACCAGAGCGACCAGCCCGACCAGGGCGAGGACGATCCGGACGGGCAGTCCGAGGTGGTACTCGAGCGGGGCATCAGAACCATCATCTGCTCCGCGATTGAGGACCATCGCGAGGAGCACGAGCGCTGGGGTCGTCAGGTAGAGCACGAGCCAGGTGACGAACGAGATGTGTCCGGCGTGGAACCTGTCCAGATGCAGAAGGGTCGCGACGAGAAGGAGCGATGCGAAGACGAATACCGCCGGCATCCCGCGTCTCACCGCCCGCCAATTGCCCGGTCGAGCGGCGGCACTGAAGAACCAGATACCACCGAGATATGCGCTCGCAAGAAACATCGCCGTCATGGGCGGATCGATGGTCCAGGCGAACAGGCTGTCGGTATCGCGGGGTAGCAGATAGAGCAGCACGGTCGCAACCATCAGGAAAGGAAGGATCGCGACGGCGAGGACCCGCGTGTAGGTCGACGCGGCGCTGTTCCGACCAGCAGGACGCGGACGTGAGCTCCGACCGCGCTCCGGACCGAGGGCGGTCATTCAGGCGTTCCGGGAAGCGTCGGCGTCGAGTGGGCCTTCGTGGAAACTGTGGCAGTGGCGACGGTCCCGCCGGGTGTGGCGACATCGATCCCGTGGTTGCCGGGGTCGAGGGCGATGGCGGCCGCGGCGGATGCGGTGAGCCCTCGGCCCTCCCGACGCGCGTGGGAGAAGGCCGCTGCGGCCTCGCTCGCGAGGATCGGAGCGATCATCTGCTGGTGGAAGGAGAACGTCGGCGCGTTGTAGAGCCCTGTTCGCTCCCTCAACGCCTCCGCCGCCCCGAGAAGAAGACCCGCTGTGTCGATCGCGCCCGTGGTGGCTGCGATGGCGACGAGTCCTTCCAGTCCGTAGGCGATTCCCTCTGCGTGGGCGGTGAGTGATGACGCGGTGAGGCTCTGCTCGAATTGGGTCGATGCCCGGTCTACGTCGCCGAGCATCAGGAAGGCCCAGCCGAGGTGATGCTCCGCGATGGTCTCGCTGAGGGTGTCCTCCTGGCGGTGGGCCAGGGTGAGGCTCTCCTCGAACCTGTTGAGCGCCCGCTGCACCTTGCCCTCGAGCATCGCCACCCGGCCGAGGGTCACCAGGGCGAGTGTCTCTCCCCAGACGTCGTCGACGGACCTGAAGAGCGTCAGCGCGTTCTCCAGTTCGTCATCGGCACGATCGGTATCCGGTGTGGAGCCGGCGAGGTGGGCGAGGGCGATCGATGTCCGGGCAAGGGCTTCTCCGGACGGGTCCCGCGACGCGTGGAAGAGCTCCGCGCTCTCGGTGAGCCCTGGAACCACCCACTCATGCGGCTCCTGCCAGAAGGTGATGGCGCGAGTCAGGTACAGGGCGATGGCTCTGCTGCGTTCGGTGACGACGTCGTCGGAGTCGAGGAGGTCTTCCATCCAGCCGCGTATCTCACCGAGTAGACCACCGACCCACCAGTACACGTAGTAACGCCATGCCAGCGTCGCGAGTCGGTCCCACTCCCGACGCTCGATGAGGAACTCCACGGCCGCACGCAGGTTGTCCTGTTCGTCGATCAGTGCGAGAACCGTCTCTCCCTGGTGCCGCCCCTTCAGTCGACCTTCCAGCACGGCGCTGCGATCGGTGTAGTAGCGCGCGTGGGTCTCGCGGATGACCTCGAGGAGTCCGGCGTCCGCGAGCGCTCGCCGAGCGAACTCCTGCACCGAGACGAGCATGGTGAAGTGGGCATCGTCGCCCCGATCCTGCTGCTGGATCAGGCTCGAGTCGACGAGGGTCCCGAGATTCTCCAGCACGTCGATGCCGTCGCCGGCGATCGCCTCTGCAGCATCGAGGGAGAAGCCGCCGGAGAACACGCCGAGTCGGGAGAGCAGTGCCGCTTCCTGGTCGGTGAGAAGTTTCACGCTCCATTCGATCGTGTCCTGGATGGTGCGTTGTCTGGTCGGTAGGTCTCTGGCCGCGGCCACGAGCGGCCGATGCTGGCGAAGGCGCTCCAACAGGGCGGCCGGCGGAAGGAGGCGGATGCTCGCTGCAGCCAGTTCGAGGGCGAGGGGCACCCCTTCGAGGTGGCGGCACACACCTGTGACGGCGGCGACGTTCTCAGCGGTCACCTCGAAGTCGGGTTTCACCGATCGTGCTCGTTGCACGAACAGCTGTACCGAGGGTGATTCCAGCGCAGCGGCAGGACTGAGACGTGCCTCGACCGGTAGGTGAAGGGGACCGATCCTGATCGTGTGCTCGCCGAGTACCCGCAGCACGGCTCTGCTGGTGACGAGGAACGAGAGCCCGGGAACCGCGGACAGGAGGGCGGTGAGCGTCGGCGTCGCGCCCATCACCTGCTCGAAGTTGTCCGCGATGATGAGCGAGGTGCGGTTCTGGAGGGCCGTCACCAGTGTGTCCATGAGCGATTCCGCTCCCGTGTCCCGAACCCCGAGCGCTCCGGCGATCGCTGTGGGAACCAGAGCCGGATCTGTGACGGCTGCCAGGGGCACGAAGGTCACCCCGTCGGGGAAGGCTTCCCTCATCGATCGTCCGAGTTCGATCGCGAGGCGACTCTTTCCGATACCACCGGGTCCGGTGAGGGTGACCAGGCGAGCCCGCTCGTGGGTGAGGAGGGCGGTGATCGCGTCCAGTTCCTTCTCCCGGCCGATCAGGGCGGTGAGCGGTGTCGGCACTGGTATGGATGCCGGCTCCCGGCCGTCGGCGTGCCGGCCGTCGCCGGCCAACCCGCCATCGGGGGATGCGTCTCCGAGCGAGGCAAGTCCCGCGCCGGCCGCGTCGAAGCGGTCCGCGAGGAGAGTGGCGAGGTCTGCCTCGACGAGTTCGCGAAGCTCGTCGACGGTCTCGAACGTCTTGTACGACGCCCGGTCGTCGTTCTTGATGCGCTGAAGCAGGGCGACCAGGCGCGGTTCCGGTGCCTCTCCCGTGTCCTTGATGTAGATGAGCCGGGGCATCGTCGGCGGCGCAAGGTTGTATTCGTCCTCGAGCCCCGACACGGTCTCGTCGGGCGCTATCCAGCCGTAGCGCTGCCAGTACAGGCCGAGGAAGATCTCACTGCGGTGGAGGTAGGCGCGGTAGAGGTCTCTCGGGGGGTGTGGGCGGGCGCCGAGCTCGAACATCACCGGAGCAAGCCTCATCCGCTCGACGGCGGTACGGACGGCCTTGCGCTCCTCCGCGAGCTCACGAAGGGTCGAACTCACGAACACCCGGAGAAGCTGGTCGGGGGTCCGGATGAAGACCGGGCCGCGGTGGACCCCGGACCCCACGTCGGGGCGGGCCGGGACGCTCATCGCACCTGCAGGTGGGAGCAGCCCCACTCGGGCGTGCGCTCGTGCTGAGGACTGAGGGGTCGACCGAACTGCTCACGTCGCGCAGTCGGCCTCGGCACTGCACCGAGGGGGACGATCGGATCATCAGTGCTCGCTAGAGGACTCATGGGTTCAGTATGCGCTGGAGCCGCAAGCCCCCTCTGCCCGGTCGCCGCTACTCCGAGCGATCGAGTGCGCACTGAAGGCGCGTCGCATCCGGTACCTGATGCAGATATTCCACGCGGTCCACAGACCTACAGCGGTGCCCCTCACGATGAGTGACGTCCTGCGCTCACAGCATCCAGGGTCTTCACGACATGAGCGTCGGAATGATGTCAGAACTATGCCAGAGCGAACACCCTCAAGCAGAGTTCGAACGACCATCATCCAGGGCCGGCGACGGTAGTTCCCCGTGGGTGCGCGGATCTGGAGCATTCGCCCTCCGCGCGATTAACACGATCGGAACAGTCGGGAAATGTCAGAGCAATGCCACACTGTCAGGCTGACAGCATCCGCACCAGTAGGCGATCACCCTCAGCCGAACCACCCCGGTTCTCGAAGCCCGTCACCATCCGGCATCGAGACGCACGTCTTGCCGGTCCATCCCTGCACCACGAATGGCCTCACCACTCAGCACGGTCCACCGTCCCCCCGGCACGCCGATCCTCAGCGCATCCGGATGTCCGGCGCGACGGTGCTTCCAGACGTAGCTGCACAACGCACCGCTCATCCCTCGAACACCTCATCCTGCTTCCTGACCCTTGGAGACCACCATGACACTGACCGGTACTCGACGGAGGCGCCGTCTGTTCGCCGTTCCCGCACTCGCGGCCGTCGCCGCCCTCGTTCTCGCCGGGTGCGGCGCCCGCGCCGGTGACACGCCTGCGCCGTCCGCATCCGGCGCCGTGGCGACGGAGAGCTGCGTCGACACATCGGGTGACACGATCAAGCTCGGCTTCCTCAACTCCCTGACCGGCGGCATGGCGATCTCGGAGCAGACCGTCTCCAACGTCCTGCACATGGCCGCCGATGAAATCAATGCCGATGGCGGCATCCTCGGCAAGCAGATCGAGTACGTCCAGGAGGACGGCGCCACCGACTGGCCGACCTTCGCTGAGAAGACCGAGAAGATGCTCACCCAGGACTGCGTCGGCGCGATCTTCGGCGGTTGGACCTCATCCTCCCGCAAAGCCGTCAAACCGGTCGTCGAGGAGCACAACGGACTCTTCTTCTATCCGGTGCAGTACGAGGGCCTCGAGTCGTCTCCGAACATCTACTACACCGGCGCGACGACCAACCAGCAGATCATCCCGGCGTTGGACTTCCTTGCTGCAGAAGGCGTCGAGACACTCTTTCTGGCGGGGTCCGACTACGTCTTCCCGCGAACCGCGAACGCGATCATCAAGCTCTACGCCGCCGAGCTCGGCATCGAGATCGTCGGCGAAGAGTACGTCCCCCTCGAGAAGGACGACTGGACCACCCAGGTGGCGAAGATCGCCGAAGCGAAGCCGGACTACGTCTTCAACACGATCAACGGTTCGTCGAACGTCGGCTTCGTCAAGGCCTACTACGACGCCGGCCTCACCCCGGAGACAACCCCGATCATCTCGGTCTCCATCGCCGAGGAAGAGGCGCCGGCCATGGGCCACGAGGTCACCGGCAACTACGCGTCGTGGAACTACTTCCAGTCGATGGACACACCCAACAATCCGGACTTCATCGAGCGCTGGCAGGCATACCCCGGTAACAGCGGGGTGACGAGTGACCCGATGGAGGCGGCATACATCTCGCTGTACCTCTACAAGGCGCTGGTCGAGGCAGCCGGCTCGTTCGATGTCGACGCGATCAATGCAGCGGCTCTCGAGCAGGAGATCACCGTCGATGCGCCTGAGGGTGTCGTCACGCTGAACGGGGAGAACCACCACATCTCCAAGCCGGGCAACATCGGCCGGATCAACGCCGACAACCAGTTCGACATCGTCTGGTCGTCGGACAGCGTGATCGAGCCCGACCCCTACCTCGAAGGGTACGACTGGTTCCCACCCGACGTCCGCGACGCACTCGTCGCCTCCGCGGGCTGACGGCCCGGTCTGGGTGGGGGCCTCGTACCCGCCGGGCCACGGTGCCCCCACCCGAGCGTCTCTTCCATTCCTTCCCCTCCCACAGAGAGCAACAGCACGTGGACGTACTGATACCACCGCTTCTCAACGGCACGGCGCAGGGTGCCCTGCTGCTACTCGCGGCGCTCGGGCTCACCCTCACCTTCGGCCAGATGGGGGTGATCAACATGGCACACGGCGAGTTCATCATGGCCGGAGCATTCATCGCCTACCTGACCCAGCTCGTCGTCACCTCCACCAACATCTCGATCCTCGTGGCTCTGCCACTGGCATTCGTGGGCGCGGGCATCCTCGGCCTCCTCCTCGAGATCGGAATCATCCGATGGATGTACCGACGGCCCCTCGATACTCTCCTCGTGACAGTCGGTGTGAGTCTGATCCTCCAGCAGGTAGCCCTGCAGATCTTTCCCGCTCAGGGCGTCCCGGTGGAGAAGCCGGCCTGGCTCGATGGTCAGATCGACGTCCTCGGCTATGGCTGGCCGGCCCGTCAGGTGTTCACGATCGTGCTCGCCGTCCTGTGCCTCAGCGCCCTGACTGCGTCACTCAAGTACTCCTCCTTCGGGCGTCGGATCCGGGCGACCGTCCAGAACCGGGACCTCGCCGAGACCAGCGGCATCCAGACCCGGAACGTCGACCGCATCACCTTCTTCGTGGGCTCGGGTCTCGCCGGAGTCGCCGGGGTCGCCGCATCCCTGATCGGTGGCACGAACTCCCAGATGGGTACGCAGTACATCATCCCGGCATTCCTCGTCGTCGTCGCAGGCGGCGTCGGACAGATCAAGGGCGCCGTCATCGCGGCCTGGGTCGTGGGCGTCGCTCTGGCCCTCTTCGCCGACTGGACCACCGGAAGCATGGCGCAGGTTCTCGCTTTCGTGCTCGTGGTCGTCTTCCTCCAGTTCCGCCCACAGGGCCTGTTCACCGTCCGTACCAGAGGATTGACATGACGAAAACCAGACCATGGATCCCGCTCATCGGCATCGGGGTGCTCGCCGTCCTCCTTCTGGCCGTCGCCCCCGCCGTGCTCTCGTTGCACTGGATCAACAACCTCGGCAAATACGTCTGCTGGGCGATCGCGGCGGTCGGGATCGGCCTGGCCTGGGGCCGCGGCGGAATGCTCGTCCTGGGCCAGGGCGTGTTCTTCGGACTCGGCGCCTACGCCATGGCAATGCATCTGACCCTGGAAACCGCAGGGCCGGACAGCCTTCCCGTCTTCATGATCCTGTACGACCCCCAGGCGCCGCTGCCCGCGTTCTGGGAACCGTTCCGAAGCGGCATCTTCACCGTGGCAGCCATCATCGTGCTGCCGGTGTTCGTGGCGTCGATCCTCGGCTACGCGCTGTTCAAGCGCCGGGTGAAAGGCGCGTACTTCGCAATCCTGACCCAGGCTCTCGCCGTGGCTCTGGCGGTACTCGTCAGCTCCACGATCCGGGAGACCGGAGGGGATACAGGGCTCAGCGACTTCCAGTACTTCTTCGGATTCGTCCTGAACGATGAGGCGAACAAGATCATGGTCTTTCTCATCGCGGCGGCGCTTCTCATCATGTGCCTTCTGGCGGTGTGGCAGCTGAACCGCAGCCGCTACGGCGAACTGCTCATCGCCACGCGGGATGCCGAGGAACGCGTCCGGTTCCTCGGGTACGATCCGGCCAACATCAAGCTGGTCGCGTTCGTGGTCGCGGCCGTGATGGCCAGCATCGCGGGAGCGATGTTCGTCCCGATCGTCGGCATCATCACTCCTGCGGAGATAGGAGCTTCCGCCTCGATCCTGATGATCGCCGGCGTGGCTCTCGGCGGACGCGCCTCGCTCTTCGGACCGGCCCTCGGGGCGATGGCCATCGGATGGGGGCAGTCGAGCCTCGGCTCCAGCTGGCCCGACGGGTGGGTCTACATCCTCGGACTGGTTTTCATCCTCGTGACGCTCTTCCTTCCCATGGGCCTGTCCTCTCTCCTTGGTAAGGCGACGGGCGCCCTCCGCCACTCCCGCGCGACCCCGGCCACGGGGGCGAACGCCCCGGTACTCGAGCTCGATGAGGTGAAGAGATGACCACCGCGAACAGTTCACTGATCGTCACCGACCTGCGCGTCGAATTCGACGGTTTCGTCGCCGTTGGAGGGGTCTCGTTCGACGCCCATCCCGGCGAGGTGCGATTCCTCATCGGCCCGAACGGCGCGGGCAAGACGACCTGCATCGATGCCATCACCGGTCTGTCCAAAGGCACCGGATCGGTGAAGCTCGGCGATCAGGAGCTCCTGGGGACGCCCGTCAACAAGATCGTCCGGTTGGGCGTCGGCCGCACCTTCCAGACGGCGAGCGTGTTCGAGCAGCTCTCGGTGCTGCAGAACCTCGATATCGCGGCGGGATTGTACCGCTCGGCGTTTTCCCTCCTCCGCGCCCGGCGCGGTGTCGATCCACGGATCGAGGAGGCGTTGGAGGAGATCGGGCTCGCCGGCGAGCGGGAGACTCCCGCGGGCATCCTGTCCCACGGCCAGAAGCAGTGGCTGGAGATCGGGATGATGCTCGTGCAGGACCCTCGAGCCCTTCTGCTCGACGAACCCGTGGCGGGCATGAGTCAGGACGAGCGGACTGCGACGGGCGAGCTCCTGCAGCGTATCGCCGCGCGCCGCACCGTCCTCGTCGTCGAGCACGACATGGACTTCATGCGCCGCTACGCGTCGCGTGTCACGGTCCTGCACCAGGGCACAGTGCTCTCTGAGGGCACCGTGGCGGACGTTCAGGCGGATTCTCGGGTCCAGGAGGTCTACCTCGGCACGGCGGCCGCGCCGACGATCACCGGGATGATGGCCGTCCCCGAGGGGTCCCCCGCGCTGGCCGATCGTGTTTCGTCCTCCGCGACTCAGACGAAGGGTGCCTGACATGCTCGAGATGAACGACATCGAGGCCGGCTACGACCGAACACTCGTGCTGCACGGCGTGACACTGCCCAGCGCCGACGTGGTCGCCGTGCTCGGCCACAACGGCGCCGGGAAATCCACCCTGCTGCGGGTCGCGATCGGACTCATCAGGCCGCGTAGCGGCCGGGTGATCTTCGACGGAGACGACATCACGTCCCTCGCCCCCAACAAGCGGGTCGCCCGCGGCATGGCCTACGTGCCTCAGGGCCAACAGTGCTTCACGCAGCTGACAACCATGGAGAACCTTCAGCTCGTCGCCGATGGGCGCAAGAACGGGAAGGCACTCATCGAGCAGCAGCTTTCGCGCTTCCCAGCCCTGGAGAAATTCGCCACCCGGAAGGCGGGCCTGCTCTCGGGTGGGCAGCGTCAGCAGCTCGCGATCGCCCGGGCGCTCATCACCGAACCCAAACTGCTCATCCTCGACGAACCGACAGAAGGGATCCAGCCGACGATCGTGGCCGAGATCGAGCACTCGGTGATGCAGCTCGCGAGCCAGGGCCTCTCCGTACTGCTCGTCGAGCAGCACATCGGGTTCGCCCTCGAAGCTGCCGACAAGTATCTCGTACTCGCGAGCGGATTCACCTCGAGCACTGGCGAGGGTGGACTCTCCTCCGCCGAGGGCGTGCGCGCAGCCATGGCGATCTGATCTCGGAGCGACGGCCGGATCCGCCACCTCACGACCGCGCCGACGCTCGGCGCAATGCGGACGAAACATGCGATCCGTAACAATGGGGCATGCGCGAGGCCCTGAAGGTAGCGACGGTGGCGAGGGCTGACGACGCGCGGGCAGCCGCTGAGGACAGCCTGGAGGATTACGCCTTCCGCTACGTCCCGCGCTCCTTCCGCCGGTGGAGCGCCGGCTCGATCGGCATCACGGCTCTCGGGTCGATTGCCTTCCTCGCAGATTTCTCGATCGGTGCCAGCATCGGTATCGAGCACGGCACCAACAACGCCGTGCTCGGCATCCTGCTCGCCTCCGTCACGATCTTCCTCGTCGGTCTGCCGATCGCCTACTACGCCGCGCGATACAACCTCGATCTCGACCTCATCGCCCGGGGGTCGGGGTTCGGGTACTACGGATCGTCCATCACCACTGTCATCTTCGCGATCTTCACGTGCATCTTCTTCGCCCTGGAGGGCGCGATCATGGCGCAGGGTATCGAGGCGGCCACAGGTCTGCCCCTGCCCGTGGGTTACCTGATCTCGACGATCGTCGTCATCCCGATCGTGATCTACGGCATCCGGGCGCTCGAGCGGTTGCAGTACTGGACCACGCCGCTCTGGCTCGCCCTCGCCCTCCTGCCCCTGGTATGGGTCGTCGTGTCGGACCCCGAGGCCGTTCGTGCGTTCGCCTCCTTCACGGGCAACTCCGACGGCGGGATCGACCTGGGCGCGATCGTCGCCAGTGCCGCCGTATGCTTCGCGCTGACCCCGCAGCTCGCAGAGCAGATCGACGTCATCCGTGCGATGCCGCCGCGCACGCGCAGCAACGTCCGGGCCTGGTGGACGTCGCTGCTGTTCGCCGGCCCCGGATGGGTGCTCTTCAGCGGGGTCAAGCAGATCATCGGCGTGTTCCTCGCCGTCTACCTCCTCACCCGCACTGCTCCCGATCTCGGCATCCGCGCCGCCGAACCCGTTCGGCAGTTCGTGGGTCTCTACTCAGCGCTCATGCCCGAATGGCTGGCGATCGGACTGGCGCTGATCCTCGTCGTCACCGCCCAGGTGAAGATCAACGTCACGAACGCCTACTCGGGCTCCCTCGCCTGGTCGAACGTGTACACGCGCATCACCAAGACGTACCCGGGCCGCTCCGTCTTCATGTATTTCAACCTCGTGATCGCGCTGGGGTTGATGTGGATGGACGTCTTCAGCCTCATCTCGTTCGTGCTCAGCCTGTACGCGAACGTCGTCATGGCCTGGCTCGTGACGATCGCCGCGGACATCGCTATCAACAAGCACATCCTCCGGCTCTCTCCACTCTTCCCCGAGTTCCGGCGCGGGATGCTGTTCGACTGGAATCCTGTGGGTCTCGTATCGGTAGGGCTCGCTTCCGGGTTGTCCCTCGCGGCATTCGGTGGCCTCTTCGGTGCTGCGGTCCGCCCGTTCTCGGTGCTCATCGCGATCGGTGTGGCCCTCGTGATGACACCCGTGATGGCGATCGTCACGTGCGGCCGCTATTACCGTCGTCGCCAGACCGACGGTATCGCCTCTCCCCTCCTCGACGCCGAGGGCAATCCGTCCGGCGAGAGATTGCGGTGCCATGTCACCGGCTACACCTTCGAGCGTCCGGATATGCTGGCATCGGCGGAACGCGGTCCTCGCGGGGAGACGCAGTACGTCTCGTCGCTGGCCCTGACACTCGACAAATCCAACCGGTATGTCCTTCCGGCGGAACCGGCACCGGTGCGCCGGAGGATGTTCCGCCGGAAAGACGACACTGCAGCGAAGCGCTTTGACGGAGGAGGATCGTGATGGCGGAGACCGTCCACACACCAACCGCGATCCTCGACTGCGCAACGGCCTCCCTGCGAGAGCACCCGTTCGACGACATCTCGTATCGTGCTCTCGGCGACGCCGTCGGCGTCTCCGAGCGCACGGTCTATCGGCATTTCCCGACACGGTCTCATCTGCTGGAGGCGCTCGGGCAGCGGCTCGAGGAAACCGAGTTCCCGCTCGGCGCCTTCGTCACCATCCCCGAATTCATCGACGCGGCGAAGGCTCGGTTCCGCGCCTTCGATGAGGCGCCGGCGTTCGCCTTCGTCTGCGCACGCGCGGCGTCCCTCTCGCCGACCGGTCAGCCGGAGCCCACATTCTTCACGCGTACCATCCTCGCGATGCTCGAGACCGCACATCCGTCGTTGAACACCCGCGACCTGCATCGCGTAGCGGCTGCACTGCGCTACTTCGCCGCGGCGCAATTCTGGGCGCGGATGCGCAGCGGATTCGACATGGACGCGCTGGAGATCTCGGAGGTCTTCGAGCGCACCGTCATGCAGGCCCTCGACGACCTGCCCACCGGGACGCACGACGTGAAGGCCCGGCGCCGCTGATGTCCGATCCGCCTGCGGAGGACGATGCCCCGGGTGCCGATCCCAATCGCACCCAGGTGGCAATTCTTGCCGCATATGCTGAGCTGATCGATGAGCTCGGCACCGACGACGTGCCGTTCCGGCTGATCGCACGTCGTGCCGGGGTGGGTGAGCGGACAATCTTCCGCAACTACGCGACCCGCATCGACCTGCTGGTGGCGACGGCGGCATGGATCGAGCAGACCATTTTCGTCCGCGAAGATTCACCGTCCGTCTTCGACATGCCCCTCGCCATCCGGGAGGCCATGGAGACCTATGACCAGAAGCCCGAGCTCGCCCACGTCGTCGCCGAAACGACGATGCGCGGCGTGAGAGGCGCGGCACCCTCGCCCCGACGGGAGTACCTCGACGAGATGCTGCGCCGCGAGGTTCCCACCCTCGACGACGTCGACCGGAGAGCCATTGTCGCGGCGCTCTCGCACATCGACTCGGCCGCCACCTGGGTCGTTCTGCATCGAGAGTTCGGCATGAACCGCCGGGACATCGCGGATGCGGCGGCCTGGGCCGCGGAGGCCGTGCTCGACCCGATCCGCGAACGCGTGGGCTGACCGCGACCGGCGATCGTCCGCAGCACGTCGTCACGAGAAGCAGCGCACTCGTCGATCAGACCGAGGACGATGGGCGTTCGACCAGCCTGCCCGGAGATTCTTCTCCACTGTCGCCGGGACCTTGCGTCGGGGCCTTCCTGGTCGCATGGCTCGGAGCAGTGGCGGAGTGGAAGCTCGCACGGTACGAGGAGCGTCCTACCGTCCTCACCGGCCGCTGACCTCTCTGTCGAAACACAGCAGAAACGTTGTATCCCTACGATGCCTGTATGCGCCTTACAGACCGCGAGCAGGAAAAACTCATGATCGTGGTGGCCGCCGATCTGGCGCGGCGCCGGCAATCTCGCGGTCTGAAGCTCAACTACCCCGAGGCCGTCGCCATCCTGAGCTATGAGCTGCTCGAGGGAGCACGCGACGGTCGCTCGGTCGCTGATCTGATGTCCTACGGGATCACCATCCTCACCCTCGACGACGTCATGGAAGGGGTTCCGGAAATGATCCACGACGTGCAGATCGAGGCGACCTTCCCCGACGGCACCAAGCTCGTCACCGTCCACAACCCCATCAGGATCGATTCATGATCCCCGGTGAGTACCGGTTACGGGATGGCATGGTGTCCATCAATGCCGGGCGCACCCCCCTCGAACTCGATGTCGTCAACACCGGTGACCGCCCGGTCCAGGTGGGCTCGCACTTCCACTTCGCCGAGGCCAACGCGGCGTTGAGCTTCGACCGGGACGCCGCACACGGGTACCGCCTGGACATACCGTCCGGAACTGCCGCCCGCTTCGAGCCCGGAGACCGGCGCCAGGTCCGGCTGATCCCGATCGGTGGGCACCGGCAGGTACACGGACTGCGGAATCTCGTGAACGGCCCGCTGGATCCGGACTCGGATGCAGCGAAGGATGCAGGAAGGGACACGGCATGAGCTTCGAGATCTCCCGGCAGCAGTACGCGGACCTCTACGGACCGACCACCGGCGACAGAATCCGGCTGGCCGATACTTCCCTGTTCCTCGAGATCGAGCAGGACCTCACCACGTACGGTGAGGAAGCCGTGTTCGGCGGCGGCAAGACCATCCGGGACGGCATGGGACACAACGGGCACTCCGTGCGAAGCGACGGTATCCCGGACACGGTCATCACCAATGTCGTCATCATCGACCACGGCGGCATCGTGAAGGGCGACGTGGCACTGCGCGACGGCCACATCCTGGCGATCGGCAAGGCCGGGAACCCGGACGTGCAGGACGGCGTGGATATCACGATCGGCGTGAACACGGAGATCATCGCCGGCGAGCGGAAGATCCTCACCGCCGGCGGCATCGATACGCATATCCACTTCATTTCACCCGCGCAGGTTCCCACTGCCCTGGCCAGCGGGATCACCACCATGATCGGCGGCGGTACCGGCCCCGCCGAGGGCACCAAGGCCACCACTGTCACTCCCGGTGCGTGGCACATCAGCCGCATGCTGCAGGCGGCGGAGGGCCTGCCGGTGAACATCGGCCTCCTCGGGAAAGGTCACGCGAGCGCAGAAGAACCACTCGCCGAGCAGATCAGGGCGGGAGCCATAGGACTGAAGATCCACGAGGACTGGGGTGCTACCCACGCTGCCATCGACACCTCGCTGCGCGTCGCGGATGCCTTCGATGTCCAGGTGGCCATCCACACCGACACCCTCAACGAGTGCGGCTTCCTGGAGGACACCATTGCCGCAATTGACGGCCGCGTCATCCACACCTTCCACACCGAGGGAGCCGGAGGCGGACACGCCCCGGACATCATCGCGATCGCCGGCCTGGACAATGTACTTCCGGCCTCGACCAATCCGACCATCCCGTTCACCCGCAACACGGCCGAGGAACACCTCGATATGTTGATGGTCTGCCATCACCTCAACCCCGACATCCCCGAGGACGTCGCTTTCGCGGATTCCCGGATCCGCCCTGAAACCATCGCCGCTGAGGACGTCCTGCATGACCTCGGCGTCTTCTCGATCATGTCCTCCGACTCCCAGGCGATGGGAAGGGTCGGCGAGGTGATCACCCGTACCTGGCAGCTGGCCTCTGTCATGAAGGACCGCCGCGGACCGATCGGCCAGGAGGGCCCGGACGCAGAGGCGAACGACAACTTCCGGATCCGACGCTACGTGGCGAAGTACACGATCAACCCGGCTCTGGCCCAGGGCATCGCGGACAGTGTCGGGTCAGTGGAACCGGGTAAGTTCGCCGACCTGGTGCTCTGGGATCCGGCGTTCTTCGGGGTGAAGCCCGACCTGGTGATCAAGGGCGGTCAGATCATCAATTCCGTCATGGGTGATCCCAACGCGTCGATTCCGACGCCTCAGCCACAGACCCTGCGGCCGGCCTTCGCCGCCTACGGCACCGCGTTGGCCGACGCCTGTATCACCTTCCTGCCACAGGCGGCGATCGACGCCGGCGTACCGACGTCATTGGGCCTGCGTCGGCGCATCAGGGCGGTTTCCGGTTGCCGGGACGTGCGGAAGCAGGACTTGGTCCTGAACGCGGAAACGCCAGACATCCGTGTCGATCCCCAGACCTACCGGGTCGAGGTCGACGGAGTCGAAGCCACGTGCGAGCCCGTGACCGAGCTGCCGATGGCCCAGCGCTACTTTCTCTTCTAGGAGCCAGACCATGATCGTGGAATCCGTACTGTTCAACCTGCATGACCTCGACCCGGAAACCGCTGAGGAGCTGAAGAACCTGCACCGCGAGAAGGTGGTGCTGCCGGGCGCGGAGCTCACCAAGCGGATCCAGCGGTTCTCCACCGACCACGGTCGGGAGCTCGGGCTGCGTTTGCCCGCCGGCAGCAGCGACCTGCGCGACGGAGATGTCCTCCTCCGTGAGGAGACCAACTTGGTGATGGTCTCGGTCCTGCCCACCGACGTCCTGATCATCAAACCCGCCGACATCGGGCAGGCACTCTTCACGGCGCACTCGCTGGGCAACCGGCACCTGCAGGCCCAGTTCCTCGAAGCAGACGGCGACGAGGGTTCCGCCGTCATGGTGGTGCAGTACGACCACACGGTCGAAAGCTTCCTCGATGCCCACGGCGTCACCTACGAACGGAAAGAACGGGTCATGCCGGTACCCTTCCGCCATGCCGAGCACACCCATTAGGACGACGGCGGAATCCGCCCCAGCCACGGCCACAGGCGAGGGCGCAGATTCAGCCGCGCACCTCAACCTGCTGCTGCAACTCGGGGACTCGGCCCTCCCCACGGGTGCGTTCAGCCACTCCTACGGACTGGAGAGCTACCTCGCCGACGGCACGATCGGCGGCGAGGAGGAGCTCCGCCAGTGGCTCCTCGCTTATCTGCACACCCAGCTGACCTGCACGGACGCCCTCGCAATGCGCTGGGTCTATGAGGGCCGCAGCGCATCGGGCGAGCTGGATGTCCTGCTCGATGCCGCCGTCGTCCCGGTGCAGGTGCGCGCCGCCAGCCACAAGATGGGTAGGCAACTCGCGCGGATCGTACCCGAGCTCCTGCCCTCGGCCGCCGCACCCCGGGGCGGTTGGCCGCGGCACTACTGCCTGGTCTTCGCCCTCGCCGGACAGGCCGCAGGCATCGCTCTGCTGCCGCTCCTGCAGACCTACTTGATGGGCTCGGTGACGTCCCTGGTGCAGAACGCGGTGCGCGGCGTACCGCTCGGACAGTTGGCGGGCCAGCGGGTCCTTGCCGGCTTGCGCGCACCTGTCAGTGTGGCCGCACGTCGGGCCCTCGAGCTGGGCGACGACGATTTCGGCACCACCGCGCCGGGACTGGAGATCGCGCAGATGCGCCACGAGCACCTGCGCGCACGCATGTTCATGAGCTGAGACAAGAAGAAGAGGAAGCCCCACTATGAGCACCCCCATCATCATCGGCATCGGCGGACCGGTCGGCGCCGGAAAGACACAACTGGTCGAGCGGATCACCAGGGCGATGAGCGCCGAGGTATCCATGGCCGCGATAACCAATGACATCTACACCATCGAGGATGCGCGGATCCTCGCCGCCAATTCGGTTCTGCCCGAGGACCGCATCATCGGCGTCGAGACCGGCGGCTGTCCGCACACCGCGATCCGCGAGGACACCTCCATGAACGAAGCGGCGATCGATGAACTCAAGGAACGCCACCCGGACCTGCAGATCATCTTCGTGGAATCCGGCGGAGACAACCTCTCGGCAACCTTCAGCCCGGAGTTGGCCGACTTCTCCATCTACATCATCGACGTCGCCCAGGGAGAGAAGATCCCACGCAAGGCCGGCCAGGGCATGATCAAGTCGGACCTCTTCGTCATCAACAAGACGGACCTCGCACCGCACGTCGGGGCCGACCTCGGCGTGATGGAAGCCGATTCGAGGGTCTTTCGCGGGTCCCGTCCGTTCTGTTTCACCAACCTCCGGACGGACGAGGGCCTCGACAGCGTGCTCGACTGGATCCGCACGGACGTCCTCCTGCTCGACCTCGCGTGACGTCCCCGTCCGCGTCCGCCACTGCGCAGATCACACAGGAGGCAGAGCCGTCCTTGACGGGCAGACTGCAGTTGCGCACGGCCAGGCGGGCCGACGGCCGGACGGTCGCCGCGGAGCAGTTCTCCTCGGGGGCGCTGCGTGTCCTTCGCCCGCACTACCAGGATGCGTCGGGGCAAGCCCTCATCACGGTCGTCAATCCCGGCGGCGGATTCCTCGGTGCCGATCGTTACGTGGTCGAGTACGACGGCGGACCGGGCTCGTCCGCACTGCTCACCACGCAGTCGGCGACGAAGATCTACCGGACGCCACAGGGCCCGGCCCGTCAGCACACCAAAGTCAGGCTGGCCGCTGGGGCCCTGCTGGAAAGCGTGCCGGATCAGCTCATTGCCTACCGCGACGCACAGTTCGTCCAGCGGACCGACGTCGACCTGCACCCGGAAGCCTGCTACTTCGCAGCGGAAGTGATAACCCCTGGCTGGTCGCCGGACGCAGAGCCCTTCACGTACCAGGAAGTCCGGCTGCAAACCATCATCCGGTGCGGCGGGACCCCGCTGCTCTGGGACAACCTCGTGCTGCGTCCAGGCACAACGGATCCGCGGGATCTGGGCTGGCTCGAGGGCCGCAGCCACTGTGCGTCCGTGGTCGTCGCCGGCCCCGGCGTAGACCGGCGCTGCCTCGACCTCATCCGCGAACTCGTGGACGGCTTCGCTGGAGTCCACGTCGGCGCCTCGCTGCTCAGCCGTCCGGGCCTGGTGCTCCGCGCCCTGGGACAGGACACCGGGACGCTCACCGAACTGATCCGGCAGGTCGGGAGCGTCATCCGTGCCGAAGCATGGCCCGGCAACGCGCCGAGCTCGTGGGACCTGCGAAAGTACTGAGTCGCCCCACAAGGGGCGAAAGACGAAGATAACAGCCTGCGACTGCACCGGAAGGAAAGCTCGATCAGGGCTAGCCGGACGATACGAGCTCGGGAGGTCTGAACTCACTGCGGGTCACAGGAGGATCGACGATCGAGCGCAGGCCCAAAAGGGCCAGTCGACCTCCGTGCCGGTGATCGGTGGCCATACGCTCCTCAGCGCAGGGTCAAAGCCGATCGTGTAGTCCTCGGGGTGGCTCCGACAGGTCTGGACGGCCGCAGGAGGCCAGTTGACGAAAGGTCAATTTTTGGCGCTTCAGCGAGATCTAGAATCGGAGTGGTCGAATGCTACTTGGTGGTTGTGTGTAGGTGGTGCAGTGAACCCACACCTATTCGTAGCGAATTGGCGTCCAGTCCTCATCTTTGCAGGCCTGGAAGCTGGTGCCTCGAAGGCCAGCAGCCCGGACCGCAGCAACGAGGTCCTGACGCATGAAGGTGAGCCTGAAAGCCATGCCCCCCGAGCCATACCAGGCCTCACTGTGTGCCAAGGGCCCCTCGGGTCGCACCGCGGGCAGAGGCGAGTAGCCAGCCTGTGCAGCGTGCAGCTTGAAGTGGCCGCATATGTCGCAGAACTCGCCGGCGGTGCGGTACTCGTTGACGGGCACGATCTCGTCGACGACGAGCTGCACCACGTTGGTTAGTGGCTCACCGCCTTTGCGGAGCACCACCCGGCTTGCGACTCCGAACCGCTTGAAGACCGATTCGTAGACCTCGGGTTTCACGAACCAGGCGTCGTAAACCCAGAACATCTGCAAAACCGATCGTCGGCCCCATCGCGGCTCGTTCCTCATCCGATAAGGAGCGTTTTGAAGGAAACCTCTGCTGCAAACCGAACAAGCGCCCGAAAGGTCGTAGGTGAGCTTACGGTAGTTGAAGTCGTGCTCGGGTTGCGGGTATCCGTGATTCCACTCAGTGATCCACTCGCACCATTCAGCTCCAGCGATCTCGGCATTCGTGAAGGAAGGCGTCAGTGTCGGTTCTTTCCCTAGGACCCGCAGGAAGTCGAGGAAAGAGGTCCAGTGCTCGGAATCGCTGTCCTGCTCGAAGATCCAGTACGACTCATTGAGTTCCTCGCCTCGCGCCAACGTGTTCATGTGGCTCAAGATGCTCGTGCGCGCCGGGACGCTCGCCGGTGCAGTCAGTTTCATGGATACATCCTTCCGTACCGGGCCGATGTTGTCCGCGATGACGCGATGGAATCGGAAGGACAGGCCAGGGGGCTGCGTGGTCCGGTCGTCGTTGTACCAGGCGGCGTTGTCGTCGTCCTCGAGCCAAGCGGCCAGCTCGTTGTCCGTGAACGACTGGTCGGTGCGGCGGAACACGTCGTCGTTGGTGTACCGCATCGCTTCGTCGCCTGCTCGGTTCCAGGCGGGCGGGTCCTGCCATGCCGCGAGCTGTTCCTGCTCCCGGTTGCTCAGCGGCACCGACTGCGTGAGCAGCGGCATTTCGGAGCGTGTCCTTGAACACCGCGGCGATGTTCGCACGGTTGACCGCCGCATGACCGTCGCGCCAGTGAGCGGGGCTGAACCCGCAGTGACGGTCCTTCGACCCGAGGATCAAGCCGCGATGAACGCGACCAGGGCGATGCCGACGACCACCCAGGCCCGGAAGGCCGTGGTGGCGATGAACGCCCAGACTGCTCCATCGCCGAGAACAACGGTCGAAGTCTTCGAGAACCCTCTCAGTCCGTACCGTTCTCCACAATGACGCCGCCCTGCCGGGCGGACGCCTGAGCCGTGCCCACCGATCATCCCCACTCTCCTCTGCACACGGGAGTGGAGAGTGGGGATGCGGCGCCAGGACGCCCGGCCTGCCGATTCGGGTCAGGCGGCGGGGCTGGGGAAGATCCGGTCCAGTTCCGCGAGATCCTCGTCCGACGGCGACCAGGCGGCAGCCGCCGCGTTCTGGCGCACCTGCTCGGGCGAGGTGGCGCCCGCGATGACGGATCCGACCGATGGCTGGGCCGCGAGCCACGAGAACGCCACCTGCACCTCGGTCAGGTCCCGTTCGCGGGCGAACGCCGAGAACGCCTCGAGCTGGTCCCAGTCCGCGGTCTCCAGCACGTTCTTGCGGGAGTGCGTGAGCCTGCTGCCGGCCGGCACCTCGTTGCGGCGGTACTTGCCGGTCAGGAGGCCGTTGGCGAGGGGGAAGTACGGCAGGATGCCGAGACCGTAGGCCTCCGCGGCAGGCACGACCTCGCGTTCCAGCCGCCGGTCCAGCAGGCTGTAGGGGTTCTGCGCCGAGATGAAGGGCGTGTAGCCGCCGCTGCGCGCTGTGAACTCCGCCTCGGCGAGCTGCCAGCCCGCGAAGTTGGAGTGCCCCAGGTAGCGGACCTTCCCGCTCGTGACGAGGTCGTCGAGGGCCGCGAGGGTCTCCTCGACGGGCGTGAGGGTGTCCGGAGCGTGGTACTGGTACAAGTCGATCCAGTCGGTCCCGAGGCGCCGGAGGGACGCCTCTGCCGCCCGGACGATGTAGCGGCGCGAGCCGCGTGCACCCCAGTCGGGTCCGTTCGCGCCGGCCATGTCCAGGCCGAACTTCGTGGCGAGCACGACGTCGTCGCGCCGGCTGCCCAGCGCCTTGCCCAGCTGGACCTCGCTGACGCCGGGCTCCTTGCCGTACATGTCGGCGACGTCGAAGAGCGTGATGCCGGCGTCGATCGCCGCATGCACCACGGCGTCGGTGCCCTCCTGCGACTCGGAGGTGGTGCCGGCCCTGCCCAGGTTGTTGCAGCCGAGCCCGACGGTGGAAACGCTGAGCCCGGAGGTGCCCAGTCTTTGATAGGTCATCATGGCCCTAACCTACCAAGACGGTTGCCCCGGGCACACGACCCGGGGCAACCATTGATCCGCTGGAATTCTCAGGCGAACCAGATGCCGATCTCGCGGTCGGCGGACTCCGCGGAGTCGGACCCGTGCACGAGGTTCTGCTGCACCTTCACGCCCCAGTCGCGGCCGAAGTCGCCCCGGATGGTGCCGGGCGCCGCCGTCGTGGGCTCCGTGGCGCCGGCGAGGGAGCGGAAACCCTCGATGACGCGCTGGCCCTCGAAGATCGCGGCGACGACGGGTCCGCTGAGCATGAACTCCACGAGCGGCTCGAAGAACGGCTTGCCGACGTGCTCGGCGTAGTGCTCCTCGAGCAGCTCGCGGGTGGCGTGGACCTGCTTGAGTTCGGCGATGGTGTAGCCCTTCGCCTCGATGCGGGACAGGATGGTGCCGGTCAGGCCGCGGGCTACGCCGTCGGGCTTGACGAGGACAAGGGTTCGCTCAACGCTCATGGGATCTCCTTCAGGGGGCGCCGTGCTGGACGGCGCAGCGGATCAGTATCGGGTCCGACTCTACTAAAGCCGCCGCTACTCCGGATTCGCCTTCTCCCACTCGGCCTGCAGGCGGTCCCGCTCGGCGTTCTCGCGGTCCACCCGCCGGCCCTGGCGCAGGCCGTAGAGCCAGGTGAGCGCGAACGCGAGCCCGACGACGAACATGGTGGGCTCCAGGAAGCCGCCCGCGATGATCACGAGCTGCAGCACCCAGCCCACCGCGATCCCCCACCGTTTCGTCAGGACGGCGCAGGTCAGGACCAGCAGCACGCTGAGGATCAGCCCGGAGGTCAGGATGAGGGCGGGCGAGATCTCGTCGCGGCGCAGACCGAAGACCGCGAGCGTCGCGAAGAACACCACGAACGCCTCGAGCAGCAGCACGGTCGAGGCGAACATGATCTTCGTGGACCTGCGCTTCTTCGGCATCCCGGGCCGCCACTCCCGCTGCGCCTTCGTCATGCGTCGAGCCATGCTCTGCCTACTTCCCTAGGAGCGTGCGGGCTTCCCCGACCACCGTGATGGACCCGGTCACGAGGACACCGCCGGCGAGGTCGTTGCCCTCCTCGGCCTTCATCACGGCCCACTCGAGGGCGTCGTCGAGGCTGGGCGCGATGTTGATGTTCTCCTCGGCGAAGCCCGCCGACAGGGCGGCCTGCAGGAGGTCAGCGGCGGGCACCGAGCGGGGCGAGGTGGACTGCGTCAGGCAGACGTCCTCCAGGATCCCGCCCAGCTCCTCGTGGAGTTCGGCGAGGATGCCCTCGGCGTCCTTGTCCTCGAGGACCCCGATGACGAGCACGAGCCGGGAGAAGTCGAACGCCTCGTTGACGCCCTTGGCCGCCGCACGCGCACCGGCGGGGTTGTGGGCGGCGTCCACGATGATGCTCGGTGCGGTGCGCACCACCTCGAGGCGGCCCGGGGAGGTGACGGCGCGCAGGCCGTTCCGTACCAGGTCCGTCTGCAGCTCCCGCTCCCCGGCGCCGAGGAACGCCTCGACGGCGGCGACGGCCACAGCCGCGTTCTCGGCCTGGTGCTCGCCGTGCAGGGGGACGAGCAGTTCGCCGTAACGGCCGGCCAGCCCGGTGAGGGAGACCACCTGCCCGCCCACGGCGACGGTGCGGGACTCGACACCGAACTCCACACCCTCGAAACGGAACTCGGCGCCCACCTCGCGGGCCCGGTCGAGGAGCACCTGGGCCGCGTCGCGGGGCTGGATGGCGCTGACGAGGAAGGAGCCGGGCTTGATGATGCCGGCCTTCTCGAGGGCGATGTCCTCCTCGGTGTCGCCGAGGAGTTCGGTGTGGTCCAGGGAGATGGGCGTGATGACCGCCACCTGCCCGTCGCCGACGTTCGTGGCGTCGGTGACGCCTCCGAGACCCACCTCGATCACCCCGACGTCGATCGGCTCGTCGGCGAAGATCGCGAACGCGAGGATCGTGATGCACTCGAAGTACGTGAGCCGGGGCTCCCCGGCGACGAGGAGCTCGCCGTCGACGATGTCCAGGTAGGGCTTGATCTCGTCCCACACGCGCACGAAGGTCTCGTCCGCGACGGGCTCGCCGTCGATGCTGATGCGTTCCGTGACGCGTGACAGGTGCGGGCTCGTGAACCGGCCGGTCCGCAGGTCGTGCGCCAGCAGGATGCTCTCGATCATGCGCGCCGTCGAGGTCTTGCCGTTGGTGCCGGTGATGTGGATGATCGGGAACGCCCTGTTCGGCTCCCCGAGGATCTCCATGGCCCGGAACAGCGGGGCCATGCGCGGCTCCATCCGATCCTCCGGCGCGCGGCCCAGGAGTTCGGCATACACGCTCTCGACCGAGAAGGCGTCGAGCCCTGCACCGCTACCGTTCGTCTCATCCATGCTGCTGCTCCTGCTTCGCGACGGTGATGGTGAAGTCGTTCCCCGAGCCCTCGACGGCCTCCACGCGGAGGTCCACCGTGAGCGTCTCGCTCCGGATCAGGCCCTCGTTGGCCTCGAGGGCGGCGACCTGCCCGGCGGCGACGCCGATGGTGGTGCTGATGCGGTCACTGATATCGAGGTCGGCGTCACGGCGGGCCTGCTGGATGGCACGGATGGCGTCCCGTGCCGTCCCCTCGGCGGCGAGCTCCGCGGTCACCTCGGTGTCGAGGACGAGGAATCCTCCGCCCGGCAGGACGGTGACGGCCTTCGACGCGGCGTCGTTGCCCTCCACGACGGTGTCGAGCGTGTACTCGTGCGGCTCGAGCGCGAGGCCGCCGGCGGTGACGCCGCCGGCGTCGTCCACGGACCAGTCCCCGGACTTCGACGCCTTGATGACCGTCTGCACGTTCTTGCCGAGGCGCGGGCCTGCTGCCCGCGCGTTCACGACGAGGCGCTGCGTGATGCCGAACTCGGCCGGCTCGGCGTCCGCGGAATCCACCAGGCGGACGCCCTTGAGGTTCAGCTCGTCCGCGATGATCGAGGCGTACTGCCCGGAGAGGCCCTCGGCGCCGGGCGCGACGACCGTCAGTTCCCGCAGCGGCAGGCGCACCCGGAGGTTGGCCGCCTTGCGGAGGCTCGACCCGACGGAGCAGACCTGGCGGGTGCGGTCCATCTGCTCCACGAGGTCGGGAGCGGCGGGGAACGACGACGCCTCGGGCCAGTCGGTGAGGTGCACGGACCGGCCGCCGGTGAGGCCGCGCCAGATCTCCTCCGTGACGAGCGGCAGCAGCGGTGCCGCCACGCGGCAGACGGCTTCGAGGCACGTGTAGAGCACGTCGAAGGCGTCCGTGTCCTCCTCGAAGAACCGCTGGCGGCTCCGGCGGACGTACCAGTTGGTCAGCGTGTCCAGGTAGCGGCGCAGGGACTCGCAGGCGTCGCTGATGGTGAACGCGTCGAGCGCCTCCGTGAGGTCCCGCACGAGGTTCCCCGTGTTCGCGAGGATGTACCGGTCGATTGGCTCCGCCAGCCGGGCGGCCGCCTCCGGGGTGACGGTCCTGGCCTCGTAGCCCTCGCCGCCGTTCGCGGCATTGGTGTACAGGCTGAAGAAGTGCCAGACGTTCCACAGCGGCAGGATCACCTGGCGGACGCCGTCGCGGATGCCCTGCTCGGTGACCACGAGGTTGCCGCCGCGGAGGATCGGGGAGGCCATGAGGAACCAGCGCATGGCGTCGGATCCGTCGCGGTCGAACACCTCGGAGACGTCGGGATAGTTGCGCAGGCTCTTGGACATCTTCTGGCCGTCGGAGCCGAGCACGATCCCATGGCTGATGACGTTGCGGAACGCGGGACGGTCGAACAGCGCGGTGGACAGGATGTGCAGCATGTAGAACCAGCCGCGGGTCTGCCCGATGTACTCGACGATGAAGTCCGCCGGGTTGTGCGTGTCGAACCACTGCTCGTTCTCGAACGGGTAGTGCACCTGCCCGTAGGGCATGGAGCCGGAGTCGAACCAGACGTCGAGGACGTCCTCCACGCGCCGCATGGTGGAGCCGCCGGTCGGGTCGTCCGGGTTCGGGCGCGTGAGCTCGTCGATGAAGGGGCGGTGGAGGTCCACCTCGCCCTGCTTGTTGACCGGCAGGCGGCCGAAATCGGCCTGCAGCTCGGCGAGCGAGCCGTACACGTCGGTGCGCGGGTACTCGGGGTTGTCCGACTGCCACACGGGGATGGGGCTGCCCCAGAAGCGGTTGCGGCTGATGGACCAGTCACGCGCGTTGGAGAGCCACTTGCCGAACTGGCCGTCCTTGACGTTGCCGGGGATCCAGGTGATGTCCTGGTTCAGCTCGACCATGCGGTCGCGGATCTTGGTGACCTCCACGTACCAGGAGGACACGGCGCGGTAGATGAGGGGGTTGCGGCACCGCCAGCAGTGCGGGTAGCTGTGGACGTAGCTGGACTGGCGCACGAGCCGTCCCTCGGACTTCAGCACGCGCGTGATGTGCCGGTTGGCCTCGAAGACCTGCAGGCCCACGATCTCCGCGAGCGGTCCCGTGCCGAACAGGGGGAGGAACTTCGCGCCCTCGTCGACGGAGAGGATCACCTGGATGCCGGCATCCTCGCAGACCTTCTGGTCCTCCTCGCCGTAGGCGGGTGCCTGGTGGACGAGCCCGGTGCCGTCCGTCGTCGTGACGTAGTCCGCCACGAGGATGCGGAACGCATTGCGGTACCCGCCCTCCTCGGGGTCGGCGAGGTAGTCCCACAGCGGCTCGTAGGTGAGGCCCTCGAGCTCGGTGCCGCGGTGCCGGGAGGTGACGGCCTCGCGTGCGGCGTCGGCGTCGGCGAACCCGAGGTCCTTGGCGTAGTTGCCGAGCAGGTCCTCGGCAAGGAGGTAGCGGCCCGCCCGGCCGTCGCGCTCGCCGTCGACGACGACGTAGGTGATGTCGGGCCCGACGGCGAGCGCCGCGTTGGTGGGCAGGGTCCAGGGCGTGGTGGTCCAGGCGAGGGCCTGGACGCCGGCGAGGTCCCGCGAGAGCTCGGTGGTGCCGGCGAGGAGCGGGAAGGTCACGGTGACGGTCTGGTCCTGACGGTCCTGGTAGACGTCCTCGTCCATGCGGAGCTCGTGGTTGGACAGCGGCGTCTCGTCGTTCCAGCAGTACGGGAGCACGCGGTACCCGTTGTAGGTCAGGCCCTTCTCGTGCAGCGTCTTGAACGCCCAGAGCACGGACTCCATGTACTCGGGGTTGAGTGTCTTGTAGTCGTTGTCGAAGTCGACCCAGCGGGCCTGGCGGGTCACGTAGTCGCGCCACTCCCCCGCGTACTTCATGACGGAGGCGCGCGCGGCCTCGTTGAAGTTGTCGATGCCCATGGCGAGGATCTGCTGCTTGTCGGTCATGCCGAGCTGCTTCATGGCCTCGAGCTCGGCCGGCAGGCCGTGGGTATCCCAGCCGAAGCGCCGCTCCACGCGGTGCCCGCGCTGCGTCTGGTAGCGGCCCACGAGGTCCTTGGCGTAGCCGGTGAGGAGATGGCCGTAGTGGGGCAGGCCGTTGGCGAACGGCGGGCCGTCGTAGAAGACGAACTCGTTGGAGCCGTCCGTCCCGGCGTCGCGGTTGTCGATGGACGCCTGGAACGTGCCGTCCTTCTCCCAGTAGCCGAGCACGCGCTGCTCGAGCTCCGGGAAGCGCGGGGACGCGCTGGTCCCGGAGGTGGGCGTACCCGCGTCGTCGGGCGACACTGCTTTGGGGTAGATCTGCGGCATGGTTCTCATCCTGTGTACGGCGGCGTGGGGTGGGCAGTCCTGCCGTGAGGACGGGAGCCTGTTCGGTCCGCCGCCGGTTGCCTGACCGGCCGCAGGGAACTGGACCCGCGGTACCACCTCACTTGCCGCCGTCGTCCGCCGTGCCGCTCGTCGCGGGCACTGCGGGCGGGGCCGCCGCTCGTTGCCAGGCTGTGACGGGCCGCCCCGTCCGGTTCTACGGGCCGCCGCGCGGGCTGGCCTTTCTTCCGGAAGCTCACCGGTGATCGCCGGGTCGATGCTGATGCAGCAAGTCTAGCGCCGGGGCGAATTCCTTGTCGAAAGGGCGCCCGCACAGCCGGCGGAGGCGTGGGTGCCCGGAAAGACGTTGTGGCGGCGGTCCATGCTTGGGAGGCTGGGAGGGTACCCGACGCAACAGGATGGATGCCGCATGCCGACCACCTCCCCCACCGCGACCACGACCCCGACGGCGACCGGTCTCCCGACCGCGACCGCACTGGACACCGCACGGCTGCTGCTGGGGGTCCTCCTGCCCACCGTCGTCAAGGGGCCCATCATCCGCAGGCCGTGGGCGGTAGGGCTGACGGCCCGCCTGGAGCTCGACACGAGGGCCGTGGGGATCGTCCGGAAGATCCATGCGAGATACCCGGAGGGCCCGCTGATGCTGAAGCTGCCGGTCCGGAAGCAGGCGATCGTCCTGGCGCCGGGCGACGTGAACACCGTCCTGGCCCACTCCCCCGAGCCGTTCTCCCCCGCGAGCAGCGAGAAGAAGGCGGCGCTCTCGCACTTCCAGCCCGCCAACGTCCTGATCTCCCGCGGGTCCGTCCGCACCGTGCGCCGCGCGCTGCAGGAGCAGGTCCTGGACACGGACCACCCGGTGCACCACCTCGCGGACACGTTCGTCCCCGTGGTGGAGCAGGAGATGCAGGGCCTGCTCGCGGACGCGCTGAGGACCGGATCGCTGCCGTGGGCCGACTTCCTCGACGCCTGGTACCGCGTGGTGCGGCGCGTGGTCTTCGGCGACCACGCGCGGGACGACAAGGAGCTCACCGCGATGATCATCCGCCTCCGGAAGGACGGCAACTGGGCGTTCCTCAGGCCCGTGCGGAAGGACACGCGCCGCCGCTTCCTGCAGCGGATCAGCGACGAGCTGGCGAACGCCGAACCCGGCAGCCTGGCCGCCGTGATGGCGGCTGCCCCGAAGGGCGAGGGCGCCGACCCCGCCCAGCAGGTGCCCCAGTGGCTGTTCGCCTTCGACCCGGCGGGGATGGCGGTCTTCCGCACCCTGACCGTGCTCGCCACCCACCCGGAGGCGATGGCGACGGCCCGCCGCGAGATCGACGGCGACACCTCGGGCCGCCGTGTGCTCCCCTACCTGCGCGCGAGCGTCCTCGAGACCCTGCGCCTCTGGCCCACCACGCCGATGATCCTCCGCCAGACCACGCGGCCCGTGGAGTGGCCGGAAGGGACCATGCCGGCGGACTGCGGCGTGCTCGTCTACTCGCCGTACCTCCACCGCGACGAGCGCTCGCTGCGCAGCGCCCACAACTTCTCGCCCGAGCGCTGGCTGACCGACGAGGACGACGGCTGGCCGCTCGTGCCGTTCAGCGACGGCCCGGTGGTGTGTCCCGGGAAACAGCTGGTGCTGCTCCTGACGAGCGCGGCCCTCGCCTCGCTGGTGAGCGGGCACGACGTCCGCGTGGAGGAGGGCCAGGATCTCGACCCGGGGCGACCCCTGCCCGGGACCATGGACAACTACTCGGTGCGTCTGGGCGTCTCGCCCCGGGCCTGACCGCTCAGAAGTCCCCCGCGATCTCGCGCAGCGCCGCCAGGTGGCTGCGCCATGCCGTCCCGCCCTCCTTCGTCGGCTTCAGCCAGGTCCGCGGACGCTTGCCGATGAAGCCCTTGCGGACCCTGACGTAGCCGACCGCCTCGAGGGCGGTGACCTGCTTGCTGAGGACCGAGTCGGAGACCTGCAGGTGGTCGCGCAGCGTGGCGAAGTCGATCTCATCGGTCTGCGCGAGGGCAGCCATCAGGGAGAACCTCACCGGATGGCCCAGTGTGTCGTCGAGCTGGTGGCGGGGGTGGGCCGGGGTGTCCTGGGCGCTCATCGCCGTGCCTCGTACCAGGCGCCCGCCGTCGTCGTCACCGTGAGCAGCGCCGCCATGAGGCCGGCAAACCAGAGTTCGCCCTGGAAGTAGGTCCCGCCGACGAGCATCGCAACGGTCCAGAGCACGGCCCACGCGCCGATGTACACACCCCAGCGCGCTCCGAAGCCCCGCTTGCTGGTGCGGCCGAACACCAGGCCCATCGTGGTGAAGATGATGATCCACGCCATCATCACGACGATCGGCAGGACCATCGGCGTGCCGGGTACCCGCGCGGCGAGGGTCAGGGCGATGACGCCGACGGAGGAGACGGCACCGAGCCCGAGCAGCGTCGCGATCTGCGGCCAGCCCGCGCCGGACCGCACACTGGCGGTGATCCGGTCCGCCTGCTCGAGGAGGTCCTGCGCCTGCCTGGCGTCGAGGCCCGGGGTGTTCGTGGTGTCGCTCATGGTCCTGCCCTTCGTGGTGGTTGCTGCTGGAACTACTCTTGCAACAACTTTCCACTTTGGCAAGTAGTTTCTGCTATGACTCCGCGCGCAGCACCTTGTGGTTGGCGGCCTGGGCCAGCGGGCGCAGGACGAGCTGGTCGATGTTCATGTGGTGCGGGGCGTTGAGGGTGAACGCGACCGCCGAGGCGACGTCGTCGGCCGTCAGCGGGAAGTCGACGCCTTCGTAGACCCTGTCCGCCGCCCCCTGGTCGCCGCCGAGACGGTTCAGGGAGAATTCCTCGGTGTGCACCATGCCGGGTGACACCTCGATCACGCGGATGTTGTGCTCGGCCTCCTCGAGCCGGAGGGAACGCGCCATGGACTCCTGGGCCGCCTTGACGCCGCAGTACCCGGCCCCGCCCTCGTAGGCGGCGAGCGCGGCGGTCGAGGTCAGGAAGAGGACACTGCCCTGGCCGCCGTCGCGCAGGGCCGGCAGCAGTGCGCGGGTCATGCGCATCGACCCGAGGACGTTCACGTTGTACATCCACTCCCAGTCCGCCGTCACGGCGTCCGCGACCCGGTCCGCGCCGAACGCTCCGCCCGCGTTGTTGACGAGCGCGTGCACCGGTCCGGCGGCCGTGACCTCCGCGGCGAAGGCATCGACCGAGGCCTGGTCGGTGACGTCGAGGGTCATCGGCGTGGCCCCCGTCTCCTCCGCGAGCGCCGTGAGGCGGTCCAGGCGCCGGGCCGCCGCGACGACGTCCCAGCCGTCGCGGCGGAGGGCGCGCACGGTGGCCGCGCCGATCCCGGAACTGGCTCCGGTGACGATCACGCGCAGGGCGGAAGGGGCGGGATCTGCAGGGGCACCGAGGGGCGCGGGCGATGACTGGCTCATGGGGCCACTGTAGCGATCGCCCTCCGGGACGAGGAGCCTGCAGGCCCGGCCGGGCCGAGCCGGGCCCAGCCGGGCCCAGCCGGGTTCAGCCCGCCGCCGGCTCGATCGGGATCCACAGCCGGCCGCGGCCCGTGGTACCGCCCGGATCCGGATCGACGGTGAGGAGCTGCGGGCCCGGCGCCCAGCGGTACGGATTCGCCGGGAACCATTCCGCCGCGGCATCGGCCCACAGGCGCTGCAGGACCTCGGGGAAGGCACCCTCGGTCTCGAACACCACCCAGTGCCCGGCTGCCACCTCGAGGCGGTCGAGCCCCTCCGGCGCGGGCCGGGTCGTCGCTGCGGCCCGCCAGTAGTCCACCCGGCTCCCCTCCTCCCCCGGCTGCTCGATCGTGTCGGTGGCGGACAGCAGCCCGAGCGGCTCCGTGTCCGACAGCGACTCGAGCAGTGGCCGCACGGCCGGGTCCAGGCTGCGCTCGAACTGCTCGATGTCCGGGTTGGGCCCCTCGTGGACGATGCGTACCCGCGCCTTCCGCCCGACCAGGCGGAAGGCGTCCTTGCTGACGATGCGGTGCTTCATGTCGGTGGTCCCTTCGATGCGCAGGTGGAACCGCAGTTGCGGCTGGGAGTGGAGCACGGCCCCCGGGAGCCGTGCCTGGGAGGGGGTGATGCCGTGCAGGGCCCGGAACGCACGGGTGAAGGCCTCGCCCGAGCCGTAGCCGTGACGGATCGCCACCTCGAGCACCGGACGCCCTGCGACGATCTCCCCGGTCGCGGCCGTCAGCCGGCGCCTCCGGATGTACTCCGACAGGGGCATGCCGGCCAGGGAGGCGAACATCCGCCGGAAGTGGTACTCCGAGGTGAGCGCCACCCTCGCCAGCCGGGCGACGTCGATCGGCTCCGGCAGATCGGCTTCGATGAGCTCGATGGCCCGGTTCCACTCCTGCATCAGGACCTCCTCCCGCTTTCCTGTCATCACGGTACAAAGGTTCCGCCCTCCGCCGCCTGATGATCCGTGCCGGAAGACGTCAGGATGGCCCCGGGACGATCCGGAGAACGGGTGCCCCGGGGTAGGGAACAATGGAGGGATGGCCGACACCACCCAGGGCACAGACACGCCCTCCCCCCAGCCCGTTTCCGTACCCGACAAACCAGCCCTCGAGGGCCTCGAGGAGAGGCTGTCCCGCCAGTGGCGCGAGGACGGCACCTACACCTTCCGGCGCGACACCACGCGCGAGCAGGTGTACTCGATCGACACTCCCCCGCCCACGGCGTCGGGCTCCCTCCATGTCGGGCACATGTTCTCCTACACGCAGACCGACGTGATGGCCCGCTTCAAGCGCATGAACGGCGCCAACGTGTTCTACCCGATGGGCTGGGACGACAACGGCCTGCCCACCGAGCGCCGCGTCCAGAACTACTACGGCGTGCGCTGCGACCCCTCGGTGGCCTACGACGCCGACTACCGGCCGCCCGCCGAGCCGGCGAAGAACCAGCGCGACTTCGACGCCGTCTCGCGCCGGAACTTCATCGAGCTCTGCGAGGAACTGGCCGTCGAGGACGAGAAGGTCTTCGAGAACCTCTTCAGCACCCTGGGCCTCTCGGTCGACTGGGACCTGACGTACCGGACCATCGACGACACCTCCCGTGCCGTGTCGCAGCGCGCCTTCCTCGAGAACCTGAAGGCCGGGGACGCGTACCTCGCCGAGGCCCCGACCCTGTGGGACGTCACCTTCCGCACCGCCGTGGCCCAGGCGGAGCTGGAGGACCGTGAGCAGCCCGGTGCGTACCACCGGATCGCCTTCCACCTGCCGGACGGCGGGCAGGTCCACATCGAGACCACCCGGCCCGAGCTCCTCCCGGCGTGCGTGGCGCTCGTGGCCCACCCGGACGACGAGCGGTACAAGCCGCTGTTCGGCACCACGGTGACCTCGCCCCTGTTCGACGTCGAGGTGGAGATCAAGGCGCACCCGCTCGCGAAGCCCGACAAGGGCAGCGGCATCGCGATGATCTGCACCTTCGGCGACCTCACCGACGTCACCTGGTGGCGTGAGTTGCAGCTGCCCACGCGCGCCGTCGTCGGCAGGGACGGACGCCTCCGCTCGGAGACGCCGGAGTGGATCGCCACCGACGGCGCGCGTGAGAGCTACGGGCAGCTGGCCGGCAAGACGATCTTCAGCGCCAAGGAGGCCGTCGTCGCGATGCTCCGCGAGAGCGGGGACCTCGAGGGCGAGCCGACGAAGATCATGCACCCGGTCAACTTCTACGAGAAGGGCGACAAGCCGCTCGAGGTGGTGACGAGCCGCCAGTGGTACATCCGGAACGGAGGGCGTGACGCCGCCAAGCGCGAGGCGCTGATCGCGCGCGGTCGCGAGATTGACTTCCACCCGGCCTTCATGCGCTCGCGCTACGAGAACTGGATCGAAGGCCTGAACGGCGACTGGCTCGTCTCCCGCCAGCGGTTCTTCGGCGTGCCCGTCCCCGTCTGGTACCGCCTCGACGCCGACGGCGAGCCCGAGTACGAGGACCCCATCCTCCCCGCGCTCGAGGCCCTGCCCGTGGACCCGGCCGCCGACCCGGCGCCGGGCTTCGAGGAGTCCGCCCGGAACCGGCCCGGCGGCTTCATCGGCGACAGCGACGTCCTGGACACCTGGGCGACGTCGTCCCTCACCCCGCAGATCGTGGGCGGCTGGGCGCGCGACGAGGACCTCTTCAGCACGGTGTTCCCGTTCGACCTGCGCCCGCAGGGGCACGACATCATCAGGACCTGGCTGTTCTCCACCGCCGTCCGCGCCGACGCCCTGCAGGACTCGGTGCCGTGGAAGCACGCGGCGCTCTCGGGCTGGATCCTCGACCCCGACCGCAAGAAGATGTCGAAGTCCAAGGGCAACGTGGTGGTCCCCACCGACGTCCTGGAGCAGTTCGGCGCCGACGCGGTCCGCTACTGGGCCGCCTCGGCGAAGCTCGGTGCGGACACCGCGTACGAGGTCAACCAGATGAAGATCGGGCGCCGCCTCGCCATCAAGCTCCTCAATGCGTCGAAGTTCGTGCTGAACCTCGGGGTCACGGATGCGTCCGTCGGCGAGGGGTCGCTCGGGCGGGTCACGGAGGCACTGGACCTGGCGCTGCTCGCGCAGCTGCGCACCGTCACGGAGCAGGCCACGGCCGCGTTCGAGAAGTACGACTACGCGCGGGCCCTCCAGCTCACGGAGTCCTTCTTCTGGACCTTCACGGACGACTACGTGGAGCTGGTCAAGGACCGCGCCTACGGCGATGCGGGCGACGCGGGGACGCAGTCGGTCCAGACCGCCCTGGCCACCACGCTCGACGCCCTGCTGCGGCTCTTCGCGCCGTTCCTGCCGTTCGCCACCGAGGAGGTGTGGAGCTGGTGGCGCCAGGGATCCGTGCACCGCGCGGCCTGGCCGAGCGCCGGGTCCCTCGCCGGGCTGCCCGGCACCGCCGATGCCGGCGTCCTCACGACCGTCGCCCTGGCCCTCGGAGGCATCCGCAAGGCGAAGTCCGAGGCGAAGGTCAAGCAGCGCACCGAGGTGGAGACCGCCGTCGTGACCGCGCCCGCCGCCCAGGTGGACCAGCTGCGGGCGGGTGTCGCGGACCTGCTGGCGGCCGGCAACGCGAAGGACCTCCGGTTCGCGGAGGGCGACGGCCCGCTGGCCGTCTCCGAGGTGGAGCTCGTCCCGCAGCCCGAGCAGTAGCCGGCCGGCAGCCGGTGGAATGCAGAAGGGACCCGCTCGGACGAGCGGGTCCCTTCTGCATCCCTGGGGTGCCTAGTCGAACGCGGGGCTCTCCGTGCGGGAGCGCTTGAGCTCGAAGAACCCGGGGAACTCCGACATCAGCACGGCGCCGTCGAAGATCCGGCCGGCCTGCTCGCCGCGCGGGATCCTAGTGAGCACCGGGCCGAAGAACGCGGTGCCGTTGAAGGCGACGACCGGCGTCCCGACCTCGTCGCCGACACGGTCGATGCCGTCCTTGTGGGAGGCGCGGAGCTGCGCGTCGTACTCGTCCGTGGTCGCGTAGCGCACGAGCTCGGCCGGCAGGCCGACCTCGTCGAGCGATTCACGGATGACGACGTCGAAGTCCCTGTTCTGGTCGATGTGGATGCGGGTGCCCATGGCGTCGTAGAGCTTCTTGACGTACTCGCCGCCGTGCAGCTCCGCCGCGGCGATGATGACGCGGACGGGGCCCCAGCCCCGATCCATCAGGGACCGGTACTCCTCCGGCAGGTCGCGTCCCTCGTTCAGCACGGACAGGCTCATGACGTGCCAGTCCACCGAGATGTTCCGGACCTGCTCGACCTCGCCCATCCAGCGCGACGTGATCCAGGCGAAGGGGCACAGGGGGTCGAACCAGAAATCGGCCTTCTCGACGGTGGTGGACTCGCTCATGCAGTACTCCTTGGGGTCGTGGACAGGCCTCTGGCCTTTCCCGGTGCAACCCCCGCCGCGCGCGCCGTATTCCGGGCGTCATGCCAGTGCTGCGGGTGCACCCGAATTGGTGCGGAGCCGTACGAGGCGGTCTAATGGGAGGACACGACCAGTCGACGGTGCCTGGCGCTATCCCTGCGTCGCCATCCGGCTGGAGGAGTCCGCACCGGCCCTCCCGGTGCCCGAAGGGATGAACTCTTGCAGCACGACCGGACCGACAAGCACACCGAGAACCACGCCGAGAACCACAGCGAGAACCACGCCGAGACCCATGACATGTGGCTCGAGCGGGAGGAACTCGCCGAGGCCATGATCCCGCTGATCGGGCGCCTGTACCGCACCAACAACGTGGTGACGAGCATCCACGGGCGCAGCCTGATCAACAAGTCCACGATGAGCATCCTCAAGGCGCACCGCTTCGCACGGCGCATCACCACCGAGGCCCTCCGCCTCGAGGACACCGCCCCCCTGCTGCGGATTCTCACCGACCTCGACCTCGGGGCAGCGGCCATCGACATCGGGCGCCTGCGCAACGCCTACGACCGCGCGGTCGGCGCCGGGGACGGGCGCACGCTCGAGGAGTTCGTCCGCGCGGAACTGGCCGACATCGTGGGAAAGGGCGGAGCGGACGAGCGCACCAGCACCGACGTCGTCCTCTACGGATTCGGCCGGATCGGCCGGCTCGTGGCCCGGCTGCTCATCGAGAAGGCCGGCGGCGGCCACGGGCTCAGGCTCCGCGCCGTCGTGGTGCGCCGCGGCTCCGACAACGACCTCGTCAAGCGGGCCAGCCTGCTCCGCCGCGACTCCGTCCACGGGCCCTTCGAGGGGACCATCCAGGTCGACGAGGCGACGAACACCATCACCGCCAACGGCATCCGGATCCAGGTGATCTACTCCGACGACCCGGCGTCCATCGACTACACCGCCTACGGCATCCGCGACGCCCTCGTGGTCGACAACACCGGCCGCTGGCGCGACGAGGCGGGCCTCTCCCAGCACCTGCGCAGCACGGGCGTTGCCAGGGTCCTGCTCACGGCCCCCGGCAAGGGGTCGCTGAAGAACATCGTGCACGGCATCAACCACGGGGCCATCGAGGACGGCGACCGGATCATCACGGCCGCGTCCTGCACCACGAACGCGATCACGCCCGTCCTGAAGGCCATCAACGACCGCTTCGGCGTGGTGCACGGTCACGTGGAGACCGTGCACTCCTTCACGAACGACCAGAACCTGATCGACAACTTCCACCGCGGCGACCGCCGGGGCCGGTCCGCGGCCCTGAACATGGTCCTCACCGAGACGGGGGCCGCGACGGCCGTGGCCAAGGCCCTCCCGGAGCTGGCCGGCAAGCTCACGGGCAGCTCCATCCGCGTCCCCACCCCGGATGTCTCCATCGCCATCCTGAACCTCGCCCTCGAACAGCCCACCACCAGGGACGAGGTCAACGAATACCTGCGCGAGATGTCCCTGCACTCGACCATCCGCAAGCAGATCGACTACATCGCCAGCCCCGAGGTCGTCTCCACCGACTTCGTCGGCTCACGCCGCGCGGGCATCGTCGACGGACTCGCGACCATCGCTGACGGACACCACGCGGTGCTCTACGTCTGGTACGACAACGAGTTCGGCTACAGCTGCCAGGTGGTGCGCGTCATGGAGGAGATGGCCGCCGTCCACCCGCCCAGCTACCCCGCCGTGGACACCGGGGGGGAGGTCTCCGCCGGCCGGTAGCCCTCCTCCAGAGGAGGCCCGACGCAGGAAGGGCCCGGCCGCACGGCCGGGCCCTTCCTGTGCTGCGGGACTGTCAGGCGGACTTGTTGCGCCGCTTGGCGACCACCTCGTGCGAGATCAGCGTGGGCTCCGCGCGACGCCCGACGACATCGTCCGTGATGACCACGGTGGCGATGTCCTCGCGGCTCGGGAGGTCGAACATGACCGGGAGGAGGACCTCCTCCATGATGGCGCGGAGACCGCGCGCGCCCGTGCCACGGTCGAGGGCGAGATCGGCGATCGCCTCGAGCGCCTTCGGTTCGAAGACGAGCTCGACGCCGTCGAGCAGGAACATCTTCTGGTACTGCTTCATGAGGGCGTTCTTGGGCTCGGTGAGGATCTGCATGAGCGCAGGACGGTCGAGGTGCGTCACCGTGGTGATGACGGGCAGGCGGCCGATGAACTCGGGGATCAGCCCGAACTTCAGCAGGTCCTCCGGCATGACGTCGCCGTAGCTGACCTCTTCGTTCTTCAGCGAGCTCAGCGGCGCGCCGAAGCCGATGCCCTTGCGGCCGGCCCGTGACCCGATGATCTCCTCGAGCCCCGCGAAGGCACCGGCGACGATGAACAGCACGTTGGTGGTGTCGATCTGGATGAACTCCTGGTGCGGGTGCTTCCGCCCGCCCTGCGGCGGCACCGAAGCGACCGTGCCCTCGAGGATCTTCAGCAGCGCCTGCTGGACGCCCTCGCCGGAGACGTCGCGCGTGATCGACGGGTTCTCGCTCTTGCGCGAGATCTTGTCGATCTCGTCGATGTAGATGATGCCCTGCTCGGCCTTCTTGACGTCGTAGTCCGCGGCCTGGATGAGCTTCAGGAGGATGTTCTCGACGTCCTCGCCGACATAGCCCGCCTCGGTGAGGGCTGTCGCGTCGGCGACGGCGAACGGGACGTTCAGCCGGCGGGCGAGCGTCTGGGCGAGGTAGGTCTTGCCGCAGCCCGTGGGGCCGATGAGGAGGATGTTCGACTTCGCGATCTCGACGTCCTCGGTCTCGGCCGCGTCGGCGAGGGTCCCGGCGGCGCGGGGGCCGTTGCCGGACTGGATGCGCTTGTAGTGGTTGTACACGGCGACCGCGAGGGACCGCTTCGCCGGCTCCTGGCCGACGACGTACTCCTGCAGGAAGTCGAAGATCTCGCGGGGCTTGGGCAGCTCGAACGTGCCGAGATCCGCCACCTCGGAGAGCTCCTCCTCGATGATCTCGTTGCACAGGTCGATGCACTCGTCGCAGATGTACACGCCGGGACCGGCAATCAGCTTCCGTACCTGCTTCTGGCTCTTCCCGCAGAAAGAGCACTTGAGCAAATCGGTGCTCTCACCAATGCGAGCCATGGTTCAATCCCCTTAGATATTACACGATTGCTATGACCACTCTAGGCCACATGGCCTCGGGGGCCAGTATCAAAATGCCCGTGGTGCCTTGAGGCGCCACGGGCGGTGATGCGGCCGGAGGACGCGGCCGGCGGTCGCATGGACCGCCGGCCGCGCCGTCCCGACTACGGGGTGTTGATCTTCGGCGGGGTGATCTTGCGCGAGTTCAGGACCTCGTCCACCAGGCCGTACGCGACGGCATCGGCGGCGGTGAGGATCTTGTCGCGCTCGATGTCGAGGTTGACCTGCTCGGGCGTGCGGCCCGAGTGGAGGGCCAGGGTGTCCTCGAGCCAGGTGCGCATGCGCATGACCTCGTTGGCCTGGATCTCCAGGTCGGAGGCCTGGCCGCCCTGTCCTCCGGAGAGGGCGGGCTGGTGGATCAGCACGCGTGCGTTCGGCAGGGCGAGGCGCTTGCCCGGCGCGCCGGCGGCGAGCAGGACGGCGGCGGCACTCGCTGCCTGGCCGAGGCAGACGGTCTGGACCTCGGGCCGGATGAACTGCATGGTGTCGTAGATCGCCGTCATGGCGGTGAAGGAGCCACCGGGCGAGTTGATGTACAGCGTGATGTCGCGCTCGGGGTCCGTGGACTCGAGCACGAGCAGCTGGGCCATGACGTCGTCCGCGGACGCGTCGTCGACCTGCGTGCCGAGGAAGATGATGCGGTCCTCGAACAGCTTCGTGTACGGGTCCTGGCGCTTGAAGCCGTAGGGCGTGCGCTCTTCGAACTGGGGCAGGATGTAGCGGCTCGTGGGGAGGTTGCGTGCGCTGGATCCCGCGGCTGCCTGGAAATCGTGGTTCATGGTGTCTCCTGTAGGACGACTGGTAGGAGTGGGGCTGCTGCGCGGACTACGCGGTCTGATCCGTCTGGTCGGTGCCGCCGCCGCCCGCGACGGACCCGGAGTGCGCCGAGATGTGGTCGAAGAACCCGTAGTCGAGGGCTTCCTGGGCCGTGAACCACTTGTCGCGGTCGTTGTCCTTGAGGATCGTCTCGACGGTCTGGCCCGTCTGCTCGGCGGTCAGCTCGGCCATGACCCGCTTCATGTGGAGGATGAGCTCCGCCTGGATGCGGATGTCGGTCGCCGTGCCGCCGATGCCGCCGGAGGGCTGGTGCATCAGGATGCGTGCGTGGGGGGTCGCGTAGCGCTTGCCCTTCGTGCCCGAGGACAGCAGGAACTGGCCCATGGACGCTGCGAGGCCGGTGGCCACGGTGACGACGTCGTTGGGGATGAACTGCATGGTGTCGTAGATGGCCATGCCGGCCGTCACGGACCCGCCGGGAGAGTTGATGTAGAGGTAGATGTCGCGCTCCGGGTCCTCGGCGGACAGCAGCAGCAGCTGGGAGCAGATGGCGTTCGCGTTGTCGTCGCGGACCTCGGAACCGAGCCAGATGATGCGCTCCTTGAGGAGCCGGTTGTAGATGTACTCGTCACGACCGCCCGCTTCGGGGCCTGCCATGCTCGGGGTGCGTGGTTCGGTTGTCATGGGACGTTGACCTCTCACTCTGGCGGGTGGTGCCTCGTCGGCCTACCCGTCCTTTTGTCTCTTCTTGGACACTAACCCGCTGCCCGGCCGATTTGCTCCCACGCGGGGAACTGTTCGCTGACGGCGCACGGTGGCCACGACCGTCACCGCGTGCTCCGCGCGGGCACGCCGCGCCGCCGTTCCGGGGCTTAACGCGGCAGCGGTGCCGCGCCCGAAGGCTGCGGCACCGCTGTCGGTGTGGCTGGTCCTACTCGGCGGCCGGCTTCTTCCGCGGGGCGCGCTTCTTCTTGGGCGCCCCGGCGGCCTCCGGCTCCTCGGCCGATCCTGCGGGCTCTGCCGCGGCATCGGTCGACTCGGCCGTCTCGGGCTCCGCGGTGGGTGCCTCGGCGGTGGCCGACTCGGCGGTCTCTGCCTCGGTGGTGCCGGCGTCCGTCGCCTCGATGTCGCCGGCGGCGTCCTGCCCGGTCTCGACGTCGTCGACCTGGAAGGTCTCGGCCTCGTCGCCCGCGGGGCGCACGAACTCGCTGAGGTCGACGGTCGCACCGTTGGTGTCGGTGACCGTGGCGTACTCGAGGACCTTGGCGAGGGCCTTGCGGCGGCGGACCTCTCCCACGATCATCGGGACCTGCCCGCTCGAGTCGAGCATCTGCGCGAACTGGTTCGGTTCCATGCCGTACTGGCCGGCGGTCGAGACGATGTAGTCGATCAGCTCGCTCTGGCTGACGCCGACCTCTTCCTTCTCGGCGACCGCGTCGAGGATGACCTCGTTCTGGAAGGCGCGCTCGGTGTTGGTGCGGACCTCGGCGCGGTGCTCCTCGGTGTCGTGGTCCTCGCCGGCACTGTGGGCGTTCTCGCCATTGAAGTGCTGCTCCAGCTGCTCCTCGATGACGCTCTCGGGCACCGGCACGGCGACGAGCTCGACGAGCTTGTCCAGCACCTTGTCCCGCGCCTCGACGCCCTGGTCCATGAGCTTGGACTCGGAAGCCTGCTTCGTCAGGTCGGCGCGCAGTTCCTCGGCGGTGTCGAACTCGCTGGCGAGCTGGGCGAACTCGTCGTCGACCTCGGGCAGCTCGCGCTCCTTGACGGCCTTCACGGCGACGGTGACCTGTGCGTCGGCACCGGCGTGCTCACCGCCGGCCAGCTTGGTCTCGAAGGTGGCGCTCTCGTCCGTGGACAGTCCGGTGACGGCCTCGTCCATGCCCTCGAGCATGGTGCCGGAACCGATCTGGTAGGACAGGTCCTGTGCCGAGTCGACCTCGACGCCGTCGACCGACGCGGTGAGGTCGATGGTGAGGAAGTCGCCGTCCTGCGAGGGGCGGTCGACCGTGGTGAGGGTGCCGAAGCGGCCGCGCAGCTCGTCCATGGCCTTCTGGATGTCCTCGTCGGACGCCTCGACGGGCTCGACGGTGACGTCGATGCCCTTGTAGTCGGGCAGCTCGATCTCGGGGCGGATGTCCAGCTCGACCGTGAAGGTCAGCTGGCCGTCCTTCTTCGCGGGGTCGGGGACCTCGGTGATCTCGACCTCGGGGCGGCTGAGCGGGCGGATGCCCGTCTCCTGCACGGCGCTCTGGTAGAAGCCGTTCAGGCCGTCGTTGATCGCGGTCTCGATCACGTAGCCGCGGCCGACCCGCTGATCGATGAGCTGCTGGGGGACCTTGCCCTTGCGGAAGCCTGGAACCTGGACCTGGGTGGCGATGGTCTTGTAGGCCTCGTCGATGCTGGGCTTCAGTTCCTCGAAGGGGACCTCGACGTTCAGCTTCACCCGGGTGGGGGAAAGGGTTTCAACAGCGCTCTTCACAGCGTAGGACTCCTGGGATGATTGGGATTGGTTCTGCAGCGGAGGCACTTTCCTCATCACACGACAGAGTCGGGGTGACAGGAGTTGAACCTGCGACTTCCTGCTCCCAAAGCAGGCGCTCTACCAAGCTGAGCTACACCCCGTAAGTGCGAGTGTCAGTCTACGCACCTTTACGAGAACCACGCACATTTGGCGAACGCGCGGCGGCTGTGGTGTAGTTGTAGGCGTTCCACGAGGGTCCACGAGGCCCCGCTTCGGGGATGTAGCTTAATGGTAAAGCCTCAGTCTTCCAAACTGATTACGCGGGTTCGATTCCCGTCATCCCCTCTGTCCCCGGCACCCGCCGGACCTCCACCCGAACCCCCGAGTCCGGGTGTTCCGCTTTAATGCGCAGGTGGTCCTCAGTCGGCCTGGCACTGCGGGCACCAGTACACGGTCCGCGCCGCCATGTCGGCGGTCAGGATCGGCGTCGCGCAGCGGCGGCACGGGAGGCCCGTCCTCTTGTACACGTAGTTCGGCGCCGACCTCTTGGGCCTGCCGTTCCGGGCCTCCGCCGTCGTCGTGATGATGCGGCCCTCCCGCACGCCGTCCTTCATCAGGCGCACCGTGTCCGCCCAGAGACCGGCGGCCTCGTCGTCGCGGAGCTGCTTCCCGGGGCGCCACGGGTTGATGCCCTGCAGGAACAGCACCTCGGCCCGGTAGATGTTGCCGATCCCCGCGATGACCGCCTGGTTCATGAGCTGGATGCCGACCGGGGTGATGCTCGCCATGACCTTGCGGGCGAACACGGTGCCGTCCGAGGCCGGCTGCAGCGGATCCGGGCCGAGCCGGGCACGCGCGGCCTCCTCCTCCGCGCCGGTGATGACCTCGCACGCCGTCGGTCCGCGCAGATCCGCCCAGCCGTGGGCCGACACGAGCCGGACGCGTACTGCTCCGACGGGGTCGGGCGGGCCGCCGTAGGCTGCGGGGTCTCCACCCTCGGCGGAGGGCTGCTCCGACTCCCCCACCCGGCGGGGTGCGCCGATGCTCGACGCCCCGCGGAAGGTCTCGTCGCCGCCGAAGCTCCACGCGCCGTACAGCCCGAGGTGGACCCTCAATACCCGGTCACCGTCGAACCGCAGGAACATCTGCTTGCCGTGCGCGAGGGCGCTCAGCAGCGTGCCGCCGTCGAGCAGTGCCGCGCCGGCGGCGAAGCGTCCCTGCGGGCTGGACACGGCGAGCTGCTCGCCGACGAAGACCGAGGTGAACTGCTTCGCCAGCCGGTGGACCGAGTGGCCCTCAGGCAAGAGTCCCCGTCTCCTCGAACCGGGCGATCTGCGCGATCCGGCGGCTGTGCCGCTCGGCGCCGCTGAACGGCTCGGCGAGGAACGCCTCGATGATGGCCGTCGCCTCCTCCACGGAGTGCTGGCGGCCGCCGACGGCCACGACGTTCGCGTCGTTGTGCTGGCGGGCGAGGCGTGCGGTGTCGAGGTTCCAGGCGAGGGCCGCCCGTGCGCCCTGCACCTTGTTCGCGGCGATCTGCTCGCCGTTGCCGGAGCCGCCGAGGACGATCCCCAGGGCCTCGGTACCGGCGGCCCGCTCCGCGACGACGGCCTGCGCGGCGTGGATGCAGAAGGAGGGGTAGTCGTCCTCGGGGTCGTACGACGCCGGGCCGTGGTCGACGACGTCGTACCCGGCCGCCGTGAGGTGCGCGAGCAGGTGGGCGCTCAGCTCCATGCCGGCGTGGTCAGTGGCGAGGTGGACGCGCATGGACATCTGTTCCTTCGGGACGGCGCCGGGGGCCGGCGGTTGGTGGGGGGTCGCGTGCCCGGCAGGGCAGGACGCGTCCCAGCCTAGTCCGCCCGGATGGCGCCCGGATGACCGCCGGTGCGAGCGGCGGCACCTGGCGGAATGAGAGAATCTAAGCGCCGCGTAGTCCACATCACATGTGCGGCCCCCGATTCCCACCCTGGAGGCGATCCTTGCCCGGTCTGAACCTGACGCGCGACGAAGCACGTGCGCGCGCCGATCTGCTCACCGTCCACTCCTACGAGGTCACCCTCGACCTGACGCGCGGCGAGCGCGTCTTCCGGTCGACGACGGTCGTCTCCTTCGACGCCGAGCCGGGAACGGCGACGTTCATCGACGCCGTGACGGACACCGTGCACCGCGTCGAACTGAACGGTGTGCCGCTGGACGCCGCAGCGGTGTCCGACGGCGTCAGGATCCAGCTGCCGTCGCTGGCCGCGAGCAACCGGCTCGTGGTCGAGGCGGACATGCCGTACATGAACACCGGCGAGGGCCTGCACCGCTTCACCGACCCCGTGGACGGGGAGGTGTACCTGTACACCCAGTTCGAGGTGCCCGACTCCCGCCGCGTCTTCGCCGTCTTCGAGCAGCCCGATCTCAAGTCGACGTTCCGCTTCACCGTCACGGCGCCGTCGCACTGGGACGTCATCTCCAACAGCGCGACGCCGGAACCCGTGCAGGCCGGAGCGGACGGCACCGCCGGCGCCGCGGCCTCCACCTGGGCCTTCGAGCCGACGCCCGTCATGTCCTCGTACGTGACCGCGCTGATCGCCGGGCCCTACCAGTCCGTGCGCAGCGAGCTCACGAGCTCGGACGGGCGGACCATCCCGCTCGGCGTCTTCGCCCGGAAGTCGCTCATGCAGTACATGGACGCCGAGAACATCTTCGCGCTCACCCGCCAGGGCTTCGCGTTCTACGAGGAGCAGTTCGGCGCGCCCTACCCGTTCGAGAAGTACGACCAGCTGTTCGTGCCCGAGTTCAACGCCGGTGCGATGGAGAACGCGGGGGCCGTCACCTTCGTCGAGACCTACGTCTTCCGGGGCCGGGTGCCCGATGCCACCGTCGAACGGCGCGCGATCACCATCCTGCACGAGCTGGCCCACATGTGGTTCGGCGACCTCGTCACCATGCGCTGGTGGAACGACCTCTGGCTCAACGAGTCCTTCGCCGAGTTCATGTCCACCCTCGCCGCCGCCGAGGCCACGGAGTTCGAGCAGGCGTGGACCACCTTCGCGATCCTGGAGAAGGGCTGGGCCTACCGCCAGGACCAGCTGCCCTCCACCCACCCCATCGTGGCGCAGATCGACGACCTCGAGGACGTGCAGGTCAACTTCGACGGCATCACCTACGCGAAGGGCGCCTCGGTGCTCAAGCAGCTCGTGGCCTGGGTGGGCCAGGAGGAGTTCATGGCGGGCGTCCGCCAGTACTTCGCCAAGCACTCCTGGAAGAACACCGAGCTCGTGGACCTCCTGTCCGAGCTCGAGGCCTCCAGCGGCCGCGACCTGAAGGCGTGGTCGGCGCTGTGGCTCGAGACCGCCGGCGTCAACACCCTCCGCCCCGAGATCACCACGGACGACGACGGCACCATCACCGCCTTCACCATCGTGCAGACGGCCGTCGAGGAGTTCCCCACCCTGCGGCCGCACCGCCTCGCAGTCGGCTTCTACGATCACGACGACAGCGGCGCGCTGGTCCGCGTGCACCGCCTCGAGCTCGACGTCGACGGCGAGCGCACCGACGTCCCCGATCTCGTGGGACGCACCCGGCCGCTCCTGGTCCTGCTGAACGACGACGACCTCGCCTACGCGAAGATCCGGCTCGACCCGGCGTCGCTGCGGGCCTCGGTACGCCACGTCAGGGACTTCGAGGACTCCCTCCCCCGCACGCTCGTCCTCGCCTCGGCCTGGGACGCTGCGCGCGACGGCGAGACGCCCGCCCGCGACTACGTGGAGCTCGTGCTGCAGAACGTGGGTGCCGAGTCGGACTCCTCCGTGGTGCTCGTGCTGCTCCGGCAGCTCGCCTCGACCCTCGCGTTCTACGTCGACCCCGCGGACCGCGAGGCCATGGGCGATGCCGCGGCGGACAGCCTGCTCGAGCTCGCCCTCGCCGCCGAGACGGGGTCCGATGACCAGCTGCAGTTCACGAAGGCGTTCTCCGCGCACGCCCGCACGGCACCCCAGCTCGACACCGTCCACGCGATGCTCACCGGCGCGGACGTGCCCGAGGGCCTGGCCGTCGACCAGGACCTGCGGTGGGAGCTGCTGACCAGCCTTGTGGCCGGCGGCCGCGCGGGGGCCGCCGACGTCGAGGCCGAACTGGCCCGGGATTCGACCGCGACCGGCGAGCTCGCGGCGGCGGGTGCCCTCGCGGCCCTGCCGACGGCGGAGGGCAAGGAGGCTGCGTGGACGGCGCTCGTCGACGCCGCCGACCTGCCCAACGCCACGCAGCGCGCCATGATCGTCGGCTTCACCCGCGTGCACGACCGGGAGCTGCTCGCACCGTACGTGGAGCGGTACTTCGCGTCGCTGCGGCAGGTGTGGGAGACCCGCACGCACGAGATCGCCCAGCAGATCGTCGTCGGCCTGTACCCCTCGCTGCAGACCTCGCAGGAGACCCTGGACCGGACGGACGCCTTCCTCGCCGAGCTCGGCACCGAGGCGCCCTCGCTGCGCCGCCTGGTGCTCGAGAGCCGCGACGGCATCGTACGCGCCCTCAAGGCGCAGGCCGCCGACCGGTAGGGGAACCCGGGGAGGGCCGCTGCGGTCCTCCCCGGGTGCGCGCGTACTAGGGTCGAGGCATGAATCTGCAGGAACACTCCTACGCGGCGCGGATCCGCTGGACGGGCAACCTGGGCACCGGCACGGCGGGCTACCGCGCCTACAGCCGGGACCACGAGGTGGACGTGGAGGGCCCGGGGCGCCTCCTCGGCACCGCCGACCCCACGTTCCACGGGTCGAAGGACCGGTGGAATCCCGAGCAGCTGCTCCTGACCGCCGTCGCGCAGTGCCACATGCTGTCCTACCTGCACGTCGCCGTGAAGGCGGGCGTGGTGGTCACCGGGTACAGCGACGAGGCGACCGGGACGCTGCATCTCAACCCGGACGGCAGCGGCGAGTTCACCGGCATCGTGCTGCGCCCCCGCGTCGAACTGCAGGACCCGGGGCAGTCGGACCTCGCGGACTCCCTGCACGCCGAGGCGAACCGGCTGTGCTTCATCGCCCGGTCGCTGGCCTTCCCCGTCCACCACGAACCCACGTCGGGGGCACCGCTGTAGCCTGTTAAGGCATCCCCGCGCCACTGTGCCCTCGTGGCGGACGTCCCGGATGCCTGCCTGAAAGTGACCCCTCATGACATTCCTCACCCCCCTCGGCTTCGGCGGCCAGGTGATCATGGCACTGATCATCCTGGTCGGCGCCCTCCTGCTGTGGCTCGTGGTCCGCTACCTGATCGCACGGTCCGTCGCACGCGTCCAGAACGGCTACAGCGTGTTCAAGAAGCCCCACTTCAAGTGGGCCCAGCCCGCGCTCCGCCCGTTCGACAGTGCCCGGCGGGTGCAGCGCGCCGAGACCATCGGCGGCCTGCTCTCGAGCGTCGCCGCCGTGACGATCGCCGTCATCGCGATCCTCATGGCCATCGAGACCCTCGGCTTCAACATCGGGCCGATCCTCGCGAGCGTCGGGATCGTCGGTATCGCCATCGGCTTCGGCGCCCGTGAGGTCATCCGCGACGCCTTCCTCGGCTTCTTCATCACCATCGAGGACCAGTACGGCATCGGCGACACCATCGAGGTCGGCGACACCGTGGGCGTGGTGCAGTCGCTGGGCCTGCGCATCACGCGCATGGTCGACGAGCACGGCGCCATCTGGTACGTGCGCAACGGCGACATCACCAAGGTGGGCAACCGCTCGCAGGGCGACTACGTCGCTCCCCCGGCCGTACCCGCCGCCACCGCGGAGGACCGGGCATGACCGGCGAGCAGCCGCCCGGCGGCGCCACGCCCGACCGCGCGACCCCCGACCCCACCACGCCGGACACGACCTCGCCCGACCCGGCAGCGATCCTCCCGTCGCCGGCGTCGCCCCCTCCCTCGGCCTCTCCCTCGGCCCCGGCGTCCCCGGCCGGAGCGCGGACGGCCCTGCCCGTCGAGCGGCTCGTCGCAGCGGGGCAGGGCTTCAGCCAGCCCCAGTACACGGACAACTTCTACGAGACGGTGGGCGGGCACGCGACGTTCGTGAAGCTCGTCGACGCCTTCTACGACGGCGTCGCCGACGACGAGGTGCTGCGCCCCATGTACCCGGAGCAGGACCTCGGACCGGCGAAGGAACGGCTCCTGCTGTTCCTCGAGCAGTACTGGGGCGGACCGAAGACCTACGGTGAGCAGCGCGGCCACCCGCGGCTGCGCATGCGGCACATGCCGTTCCGGGTGGGGCCCCAGGCGCGGGACCACTGGCTGCAGCACATGCGCGCGGCCGTGGACTCCCTGGGACTCGCTCCCCTGCACGAGGCGACCCTGTGGGACTACCTCGACCGGGCCGCGCACTCGATGGTCAACTCCGCCGACTAGCCCGGCGGCGCCCGCCGGGCGCCCGTATGCCGGCGTCCCCTCCGTCTCGATCGGACGACGGCCGCGGCCGTCCTCGTCAGAGGACGGCCGCGGCGCGGACGAGGATGTGCCCCCGGGCGGTACTCACGCGGGACCAGCGGCCGTTGACGTGGATCGTCGCAGCGGCATCGGGGGCGAGGAAGCCCAGGCTGAACGCGCCGAACGCGGCTCCCGCAGGCACCGGGCCGGCCGCGCCGCCGAGGGGCCGGCCCCAGACGGCGGCCCGCGCACTGCTCACGAGCGGTGCGCCGGCGCGATCAGGCAGGCTTCGGGCCACCTCGGCGATGCCGTCCCTCGCCGCCCGGTCGAGGTCGGCGCACGGCACCTCGCCGGCGGGCGTCCAGCCGGAGCGGGGCGGAAGGATCCCTGCCCAGGTCCCGGTGACCGGGACCGTCGGGACCGGGAACACGACGTCGTCGACGGACATGCGGGCGAGCCTGTCGAGGACCGACCCCAGCGAGACGGTCACGTCCACGTCCGCCTCCTCCCTGAGCGCCATCGTGCGGAGCCCGAGCACGGTGGGCAGCGGCTCCCCCAGCACCGTGGGACCGAGGGTCCGCACGTAGGCCGCCGCCACGCGGCCCACGCCCACCAGCCGCATGCCGCCGTCGTCGCTCGCCCGGGCTCGCGCGGTGAAGGTGCGGAAATCCGCCACCGACTGCGCATCGGCGAACCGAAGCTCCGAGGACCCCACGCCCATCCCTACTTCCCGCGGGCGCGGCGGAACGGGACGGCCGGCCCCTGCCAGGACAGCAGCACATCCTTCTGGGCGTCGGAGAGACGCACGGGCCGCCCGGTGGACCTGCTGACCAGCACCATGGTGGTCGCGGCGAGTGCACTCGTGGTGCTGCCCTCGGCGTCCACGCGGTCCCGGACGGCGTAGCCGAGCTCGAAGCTCGACCCGCCCACGGACGTGACCCAGAGGTCCACCGCAGCGGGGCAGGTGCTGAAGTTCAACGGCGCACGGTACTCGATCTCCTGGCGCCCCACGAGCGTGTAGTGGTCCGGGTCGATCAGGTCCATGAACGAACCACCGGGCCGGGACCCGCTCATCAGGTGCACGCGCGCGTCCTCGAGGAACTGCAGGAACCGGACGTTGTTCACGTGGCCGTACGAGTCCTCGTCGCCGAAACGCAGGTGAAGGGGGAAGGTGTTCACGGGGGGCATGATGCAATCCTCTCAGGGAATCGCCGGGGCTCCGGCCTGCGGTCGCTCCTGCGGTCGGGCTGCGCGTGGTTTTGAGCAGGGCGGATGCGTCCGTCTAGTGTCGGACGTAGCCGTTCCCGCTTCCGTCGACACCGCAAGGACCACGATGACCGATCAGCCGCACGAGGCCGCCGCCGCGGCGCCCCCGACCGATCCGACGCAGGCGCTCCTCGGCCTGCTGGACCTCAGCAGTGCCGAGGGGGCGCAGACCGACGAGGAGATCTTCGTCGGCTCCTCCGCCCGCCAGCCGGGACGCCGTGTCTTCGGCGGCCAGGTGCTCGCCCAGTCCCTGATCGCGGCGATGCGGACCGTCGACGCGTCGCGCGACGTCCACTCCATGCACGCCTACTTCCTGCGCGCGGGGGACTCGGACCAGCCGATCACGTTCGGGGTGCAGCGGCTGCGGGACGGCAGGTCCTTCTCGGCGCGCCGCACGCACGCCTACCAGAACGGCGTCCCGATCCTGTCGATGATCGCGTCCTTCCAGACCCCCGACGAGGGGATCGTGCACCAGGACACCATGCCCACCGGCATGCCCGATCCGGAGAGCCTGCCGACCACCGCCGATCTCCTCGGCCGGCTCGACCATCCCGTCGCCCGGGCATGGGCCTTCGAGCGTCCCTTCGACATCCGGCACGTCGACGCCCCGCTGTACCTGACCAACGAGGGCTCCCGGGAGCCCCGGAACGCCGTGTGGATGCGGAGCCTGGGACCGCTGCCCGACGATCCGGACCTCCACCGCGCGGCCCTCGCCTACGCGAGCGACTACACCCTGCTCGAACCGATCCTCCGGCCCCACGGGCTCAGCTGGATCCAGCCGGGCATGAGCGTCGCCAGCCTCGACCACGCCATGTGGTGGCACCGCCCCGTGCGCGTCGACGAGTGGCTCCTGTACGTCCAGAGCTCGCCGAGTGCATCCGGTGCGCGCGGCCTGGCCGCGGGACGCATCTACAACCGGGAGGGCGAGCTGGTGGCGAGCGTGGCGCAGGAGGGCATGATCCGCATCCCGCCGGCCTGACCGGGCCGCGTCCGGGCGGATCCCGGACCATGGAAGAGGGACACGGCATGCGCCGTGTCCCTCTTCCTGCATCAGGTCCTGTGCATCACAACCTGCGCAGCACGACCTGTGCCGCGCCGCTAGTCGCGGGTGAGGCGGCGGTGCGTGACGCGGTGCGGCTTGGCGGCGTCGGGTCCGAGGCGCTCCACCTTGTTCTGCTCGTAGGCGTCGAAGTTGCCCTCGAACCAGTACCAGGCGTCCGGGTCATCCTCGGTGCCCTCGTAGGAGAGGATGTGCGTGGCCACCCGGTCGAGGAACCACCGGTCGTGCGAGACGACGACGGCGCAGCCGGGGAACTCGAGCAGCGCGTTCTCGAGGCTCGAGAGCGTCTCCACGTCCAGGTCGTTGGTCGGCTCGTCGAGGAGCAGCAGGTTGCCACCCTGCTTCAGCGTCATCGCGAGGTTCAGGCGGTTGCGCTCACCGCCGGAGAGCACCCCGGCCTTCTTCTGCTGGTCCGGTCCCTTGAAGCCGAACGCCGACACGTAGGCGCGCGACGGCATCTCGACCTGACCCACCTGGATGAAGTCGAGGCCGTCCGAGACGACCTCCCAGAGGCTCTTGTTGGGATCGATCCCGGCGCGGGACTGGTCGACGTAGGAGATCTTCACGGACTCGCCGATGCGCAGCTCGCCGCCGTCGAGGGGTTCGAGACCCACGATGGTCTTGAACAGCGTGGTCTTGCCGACGCCGTTGGGACCGATGACGCCCACGATGCCGTTGCGGGGCAGCGAGAAGGACAGCCCGTCGATGAGGATCCGGTCGTCGTAGCCCTTGCGCAGGTCGCGGGCCTCGATGACCTGGCTGCCGAGCCTGGGGCCCGGCGGGATCTGGATCTCCTCGAAGTCGAGCTTCCGGGTGCGCTCAGCCTCCGCAGCCATCTCCTCGTAGCGGTTCAGGCGCGCCTTGGACTTCGTCTGGCGGCCCTTGGCGTTGGACCGGACCCACTCCAGTTCCTCGGTGAGGCGCTTGGAGAGCTTCTGGTCCTTCTTGCCCTGGACCTCCAGGCGTGCGCGCTTCTTCTCCAGGTAGGTGGAGTAGTTGCCCTCGTAGGGGTACAGGTTGCCGCGGTCCACCTCGGCGATCCACTCAGCCACGTGGTCGAGGAAGTAGCGGTCGTGGGTCACGGCCAGGACGGCACCGGCGTAGGACGAGAGGTGCTGCTCGAGCCAGAGCACACTCTCGGCGTCCAGGTGGTTGGTGGGCTCGTCGAGGAGCAGCAGGTCCGGCTTCTGCAGCAGCAGCTTGCAGAGCGCCACCCGGCGTCGCTCACCACCGGAGAGGACGGTGACGTCGGCGTCCGGCGGCGGGCAGCGCAGGGCGTCCATGGCCTGCTCGAGCTGGGAGTCGAGATCCCAGGCGTCGGCGGCATCGATCGCTTCCTGCAGCTTGCCCATCTCGTCGAGCAGCTTGTCGAAGTCCGCGTCCGGGCTCGCCATCTCCTCGGAGATCTCGTTGAAGCGCTGGATCTTTCCGTAGATCTCGCCCACGCCCTCCTGGACGTTGCCGAGCACGGTCTTCTCCTCGTTCAGGGGCGGTTCCTGCAGGAGGATGCCGACGCTGTAGCCGGCGCTCAGGCGGGCCTCACCGTTCGAGGGAGTATCCAGGCCGGCCATGATCTTCAGGATGGTGGACTTGCCGGAGCCGTTCGGGCCGACGACGCCGATCTTCGCGCCCGGGAAGAACGACATGCTGACATCGTTGAGGATGACTTTGTCACCGACGGCCTTGCGGGCCTTGGTCATTGTGTAGATAAATTCCGCCATGTCCCAAGGCTAGTGGGTGCTCAGGGTGTTCTCACACTCTGACCGCTGGTCACCGCTGGTCGCCGACGAAGCACCGGCCCGACGCCAGCGCCGGCAGCACCACGACCGACACGACGCCCTCGCGCACCTCCCCGAACACGCAGCGCCCCTCGAGGAGGCCGGCGCCCTGGATCGCGTCGACGTCCAGACCGGTCGGGGTCCTGTCGACCGTCACCTCGACCGTCTCCGCCGCGGCGCCCGACGCCGCGAACCCCTGCTCGATCGCGCCTCGGACCTGATCACTGGTGACCGCGTCCTGACCCGCCGCGAGCGCCCGCAGCGCGGAATCGACCGCGCCGGACACTCCGGAGAGGTCGTCCTCCGGCGGCGCCGTACCGGCCTGCGGGTCCTGGCCCTCCGGTGGAGGCGCCGTGGTGGCGGGATCACCCGGTTCGTCCGCCGGTGCCGCGGAGACAGCCGGAGTCTCCATGACGGGCGAGGCCGCGCAGGAGCTCAGTGCGAGGAGGACCGCGGCCAGCGCCGCTGCGCCCGCGGTGCGCCGTCGGCCGGTGGTCGGGCGGTCGGGCTGGGCGGGGACGGCGGTGATCACGTGTTCATCCTGCCATGCAGCCGCGGCCCGCCCCGCTGTTTCCGACGCGCGGCGCTTCCGCCCTGCACCGTGTCCGAGGGCAGCCCCTGGTGATCCGCGGGCAGCCGACCGGCCCCGCCCGCGGGCTGTCAGAAAGGAACGCCCGCCCTCTCCGCGGCCTCCTCCTTGCTCGGCCGGTCCGTATGGTCGGCAGGACCGGGCCCTGCCGGATCTGCCGGGTCGCCGACCTCCTCGAAGTCCGCGGCCGGGTCGTACAGCTCGCCGGTCGTGATGTCCATGCCCTCGGGCAGGCCGCCGTCCCCAGCGCCGCCCGGCTGGTCCTCCTGTCCCGTCACGGCCCGCTCGTCCGTGCGGTCCGCCGTCGTCCTCCGGAAGTTCGCCGTCCCCCACATCAGGTCGTGGCCCGCGGTGTCGGCGTCGATCTCCACCGACGTGCCCGTCCGGCCGTCCGCGGTGCTCCACGGCCGTACCCTCAACCGGCCCGTGACGATCACGCGGTCCCCCTTCTTGATGCTGGCCCCGGCGTGCGTGGCCAGCTGCCGGAACATCGACACGGAGTACCAGTTGGTGTGGCCGTCCACCCACGCGTTCGTCTCCCGGTCGAAGCGGCGTTCGGTGGAGCACATGCGGAAACCGGCAATCGCCAGCCCGCTCTGGGCAGAGGTGAGGCGCACATCCGTGGCGACGTAGCCGCGCACGGTGATGGTGTCGGTCATGGGTCTGTCCTTCCGTAGATCGGAGGAGCGGCGAGGTGCGCCCCGGTCAAGCGTGGGCCGGGCAGGTCTCCCCCGCGGGACTAGGGACCTCCTATGTGGACAACCCCGCTCCCCGGGCGCCCCTAGAGCACAGGAGGGCGCGAGCGGAAGTACCGGTGGCGTGCGGATCGATTCTTGGGGCGCATGGTGTCCGGTTCCTAGCATGGAGAGATGGACACGGCAGCACCTACCCGCACGGGGTCGGCACCCGGCACCGACATCCGACCGGACACAGAACCAGCAACAGAACCAGACACAGACCCGGACACCGCAGCACCTACAGAGCCCGATACCGGCGAGCGCGTCATCGCCACCCTCGACGAACTCTGCGAACTCGTGCGCGGGCCCTGGACGGTGTACCTCCGCTACTCCTCCGGCTTCGAGGCCGACAGCGGCGGGACGAGCAGGGACGGCGAGAGCGGACTGGACCTGCCGGGCCTGTCCGTCAACCCGCTGACGCCCGAGCAGTGGTGGACGCGGCCGCTCACGGACTGGCTCGCCCGGCAGGTCTGCCAGTACCGGCATCTGGCGGAGGAGGAGGAAGAGCGCTTCCCGTGGGTGCTGAGGGGCCGGTGCGTGGGCCGCGGCCCCGACTCGGAACCACTCCTCACCGATGTGGTGCCGCTCGGGAGGCTGCACGACGATCTGCTCCAGGAGGCGGGGCGGGTGTACGACGAGAGATTCGACACCGGCAACCGCCCCTAGCCCGGGCGGACGAACAGACAGCGGAGGGCCGGACGCACGGCGTCCGGCCCTCGTACTGTGCCCCCGGCAGGATTCGAACCTGCGACCAGAGGATTAGAAGGCCCCTGCTCTATCCCCTGAGCTACGGAGGCAGTGCGCCCAGTTTACTATGGGCGGTTCCGGCCGCCGGGCCGGTCCGGACTCATTCGTCCCCGGGGAAGCTCACCCTCAGCTCGAGGCGGTGCTGTCCGTCCGGGTCCTGCGAGTAGATCGCCTTGCCGGAGATGCCGCGCAGCCCCTCCGTACCGGAGCCGGGCACGATGTGACCGGAACTGGCCGCCTCGGCGCCCTCCGCGACGCCCCAGTGCTGCACCGTCATCGCCCCGGTGCGCTCGCCCACCGTCCCCACGAACTGCTCGGACGCCACGTACCCGGCGCCGACGTCGTTGCCGGCCATGAGCAGCTCGGCCGTGCTGGTTCCGCTGATCTCGCCTTCGAACACCTTCGCGGCGCGCACCCTCGACAGCTCACCGGTGCTGCCGGGTTCGGTGTAGGGCTCGGCGTCCCACCCGGTGATCTCGAACTCGCCGGTGTACGTCGTCGTTCCTGTTTCAATCATCTGCTCAGTATCGCCGCTCCGCGCCCGTCCCGCATGCCCAGTGTCCTGCACGGCCCGCGGACGGGACCGGCGGAGCACGGGTCAGTGCAGCTGCCCGGGTTCCAGCGGACGGTAGCACTTGCGGAACAGGACCTTCGTGCTGCGGTCCACGAAGACGAGGTACAGCGCGAACGCGAGGGCGACGACGGCGGCCACCTGGCGCGCCATCATCAGGCTGAGGTCGAAGTAGGGGAAGATGTCCAGCTGGTCCGTGATGGCGTAGACCATGAAGAAGGCCACCGTGAAGTAGAGGAACTTCACCTGCCAGTCGTCACGGATGCCGGTGACGGCGAACAGCGGGATCAGCCACACCACGTACCAGGACTGGATCATGGGCGAGAGCAGCACGATCGCGGCGAAGGCGAACGCGAGCCGGCGCACGAGCCGGCTGTGGTCGCCGCGGAAGATCTGCAGCGCGATGATCACCAGGGAGGCCACGCGGGCCAGGGTGTTGAAGGCGTTGGTGATGTCCCAGCCGTTGAGTCCGACGGCGTCGCCGAGGGTCGCGATGACGAGGCCCATGAAGCCGATGGGTGCGTACCAGATCCACACGCTGCCCGGGGTGCTGAGCGCGCCCACCCAGCCGAAGCCGAAGGTGTTGACCATCCCCATGATCCAGAGCATGCCGAGGGACAGCCCGGCCGTGAGGAACCAGTAGAGGAAGCGCCGCGGCCAGGACGCGCCCCTGCCCGCCCACATCAGCCCGACGAAGGGCAGGAAGATCAGCGTGATCGGCTTGATGCCGACGGAGAGCGTGATGAGCAGGATGCCGAGGAGCGGCCGCCGCGTCGCCGCGAAGTAGAGCCCGGCGAGCGCGAGGCCGATCATCAGGGAGTCGTTGTGGATCGCGGCCACGAAGTTGATGAGGAACAGCGGGTTGGCGACGGTCAGCCAGAGGGCGCGGTTCGCGTTGATGGAGTGCAGTTCCGCCAGCTTGGGCACGAAGTAGACGCACAGGGCGACGCCGATGAGCGCGACGACCCGGAACAGGATGATCGAGGTGTCGGGGTGCCCGCCGGTGATCCTGACGATGCCCTCCTCGATCCACAGGAACACCGGGCCGTACGGGGTGGGGCTCTGGGCCCAGAGGTCGTCGGCGCCGATCTGCAGGTAGTTGGAGATCTGCGAGTAGCCGTCCACGTACGGGTTGAGCTTGGCCACCATGACCTGGCCCTGCGCGATGTAGGCGAACACGTCGCGGCTGAACAGCGGCAACGCGGCGGCGAGCGGGATGGTCCACGCGACGATGGCTTTCAGCACGTAGGGGCGGGTCTCGTCCGACCAGCCGTTCAGCCGCTGGCCCAGCCGCAGCCAGGCCCGGATCAGGAGCATGCCGCCGAGCGCGAGCAGCAGCACGGACAGGACAGCGCCCGCGGGTTCGAAGCGCAGCCAGATGATGACGGGGTTCCGCCTCAACTCCGCGGAGGCCAGCGACAGCCAGCCGACGCCGAGGGATCCCATCCACATCAGCAGCGAACCGACGAAGCCCTGCACGACGGCGACGTCGGGGCGGTTCGGGCCCGGCTGCGTCTCGACCTTCGTGAGGGGGACCTGGGCGGGCATCTGGGGATTCCAATCGTCGGCAGGCAGGAGGTCGGCGTCGCATGCCCACGTTCTCGGGCCGCCGACGGGTCGTGATCGGACGGCGGGCACCGCGGTGCCCTGTGCCGGAAGCGGCGGGGGCACCCAGGTCTCCCCGCAGCCCCGAGCGGACTGTTTGAATATTAGCACCGGGCCCCTGCGCGGGCCCCTGCGCGGGTCCCTCCGGTACGGCCCCAGGGCGGCTGGTCACGTGCCCTCGCCCGGCGGGCCGGGGCGTCGGTCCCGGACGGTACATTGGTCGAATGCCGATATCGAGTGAACACATCGTCTGGATCGACTGCGAGATGACGGGGCTTGACCTGGCCCACGACGGGCTGATCGAGGTGGCCGTCCTCGTCACCGACTCGGAACTCAACATCCTCGGCGAGGGCGTGGACGTCGTGATCAAGCCCACCGCCGAGGCCCTCGCGCACATGGGGGACTTCGTCCGGCAGATGCATACGACGTCGGGCCTGCTGGAGGAGCTCGACGGCGGGATCACCATGGGCGAGGCCGAGCAGCTGGTGCTCGACTACATCCGCACATGGGTGCCGGAGCCGCGCAAGGCGCAGCTGGCCGGCAACTCGGTCGGCACGGACCGGAACTTCCTCGCCCGGGACATGCCGCTCGTCATCGACCACCTGCACTACCGCGTCATCGACGTCTCGACCATCAAGGAACTCGCGCGCCGCTGGTACACCCGCGCCTACTTCCAGGCGCCGCCCAAGACGGGCGGGCACCGCGCCCTCGGCGACATCGAGGATTCGATTCGGGAGCTGCGCTACTACCGCGCTGCGGTCTTCGTGCCCTCGCCGGGCCCGGACTCTGCCACGAGCAAAGCCATCGCCGCTAGCGTCGCTCCCTGAGGCGCGCCGGAGGACACCCGGCCCGGGTGTCGGGAGCACGCCGAAATGTGTGTAAACTTGTATCCGCTGCCTGTCGCTGACAGTCCGGACGGGGTTCCCACGGGCTGGCCGACGACGACACATGGTGGGTATAGCTCAGTTGGCAGAGCGCCTGGTTGTGGTCCAGGAGGTCGCGGGTTCAACCCCCGTTACTCACCCTCAGGTGCCAGGGAAGGTCCTGGCCGTGTATGCCGCCCCGGAGATGATCCGGGGCGGCATACGCATTTGCGGCCCACCCAGCCCAGCCCCGGACGGTAGCCCTCGGGCGATGCCCGCGGCTGCCAGCACCGAAGGACCAGGAACCATGGAACGCACAGTGTTCGACGAGGATCACGAGCTCTTCCGCGACGTCGCCCGCGAATTCAACGAACGGGCCGTCGCCCCCCACTACGCGGGGTGGGATCAGCAGCACATGATGGACCGGTCCGTCTGGACCGCCGCCGGCGAGCAGGGCCTGCTCGGGCTCGCGGTCCCCGAGGAGTTCGGCGGTGCGGGCATGTCCGACTACCGCTTCCGCACGGTCCTCGACGAGGAGTTCGCCCGCAGCAACCACCTCGCCGTCGGACTCGCCTTCCACCTGCACGACGACCTCGTCCTCCCGCACCTGCTCGCGCACGCCTCCGACGACCTCAAGGAGCGGTGGCTCCCCGGGATGGTCTCCGGCGAGATCGTGACCTCCTGTGCGTGGACCGAACCCGGGGCGGGCAGCGACCTGCGGGGAATCCGCACACGGGCCGTCCGCGACGGCGACGACTGGCTCATCACCGGCCAGAAGGTGTTCATCGGCAACGGCATCAGCGGAGATGCCTCCCTCGTGCTCGCCCGCACCGACGGCAGCACGGGCCGCGGATCCAGCGACTCCTTCTCCCTGTTCATGGTGCGCCGGGGCGAGGGGTACACGCCCGGGCGTCAGCTGGACAAGATGGGGCTCCGCGCCTCGGATACGGCAGAGCTGTTCTTCGACAACGTGCGCGTCCCCGGTGCGGACCTCGTGGGCGAGGTGGGCCAGGGCCTGCGCTACAGCCTCGAGCAGATCCCCCAGGGCCGCCTGGGCATCGCCGTCGCCGCTGCCGCCCTCGCCCGGGCGACCTACGAGCAGACCCTCCGGTACGTGACCGACCGCAGTGCCTTCGGGGAGCGCGTGCTCGACTTCCAGACCACCCGCCACGTGCTCGCGGACATTCTGACGGAGATCGAGGTGACGGAGGCCTTCGTCGACCAGGCGGTCCTCGCCTTCAACGCCGGCACCCTGACCCCGACGTCCGCCGCCCAGGCCAAGCTGTGGGCCAGCGAGCGCGCCAAGTCGATCACCGACCGGTGCCTGCAGCTGCACGGCGGCTACGGGTACATCCTCGAGTACCCCGTGTCGCAGGCCTTCCTTGCCGCACGGCTGCTGACGATCTTCGGTGGCACCAGCGAGATCATGCGTGAATCCATCGGACGGTCCATCGCGGACCGTCCCGCCCAGAACAGGTAGGTCCTATGAGCGTCCATCCCATCGTCATCACGGGTGAGCCCGTCCTGCATCGGCGCGCGCAGCCGGTGGAGGCCTTCGACGACGGACTGCGCACGCTCATCGCCGACCTGTTCGAGACCATGGACACCGCGAACGGGGTCGGCCTCGCCGCACCGCAGATCGGCGTGGGTCTCCGCGTGTTCGTGTACGGGATGGAGAACGACGACGACGTGCCGGCGCGCGGGGTCCTCGTCAACCCGACCCTCGTGACCTCGAAGGTGCCCGGATCCGACCCGGATCCCGACGACGAGGCCGAGGGCTGCCTGTCCGTGCCCGGGGAGGCGTTCCCGCTCAAGCGCGCCGAGTGGGCCCGGATCTCGGGCTTCGACGGTGACGGTGCGCCCGTCGAGTTCGAGGCGACGGGGTGGTTCGCACGGTGCATGCAGCACGAGTTCGACCACCTGGACGGGAAGCTGTACGTCGACCGCCTCGACGCCCGGCAGACGAGGAAGGCCAGGAAGGCCATGAAGGGCAACGGGTGGGGCGTGCCCGGACTGACCTGGATGCCCGGCGTCGATCCCGACCCGTTCGGTCACTGACGCCGGCGGGCGGTCCCGCCGGACACGGGCGCTTCCCTGCGTCGGATCAGGCGGTCGTCGCCGCGCCCGAGCGTGCGTCGGGTGCCGGCGCCTCGACGAGGTCCTCCAGTCGCCGGACGCCCCGCAGCGGTCCGAGAAGGGCCACCAGCGGTGCCAGGCACGCGATCACGACGCCGACCACCACGGCCTCGCGCACCCCGATGGTCTCGGCCAGGATGCCGGCCAGCAGACTCGCGACCGCGAGCATGCCCCAGGACACCGTGCGGGACGCCGCGCCGAGGCGACCCATCATGCCGGGCGGGCAGACGCGCTGGCGGAAGCTCGAGCCCACCACGATGTTCCAGGCGACGCTTGCACCCATGACGAACATGCCGGCCACGCCCCACAGCATGCCCCAGCCGGGTGTGAGCACCAGGAGCGAGGCGTAACCGAGCACACCCGGCACCATGGACCAGCGCCAGAGCGGTCCGGAGCCGAAGCGCTCCCCCAGCGCGTTCGCCGTCGTGCCACCCACCGCACCGCCCACGGACGCGGCGGCCAGCAGCAGCCCGAGCCACACCTCCGACTCCCCCAGGGTCCGCAGGACCAGGACGACGAGGAGGGACGCGGCGATGTTGCCGCCGAGGTTCCAGAGCGCCGCGTTGAGGAGGATGGCCCGCAGCGGTGCGGTGCTGAAGGTGTAGCGCAGCCCTTCGGACATCTCCCGCAGGATGCGCCGGTCGCTCTGCGGCTGCACGATCTCCTGCACGTCGAGGCGCAGCAGGGCGAGGAGCGACACCACCGAGGTGGCCAGCTGCACGATCAGCGCATTGGACGCTCCCACCGCGCCGGCCAGCCACCCCGCCATCGACCGTCCCGCCGCGTCCGCGGCGGCGCCGGACCCGGTGATCAGGCCGTTGCCCTCCATCAGCTCATCGGGCGTCACCGCCTGCTGCACCAGGGCTGAGTCCGCCAGCTGGAAGAACACGGACGCCACCCCTGCCACGAAGGCGGCGGCGAAGAGCAGCGGCGTGCTGAGGAAGCCCAGCCAGTACCCGAGCGGGAGGAGCGCGAGGACCAGCACGCGCACCGCCAGTGCCGCCAGCATCACGGGCCGGCGGGGCAGGCGGTCCACCCACGCGCCGATGAGGAGACCGAACAGGAGCCAGGGCAGGAACGTCATGCCGGCCAGGGCGGCGACCGCGAAGTCGCTGGCCCGCAGTTCCACCGCGGCGATGACGGGCAGCGCCACGGCGGCCACCGCGTTGCCGAACACCCCGAACGTGCTCGAGACCATGAGGGCCCGGAAGTTCCGGTTGCGCGCCAGAAGCCATCGGCTTCCCCTACCCCCTGCGCTCATCCGATCACCCTAGCCCAGGCACCGCGACGCCCCGGGACGCGACGGGGATCCCGGTCCGGGCGACTTGGCAGGGTCTTGACGGAGCGTGCATCACATCCGATAATCCGTTGCCTACGGCATCTTCCGTAGGAGTTCCCACGTTCTCCCATGGCTTAGAGGGGCCCTCCTCGATTGCCGCACCACCGACGGAAGCGGAGAATGAACAGTGGGAGTCGGTCCCGCGGTCGTTCCCCCAGCAGTACCGCGGTCGATCGACTCCTGAGGCGGCTATAGACGCCGGGCGGTCCCCCTACCTCTTGAGACCAGGTACGGGGGGCCGCTTACTTCTGCTCCGGGAAGCGCCGGCGGTCGGTTCTCGGTCGTTTTCTCAGGAAAGTGAACGGGTCAGCCCCTTAGCCCCAGCGGTAGGCCGACCCGTTCGTACCGTCGTGCTCATCGAGGAGACCCACGGCGGTGTTCACAGGTTATGCGGGCGCGCGGCCTTCACGGACGCGCGACGCGCCGGGAATCCTGCGGCAGCCCGCCGGTCGTGGGCTGGAGGCGGGCGAGGGATGGGTCGACCGATACGCCGGGTTCTGTCATCGCGCGTCGTCGCCGACGTGCGAGTGGCGGCCATCCATCTACGGACGCCGTTGCCGACGCCCTCCAGCGGCCTACCCGTGCCCTCGGGCGGGCAGCCCTCGAGCGGACACTGTCTGGCCTTGCTCCGGGTGGGGTTTACCGAGCCACGCCGGTCACCCGGCGTGCTGGTGGTCTCTTACACCGCCTTTTCACCCTTACTGCCTGCGCCGGCCGGAGCCTGCAGCACGCAGCGGTCTCTTTTCTGTGGCACTGGCCTGCGGGTTACCCCGAGTGGGCGTTACCCACCACCCTGCCCTGCGGAGCCCGGACGTTCCTCGGTGGATCGGGCGCGAGCGCACCGTCCAACGCGGCCGCCTGGTCGACCCATCCGTGGTCCATTCTAGACGGCTCTACGGGCCGGCTCGACGGCGACCGGAGGGCCGCCGGCGTCCGATAGGGTTGATCGGTGCTGATCCTGCTCCCCCCGTCCGAAGGCAAGTCCGCCGCCCGTACGGGCAGCCCCGTGCGGCTCGAGGACCTCCACTTCCCCGAGCTCAATGACGCCCGCCGCTCCGTGCTCGCGGCCCTGAAGACCGCCAGTGCCGACCATGACGCGCACGCCGTCCTCGGTGTCGGGGCGTCCCTCGTCGAGGACGTGCAGCGGAACCTGGTGCTCGACGTCGCCCCGGCGGCGCCCGCCCACGACGTCTACGCGGGGGTCCTGTACGAGGCCCTCGGATACTCCCGGATGACGCCGGTGCAGAAACGCAGGGCGCGGGAGCAGTGCGTCGTCGTATCCGCTCTCTGGGGCGCCCTCGGCTTCGGTGACAGGATCCCCGCCTACCGCCTGTCCATGGCGGTGGACCTGCCCGGCACGGGCCGCCTGGCGTCCTTCTGGAAGAAGCAGCTGGCCCTGCCGCTCGCCGAGCACGCGGGCACGGGCCTGATCGTCGACTGCCGGTCGAGCACCTACGCCGCGGCGTGGAGCCCGCCGCCGTCGCAGAGCGCCGCCGTGAACGTCTTCCAGCTGCGCGACGGCCGGCGGACCGTGGTGTCCCACTTCGCCAAGCACACGCGCGGCGAGTTCGCCCGGCACCTGCTCACGCGACGCGGCGCGGCCCCCGCGACGCCGTCGGCGCTCCTCGCCGCGGCCCGTGAGCAGTGGACAGCGGACCTCGAGCCGGCGACGGCGCGGAAGCCCGCGCAGCTGAACATCGTGCTCGACTGACGTCCGTCAGTCGGCGACCAGCTCCACCTCGAACCCCTCGGCGTTCTCGAGGTACGCGGCGTAGTGGTCCGGCCCGCCGGCGAAGGGGTGGCGGTCGGGGAAGAGCAGCGACCAGCCGTGGCTCGCGGCACGGCGTGCCAGCAAGTCGACGGCGGCGTGTGTGCCGGCGCGGAAGGCGAGGTGGTTCACCCCGGGGCGACGGCGCTCGTGGCCGCCGGATGTCACGTCCGGCCCGCTCTCGAGCACGATGTAGAAGTCGTCGGACCCGAAGCTGACCCCGTGCTCCCAGGACTCCCTGCGCGGGAACCCGAGGCGCTCCAGCAGCCAGCCCAGGCTCGCCTCCGCGGCGGTCAGGTCCCCGGTCCACACCTCGACGTGGTGCAGCCGGCCCGCGGGCCGCGGAGCCTCCTCCGCGGGCGGGGCTGCCGCCGGCGTGGGGTCCGGCGCGGCGGCGCGAGGCTTCCACGGCACACCGGCCATGCCGGCATCCATGGCCTCGTTGGAGAGCCGGTCGGCGTCCTTGTTCCGCTCGCGCGGGATCCACTCGTACGTCACGCGGCGCGGGTCGAGAACCTTGCGCGCCTTCGCCGCGAGCACCTTCATGTCGGCGTGCTTGATCTGCCACCGCCCGGACATCTGCTCCACCACGAGCTTCGAGTCCATCTTCACGTGGACCGCGGCCCGCGGGTTGATCTCCTGGGCGAGTTCGAGCCCCGAGACGAGGCCTGAGTACTCGGCGACGTTGTTGGAGGCCTTGCCGATGTACGCGGCCTTCTCCACGAGGATCCGCCCCGTGTCCGGATCGCGCACGAGGGCGCCGTAGCCGGCGTGCCCCGGGTTGCCGCGGGAGCCCCCGTCGGCCTCGACGACGAGGCGGGCGGGTCCGTCCGCGGCCGCCGGGGAGTCGGAGTCGTCGCGCTCGTAGGGGTCGAAGAGTTGCTGGTGCGTCACGGCTTCTGGGGTCCCCAGTCGCTCGAGCGGACGAGGATGCAGCCGGAGTCGGGGCACAGCACCACGTCGTCGGGCGCCGCGTCGGCGATGTCGCGGAGGTCGCCGGGGCTGAGCTGCATGCCCGATCCCTCGGACTTGCCGTGGAACAGCCGGGCGGCACCGACACCGCGCTTGACGAGGATCCGCTCGTAGACGGCGAGGAGTGCGGTGTCGAAGGTCGAGGCGAGGTCGTTGCGGCGCGCCTGCACGTCGACGCGCTGGACGTCGATGTCCGCGAGCTCCAGGTCGCGCGCCTCCTCGAGGCCACGGAGTTCGGCGCGGACGGCGTTGGTGCGCTCCTGGACCTCGGCGCGGGCGGCGCGGGCCGCCTCCACCCGTTCCATGACGTCGAGTTCGACGTCCTCGAGGTCGGAGCGCCGCTTCGTCAGGGAGGCCACCTCGTGCTGCAGTGCGGTGAGGTCCTTCGACGTCCCGGTGCCGCTGTTCAGGCGCTTCTCGTCCCGCTCGAGGCGGTTCACCACGGACTGCACCTCGTCCTCGGCGCGCGTCAGTTCACGCTCGAGATCGCCCAGTTCCGTGGTGGCCCGCACCAGTTCGGCGTCCACCTCGGCCACGCGGGCGGCGACGGCGCCGAGAGCGGGGTTGCCGCGCGCCGCGACGGCCTGGCGGGAGAGCTTGTTGAGGGTCGAATCGAGGGCCTGCAGGTCGAGCAGGCGGAGTTGTTCCTCAGGTGCAGCCTTGGCCACGGGTAACCTCCAGGGTCGGACGGATGGGGCTCGACGGGCGGGTCGGACGCGTCGTCCCAGCCTAGGCCACCCGGGCCGCGCGGAGGGTCAGGGCCTGTCAGTGGCCGGGCGTCAGCACGAAGTCCCAGGGGTCGGTGTTGACCCCGCTGACGCGTATGTCGGTGGTGAAGCCCTGGTCCGAGAGGACGTTGCCGAGGGCGTCCGCCGCCGGGGTGAGCCAGAGCCACTCGCTGCCGAAGTGCGAGACGTCGATCAGGTACGGCGGGCCGTCGGCGGCGGCCTCCCTGACCTCCGACGCCGGGTGGTGGCGGAGGTCCGCCGTCACGTACACGTCGGCGTGGCTCGAGCGGACGCGGTCGAACAGGGAGTCGCCCGCCCCTCCGCACACGGCGATCCTGCGCACGTGCGCGTCCTTGTCGCCGGCGACGCGCACGCCGCCGGCCACGGCGGGCAGGATCGAGAACACGGTCTCGGCGAACTCCCCGAGGGGCACGGGCTCCGCGAGGTCGCCCACGCGTCCGATCCCCTCCTCCGGCAGTCCGTCCGCAGCCCGTGCGAGGGGTTCGACGTCCTGCAGCCCGAGGGCGTCGGCGAGCACGTCGGACACCCCGCCCACGGCGCTGTCGCCGTTGGTGTGCACCGTGACGAGGGCGCAGCCCGCCTCGATCAGCCGGTGGATGGCCTCACCCTTGAACCCGGATGCCGCCACGGTGGAAACCGGCTTTAGCAGCAGGGGGTGATGGGACACGATCATCGTCGCTCCCCAGTCGAGCGCCTCGTCGAGGACGGCGGCCGTCGGGTCCACCGTGAAGAGGATCTTCGCGGCCCTGTTCCCGGTCCGGCCCGCCACCAGCCCGACGGCGTCCCACCCCTCGGCGAGGCTCTCCGGCCACAGCTCCTCGATGGCCACGAGGACCTCGCCGACGGTCGGCACGCGGACGTCCGGTGCGGGCACTGCCCGCGCGGAGACGGCGGGCGAACCCTCGCTCCCCGCGGCTCCTGCCCGGCCGACGCCGTCGTGCGCTGTCTGTTCCATGACACCAGTAATACCCGCCGCCGTGCCGCCCCTCCAACCCTTCCGGGTTCACCCACGGCAGATGACGGGCGGGAATCATCGGGGCGCCCCGTGCATTGACACAGTCATGAAGACTTTCGTGCTCGGTGGGGGCTGTTTCTGGTGCCTCGATGCCCTCTACCAGAAGACCCGCGGCGTGACCGAGGTGGTGTCCGGCTACACGGGCGGCCACACGCGGCACCCCGACTACGACTCCGTCTGCTCCGGCATGACGGGCCACGCCGAGGTGGTGGCGGTGACGTTCGACGAGACCGTCATCCCCGAGGACGTCATCCTGGACATGTTCTTCGTGTCCCACGACCCCACCACGCTGAACCGGCAGGGCTACGACGTCGGCACGCAGTACCGCAGCGTCATGTACTACCAGGACGCCGAGCAGAAGACGCTGTTCGAGGACGCGATCCGACGCAACCAGGAGAACTGGAAGAACCCGATCGTCACCGAGGTCAGCCGGCTTCCGCAGTTCCATGTGGCCGAGGAGTGGCACCAGAACTACTACGCCAAGCACCCGGAGCAGGGCTACTGCCAGGTGATCATCAACCCCAAGCTGTCGAAGGCCCGCAAATATTACGCCCAGTGGCTTGCCGCCTAGGTGCTGCGACGGTCACCCGTTAAGCTGACCGCCGTCGCTCGGGGGCAGGCGTCCCACCCGCCACGACCGACGTCGCCCCTCCCCTTTCCAGAACAGGCAGGCTCCCCATGGCAAAGATCTACGACGACGTCACCCAGCTCGTGGGACGGACGCCCCTCGTCCGCCTGAACCGCCTCGCCGAGGGCCTGGACGCCCAGGTCGCGGTGAAGCTCGAGTTCTACAACCCGGCCAACAGCGTCAAGGACCGCATCGGCGTGGCCATCATCGACGCAGCCGAGAAGGCCGGCGCGCTCCGGCCCGGCGGCACGATCGTCGAGGGTACCTCCGGCAACACCGGGATCGCCCTGGCGATGGTCGGTGCCGCACGCGGGTACCGGGTGCTCCTGACCATGCCGGAGACCATGTCCACGGAACGACGGGTGATGCTGCGGGCCTACGGGGCCGAGATCGTCCTGACGCCGGGGTCCGAGGGCATGCGGGGCGCCGTCGAGCGCGCGAAGGAGATCGTCGCGACGACCGAGAACGCCATCTGGGCGCAGCAGTTCGCCAATGCGGCGAACCCTGCCATCCACCGCACCACCACGGCCGAGGAGGTCTGGGAGGACACCGACGGCGAGGTGGACATCTTCGTGGCAGGCGTCGGTACCGGCGGCACCATCACCGGTGTCGGCCAGGTCCTGAAGGAGCGCAAGCCCGGCGTGCAGATCGTCGCCGTCGAGCCCGCGGACTCCCCCATCCTCAACGGCGGTGCCCCCGGCCCGCACAAGATCCAGGGCCTCGGGGCGAACTTCGTCCCCGAGAACCTCGACCGCGCGGCCTACGACGAGGTGCTGGACGCCACGGTGGAGGACTCCGTCCGCGTGGCACGGGCCCTCGGCACCCAGGAGGGGATCCTCGGCGGTATCTCCTCGGGAGCCATCGTCTGGGCGGCCCTCGAGCTCGCGAAGCGTCCCGAGAACGCCGGTAAGCTCATCGTGGCGATCGTCTGCGATTTCGGCGAGCGCTACATCTCCACGGTGCTGTTCGACGACATCCGCGGCTGACGCCGTCCGACTCGACACCCCGTTCGTATCGATCCACTCCAGAAGGTAACCGGTGAGCTTCCTAGAACGACTGCGCGAGGACCTCGACACCGCGCGCACGCATGATCCGGCTGCCCGCGGGTCCCTCGAGAACACCGTCGTGTACTCCGGGCTGCACGCCATCTGGGTGCACCGCCTGACCCACCGCATGTGGCGGGACGAGCGCCTGCGCTTCCCGGCGCGGGTCCTGTCGCAGCTCGCGCGGGCCCTGACGGGGATCGAGATCCACCCGGCGGCGACCATCGGGCGCAGGTTCTTCATCGACCACGGCATGGGGATCGTGATCGGCAGCACCGCTGAGATCGGCGACGACGTCATGCTGTACCAGGGGGTCACGCTCGGGGGACGTTCACTCGAGAAGGTGAAGCGCCACCCCACCATCGGCGACCGGGTGACCGTCGGCGCGGGCGCCAAGGTGCTGGGACCCATCACCATCGGCGCAGGCAGCGCTGTCGGCGCGAACGCCGTCGTGGTCAAGGACACGCCCCCCGACTCGATCGTCACCGGCATCCCGGCGACGTTCAGGCACCGGGACTCGCGCCGCGAGACACAGCCCGCGGTCGATCCGGCGGAGTACGTGGATCCGGCCCTCTACATCTAGGCGGGTCACCTCGGTACCCCACCCTTCAGGCCCCGTACGACGGAAGCCCCGGACCGTGGTCCGGGGCTTCCGTCGTCTGCGCTTGCTGTCGAGAAGCGTCAGTGCGTGTCGACGGCGCTGATCTCGGACTTGTCCTCGCCCCAAAGGGTGTGGAACGTGCCCTCGGTGTCCACGCGGTTGTACGTGTGGGCACCGAACAGATCGCGGAGACCCTGGGTCAGGGCGGCCGGCAGGCGCTTGCGGCGCAGGCCGTCGTAGTAGGTCAGCGACGCCGAGAACACCGGCACCGGGATGCCCAGCTGGACGGCGGTCGCCACCACGCGGCGCCAGGCCGGGACCGCGCCGGCGATCGCCTCGGCGAACGCGCGGGCGAGCAGCAGGTTCGCGGGACGCTCGTCGGCCACGGCGTACGCCTTCATGATGTCGTCGAGCAGCTCGGCACGGATGATGCAGCCGGCACGCCACAGCGACGCGATCTCGTCCAGCTTCAGTTCCCAGCCGTATTCCTTCGCCGCCGCGGTGAGCATGTCGATGCCCTGCGCGTAGCTGACCAGCTTCGAGGCGTAGAGCGCGAGCCGCACGTCCTCCACGAAGGTGTCCGGGAGCTCGACGGTCCCCTCGTGTCCCTGCAGGACGTCCTGGGCCTGGAGCCGCTGCTCGAGCTGCGAGGACAGGGCGCGCGCGAACACGGATTCGGCGATGCCCGACGTCGGGCTGCCCAGTTCCAGCGCGGATACGACGGTCCAGCGGCCGGTCCCCTTCTGGCCCGCCGCGTCGACGACGACGTCGACGAAGGGCTTGCCCGTGCGTGCGTCGGTGTGCCCGAGGACCTCGGCGGTGATCTCGATCAGGAAGGAGGACAGCGTGCCGCTGTTCCAGTCCGTGAAGATCTTCGCCTGGTCCGCCGGTTCGATCCCGGCGCCCGAGCGGAGGAGGTCGAACGCCTCACCGATGACCTGCATGTCCGCGTACTCGATGCCGTTGTGCACCATCTTCACGAAGTGCCCTGCGCCGTCCGTGCCGATCCAGCGGCAGCACGGCTCGCCGTTGTACTTCGCCGAGATCTTCTCGAGCATCGGGCCGAGGGAGTCGTAGGACTCCCTCGATCCGCCGGGCATGATCGACGGGCCGAGGAGCGCGCCCTCCTCGCCGCCCGACACACCGACGCCGACGAAATGCAGGTCGTGCTGCGACAGGGCCGCCTCCCGGCGGCGCGTGTCCTCGTAGTGGGAGTTGCCGCCGTCGATCACGATGTCGCCGGGCTCGAGGAGCGGGGTGAGCTGGTCGATCACCGAGTCCACCGGCTTGCCGGCCTTGACCATGATGAGCACGCGGCGGGGCTTCTCCAGGGAGTCGACGAGCTCCTGCAGTGTCTCGGTGCGGACGAAATCGCCGTCCTCGCCGTGCTTCTGCAGCAGCGCGTCGGTCTTCTCCACGGACCTGTTGTGCAGGGCCACGGTGTAGCCGTTGCGCGCGAGGTTCCGTGCGAGATTCGCTCCCATGACTGCCAGGCCCGTGACGCCGATCTGTGCGCTCAATGTCTTCTCCGTCGTTAGTCAGCTGGATGCAGGACGCTGCATCGGCCGGTGCGTCAGCCGGCGTCCGGGGCGTTCCCCCGCCGGCCGCCCGGTCACTTTCACACTATTACCGTGCCGGCACCGCCGCCAGACGCGCCGCGTCCGCCGCGTCATATGTCAGCGTCATAGGTCAGTGCCACAGGTCCGTGCCACAGGTCGGCGTCAGGCGTCGGCGCGAGGCCTGCGATACACCTCGGAGACACCTCGGCGACACAGGTCGGCGGGCTGCTGCGGGCGGCGTGTCCGACGCGACAGGTTCCCGGCTGGGACGCTGGCGCCATCCGTGAAAGAATGATAAGGATGTCCGACGTTACGGTAACCCCCGCCCTTGCCCCCACCGCTTCCGCGCGCCCCCAGGTGCGGCCCGAAGTGGAGGGTGCGCAGCCCATCGTCTCGAGCGACGGCCGGCCCCTGCTGCAGTTCAAGTCCCCGAGGGTCAGCCAGCCGCCCGTGCACCTGGCGGACCTCACGCTCGCCGAACGCCAGGACCGCCTCAAGGAGCTGGGTCACCAGGGCTTCCGCGCGAAGCAGCTGTCCACCCACTACTTCACGCACTACACCACGGACCCTGCAATGATGAGCGACCTCCCGAAGGCGGGACGCGAGGAGCTGGTCTCGGCGATGTTCCCGCCGCTGCTCACCGAGGTGAAGCGCCTGACCACGGACAACGGCGACACCATCAAGTTCCTGTGGCGCCTGTTCGACGGCGCCCTCGTGGAGTCCGTCCTGATGCGCTACCCCGGGCGTGTGACCCTCTGCGTGTCCTCCCAGGCAGGCTGCGGCATGAACTGCCCGTTCTGTGCCACGGGCCAGGCCGGGCTGACCCGCAACATGTCGACGGCGGAGATCGTCGACCAGGTGGTCGCCGCGAACCGCGCCCTGGCGGAGGGTGCCCTCGGCGACCTGCGCACCGACGGAGGGCACGACGCCGACCGCGTCACGAACATCGTCTTCATGGGCATGGGTGAGCCGCTGGCCAACTACAAGCGCGTCATGGCCGCCCTCCACCGCTTCGTCGACGACTCCCCGGAGGGGCTCGGCATGTCGGCCCGCAACATCACGGTCTCCACCGTGGGCCTCGTACCGGCCATCAACAAGCTCGCGGCCGAATCGCTGCCGGTCACCTTCGCGCTGTCGCTCCATGCCCCCGACGACGAGCTCCGCGACGAGCTCATCCCCGTCAACACCCGCTGGAAGGTGGACGAGGCCCTCGACGCCGCGTACAACTACTACCGCACCACGGGCCGGCGTGTGAGCATCGAGTACGCGCTGATCAAGGACATGAACGACCACGCCTGGCGTGCCGACCTCCTGGCGAAGAAGCTGAACCAGCGCGGCCGCGGCTGGGTGCACGTCAACCCGATTCCGCTGAACCCCACGCCGGGCTCCATCTGGACCGCGTCCGAGAAGAGCGTGTCGACCGAGTTCATCAACCGCCTCCGTGCCGCCGGCATCCCGACCACGCTGCGGGACACCCGCGGCAAGGAGATCGACGGCGCATGCGGTCAGCTCGCCGCCGGCGAGTAGCGGCCGCCCCGATTGGCGGAACACCGCGGCCGGCCGGTATAGTCGTCCCTCGTGATGCAGCCGTCCGGCAGTCGCTGGCACGGCGCATCGCGGCGTATGGGTCTTTAGCTCAGCTGGTAGAGCGCCACGTTTACACCGTGGATGTCATCGGTTCGATCCCGGTAGGACCCACCACGAGAAACCCCGTCATTCCCAGGCCAACGGTCCGGGAGGACGGGGTTTCGTGCTGTCCGGGCACTTCCCGGCAGGACGTCTAGCCCTGCATCTCCACGACGCCGACGGGCTTGCCGTCCGCGAAGGTCACCACATAGTCCTGGCCCATGATCGTGACGGTGCATCGGAGCGCCCCGGTGGTGCGGCAGTCGTCCCCCGGAGCCGGCGCCGTGCCCGGCTCCTCGAAGATCGGTTCCAGCAGCCCGGGGTCGATCCCGGGTGGCGTGGGCTCGTGGAAGGGCCGCGATCCGGGCGGGATGCAGGTGTAGGGGTCGCCCGGGTCCGTCCACCAGGCGCCGGCCTCGGTGATCGGGCACTGCGGGTAGGGCGGTGTAGGAAGATCCCCCGGCGGCAGGTCGCCTCCCATCCCGCTGCCGGACGGAGGGGGCGCCGGGGACGGCGGCGCATCCGCGGACGCAGCGGGCGCGCCCGGCCGGGAGGCACCGGAGCCGTCCTGCACGCCGTCCTGCACGCCGTCCCGCACGGTGACCGGCTCCGCGGCCGGTACCGGCGCCTCCGCCGCAGCGACCACGGGGACATCCTGCGCCGCCCGGCTTCCCGGATCCATGAGCAGGGGTTGGACGACGATCACCGCTGCCGTGCCGAGAGCGATGAGAAGAGACCTGGTTGAAGAACGCATTTTCCACCCCGATGTATGAGACCTATGGGATGAACCTATGACGGCCAGCCGGGCACGGAAACAGTAGTACTTACGCGGCTTTTCCTCGAACTACTCGCATCGGTAGCGGATAATCCCCTGGGCGCGCGGCAGGTCGGGCAGCTCCCGGGCGAGGTAGCTGAGGGCCTCGGAGACGCCGGCCTCGATCTTCAGCGAGGCGAACTCGTCCCCCCGCGTGTGCCCGCGATTGATGATGACCACGGGCTTGCCTGCCTTGAAGGCGTGGCGCACGAACCGCAGCCCGCTCATGACGGTCAGGGAGGACCCGGCCACCAGGAGGGCGCCGGCGTCGTCGACCATCGCGTAGGCGTCCGCGACGCGCGCCTTGGGCACGTTCTCGCCGAAGTAGACGAAGTCGGGTTTGAGCATGCCGCCGCAGACCGGACAGGGCGCCATGACGAAGTCGCCCGTGTCGTCGACGTCGGCGTCCGCATCCGGTGCGACGTCCCCGGCATCCGACTCGCGTTCGAGGTACCCCGGGTTGAGCTCCTCGAGGATCTCGGCGATCCGCGACCGCGGGAAGGTGGACGCGCACTGCAGGCACACCACGCGGTCGAAGGTGCCGTGCAGGTCGATGACGTTCACGCTGCCGGCCGAGGAGTGCAGTTTGTCCACGTTCTGGGTGATGAGGCCGGAGAGCAGGTTGCGCTGCTCCAGCAGGGCCACGGCCGCATGGCCCGCATTTGGGTCCGCCCGCCGGAGATGCCGCCACCCAACGTGGTTGCGGGCCCAGTAGCGGCGTCGGAGTGCCTCGTCGCCGACGAACTGCTGGTACGTCATGGGGCTGCGCGGCACCGATCCGGGTCCGCGGTAGTCGGGGATCCCGGAGTCCGTGCTGAGGCCGGCGCCGGTCAGCACGGCGAGCCGGTGGCCGGCCAGCAGCGCCACGGCCCGGTCGAGCAGCCGACGCTCCTCCGGGTCGAGCTCGGCGAGGCCGTCCGCGGGAGGGGTGCTCACGAACCCCGTCAGACCGAGCCTCGGGTTGTCGGCGGGTCCGGGCGGATCCTCCGGCCCCTGGCCCGGCCGCTCGGTCACAGCGCGGCTTCGACCGAGCTCAGCGCGCGGGCGTAGTCGGCGATGGGCCGCCCCTGCCCGTGGGGGGAGGACACGAGGGCGCGGACCGTCCCCGAGCCGTCCAGGACGTAGCTGACGCGCTCGGCGTAGCCGCGGTCGTCGTCGAACGCGCCGTACGCGCGGGTGACGGCGCCGTGCGGCCAGAAGTCGGCCAGCAGGTCGAAGGAGATGTCGTTCGCGTCGGCGAAGGCGCGCAGCGTGTACTTGTGGTCCACCGAGACCGCCACCAGCGTCACACCGGCGGCGTCGAAGAGGTCGAGGTTGTCGCGGAGCTGGCCGAGCTCATCGGTGCAGACGCGGGAGAACGCGAAGGGGAAGAAGACGACGACGGCCCCTCCGACCAGGGAGCTGCTCTCGACGGTCTCGCCGAACTGGTTCGCCAGCGAGAAGTCCGGGGCAACCGCCCCTACGTCCAGCGCCAAGGCCTACTGCTTCCGGCGGCTGACGAGCCGCGTCGCGGACCATTCACGGGAGACACCGGCCGATGACGTGGAGTGCAGCCCGGCGGTGGGAGCGGCTTCCTGCACGTCGGCGGGAGAGACGTAGCCCGGCCGGCCGGACTTCGGGGTGAGCAGCCAGACGACGCCGGCGGCACCGAGGGAGGTCAGGGCATCCACGAGGGCGTCGACGAGGTCACCGTCACCGTTCCGCCACCACAGGATGACGCCGTCCACGACATCCTGGTCGTCCTCCGTGAGGAGTTCGGACCCGATGCCCTCCTCGAGCTGCTCGCGGAAGTCGAAGTCGACGTCGTCGTCGTAGCCGAGTTCCTGGACAAGGTCGCCGTCTTTGAAACCCAACTTGCCTGCCACGTTGACCGCAGTGGCGGCTTCAGCCTCGCTCACTTAGCTCCTCCTGAAAAGACGGGACTGTCGGGTGAACGGCCCTCGTATGGATGTACATGGCTACCAGCCAACACCTTTATACGCCAAGCATCAAGCCAGCCCGCGGATTTGGGCTGCCCGCGGCCGGTTGCCCGCGCGGCGGGACCGAGTGTGTGCAAGCCCTCGGCGTAATCTGCACCGAGACCCTGATCCCGCTACGCACGGACCGCATGGCGGCGATAGAGTGAGGCGGTATATGGCCGCGGCGCTAGCGCCGGGCCTGCATCTCTGCGTGGGCCGAACGAGCCGTGCGCAGGCATTAAGCGACACGGACACGATCCGTGGAAGTGGAGAGATATCGCGTGGCTGCAGAACAAGGTACGGCGGATATTCTGAGCGGTCTGACCGTCGGCAAGCCCGACGGCGATCCCGAGGAGACCGCGGAGTGGATCGAATCCCTCGACCAGCTTATTCGCACCCAGGGCACCGAGCGCGCGCAGTACATCATGCGTTCGCTCCTCCAGCGTGCCGGTGCGCAGTCCGTGGGCGTGCCCATGGTCACGACGACGGACTACGTCAACACCATCCCCGCCGACCAGGAACCCGAGTTCCCCGGCGACGAGGAAATCGAACGCAAGTACCGCGCATGGCTGCGCTGGAACGCCGCCGTCATGGTGCACCGCGCCCAGCGGCCCGAGATCGGCGTCGGCGGACACATCTCGACCTACGCCGGTGCCGCCACCCTGTACGAGGTGGGCTTCAACCACTTCTTCAAGGGTAAGGACCACCCGAGCGGCGGTGACCAGGTGTTCTTCCAGGGTCACGCCTCCCCCGGCATGTACGCACGGGCGTACCTCGAGGGCCGCCTCACCGAAGAGGACCTGGACGGATTCCGGCAGGAGAAGTCGAAGGAGGGACACGCGCTGTCCTCCTATCCGCACCCCCGCCTGATGCCCGACTTCTGGGAGTTCCCCACGGTCTCCATGGGCATCGGCCCCATGAACGCCATCTACCAGGCGCAGTCCAACCGCTACCTGCACAACCGCGGTTTCAAGGACACCTCCGACCAGCAGGTCTGGGCCTTCCTCGGCGACGGCGAGATGGACGAGCCCGAGTCGCGCGGCCTGCTCCAGCTGGCCGCGAACGAGAAGCTCGACAACCTCAACTTCGTGATCAACTGCAACCTGCAGCGGCTCGACGGACCCGTCCGCGGCAACGGCAAGATCATGCAGGAGCTCGAGGCGTTCTTCCGTGGCGCCGGCTGGAACGTCATCAAGGTGGTCTGGGGGCGCGAGTGGGACTCGCTGCTCGCGAAGGACACCGACGGCGCACTGGTCGACATCATGAACCAGACGCCCGACGGCGACTACCAGACGTACAAGGCCGAGTCCGGTGGATTCGTCCGCGACCACTTCTTCGGGAAGTCGCCGGAGACCAAGGCGATGGTCGAGGACCTCTCCGACGACGAGATCTGGAAGCTCAAGCGCGGCGGCCACGACTACCGCAAGGTCTACGCGGCCTACAAGGCGGCCACGGAGTTCAAGGGCAAGCCGACCGTCATCCTCGCGAAGACCGTCAAGGGCTACGGCCTCGGCCCGCACTTCGAGGGGCGCAACGCGACCCACCAGATGAAGAAGCTGACCAACGCCGACCTGAAGGCGTTCCGCGACCACCTGCGCATCCCCGTCACCGACGAGCAGATCGACGACGACCTCTACAACGCCCCGTACTACCACCCGGGCGCCGACGCACCCGAGATCAAGTACCTCATGGAGCGTCGCCGCGAACTCGGTGGTTTCGTGCCGGAGCGTCGCACCAAGCACGCCGACGTCGTCCTGCCGGGCGACAAGGCGTACGAGATGGCCAAGCGCGGGTCCGGGAAGCAGATGGCCGCCACCACCATGGCGTTCGTCCGCATCCTGAAGGACATCATGCGTGACAAGGAGTTCGGCCGGCGAATCGCGCCGATCATCCCGGACGAGGCGCGCACGTTCGGCATGGACTCGTTCTTCCCCACGGCGAAGATCTACAACCCGAACGGCCAGAACTACCTGTCCGTGGACCGCGACCTGGTCCTGGCGTACAAGGAGTCCATCGAGGGCCAGATCCTGCACGCCGGCATCAACGAGGCCGGATCCATGGCGGCCTTCACCGCCGCGGGCACGGCCTACGCCACGCAGGGCGAGCCGCTGATCCCGATCTACGTGTTCTACTCGATGTTCGGTTTCCAGCGCACGGGTGACTCCATCTGGGCCGCGGCGGATCAGATGGCCCGCGGGTTCATCATCGGCGCGACCGCCGGCCGCACCACGCTGACGGGTGAGGGCCTGCAGCACGCGGACGGGCACTCGCCGATCCTCGCATCGACGAACCCCGCCGTGATCACCTACGACCCGGCCTTCGGGTACGAGATCGGGCACATCATGCGCGACGGTCTCAACCGGATGTACGGCGACATCGGTGACAAGCCGGAGTCCTTCCGCAATGTCATGTACTACATCACGGTGTACAACGAGCCGTTCGTGCAGCCCGCGGAGCCGGAGGAACTCGACGTAGAAGGGCTGCTGAAGGGGATCTACCTGCTCAAGCCGGCCAAGGTCGACGGTCCCCGCACCCAGCTGCTCGCCTCCGGCGTGGCGGTCCCCTGGGCCCTCGAGGCGCAGAAGATCCTCGCGAAGGACTGGGGTGTCTCGGCCGACGTGTGGTCCGTGACGTCCTGGAACGAACTGCGCCGCGACGGCCTCGCCGCCGAGGAGGAGGCCTTCCTCAACCCCGGCGCGGACGCGCGCAAGCCGTTCGTCACGCAGCAGCTCGAGGGTGCGACGGGCCCGATCGTCGCGGTCTCGGACTTCATGAAGGCCGTGCCCGACCAGATCCGCCAGTTTCTGCCGAACGAGTTCGCGACGCTCGGGGCCGACGGCTTCGGCTTCTCGGACACGCGGGCGGCAGCACGCCGGTTCTTCAAGATCGACAGCCACTCCGTCGTCGTCCGCGCGCTGGAGATGCTCGCCCGCCGCGGGGAGGTCGACGCGAACGCTCCGAAGGAAGCGATCGAGAAGTACCGCCTGCTCGACGTGAATGCCGGCACCACCGGCAACGCCGGCGGCGACGCCTAGCGTTCACGCCTCGTCGGAGGGCGACGGCGGGAGCAGCCCTGTGCTGCTCCCGCCGTCGCCCTTTTTGTAGCTCCTCCACAAATGGGAGCCGGGGACGCGGAGACCGTATGCTCGGAGGATGCCGCAGCCCGAAGATGTCCCCGGGAGCACCCGGAACGCCCCGGGCGCCATGAACGCCGGGACCGCCCCCGCGGACCCCGCCACCGTCGAGAAGCTCCGCGCCACGATCGGGTCCCTCTCCACGGCGACCCTGAAGCAGCTCGACACGGACCTGCCGTGGTACCGCGGACTGCGGGCCGACGAGCGGTCCGCCCTCGGCATGGTGGCCCAGAAGGGCATCGCGTCCTTCGTCAACTGGTACCAGAAGCCCGTCTCCCCCGCCTGGGTGCTCAGCGACGTGTTCGGCACCGCCCCCACCGAGCTCACCCGCTCCATCAGCCTGCAGAAGGCCCTGCAGCTCATCCGCGTGGTGGTGCAGGTCGTCGAGGACCACGTGCCGTTCCTCGCCCCCGCCGCCGATCAGGGGCCCCTCCGCGAGGCCGTGCTGCGATACTCCCGCGAGGTGGCCTTCGCCGCCGCCGACGTGTACGCGCGGGCCGCCGAGACCCGCGGATCGTGGGACACCCGCCTCGAGGCCCTCGTCGTCGACGCGATCCTGCGCGGCGAGAGCTCGGACGCGCTCCGCTCGCGCATCGCCGCGGTCGGCTGGACCTCACAGGCGCGCATCACGGTCATGGTGGGCAGCGCCCCGCAGGAACCGGACGCCGGCTTCCTCAACGAACTCCGGCGCGTCACGGGCCGCCTCGCCGAGGACGTGCTGGTCGGCATCCAGGGCGAGCGGCTCATCCTCGTGCTGGGCGGCGTGAAGGATCCGGCCAAGGCCTACCCGCGCGTCACCGAGCTGTTCGGCGCCGGCGCCGTCGTCCTCGGCCCGGAGTCGGACTCGCTCGTCGAGGCGAGCACCTCGGCGCAGGCCGCCTTCGCGGGGCTCACCGTCGCCCGCGCCTGGCCCGGGGCGCCCCGGCCGGTGTCCTCGGAGGACCTGTGGCCGGAGCGCGTGATGTCCGGCGACGACACCGCGCGGCGCGCCCTGGTCCGGACCATCTACCGGCCGCTGCTCGCGGCGTCCAACGGCCTGGAGCAGACATTGTCCGCGTACCTCTCCCTCGGGCACTCCCTGGAGGCGACGTCGCGGGCCCTCTTCGTCCACGCCAACACCGTCCGCTACCGGCTCCGCCGCGTCTGCGACGTGACCGGCTGGGACCCGCTGATCGCCCGCGAGGCCTTCGTGCTGCAGACCGCGCTGGTGGTCGGGCGCCTCGCGGCCCCGCCGCCCGATGACTTGTAGACTTCCTACAACACGGCACAGCCAGCTTGGTTCAGCCGAACACCCGATATTGCCCCACCGATTTGGAAAGCTGGAACAGTGCTTGCAATCGCCTGCCCCGGACAGGGCTCACAGACCCCGGGCTTCCTGAGCCCCTGGCTCGAGCTCCCCGGGGTGCGGGAGCACCTCGACGAGCTCAGCGACCGCGCCGGGACCGACCTCGTGCGGCACGGCACCGTCTCCGACGAGGAGACCATCAAGGACACCGCCGTCGCCCAGCCGCTCATCGTGGCCGCCGGACTCGTGACGGCCCGGGTGCTCCTCGACGGCTCCGCGCTCACCGCGGCCACCGTCGTCGCCGGCCACTCGGTCGGCGAGCTCACGGCATCCGCGGTGGCCGGGGCGCTCACCGAGGACGACGCCGTCGCCTTCGTCCGCGTGCGCGCCACGGCCATGGCGGAGGCTGCCGCCGCCCGACCCACCGGCATGAGCGCCGTCCTCGGCGGTGACGCCACCGAGGTGCTGGAGCGGCTCGCCGAGCTGGGCCTCACCGCGGCGAACGCGAACGGCGGCGGCCAGGTGGTGGCCGCGGGAACGCTCGGACAGCTGGCCGGGCTCGCCGCGCACCCTCCGGCCAAGGCACGCGTCATCGCCCTGAAGGTGGCCGGGGCCTTCCACACGGCCCACATGTCGCCGGCCGTCACCGCACTCGAGGCGCTCCGGCCGTCGCTCACGCCCGCGGACCCGGTAGCCACCCTCATGTCCAACTTCGACGGCCGCCCCGTCGCCACCGGCGAAGGCAACCTGGACAGCCTGATCGCCCAGGTCTCCCGCCCGGTCCGCTGGGACCTCTGCATGGAATCGATGCAGGCCATGGGCGTCACGGGCATGATCGAGCTGTCCCCCGCCGGGACCCTGACCGGGCTGGCGAAGCGCGGAATGCGCGGCACGGCGACCCTCGCCGTAAAATCGCCGGAGGACCTCGATGCGGCCCGCAGCTTCATCGAGGAGCACTCGCGGACCACGGACCTCGATCCGACCCTTACCTCCGAAGGACCCCAGTGAGCATCACCGCCATCAAGCAAGCCCCCCTCCGCGAGCACACGCGCATCCTCGGCGTCGGCGCATACCGGCCCGAGGTGATCGTCACCAACGACGACGTCTGCCAGTGGATCGACTCCTCCGACGAGTGGATCCGTCAGCGCACCGGCATCGTGACACGGCACCGTGCACCCCGTGACGTGAGCGTCATCGACATGGCGGAGGCGGCCTCCCGGGAGGCGCTCGCCGCCTCGGGCATCGACGCGTCGCAGCTCGGCGCCGTCCTCGTCTCGACCGTGACCCACCCCTACGCCACCCCCTCGGCCGCCGCGCAGCTGGCCGATCGGCTGGGGGCCACCCCGGCGCCCGCCTACGACATCTCCGCCGCCTGTGCCGGGTACTGCTACGGCATCGCCCAGGGCGACGCCCTGGTGCACGCCGGCACCGCCGAGTACGTGCTCGTGGTCGGCGTGGAGAAGCTCTCGGACTTCATCGACAACTCCGACCGCACCATCTCCTTCCTCCTCGGCGACGGCGCCGGCGCCGTGGTCATCGGTCCCGGCGACACCGCGGGCATCGGCCCGTCCGTCTGGGGCTCCGACGGCAGCAAGCACGAGGCGATCCGCATGACCCGGTCCCTGCTGGACGTCCGCGACTACGCGGCCGGCGTGGTGGCCACGGACGCCGAAGCCGCGGAGGACGGTGCCGAGGCCGAGAGCCTGTGGCCGACCATGCGCCAGGACGGTCCCTCGGTCTTCCGCTGGGCCGTGTGGGAGATGGCGAAGGTCGCCCAGCGGGCGCTCGACGCCGCCGGCGTCACCGCCGACGACCTGGCGGTGTTCCTCCCCCATCAGGCCAACATCCGTATCATCGACGAGATGGTGAAGCAGCTGAACCTGCCCGAGCACGTCCACGTCGCACGGGACATCGTGGACGCCGGCAACACCTCCGCCGCCTCGATCCCCCTGGCCATGCACCGGACCCTGAAGGAACAGCCGGAGCTCAGCGGCAAGCTGGCCCTGCAGATCGGCTTCGGTGCGGGCCTCGTATTCGGCGCGCAGGTCGTCGTCCTCCCCTAGTTTCCAAGCCCAGGCCGTGACAGCACGGTCTGACCAACCCCGCCGGTGCTCCGGCGACAAGAGAAAAGGAGCCATCATGGCTAGCAACGAAGAAATCCTGGCCGGCCTCGCCGAGATCGTCAACGAGGAGACGGGTCTGGCCCCCGAGTCCGTCGAGATGGACAAGTCCTTCACCGACGACCTCGACATCGACTCCATCTCGATGATGACGATCGTCGTCAACGCCGAAGAGAAGTTCGGGGTACGCATCCCCGACGAAGAGGTCAAGAACCTGAAGACCGTCGGCGACGCCGTCACCTTCATCTCGGGCGCGCAGGCCTAGTCCCTGCCCTTCCCGGGGTTGCGGCCGCTCCCGGCGTTCCCGCCGTGGGCGGCCGCACCCATCCCTCCGCTCCGGTGCCGCCGGCGCAGGCCCTAGCTTCGAAAGAGTGACCATGCCACGCAAAGTCGTCATCACCGGACTCGGTGCAACCACCCCGATCGGCGGGGATGTGCCCACCATGTGGGCCAACTCCCTCAAAGGGGTCTCCGGCGCACGGACCATCGAGGCGGACTGGGTGGCCCAGTACGAGTTGCCGGTGACCTTCGCAGCCCAGATCGCCACCCCCGCGTCGGAGGTCCTCTCCCGCGTCGAGGCGAAGCGCATGGATCCCTCCACGCAGTTCGCCGTCGTCGCGGCCCGTGAGGCCTGGCGCGACTCGGGCATCGAGGAGGTCGACAAGGACCGCCTCGCCGTGGCCTTCGCCACCGGCATCGGCGGCGTGTGGACCCTGCTCGACGCCTGGGACACCCTGCGCGAGAAGGGCCCCCGCCGGGTGCTGCCCATGACCGTGCCGATGCTGATGCCCAACGGACCCGCGGCCGCCGTGAGCCTCGACCTCGGAGCCCGCGCGGGAGCGCACACGCCGGTGTCCGCCTGCGCGTCCGGCACAGAGGCCCTGCACCAGGGACTCGAGCTGATCCGCTCAGGCAAGGCGGACGTGGTGATGTGCGGCGGCGCCGAAGCGGCGATCCACCCGATGCCCATCGCGGCCTTCGCGTCCATGCAGGCCCTGTCGCGGCGGAACGACGAACCGGAACTCGCCTCGCGCCCCTATGACACCGGCCGCGACGGATTCGTCATGGGCGAGGGCGCCGGAGCGCTCGTCATCGAGGCCGAGGAGCACGCCCTGGCCCGCGGCGCACGCATCTACGCCGAACTCGGCGGCACGTCGGTCACCGCCGACGCTTACCACATCACCGCCCCCGACCCGCAGGGTCTCGGCGCCACACGGGCTCTGAAGGCGGCCCTGTTCGACGCGCGGGCGCAGGCGGAGGACGTGGTGCACGTCAACGCCCACGCCACCTCCACCCCGGTCGGCGACAAGCCCGAGTACACCGCGCTGAAGGCGGCACTCGGCGCCCACATCGACCAGGTGGCCGTGTCGGCGACGAAGTCGCAGACGGGGCACCTCCTCGGCGCCTCGGGCGCTGTCGAGGCCGTCATGACGGTGCTGGCGATCCACGAGCGGAAGGCGCCGGTGACGATCAACCTCGACAACCAGGATCCCGAGATCCCGCTCGACGTCGTCACCGCGCCGCGCGACCTGCCGTCGGGCGACATCGTGGCGCTGAGCAACTCGTTCGGTTTCGGCGGCCACAACGCGGTCATCGTGCTGCGCAGCGTCTGACCGCCGTCCTCGGCATGCACGAAGGGCGCCACCACCGGTGGCGCCCTTCGTGCGTGCCCTGTCCTGCTACGTGCTCTGTCCTGCGTGCTCTGTCTTGCGTGCTCTGCGCGTCGCCGCGTCAGCCGACCTGGTGGAGCCAGCGCACGGGAGCCCCTTCCGCGGCGTACCGGAAGGGCTCGAGCTCCTCGTCCCAGGACTCGCCCAGCGCAAGGGACAGCTCGTGGTAGACGGCCGCCGGATCACCGGCTCCCGCCTCGTAGGCGTAGCGGATGCGGTCCTCGGTCACCATGATGTTGCCGTGGACGTCCGTGGTGGCGTGGAAGATGCCGAGCTCGGGCGTGTGCGACCAGCGGCCGCCGTCGGCACCGGCACTCTGTTCCTCGGTGACCTCGTAGCGGAGGTGGGCCCAGCCCCGGAGGGCGGAGGCGAGCTGCGCTCCGGTGCCCTGCGGACCGACCCAGGAGAGCTCGGCACGGAGCATTCCGGGCGCGGCAGGTTGCGGCGTCCACTCCATGTCGAGTCGCTTGTCCAGCACGGAGCCGACAGCCCACTCGACATGAGGGCACAACGCAGTAGGGGCTGAGTGCACGTACAAGACACCGCGCGCCATCACAACAGACATTCCATCCTCCATAGCTGTAGGTACGTCTTCCCCAACGACCTTCAACGGATGATGCAACGCGCAATGACCGGCAACTTCACGAGACCCACCCGCACACGGAGTGCGGGCTCGACCGAACTACTGCTTATTGTGCCGGACGGACGTGAATTTCGCCACTAGGTGCGTCGGCCCTCCTGCAGGTGTCCGCGGCGTCGGAGCGCGTCCTGCAGCCCGGGCCTCAGGCGCGCGGGTGGGCCTGCTCGTAGCTGCGCCGGAGCCGGTCCACGGACACGTGCGTGTAGAGCTGCGTCGTGGCGAGACTCGAGTGCCCCAGCAGCTCCTGCACCGCCCTCAGGTCGGCGCCGCCGTCGAGCAGGTGCGTCGCGGCGGTGTGCCGGAGGGCGTGCGGGCCGCGGGCCGCGGTGTCCCCGAGGGCGTCCAGCGCCTCCTTGACCTGGGCGCGGACGGCGCGCTGGTCGATGCGCCCGCCGCGGCGGCCCAGGAACAGCGCCGGCCCGCTCTTCTCGGTGAGCCATCGGGGGCGTCCGCGTCGGAGCCAGTCGTCGAGGGCGTGGGCGGCCGGCACCCCGTAGGGGACGGTGCGCTCCTTCGAGCCCTTGCCCAGTACGAGGAGCGTGCGCCGCTCCGTGTCGACGTCGTCGAGGTCGAGGCCCACCAGCTCCCCGACGCGTACACCCGTGGCATAGAGCACCTCCACCATGGCCCGCCGCTGGAGTTCGTGGGGATCGCCCTCGACGGACCGGTCCTCGAGGTCCTCGAAGAGGGACCCGGTCTGCGGCCCGCTGAGAACCGCGGGAAGGGACCTGCTGCGCTTGGGTGAGCGCAGGCGCAGGGCGGGGTTCGCCGGGATGAGCTCCTCGCGGACGGCCCAGTCCATGAAGGACCGGACCGACGCTGCCCGGCGTGCGATGGTGGCGCGGGACATACCGGCAGCGTCCAGCGCTCCCAGCCACGCCCGGAAATGGCTGAGCTCGAGCTCGCCCAGCGCCGCCACCCCGGACTGCGCCGCATGGGCGAAGAAGAGTTCCAGGTCCGTGCGGTAGGCCCGGACGGTGTGCGCCGAGCGGTTCCGCTCCCGCGTCAGGTACAGCTCGAAGCCCTGGGCGGCCGCCGCCAGCGCCTGCCCTCGTCCTGTGTTCTCGTGTGTCATCGTCCCTCCGGTACCAGTATCGCCGCCCGCGCACGGCACGGGGCGTCGACAGGCCCGGGGCGTGGGCAGTCCCGCCTCAGCGGGGGTCCCGGGAATGCGATGCCCCCGGGCCCGCCTCGAGGTCGAGCAGCGCCGTCTTCGTGCCGGCGCCCGCCGCATACCCGATGACGGCACCGGTGCTGCTCAGGACACGGTGCCCGGGGACGATGATGGAGACGGGATTGGCCCGCACGGCCGCCCCGATCGCCCGCCCCATGCGGGGGTTCCCCAGGTCGCGGGCGATGTCGCGGTAGCTGCGGTGCTGCCCGTACGGTATGCCCTGAACGGAGGCCCAGACGGATCGCTGGAAATCGGTACCGTGCAGGTCGACGGGCACCGCGAACCGGTGGCGGCGGCCGGCGAAGTACGCCCCCAGTTCCACCTCCGCCTGCTGCAGGAGAGCCAGCGTCGGTGCGGGCGCCGGAGGACCCGACGCGCGGTCGGCAGCATCGAGGTCGACAGCATCGACAGCGTCATCGGCACTATCGGCACCGGTCGCGGCACACGGGCGGCCAGGGTCGCGGCGGCTCGGGGCACACTCGGAGCCGCCGGGTACGTGCCGCCCGAGGAGGCGTGGTGGAGGTTCGGGTGAATGGTCGGCGTGGTAGAGACCGACGATCGCGGTGGGGCCGGCGACGATGCGCAGCACCCCGACGGGTGTCGGTATCTCGACGTGCCATCGCTCGTCCTCGACGGCAGGGTTGCTACGGTTCACGACGTCCTCCTGGTGGATTCACTGATCCGTTCACTGGTGGTGATCATTGGTGGGGGCCATGGGTGGCTTCACGAGTGCGTCGGACCTCGGCACCCGGTGGTCACAGGGTTCGGTCGCTCTGCGGATCCGAGCACTCCGATGCCTGTCAGTCCTTCCGGCGCCAGCCGCCCGCCGCCCTGGCAGCGAGACCGGCCAGTTCGAGGCGGGCCAGTCCGGCGAGGACGTCGCGTGGAGCAAGGCCGGCGACGGCCGCCAGTTTGTCGACGGTCGTCGAGGCGTGCAGGGGCAGGCCGTCCAGCAGCAGCAGGTCGGGGATCGACAGTCCGTCCTGCGCGCGTCGATGGACGGCGCCCTCCCTGCGCCGGTCCCCCGACGGACAGCTCCCGAACGGTCCGGCGAGTTCCGCGACGTCCGCGGCGTCCGTGACGCACACCGCGCTGCCGTCCCTGAGCAGCCGGTGACATCCGGCCGAGTTCGCCGAGTGCACGGAACCGGGTACGGCACCGACCGCGCGCCCCAGCCCGGCCGCGTGGTGGGCGGTGTTCAGGGCACCGGAGCGCCAGCGGGCCTCGACCACCACCGTCACGGCGCCCAGGGCGGCGATCAGCCGGTTCCGCTGGAGGAACCGGTAGCGGGTGGGCGAACTGCCGGGCGGCACCTCCGAGATCAGCAGTCCCCTGTCCGCGACGGTCCTCAGGAGCTCCTCGTTGCCGGCGGGGTAGTACCGGTCCACGCCGCAGGCCAGCAGGGCGATGGTCGGAGGGACGTCGCTCTCCTGGGACGAGGCGATCGCTGCCCGATGGGCCTGGGCGTCGATGCCGTAGGCCCCTCCCGAGACCACCGAGTAGCCGCGCAGGGCGAGACCGGCCGCGAGCTCCGTCGTCACCGACGCCCCGTAGGCGGTGCTGTCCCTCGACCCGACGATCGCGGCGAGGCGTGCCTGCGTGGGGATGCGCGCCCGGCCCCTCACCCACAGGCACAGGGGTCGCGCGAGCTGCAGGTCGTCCAGCGCCTCCGGCCATTCCTCTGTCTCGGGCGTGACGAGCCTGCCACCGAGTCTCTCCAGTGTGGCGAGGTCCCGCTCGGGCGCGAGGTCCTGCAGGCGCGGCCCCCAGCGGGCCAGACCGTCCTTCAGCGGATCCCCGGAACCGTCGGACAGGTCGAGGGCGTCCCTCAGGGAGCGCCGGCCGGCAGGACCCGCATCGACCTCACCGCGGATGATGCGCAGGGCATCCTCCGGGCCCACGACCGCCACCAGTGCCATGCCGACCGTGTCCGACGGTTCGAAGAGCCGCGAGAGGGCCGCCCGGGCGAGTGTGTCCCCCGCCGCCCGGCTCACGCCGCACGCTCCTGGATGCGGAAGGCCAGGGCCGTGACGACGTCGTCCGCCTCCGGCCGCGCTCGGCCGGCGAGATCGGCGATCGTCCAAGCGACGCGGAGCACCCTGTCCCAGCCCCTCGCGCTGACGAGATTCCTGTCCAGCGCAAGGTCGAGGGACGCCGTCACGGTCCGCGGGAGGGCGAGCTCACCCCGCAGGACACGCCCCGGGACCTCCGCGTTCGAGGCGTAGTCCCAGCGCCGCAGCCTGTCCCGCTGCGCGGCGCGTGCGCCGGCAACCCGGACGGCGACGGCGGCGGAGGTCTCCGCTCCCCGGGTATCCGCGTAGTCCGCGAGGCTCACCCTCTGCACGGCCAGCTGCAGGTCGACGCGGTCCAGCAGGGGTCCTGACAGGCGGTTGAAGTACCGCCGGCGCTGCTGGGCCGTGCACAGGCAGTCGATCCCCTTGCCGCTGGCCAGGCCGCAGGGACAGGGGTTGAGCGCCAGGACGAGCTGGAACCGTGCAGGGTAGGACGCCGTGCCCGACGCGCGGTGGAGCACCAGGCGACCGCTTTCGAGCGGCTCCCGCAGCGCCTCGAGGACGCGACGCTCGTACTCCGGGGCCTCGTCGAGGAACAGGATGCCCCGATGGGCTCTCGACGCCGCTCCCGGCCTCGGTATACCGCTGCCCCCGCCGATGATCGACGCGGGCGTCGCCGTGTGGTGAGGGCTCTCGAACGGGGGCTTCCGGACGAGTTCCGTGCAGTACCGGTCACCGCTGAGACTGTGGATCGCCGTCACCTCCATGGCCTGCTCGTCCTCGAGGTCGGGCAGGATGCCGGGCAGGCGTTCCGCGAGCATCGTCTTGCCCGCGCCGGGCGGTCCGACCATGAGCAGGTGATGGGAACCCGCCGCGGCGATCTCGAGGGCGAAGCGGGCCTCCTGTTGCCCCGCGATGTCCGAGAGGTCCTTCAGGGACTCGGACGGCGCCGCTGCGGGGCCGGGACCGCTGCTGCCCACCGGGTCCGGCAGGCGCACCAGCGCAGCGTCCGCGCCGAAGGCGAGGGCCACCTCGGCCAGTGTCCGGAAGGAACGGACCTCGGCCGCCGGGACGAGCGCGGCCTCGGCAGCGTTCTCCACGGCCACCACGATGCCCCGGTGCCCGGCGTCCACGGCCGCCATCACCGCCGGCAGTACGCCGCGCACGGGTCGGAGTTGCCCGTCCAGACCCAGCTCCGCGAGGAAGACCGTGGTCCCGCAGCCGCGGACGTCCCCCGCTGCAGACAGCGCCGACATGACGATGGCGAGGTCGAAGGCCGATCCGCGCTTGGGCAGGGACGCCGGGATGAGGTTCACCGTGATCTTGCGCCGGCTCAGCGGGACGCCCGCGTTGCGAGCCGCCGCCCGGATGCGGTCCTTGGCCTCGTTGAGCGACGCATCGGGCAGGCCGAGCAGCACGAAGGCCGGCAGGGTCTGCCCGATGTCCGCCTCGACCTCGATGACGTGCCCGTTCATGCCGACGAGGGACACGGCGTACGTCCGTCCGAGCGCCATCAGATCATGGCCCGGACGTGCTCGATCCGCGGGGTCCCCGAGCCGTCGTCGAGCACCCCGACGGCGTCGATGCGGAACCCGCTGAACCTCAGGCTGTGCGCCCGCGCCCATCTGGACGCCAGCAGGTACAGCCGCTCGAGCTTGGCCGCGGTGATGGATTCCAGCGGCTGCCCGAAATCGTCCGAGCTCCGGGTCTTCACCTCGACGATCACGAGTGTGGACCCGTCGACCGCCACGAGGTCGATCTCCCCCGCCGGGCACCGCCAGTTGCGGTCCACGATCCTCAGTCCCGCCTGTTGCAGATAGGCGGCGGCCGTCGCTTCCCCGCGACGTCCCAGTTGATCCTTGGCCAGCATGGGCCTCACCTCCTCCACCAGACTCGGGGAACCGGAGCGGACGCGGGTCGCGGGGAACGGCTATGTGGACAACCCCGGGCCCGGGTGACGCGAGAGGAGCGCGACCGCAGAATCCTGTGGCATCCGACGGGCCCGACCTCGTACCGTGGTGGGGCGACGCCGTGGTGGCGCCGGTACGAGCCGAAGGAGGACACGGTGGCCGCAGAGGATCTCACAGCCGGCGGGAGCGAGGCCGATCGGCAGGAGCAGGGTGTCCCGGACCAGGCGGCCGATACGGCGCCCGGCGGGACGATCACGGGCGCAGGGACAGGCGAGGGGACGGGAGGGTCCGAGGCCGATCTGCAGGAGCAGGCCGCGGCGGTCCAGGACGAGAGCGGGTCCGGCGGAGGGATCGCCGGCGAGGGGACGGGCGGCTCCGAGGCCGACCGGCTCGAGCAGGCGGCGGACGTGCCGATCGACGGCGACGACGCCTTCCCGTACGGCGGGACGGACGACAGCCCGACCGCCTGACGGCGGCCGGGAGGCCGGCATCAGTTGCCCAGCGTGCCGTCCTTCGGCAGGGCGATGTCGTCGGACTTCGACAGCTCCTCCACGTTGACGTCCTTGAAGGTGATCACGCGGACGTTCTTCACGAACCGCGCCGAACGGTAGACGTCCCAGACCCAGGCGTCCTGCAGCGTCAGGTCGAAGTAGACCTCGCCGTCAGCCGAACGGGCCTGCAGATCCACCGTGTTCGCCAGGTAGAACCGGCGTTCGGTCTCGACGACGTAGCTGAAGAGCCCTACGACGTCCCGGTACTCGCGGTAGAGCTGGAGCTCCATGTCGGTTTCGTAGTTCTCAAGATCTTCGGCACTCATCCGTTCATCATCCTCCACTTTCCACGCGTGCTGCGCCGGGGCCGTCCGCACGGCCCAGGCGCCAGGTCTTCCGGTGATACTCGCTCGGCCCGGCGGCGTCGATCGCCGCGCGGTGCGCCTCGGTGGCGTAGCCCTTGTTCCCGTCCCAGCCGAACGCGGGGTGGCCGGCGGCGAGCGACACCATCCGGGCGTCGCGCTCCACCTTCGCCAGCACGCTCGCGGCCGCGACGCTCTGGCACGTCAGGTCCGCCTTGATCCGCGTGTGCACCGGGGCGGTGCAGCGGGCGGGCTCGACGGGCGCCGCCCCGCCGCCGGTCTCGAAGAGCAGTCCCTGGGGTCGCGCCGAGAGCCAGTCGTGGTTGCCGTCAAGGATGACGGCGTCCGGGGTGACGGTGTCGAGGACCGACGCCCAGGCCCGGGCACCGGCGGTCCGCAGGGCGGCCATGAGCCCGTGCTCGTCGATCTCGGCGGCGGAGGCGTGCCCCACGGCGCAGGCGACGGACCAGCGGCGGATGCGCGGGACCAGCGCCTCGCGGTGCGCCGGCAGGAGCAGCTTGCTGTCCCGCACGCCGGGCAGGCTCCTCGCGGCGTCCAGGTCGACGACGACGATCCCGACGGAGACCGGCCCGGCCAGCGCTCCCCGGCCCACCTCGTCGCACCCGGCGATGAACCGGTGCCCCGCGGCGGCGAAGGACCGTTCGACGCTCAGCGTGGGTGCCGCGATGCGCTTCGTCCGGGGTGGAGTCATGATCCTGCGGGCGCGGGCTCGGGGACGCCGTCGAACACGTCCGGGTGGTTCCCGAGGAACCCAATCCGGTTCAGGGGCCAGGCGATGACGGCGGCCTTGCCCTCGATGTCGTCGATGGTGACGAAGCCCTTGCCGGGCTTGTCGCCGTTGGCGCGTGAGTCCGCCGAGGCGTTCCGGTGATCGCCCATGACCCAGACCTTGCCGTCGGGGACCACCACGTCGAACGGGATGTCGGACGGCGTGGCGCCGGGGAAGAGGTAGGGCTCCTCGAGCGGTTCCCCGTTGACGGTGATCCGGCCGTCGGCGTCGCAGCAGATGACGTGGTCGCCCGGGAGGCCGATGATGCGCTTGACGAGGTGCTGCTGGGACTCGTCCGGGGCGAGGCCGATGAAGATCAGCGCCTCCTTCAGCACGCTGACCGGCGCCTCCTCCTGGGGCGGCAGCCACCCTTCCGTGTCGCGGAAGACGACGATGTCGCCGCGCTGGAGATCGAAGGGCTGCGGGACGAGCTGGTTGACGAAGATGCGGTCGTCGATCTCGAGGGTCTCCTCCATGGAGCCCGACGGGATGAAGAACGCCCGGAACAGGAAGGTCTTGATGAGGAAGGACAGCACCAGCGCGATCACGACGATCGTGGCGATCTCCTTCAGCCACGCACCGAAGCCGCGGTCGGCATCCTTCCTGCCACGCGAGGAGTCCCTGGAGGCGCCGTCCGCGGCCCCGGTGCCCGGCTCGAACGCGTGTGCTGCGGGTGCCTCGGCTCCCGTGGGCGACTTCCTGCGGAAGCTGCGTGCCATGTGAAAGGTTTCCTCTGTGGTCGTGACACCCGGCGCAACCCCGGGTGCGGTCCTGCTGGTACGGCGTCCGTGCCGCTACGACGTCGCCGCGGGCCGCTCGACCGGGGCGAACCGGTCAAGTGGCCAGACTAGCTGAAAGGCCCGACCGATGATCCGATCCTCGGCGATGAGCCCTCCGCCCGGCGCGCCCAGCAGCGAGCGGGAGTCCATGGACGCCGAGCGGTGGTCGCCGAGGAGCCACAGCCGCCCCTCCGGGACGACGACGTCGAACGCGTCCTCGCTCGGCGCGTCGCCCGGGTACACGTACGGTTCGTCGATCGCCGTCCCGTTGACGGTCAAGCGTCCGTCGTCGCCGCAGCACGCCACGCGGTCCCCGCCGACGCCGATCACGCGCTTGACGTAGACGGTGTCGCTGCCGGTGAGCCCCAGCCACTGGCCTGCAGCGGCGACGACGCGCTCGGGCAGGCTGCGCGGATCGGTGATGGGGTCGAACGAGCCGCGGCCGTCGAACACGACGACGTCGCCCCGCCGGACCTCCCCGGGCGTGTCCTCCAGCTTCGTGACGAGCACGCGGTCGCCCTCGGACAGCACGGGTTCCATGGATGCGGAGGGGATGAAGTAGACGTCGACGAGGAAGCCGCGCACGAGTCCGGTGACGAGGACCGCGACGACGACGGCGGAGAACACGAAACGCCAGCCCACGGGATGGGACCGGCGTTTCGGGTGCTCTCCGGCCGGTGACCGGGAAGCGGGGGTGGACTGCACCAGAGGGTTACTTGACCGTCTTGGGGTCGCGCTTCTCCTTGATCTTGGCAGCCTTGCCGCGCAGTTCGCGCATGTAGTACAGCTTCGCGCGGCGCACGTCGCCCTTGGAGACGACCTCGATCCTGTCGAGGACCGGGCTGTGGACGGGGAACGTACGCTCCACGCCGACACCGAAGCTCACCTTGCGGACCGTGAAGGTCTCGCGGATGCCGTCGCCCTGGCGGCCGACGACGAAGCCCTTGAAGATCTGAACACGGGTGTTCTTGCCTTCGATGATGTTGACGTGGACGTTGACGGTGTCGCCGGCACGGAAGTCGGGGACGTTGTCGCGGAAGGATCCGGCGTCTACGGAGTCGAGGATATGCATGCTGATTCTCCTGGTGAACGCCACAGGTCATTCACGTTGGTCACGGCGGACAAGGACAGGACCAGGGGCCCTGGCAATGCCGCCGAAGCAGGTTTCCCGGCCGATCCGGAGAGTCGGCGGCCGGTGCGCGCTAACTGTTGGCCGGACACCCCCTGTGGCAGGGTCCGGCCCAGTGGGCACAATCTCCGATTATTCCACAGCAGCGGCGTCAACCGCTAATGCGCGGTCCGCGTGAGCCGGCCGTCGACGACGTCGAACCCCGCCTCGCGGAGCGCCGTGAGGTCCGCCCTGGACAGTGCGGCCGTGTCGACGGCGGCGAGCAGGTCGGGCCGCCGGTCGGCCGTCCGGTGGAACTGCTCCAGGCGCCGCCACTGGGCGATCCTCGCGTGGTTGCCGCTGAGCAGCACCTCGGGGATGTCCCGTCCGCGCCAGGAGGACGGCTTGGTGTACACCGGGTACTCGAGGAGCCCGTCGGCGTGGGACTCCTCGACGAGCGACTCGGGGTTGCCGACGACGCCGGGGATGAGCCGGCCCACGGCCTCGACCATGGCGAGCACGGCCACTTCCCCGCCGTTGAGGACGTAGTCGCCGAGGGAGACCGGCCGGACGTCGAACTCCGCGCGCGCCCAGTCGATGGCGCGTTCGTCGATCCCCTCGTACCTCCCGCACGCGAAGACGAGGTGGTCGAGGTCCGCGAACTCGTGGGCCATGGCCTGGTCGAACACCGCCCCGGCGGGCGAGGGGACCACGAGCGTGGGACGCCGCGGGGCCGCGGGTGCCTCGGCCAGGACGGCCTCGAGGGCCAGGGCCCACGGCTCGGCCTTCATCACCATGCCGGCGCCGCCGCCGTAGGGGGTGTCGTCCACCGTCCGGTGCCGGTCCGTCGTGAAGGCACGGAGGTCGTGGACGCGCACGTCGAGCACACCGTCCTGCCGCGCCTTGCCGATCAGGGACAGGTCGAGGGCGGCGAGGTACTCCGGGAAGATGGAGACGACGTCGATGCGCACTAGTCGCGGGCCTCACCGGACGCGACGTCGTCGCCGTCGTCCGGCGCCTGGTTGGACCCGGGGGTGTTGAGGTCGAACAGTCCCGCGGGCGGCACGACGGTCACGAAGCCCGCCTCCGGGTCGACCTCCGGGACGATCTCGCCCACGAACGGCACGAGGGCCTCGTGCCCGTCGGCGAGCTCGACCACCAGGAGGTCCTGCACGGCCATGGTCCGCAGCCCGGCCACCCTGCCCACGGACCGTCCGTCCACGCGCACGTCGAGGCCCACGAGCTCGTGCTCGTACCAGGCGTCGTCCTCGTCGTCGGACTCGGTGGTGTCGATGAACAGCTGGGCTCCGCGCAGCGTCTCGGCCTGGTTGCGGTCGGCGACCTGCTCGAAGCCGACGATCAGGATGTCCTTGTTCCAGCGCGCGCGGACCACGGTGAGCTCCGTGACGACGGCGCCCTCCACGCGGAAGGTCTCGCCGGCGTCGAACCGGTCCTCGGGTGCGTCGGTGAACAGCTGGACGGTCACCTCGCCCCGGATGCCGTGCGGCTTGCCGATCCTCGCTACGAGTACGTCCATGGTGGTGCTCCTGCTGTCGCGTCGGGGGGTGGACCGGGGTGGACCGGGGTGGTTCGGGTGTTCCATGAGATCGGCCCCATCACCATGTCCTGGTGATGGGGCCGATTCGGTTCGTGCCTGGCTCTGGGAGGGTCAGCCCCGGCGGCGGTCGGTGTCGACGACGTCGACGCGCACCGGCTCACCGTTCGCGAGGGCGGCGACCACCGTGCGCAGTGCGCGGGCGGTGCGCCCCTGGCGGCCGATCACGCGGCCGAGGTCCTCCTGGTGCACGCGCACCTCGAGCGTCTCGCCGCGACGGTTGTTCTTCGCGGAGACCCGGACGTCGTCCGGGTTGTCGACGATGCCGCGGACGAGGTGCTCCAGAGCTTCGGCGAGCAACCTACTCCGCCTCGGTTGCTTCCGTGGCGGCGTCGTCGTTCTTCTTCGCCTTCGGCGTGATCGCCTCGGGGACGATGACGGAACCCTTCTCGGGGGCGACGAACGACTCCTTGGCCGCCTTGGTCCTCAGGGTGCCTTCCTGGCCCTTGAGTCCCTTGAACTTCTGCCAGTCGCCCGTGATCTTGAGCAGGACGGAGACCTGCTCGGTCGGCTGGGCGCCGACTCCCAGCCAGTACTGGGCACGCTCGGAGTTGATCTCGATGAACGAGGGCTCCTCGGTCGGGTTGTACTTGCCGATCTCTTCGAGGGCACGGCCGTCACGCTTGGAGCGTGCATCCATGACGACGACACGGTAGAACGGTGCGCGGATCTTGCCCATGCGCTTGAGGCGAATCTTTACGGCCACTTGTGTGGTCACTCCTTGTAAATGAAAAGGGGCGAACCCGTCGTCCTGCTCCCGTGGGGCGGGCCATTCAGAGGGGTTCAAAGGACACAATTCACGCACAGAGAGAGGGGCTGCACGGATCGAGTACGAGTCCATTGTGCCAGACAGGCGTAAATTAGGCGATTCAGGCACACTGTGCGCGGCCTCCCGACGGGGAGCACCGCGAGCGCCTGGATCCGGGCGCATCCGACGCCACCCATCCCCCATGAGCAGGAGAACAGGAAACACCATGACCGACGTGACACGGACGCTCGAGGGTATCGAGATCCCCATCCCGGAGGGCGCGGACGAGGAAGTCGCCGCCGCGGTCACCGGCATCTACACGGAGGGCATCATCGCGAAGAAGCAGGCCTTCTCCCGCGCATGGGCCGAACAGCTGCGCGAGGACATCGACGTGGCGTTCGAGGAGGCCCTGTCGCGGCCGAACGGCGCCGTGGGACGGGGCCCGAAGCGCTACTACGTCGAGATCCACCCCGAGCAGCTGAGGGGCTGGCTCGAACTGGTGGACCACCCCTGGGTCCGCATGGTCTGCGAGTCGGTGCTCGGTCCGGACTACCAGATCGTGGAACTGGGCTTCGACGTGCCGGGTGTCGGTGCCGTGAACCAGCCGTGGCACAGGGACTTCCCGATGCCCGACGAGACCCGCACGAACCGCCGCCTGACGTCGCTGGCGTTCAACGTGACCGCCGTCGACACCGAGCAGGACATGGGCCCCTTCGAGGTCGCGCCGACCACCCAGTGGGACCTCCCCGAGGGCTTCGACCACGAGATGTTCCCGCCGAAGGGCGCGTACCCGCGCTACGAGTCGCTGGCGCAGCGGAAGTTCCCGCAGATGGGTGACATCTCGGCACGCTCGGCCCTCACGATCCACCGGGGAACCCGCAACGAGTCGCAGAAGTCCCGGCCCGTCCTCGTGCTCGGCGTCGACGCCCCGGGGGCGGGCAACGCCGAGCACCACGACATGGCGGTCACCCGCGGGTTCTACGAGTCGCTGCCCCAGCGCGTGCGGGACCACCTCGGCTGCCCGGTGGTCGAGACGCTGACCCCGATCACCCAGAAGCACTCGATCGAGGGCCTGATGATGGGCGAGGCCTAGGCGCGGTCCGCGACCTCCACCCTCAGGCGGTTGCGCCACGGGTCCTCGAAGCGCAGTTCGGCCCCCGTGTGGTGGCTTCCGATCCCGGCGGAGGCGAGGCGGTCGGCGAGGGCTGCCACCTCGTCGGCCGCCGGGACGCGGATGAGGACCTCGCCGAGGCCGAGGGTGTCCTTCCGCGGTCCGGCGTCCCTGCTGTTCCAGACGTTCATGGCCATGTGGTGGTGGTACCCGCCGGCCGAGACGAACAGGGCCTGGTCGTGCCAGCCCGCCGTGCGCTCGAAGCCGAGGACGTCGACGTAGAAGCGGCGGGCGGTGTCGACGTCGCCCACCTGGAGGTGCACGTGCCCCACCGTCGCACTGCCGGACTCCGGCGAGGACGCAGCGGCCTCGGTGAGGTGCGTGCTGATGTACTCCCGCGGCGGCAGGGGCAGGCTCCCCATCGTCACCTCGCGGTTGCCGCGCCCGTCCTCCGTCCACCCCCACGTACCGCGCGGCCGGTCGACGTAGAGTTCGATGCCGTTGCCCTCGGGATCGCTGAAGTAGAACGCCTCACTGACGAGGTGGTCCGCGCTGCCCACGTAGGCGCTCTGCGGGTGCCGGGCGGCGGAGGCGACGGCGGCCGCGAGGTCCGCGCGATCGGCGAAGAGCAGGGCGGTGTGGAACAGGCCCGCCTCACCGCGGCCCGGGAGCCGCAGGTGGCGTGCCTCCTCGAGGCGGAGCACGGCGCTCCCCCGGCGGCCGAGGACGACGGCGTCGGAGCCGTCGACGAGCACCTCGAGGCCGAGGGCGGTGGCGTAGTAGCCGGACATGGAGGCCAGGTCGCCGACCTTCAGCGTCAGCGGACCCATGGCGGTGGCGGCGGGCAGGAGATCCTGGGGGGACATGCGACTCCTCGGGGTGCGGTCGGTGGTACCCGGCACAACTCGTTGAAGCTTCAAGTTATTCCCGGGCCGCCGCGGTCCGGCCGGGCAGGCAGCGCGGCGGTGGTCCGCCATGCGGCGAGGTTCAGGCTGCCGCGTCCAGCCGCGCCGAGGCCAGGAACGCGCGGATCAGCGCGGCGCCCTCCGCGGAGTCGTGCGGACGGTGGCCGCCCGGCGCGATGCGGTGGACGGCGCCGGTGCCCGCGAGGTACTCGGCCACCTCCTCGTACAGCGGCTCCCACCCGCCCGTGAGCACGAGCGTCGGCACGCCGGGGACGATCGACAGGGGCGCCTCCCACGGGGGGCTCTGGAGCCGCAGCCGGGCGGCATCGAGCCGCGCCTCGGGCGTGACGGGCATGCGTGCGTCAGCGTCGAAAACGCGGCGGACGAACGCCCGCAGGAAGTCGTCGTCCGACATGGCGGCCCGGTCGGCGAACAGGGGTGCCATCCGTGCGATGTGCGCCGCGGTCGCCGGGAGGTCCGCCGTCAGCGACAGGCAGGCGGGCTCGACGAGGGTGAGCGTGCGCACGAGATCCGGGCGCTCGACGGCGAGCATCATGGCCGGGACGGCACCCTGCGAATGCGCGACGAGGTGGCCTCCGCCGCCAAGGGCCTCGGCGATGATGGCCTGGTCGCGGCCGTGGTCGGTGGCGAGCGGTTCCTCCACCGCCGAGAAGCCGTGCCTCCGGACGTACAGGCAGTCGTGGTCGAGGGACAGCCCGTGCTGGCGCGGCCAGGCAGCGGCACCGAAGGAACCGCTGCCGTGGACGAACACCACGCGCTCGGGCGACATCACCGTGCCCCGACCTCCGTCAGGGGACCACCGTCCGTCATGAGAGGGCTACTTGCCGAGGAACTTGTCGAAGCCCTTGGGGAGGTTCATGGCCGACGGGTCGAAATCCTGCTGACCGCCGAAGGCGGCCCCGGTGGGCGCGGCGGTGCGGGCCGCCGCACGTCGTGCCTCGGCTTCCTGCAGCTCCTGCGCGGCCTTCGCGGGATTGCCCGAGCGGGGCTTCTTCTTGCCCTTCGCAGCGGCCGCCTTCTTGCGCGGACCCCCGAAGCCACCGGGTCCGGCCATGCCGGGCATCCCCGGGATGCCACCGCCCGAGGCCATCTTCCGCATCATCTTCTGCGCTTGGCCGAACCGTTCCAGCAGCCCGTTCACCTCGGACACGTGCACGCCGGAACCGCGGGCGATCCTCGCACGGCGCGAGCCGTTGATGATCTTCGGCGCGAGGCGTTCGTGCGGGGTCATCGAGCGGACGATCGCCTCCACGCGGTCGATCTCCCGCTCGTCGAAGTTCTCCAGCTGCTCCCGCATGTTGGCCGCGCCCGGCATCATCATGAGCATCTTCTTCATGGAGCCCATGTTGCGGATCTGCTGCATCTGGGCGAGGAAGTCGTCGAGGGTGAAGTCCTCCTGGTCGGCGAACTTCTTCGCCATCCGGGCAGCTTCGTCCTTGTCCCAGGACTGTTCGGCCTGCTCGATCAGGGTCAGGATGTCGCCCATGTCGAGGATGCGCGAGGCCATCCTGTCGGGGTGGAACAGCTCGAAGTCGTTCAGTCCCTCACCCGTGGAGGCGAACATGACCGGCTTACCCGTGACGGAGGCGACCGAGAGGGCGGCACCGCCGCGGGCGTCGCCGTCGAGCTTGGTCAGCACGACGCCCGTGAAGTCCACGCCCTCGTTGAAGGCGAGCGCGGTGTTGACGGCGTCCTGGCCGATCATCGCGTCGATGACGAACAGCACCTCGTCGGGGCTGATCGCGGCGCGGATATCCGCGGCCTGCTGCATGAGCTCGGCGTCGACGCCGAGGCGACCGGCGGTGTCGACGATGACGACGTCGTGGAGGCGGGCGCGGGCCTCGGCGACACCCTGGCGGGCGACGGCGACGGGGTCGCCGGTGGCCGCCTCGAACTCTGAGCTGACGCCGGGGTGCGGGGCGTACACGGGGACGCCGGCTCGCTCACCGTTGACCTGGAGCTGCCGGACGGCGTTGGGGCGCTGGAGGTCGCACGCGACGAGCAGCGGGCTGTGGCCCTGGCCCTTGAGCCACTTGGACAGCTTCCCGGCGAGGGTGGTCTTTCCCGCACCCTGCAGGCCGGCGAGCATGATGACCGTCGGCGGGTTCTTCGCGAGCCGGAGGCGGCGCGTCTCCCCGCCGAGGATCCCCACGAGTTCCTCGTTGACGATCTTGACGACCTGCTGGCCCGGATTCAGTGCCTGGGAGACCTCGAGGCCGAGGGCGCGCTCCTTGACCGCGGCCGTGAAGGCGCGGACCACGGGCACCGCGACGTCGGCGTCGAGCAGGGCGCGCCTGATCTCGCGGACCGTCGCGTCGATGTCCGCCTCGGTGAGGCGGCCCTTGCCGCGCAGGTTCTTGAAGGTCGCAGTCAGCCGGTCGGAGAGTGAATTGAACACGTGCCGTGCACTTCTTTCATCGGGAAGGATGGAGACTCAACTCCCTAGGGTATCAACTGGGGGTGCCGGGAGGACGACCCCGCGGAGCCGCCGTCGGCCGCCCGGCGCAACTGCGCCCGCATCGTCGGAGAGCAGGACACCCGCGGGGATAAGTGGCAAGGTGAAGAGGTGGACACTGAACTGCTCGCCGAACACGACACCATCCCCGCCGACGCCGAGACGCGCGTGAGGACGCTGCTGATCCTGGGTGCCTCCGGTGACCTGACGGGCCGGCTCCTCCTCCCGGGTCTCGCACGGCTCATCCGCCTCGGCCGCGCCGACGGGCTGCGGCTCGTGGGCGCCGGGTCCGACGACTGGACGGACGAGCAGTGGCGTGAGCGCCTCGACGGCGCCTTCGCCGCCGCCATGGAGAAGGCGGACGAGCGCGGGCGCGCCTCGCTGCAGCAGGTACGGGACGACAGCTCCTACCGCTTCATCGACGTCACGCAGGACGGCCTGGCCGCGCTCGTCAGCACCCTCGAGGGCCCGGTGGCGATCTATTTCGCACTGCCGCCCGCCGTCAGCCAGATGGCCTGCAGCGCCCTGGGCCCGGATTCCCTGCCGAAGAGCACGCGCCTGGTGATGGAGAAGCCGTTCGGCACGGACCAGGCCAGCGCGCACCGCCTCAACAGCAAGCTCTCGAAGCTCGTCCCCGAGCAGAACATCCACCGGGTGGACCATTTCCTCGGCAAGGCGACGGTGTTCAACATCCTCGGCCTCCGGTTCGCCAACCGCATCCTGGAGCCGGTGTGGAACAACCTGCACATCGAGAAGGTCGAGGTGATCTTCGACGAGGACCTCGCCCTCGAGAACCGCGCCCGCTACTACGACGGCGCAGGCGCCCTCCGCGACATGATCCAGAGCCACCTCCTCCACGTGATGGCGCTGCTGGCGCTCAACGCGCCGTCGACCCTGCACGAGCGGGACCTGCGCGACCACATCGGGTCGATCCTCCGGGCGAGCTCCGTGGACCTCGACGCCCCGGGCAGCAGCCGCCGCGCACGGTACACGGCGGGCACGATCGGAGACCGGACGATCGTCGACTACGCCGACGAGCCCGGCGTGGACCCCGCCAGGGGCACCGAGACGCTCGCGGAAGTCACGGTCTCCATCAACAACGAGCGGTGGTCGGGCGTCCCGTTCGTCCTGCGCTCCGGCAAGGCGCTCGGCGTCAAGCGCAAGGAGGCGGTCATCACGTTCCGGCCGGTCAGCCACCTGCCGCTGGGCTTCACGGGCCAGGACGCGCCGACGAAGCTGCGCATCGGGTTCGGGCCCGACACCCTGCAGCTGGAGCTCGACGTGAACGGGCCCGGCGACATCTTCTCGCTGGACCGGGCCACCCTCAGCGCCGACCTCAACGAATCGGACCTGCTCCCCTACGGCGAGGTGCTCGACGGCGTCCTGGCGGGCGACCCGACCCTCTCCGTCCGGGGCGACACCGCCGAGGACTGCTGGCGGATCGTGGAACCCGTCCTCACGGCGTGGGCGCAGGACCGGGTGCCCCTCGAGGAGTACACCGCAGGATCCGCGGGCCCCGACACCTGGCCGTCGTCGCACGGTAGGGCCTGACCGCACACCGTTCCCGGCCGCGGTGCGGTGCCTCCGACCCCTCCCGGGTTCCTTGTATTCGCCGCTTGTATTCGCCGCCGTCGAGCGTAGAATCCGATGTCATTCGTTGGTGTACAGCGAATGACTCGCGCCAATGCGCACGGCCCGGTCCGTCCTGGGCGTGTCGGTCCCCGGACCGACGCCCCCGGGTGCCGGCTTCCCGCCGGCGCACTGTCGAGCGACGGTGTGGCGGAGGACGCCATGCCGCTCACTCGGGCTGCGGACCCCCCTCCCCGGGGTTCTCCTCGGCCTCACGGGCACCAGCCCACCACGTCTGACCTTCGAGCCGCCGCCGCGTCGCGCGCAGGCGAAGTGAGCGCGGTCCGTCACGAGATCCCCGCCGCTCGAGCGCAGGGAAGGGCCGCGGACACCCGTGCGAGGCCGGCTGCGGCCGTGAAGGCTACGGAGTGTCCGCGTTACTCGTCGAACCACGCGTCAGAAGGACCGAACCGATGTCCACCGCATTCGACCGCACGGCCCCGACACTGCTCACCACAGCGCCTCAGCCGATCCGCTGGAATCGACCCCTGCTCGCACTCGCCGCCATCATGGCTCTGCTCACCGTCTTCGCGCTCATCGCACGCTTCGTGAGTCCTGTGGAGATCACGGGCCTCAACCAGTGGGACAAGCCACTGAAGTTCTCCCTCTCCGTCATCATCTATGCCGTGACCTGGTCGTGGTTGCTCGGGCAGTTGCAGCGCGCTCAGCGCATCGCATGGATCGCGGGGACGGTGATCGCCGTAACGCTCATCGTCGAGATGGTGGTGATCGTCTGGGCCGCCGCCTCCGGACAAACCAGCCACTTCAACGTCTCGACGCCGCTCAACACGACCATGTGGGCGGTGATGGCCGTATCAATCAGCATCCTCTGGGGTGCCACATTCGTCGGCGCTGCACTCCTGTTTTTCAGCCGGCTCGGCGATCCCGCGCGCGCCGTCGCCATCCGCTCGGGCGCAGTGATCTGCCTGCTCGGGCTCGCACTCGGTTACCTCATGACCGACCCCACCGAAGCGCAGCTGAAGGACTTCCAGGGCATCGCCGGAGCACACGCCGTCGGCGTCGCCGACGGCGGACCGGGTCTGCCGATCCTCGGATGGAGCACCGTCGGCGGTGATCTGCGCGTACCGCACTTCGTCGGGATGCATGCGCTGCAGGCTGTCCCGCTCGTGCTCATCGCTCTCGAACTGCTGTCCCGCCGGCTGACCCTGCTGCGTGACGTGCGCCTACGCGTGCGGCTCGTCTGGATCTCTGCGGTCTCGTACCTGGGGCTCGTCGTGATCGTCACCTGGCAGGCGCTCCGCGGCCAGTCCATCGTGAACCCGGACGGCCCCACCCTGGCTGCAGGCGCGTCACTCGCCGTTGCCGCGACGGTCGCGGTACTCGTCGTCATCGCTCGTGGAGCCCGTCGCGGCACTGCCGTGCCAGCCGAAAGGGAGACCCACTGACCGGCCGAGGCTGACAACACCCTCAGGGGCGTGGAAACCGAGCACGGAACCGCTTCAGCGGACGCGCCGTGTGCTGCATCGTCGTGCCGAAGGCGGGAGGCCGGACGCAGAACGCCCGGCCGGTGGACCCGGCCGGGCGTCCTGCAGTGTTTCTCGGGCACGCCCCCGGCCTAGAGGGCTGCTTCCCCCCGCTCGCCGGTGCGGACGCGGACGGCCTCCTCGACCGGGATGACCCATACCTTGCCGTCGCCTGCACGGCCCGTGTTGGCGGTGGAGACGAGGACGTCGACGATGTCGGTGACCCAGGCGTCCGCGACGAGGACCTCGACGCGCGCCTTCTGCAGGAGATCCACGGTGTACTCGGCGCCCCGGTAGACCTCGGTGTGGCCGCGCTGGCGGCCGTAGCCGCTGGCCTGGCTGACCGTGAGGCCCTGGACGCCGTAGTTCTCGAGGGCTCCCCGGACGCCGTCGAGCTTGTCGGGACGGACGATCGCTGTGACCAGTTTCATGAATGTACGCCCTCCGTGACGTTGTGCTGGGTGGTCTGAGGCTCTGCTGACTTCCGCTGCCCGAACATCTGCTCGGCGAAGGGGTGGAAGGACCCACCCACCCCGAGCCCGCCGAACTCGTAGGCGGTCTCGGCGTGCTCCGAGAGGTCGACGCCGGACACCTCGCTGTCGGAGCTGATGCGGAAGCCGATGGTCTTGTGGATGGCCAGGCCGATGATCGCGGTCATGACCGCGGACAGGGCGATGGCGATCGCCGCCGCCACGACCTGGGCGACGAGCTGGCCCGGGCCGGCGCCGTAGAACAGTCCACCGGCCCCGTCCACGGGGATCATGATGAACCCGAGGGACAGCGTGCCGATGATCCCGGCGACGAGGTGGACGGCGACGACGTCGAGCGAGTCGTCGAAGCCCAGGCGGTACTTGATGCCGACGGCGAGGGCGCACAGTGCACCCGAGACGATGCCGAGGCCGACAGCGCCCACCGGGCTGACGTTGGCGCAGGCGGGGGTGATGGCCACGAGGCCGGCGACGATGCCGGAGGCTGCGCCGAGGGAGGTCGGCCTGCCGTCGCGGATGCGTTCCGTCACGAGCCAGCCCACCATCGCGGCGGCGGGAGCGGCCATGGTGTTGACCCAGATGAGGCCGGCCTCCTCGGCGGAGCCCGCCGCGCCGCCGTTGAAGCCGAACCAGCCGAACCACAGCAGGGCCGCGCCGAGCATCACGAACGGGATGTTGTGGGGGCGCTGCGCGGGGTCCTTGCCGAAGCCCTGGCGCTTGCCGAGGATCAGGGCGAGGACGAGCGCCGCCACACCGGCGCTGATGTGCACCACGGTGCCGCCCGCGAAGTCCACGGCCTCGCCGACGGCCCCACCCACGGCGCCGTCGGCGCTGAGGAGCCCGCCGCCCCACACCATGAAGGCGAGGGGGCAGTACACGGCCGTGACCCAGAGGGGCACGAAGAGCGTCCAGGCGCCGAACTTGGCGCGGTCGGCGATCGCGCCGCTGATGAGCGCCACCGTGATGATGGCGAAGGTGGCACCGTACCCGGCGCCGATGAGGTCCTCGGTGCCGATGAGGTTCGTCAGGCCGAAGGAGGTGAACGGGTTGCCGAAGAGCTGCGCGACGCCGTCCCCGCCCGTCATGGAGTAGCCCCAGAGGACCCAGACGATCCCCACGAGTCCGACGGCGATGAAGCTCATCATCATCATGTTGAGGGCGGCCTTGGCGCGGGTCATGCCGCCGTAGAAGAAGGCGAGGCCGGGGGTCATGAGTAGTACGAGGGCGGCTGAGATCATCACCCAGACGTGGCCTGCTGTCAGATCCATCGAACGCTGTCCTTCCGAAGAGAGCGGGGACTTCCCGCCCTTCCAGAATGCGTTGTACGTGTTTCCGGCTGCTGGGTGTCGTGTTGCGCGCAGGTTACGGGGATCGGGTCCGCGTAAAAGACACGTGACACGGATGTTTCGGTCAGGTTTCGCGGCGGCCGGCGGGGCCGTCCACGGCCGCTGCGGCGCTCGACAGACCCTGCGGACCCCTAGGCGAGCAGGGCGTCGACGAAGCCCTCGGCGTCGAACGGGGCGAGGTCGTCCGCGCCCTCGCCGAGGCCGATCAGCTTGACCGGGACGCCGAGGCTGCGCTGGATGGCGACCACGATGCCGCCCTTCGCCGTCCCGTCGAGCTTGGTCAGGACGATGCCGGTGATGTTCACGACCTCGGCGAACACGCGGGCCTGGTTCAGGCCGTTCTGCCCGGTCGTCGCGTCGAGGACCAGGAGGACCTCGTCGACGGTGCCCTGCTTCTCGATGACGCGCTTGACCTTGCCGAGCTCGTCCATGAGGCCCACCTTGTTCTGCAGGCGCCCGGCGGTGTCGATCAGGACGACGTCGACCTCCTGTTCGATGCCCGCCTTCACGGCCTCGAACGCGACCGACGCGGGGTCGGCGCCGTCGACGTCGGACTTGACCGTCGGCACGCCGACGCGCGCCCCCCACGTGGCCAGCTGCTCGGCGGCGGCGGCGCGGAAGGTGTCCGCTGCCCCGAGGATGACGTCCTTGTCGTCGGCGACGAGCACCCGCGCCAGCTTCCCGACGGTGGTGGTCTTGCCGACGCCGTTGACGCCGACGACCATCACGATGGCGGGCCGGTCGGCGTGGCGCAGCGTCGCGAGCGAGCGGTCCATCGACGGGTCGACCAGTTTGACGAGCTCCTCCCGGAGCATGTTCCTGACCTCCACGGCATCACGGCTGCCGGCCACCTTGACGCGCTCGCGCAGGGCGTCGACGAGCTCCATGGTCGGCTCCGTGCCGAGGTCCGCCAGGAGGAGGGTCTCCTCGACCTCGTCCCAGACGTCCTCGTCGATCCGGTCGCGGGACAGCAGGGCGAGGAGCCCCTTGCCGAGGGCGTTGTTGGACCGCACGAGGCGGGCGCGCAGGCGGGCCAGCCGGCCCTGCACGGGGTCGACCGTGTCGAACTGCGGCAGGGCGGGCGCCTCGTCGAGACCGCTGAGGTCGTCGGGGACCAGCACATCGGTGGTCACGCCGTCCGGGCGGTCGAGGACGTCGGTGGACGTCGCGCCGTGGGCGCCGCCGGACTCCAGGTCATCGGGATCGCGCGGCGACGGGTAGAGCCCCGGGGGCGTGCGGCGGCCGCGGACGAGGAGGGTCGCGACCGACCCGATCACGACGATCGCGAGGATGACGAAGATGACAGGCAGGAGGAGTTCGTTCACCGATCCACCTTCTCATACGGGCCGATTGAGCATCCCGGCGCGCGGGTGACAGAATTCAGGGACCATGGCCGGATTCCCTCGCGCGCGCACCCCTTCCCCGCAACGACCCGGGCAGGCGGACCGCGAGCGGATCCCCCGCGAGATCAGGGTGCTCATCGCGGCGGCATTCGTCATCGCCATCGGCTTCGGCCTGGTGGCCCCGATCCTCCCCCAGTTCGCCCGGAGCTTCGACGTGGGGGTCACGGCGGCCTCGGTGATCGTCAGCGCGTTCGCCTTCACCCGGCTGGTGTTCGCGCCGGCGGGCGGGTGGCTCGTGGAGCGGCTCGGCGAGCGTCCCGTGTACATCGTCGGCCTGCTCATCGTCGCCCTGTCCACCGCGGCCTGCGCGTTCGCCGGCGACTACTGGCAGCTCCTCGTCTTCCGCGGCCTCGGCGGCATCGGGTCGACGATGTTCACGGTGTCGGCGATGGGCCTGATCGTCCGGCTCGCGCCGCCGTCCATCCGGGGGCGTGTCTCGGGAGCCTACGCGACCGCCTTCCTGCTCGGGAGCATCGGCGGCCCCATCCTCGGCGGGCTGCTCGCCGGGTTCGGGCTGCGCGTGCCGTTCCTCGTCTACGCGGGGGCACTCCTCGTCGCGTCGGCCGTGGTCTTCTTCCAGCTCAAGGGCACCTCGCTCGCGGACCGCCAGGCGGCCCGGGACATCGCCCCCCTGACCGTCCGCGACGCCGTCAGGGACTCCGCCTACCGCGCGGCCCTCGTGTCCAGCTTCGCCAACGGGTGGTCCTCGTTCGGCATCCGCATGGCCCTCGTGCCGCTGTTCGCCGCCGCGGTGCTGGGCGCCGGGCCGCAGATCGCCGGCATCTCCCTCGCGTTCTTCGCCGCGGGCACGGCGCTCGCCCTGACCGTCTCCGGACGCCTGGCCGACACCGTCGGCCGGAAGCCCCTCGTGATCACCGGGCTGCTGGTCAACGGCGCCGCGATGGCGGCACTCGGGTACTCGGGGGACGTGGTGGTGTTCCTCGCCGTGTGCGTGGTGGGCGGCGTGGGGACGGGCCTGCTGAATCCGGCGCAGCAGGCCGCCGTCGCGGACGTCATCGGCAACGGCCGCAGCGGCGGGAAGGTGCTCGCCGGCTTCCAGATGAGCTCCGACCTGGGGGCGATCTTCGGCCCCGTCGTGGCGGGCATCATCATCGACCGGCTCTTCGTCGGCTCCTACGACCTCGCCTTCGTGGTGACCGGCGGCCTCGCCGTCGTCGCCGCGGGAGTGTGGCTCGCCGCGCGGGAGACACTTCCCGCGGCGGCACGCCCGGCACCGGACGGCCCGGCTAGCTGAAGGTCGGTTCCATCGCCGCGTCCAGGCGCTGGCTGATCACGGTGGACACGCCGTCGCCGCGCATCGTGACGCCGTAGAGCGCGTCCGCCACCTCCATGGTGCGCTTCTGGTGCGTGATGATGATCAGCTGGCTGGACTCCCGCAGTTCCCGGAAGATCGTGAGGAGGCGGCCCAGGTTGGTGTCGTCGAGGGCGGCCTCCACCTCGTCCATGACGTAGAACGGTGAGGGCCGCGCCTTGAAGATCGCGACGAGGAGTGCCACCGCCGTCAGGGAACGCTCGCCGCCCGAGAGCAGGGACAGCCGCTTGATCTTCTTGCCCGCCGGCCGTGCCTCGACCTCGATCCCCGTGGTGAGCATGTCCGAGGGGTCCGTGAGGACCAGCCGGCCCTCACCGCCCGGGAACAGCGTCGCGAAGACGCGCTCGAACTGCTCGGCCGTGTCGCGGTAGGCCGCGGTGAAGACCTGCTCCACCCGTTCGTCGACATCCCGGATGATGTCCAGGAGGTCCTTGCGGGTGGCCTTGAGGTCGGCCAGCTGCTCGCTGAGGAACTGGTGCCGCTCCTCGAGCGCGGCGAACTCCTCGAGCGCCAGCGGATTCACCTTGCCGAGGGCCGCCAGGTCCCGTTCGGCGCGCCGGAGCCGCTTCTCCTGCTGCTCGCGCACGAACGGCACGCCCACCGGCACGGGGTTGCCGTCGTCGTCGACGGGTGCCCGCAGCGCGGCCCACTTGTCCTCCGGCACCGCGTCGGCGGGTACGGGCAGGTGCGGGCCGAACTCGTCGACGAGGTGGTCCGGGGTCAGTCCGAGCTCCTCGATGGCGCGGTTCTCGAGGGCCTCGATCCTGAGCCGCTGCTGCGTGCGGGCGATCTCGTCGCGGTGCACGGAATCGGTCAGCCGCGCGAGCTCGACGGCGAGGTCCGCGGTGACCCTGCGCACCTGGCGGAGTTCGGCGTCCTGCTGGTCGCGCAGGCGCTCGGCGGCGTCACGGTGCTCGGCGGCCGCGGCCGCGGAGGAGGCTGCAGCGTGCTCGGCCCGGCGTGCGGCCGTGGCGACGGCAGCGGCCGTGCGGGCCTGCGCCGCGCGGATCCTCGCCTTCTCGGCGGCTTGCTCCCGGGCGCGGCGCTCGGACCGGGCGGCGCGCTCGAGCGATGCGGCGCGGTTGGTGAGCGCCGCGAGCTGCTCCTCCCGGCCGCGGAGTGCCAGGCGGGCCTCGAGTTCGGCCTGCCGGGCGTCGACGGCGGCGCGCTGCAGGGCATCGCGCTGCTCGGTGGAGGGCTCGGCCTCGACCGGCTGCTCCTGCAGGTCCTGCAGGCGCCGGGCGGCCTCCTCGAGTCTCGCCTCCTCCTGGACGAGGTTCGCCTCGGCGGCGCGCACCAGGGCCGCGAGGCGCTCCGCCTCGCCGGCGGCCGAGCGGAGGGTCGCGTTCAGCTGGCCGAGCTTCTCGGCGCCCGCCGCCATGCGGGCGTCGGATTCGTGGAGGCGCTCCAGGGCCGCGTCCACGCGCTGTTGGGCGCCCTCCCGGCGTGCGGACACCGCGGACAGCCGGAACCGCAGGCGCTCGGCCGCGGCGGCGGCCTCCGCGAGGTCCGCCTCCGTCCGATCGGCCGCTGCCCGCAGTTCGAGATAGCCGGCGGCCCCCGGCGTCCCACCGCGCGCGGTGTGGTCGGACAGCAGGTCACCGTCACGCGTGACGGCCACGGACGCCGTCCCGTCCTCCACGAGGCGGGCGGCCAGGGCAAGGTCCTCGACGACGATGACACCGGCCAGGAGCTCGTCGACGGCTGGGCGCGCAGCGGCCGGAACGGCCACGACGGCGAGGGCAGGTACCGGTGCGTCCCTGGTCGTGGGTGCCGGAGCTGCCGGGGCTGCAGGGGCTGTCGCGGGTCCGGGCCGGGAGGAGCGCTCGTGCCCCGGGACGCCGGGTGCGACGACGAGCGACACCTGCCCGGCGTCGTCGTGCTTGAGGAACTCCAGGGCGCGGACGGCAGCCGGGACGCTGTCGACGGTGACGGCGTCCGCGGCGTGGGCGAGTGCCGCGGCGACGGCCTTCTCGAAGCCCGGCGCCACGTGGAGGAGCTGCGCGAGCGGCGGGCCCACACCCTCGAGCGCCGCGGCGAGGAGTGCCGCCGAGCCGTCCCGCTGCTGCAGGCCCTCCCGCTGCGCCTCGAGCCTGGCCGCGAGGGCGCCGCGCGCACGGTCGGCCGCACGCTCCTCCCCGACGAGCGCCTCCCGCTCCTCGGTGGCGGCCGCCAGGACGGCGGCGGCGTCCTCGTACTCGGCGTCGAGCCCCTCCTCCCCCAGTTCGGCGCCGGCCACCTGGGTCTCGAGGGCCGCGAAGTCCCGTTCGGCGGTCCGGCGCCGTTCCTCGGCGGCGGTGATCGACGCGCGGAGGCGGCCGAGCTCGGCGACGGCGGACTCGACGCGGGAGCGCGCCGCTCCCACGGTCCCCGCGAGCCGTGCATCGCCCTCGCGCCGGTCCGCCGCAGCCCGGAGCAGGCGCGCGAGCCGCGCGTCCTCGGCGGAGGCGGCCTCCTCGGCCGCCCGGCGGGCAGCGAGGGTGTGCTCGAGGGCACGGCCGAGCGACGCGACCTCCCCCTGCAGGACCCCCACCTCGGTACGGACACGCTCGGCCTGCCGGTCCAGGTGGTCGGGATCGCGGCCCTGGTCCGGTTCGGCGCCGCCCTGCCCGAGGAGGTGGCCCCGGTCCTCCGCCCGCGCGGCGAGTGCCGCGAGCTTCTCCCGGACGCTCGAGAGCGCGTACCACGTCTCCCGGGCACGGTTGAGCGCCGGGACGGACGCGGCGGCGGCCTGCTCGAGGTGCGCCTGGCGTTCCTGGGCGGCCCCGAGCTCCGCCTCGACCTCCTCGCGGCGCGCCTGCAGCGCCGCCTCGGCCGCGGTGTCGCGGGCGAGGCCCGCCCGCAGGGTGACGAGGTCGTCGGCGAGCAGGCGCGAGCGCGCGTCCCGCACGGCGAACTGCACCTGCTGGGCCCTGCGCGCCACCTCGGCCTGCTTCCCGAGGGGTGTCAGCTGCCGACGCAGCTCCGCGGTGAGATCGGAGAGCCGCGCGAGGTTCGCCTGCATGGCATCGAGCTTCCGGACGGTCTTCTCGCGGCGGCGGCGGTGCTTCAGGATCCCGGCGGCCTCCTCGACGAAGCCGCGCCGGTCCTCGGGTGTGGCGTGCAGCACCCTGTCGAGCTGGCCCTGCCCGACGATGACGTGCATCTCCCGGCCCAGCCCGGAGTCGGAGAGCAGTTCCTGGATGTCGAGCAGCCGGCAGCTCCTGCCGTTGATCGCGTACTCCGAGCCGCCCGCCCTGAAGAGCGTGCGGCTGATGGTGACCTCGGTGTACTCGATGGGGAGGGCGCCGTCGCTGTTGTCGATGGTGAGCGACACCTGCGCCCTGCCCAGGGGGGCCCGGCCGGCCGCGCCGGACGTGCCTGCGAAGATGACGTCCTCCATCTTGCCGCCGCGCAGTGTCTTGGCGCCCTGCTCGCCCATCACCCAGGCGAGTGCGTCCACGACGTTCGACTTGCCGGAGCCGTTGGGCCCCACGACGGCGGTGACGCCGGGTTCGAAGTCGAACGTGGTCGCCGAGGCGAAGGACTTGAACCCTCGCACGGTTAGACTCTTCAGATGCACGGTGTCAGGATCTCCAGGTGGTGTAGGACCTCCCTAATCTACTGGAACCCACCGACGGTGCCGGGCACCGGGCACGGAGCGGGGACCGCTCGGAGCCGGTGGGAGGCGACGTATCGGAGGTCCCGGCCGCACGCCCGGCCGAATTCGACGTGACCCGCCACCGCAGTGCGAAGTAGGCTTACAAAAGTTTCAGCAGTATTCAGAGCGTCCAGGCCGATCCATCCGTGGGTCCTTCACGGCCACGCACCGGCGCTGACAAGACGAGGCAGGAAATTTGACCGGTAACGCGACGTTCCGACATGACAACACGGCCTTGCTCGCCGTCACGAGTGTGGAGGCGCCGGTAGTCGTCAGTTCCGCAGAGTTCGACGAGCGGCTCGCCCCCAGCCTCAAGAGGCTCCGCCTCTCCAAGCGGCTCCTCGAGCGCGTGGCGGGCGTCACGGAGCGGCGATGGTGGTCCCCGGGGTCCGACTTCGACGATGCCGCCATCGAGGCCGGCGCGAAGGCGATGGCGGAGGCCGGTATCGAACCGGGCGACGTGGGCCTGCTCATCAACACCTCGGTGACCCGGCGGAACCTCGAACCGTCCGTCGCCGTGAAGATCCACCACTCGCTGGGGCTCCCGTCCTCGGCCATGAACTTCGACCTCGCCAACGCGTGCCTCGGCTTCGTCAACGGCATGACCCTCGCGGCCAACATGATCGATTCGGGGCAGATCAAGTACGCCCTGATCGTCGCGGGCGAGGACGCCCAGCGCACGCAGGAGGCGACCTTCCGCCGCCTCAACCGCGAGGATTCGACGCGCGCCGACTTCCTGGCCGAGTTCGCGACCCTCACCCTCGGGTCCGGCGCCGCGGCCGCCGTCATCGGCCCGGCCGACCTGCATCCGGGTTCGCACCGCATCCTGGGCGGCGTGTCCCGTGCCGGGACGCAGCATCACGAGCTCTGCGTGGGCGGGATCGACGGCATGTACACCGACACCAAGGGCCTGCTCGACGGCGGCCTGGAGCTCGTGGTCACCGCGTGGCACGAGGCGCAGGCGGACGGCTGGGCCTGGGATTCCATGGACCGCTACGTCACCCACCAGGTCTCCAACTCGTACACCAACGCCATCATCAAGGCCGTGGACCTCGAGCGCGAGCGCGTGCCCATCACCTTCCCGCACTGGGGCAACGTGGGGCCGGCATCGCTGCCGATGACCCTCGCCCAGGAGTCGCAGTCGCTGGCCCCCGGGGACCGCGTGCTGTGCCTAGGCGTCGGCTCGGGCCTGAACACCTCGATGATGGAGCTTGCGTGGTAGCACTCCCCGGCGTCGATCCCTCGTGGTCGGCACGCATCGACGTGCCCTCGACCAGCGACGCCGACGCCCCGGGCACCACGCACCGGTGGCACTACCTCGACAACGGCGCCGAGCTCGCGGGCCCCGTGAAGGGCACGCTGCTGTGCGTGCACGGCAACCCCACCTGGTCCTACCTGTGGCGCAGCTACCTGGCCGCAGGACGCGACGCCGGCTGGCGCGTGATCGCCGTCGACCAGCTGGACATGGGCTACTCGGACCGGACCGGGGTGTTCCGCAGGCTCGCCCACCGCATCACGGATCTCGAGGACTTCGTCGCCGCCGTCGGCCTCACCGGGCCCGTGGTCACGGTCGGCCACGACTGGGGCGGCGTCGTCAGTCTCGGCTATGCCGACCGCAACCGGGACTCCCTGGCCGGCGTCGTGCTCACCAACACGGCGGTCCACCAGGACGGGGACCGCCCGATCCCCGCGCCGCTCCGCCTCGCCCTGGCACCCGGCGTCCACCGGCTCGGGACGCGGACCAGCACCGCCTTCCTCGACGTCACGCTCGGCCTCGCCCGGCCCGCGCTCGACCGCGACGTCCGCCGCGCCTTCCGCGCCCCCTACCGGTCCGCGACGGACCGCCAGGGCATCGCGGACTTCGTCTCGGACATCCCCGCCGACCCCTCGCACCCGAGCTACCCGGCACTCACCGCGACGGCGGAGGGCATCCGCAGCCTCGACGTCCCCGTCCTGATGATGTGGGGCCCGCACGATCCGATCTTCTCGGACACCTACCTCGAGGATCTCGCCCGGCGGCTGCCGCACGCGGACATCCACCGCTTCGAACACGCGGGCCACCTCGTGCAGGAGGACGCCGATACGGCGTCGACCGCGATGGAGTGGCTCGCCGCGCGTTCCGTCGGCACCGGCACCGTCACCGACGCGGCCGCAGAGGCGGCCGGCTCCGACGCCGTCCCGTACGCGCCCCTCGGCCGTCGCCTCACCGACCTGGCGCGCAGCCCCGAGGGCTCGACGACGGCGGTCGCCGAGATGACGTCCACCGGCGCCCCGCGCATGCTGTCCTGGCGGCAGCTCGACGACGACGTCGCAGCCGTCGCCGCCGGACTCACCGCGCTCGGGTACGGCCCAGGCACCCGGGTCAGTCTCCTGGTACCGCCCGGCGTGGACCTCACCGTCCTGATCTACGCGTGCCTGCGGATCGGCGCGGTGATCGTCGTCGCCGACGCCGGACTCGGGGCCCGCGGCCTCAGCCGGGCGGTCAGGGGCTCCGCGCCCGACGTCGTGATCGGCATCGAACGTGCCCTCCTCGCGGCCCGCGCCTTCGGCTGGCCCGGCCGCCGCATCGGCGTGGGTGCCCTCCCGGCGGCGAAGCGGAGGGCCCTCCACGTGGAGGCCTCCCTCGGCGATCTCCGCGCCGCCCATCCCGCCCCGGACCTCCCGGCGCCCGATCCCGACGCCGATGCGGCGATCCTGTTCACCTCGGGTTCCACCGGTCCCGCCAAGGGTGTGGTCTACACGCACCGGCAGCTCTCCGCGATGCGCGACGCCGTCGAGCGCACCCTGGGCTTGGGACCGGGGACCGCGCTCGTGGCCGGGTTCGCGCCCTTCGCCCTCCTCGGTCCCGCACTCGGCGCGACGTCGGTGACCCCCGCCATGGACGTCACGGCCCCGCGGACGCTGACGGCCCGGGCGCTGGCTGCGGCCGCCGGCGCCGTCGACGCGACCGTCGTGTTCGCCTCGCCCGCAGCCCTGCGGAACGTCCTGGCGACGTCGTCCGACCTCGACGCCGACGGCCGGCGCGCCCTCGGCCGGATCTCCCTCCTGCTGTCGGCCGGCGCGCCGATCCCCGTCCCGCTCCTCGACGCCGTGCAGGCCCTCGTACCCGCGGCCGCCCTCCACACGCCCTACGGGATGACGGAATCCCTCCTCGTCGCGGACATCGACCTGGCCGGCATCCGGGCCGCCGCGGCGTCGCCCGCCGAGGGCGCAGGGAACGGCGTGTGCGTGGGCGTGCCCGTCCACGGGGCCCGCGTGGCCGTCAGCCCGCTCGACGGCGCCGGCGCCGCGACCGGCGCACCCGCCGTGACGCCGGGTGTCACCGGTGAGATCCTGGTCGACGCCCCGCACGTCAAGGACCGGTACTTCCGGCTGTGGCGGACGCAGCAGGACGCGGCGAGGACCGGGCCCTGGCACCGCACGGGTGACGTGGGCCACTTCGACGCCGAGGGTCGCCTGTGGGTCGAGGGCCGGCTGGGCCACGTCATCACCTCCGCCGCGGGCGTCCTGACGCCCGTCGGGCTCGAGCAGGTGCTGGAGACCCTCGACGGCGTCCGCCTGGCCGCCGTCGTCGGCGTCGGACCCGCCGGCACGCAGGCCGTCGTCGCGGTCCTCGAGACCGACACGGCAGGTGCCCGTCCGCGGCTGGCGGACGCCGCGCTGGCCGCCGCGGCCCGCACGGCAGCGAGCGGGCGCGGCGTGGACCTCGCGGCCGTCATCGCGGTGCCGGCGCTGCCCGTGGACGTCCGCCACAACGCGAAGATCGACCGCGCCCGGATCGCCGCGTGGAGCGGCCGCTTCCTGTCCGGCGGGCGGGCGGGCTCCCTGTGACGGTCCTCGTGACCGGCGCGAGCGGCATGCTCGGGCGCGCCGTCGCGCAGCACCTGATCACCGACGGGCACGACGTGCGGTGCTTCCAGCGCCGCCCCTCCGGCGTCCCGGGCGCGCAGGACTCCCTCGGGTCCATCGAGGATCCGGACGCCGTCACGGCCGCGGTGCGCGGCTGCACGGCGGTGATCCACCTGGCGGCGAAGGTCTCCTTCACGGGCGCCGCGGCGGACTTCGACCGCGTCAACGTCGAGGGCACGAGGCGCCTGCTCGACGCGGCGCAGGACGCCGGCGTGACAGACGTCGTGCAGGTCTCCTCCCCCTCCGTCGCGCATTCCGGCTCGTCCCTCGTCGGCGCTCCCGCCGGCCCCGCCGATCCTGCCTCGGCGCGCGGCGACTACGCGCGCACGAAGGCAGCCGCGGAGCTGTTGGCCCTCGGCCGCTCCGGGCCGGGGTTCCGCGTCGCCGCGGTGCGCCCGCACATCGTGTGGGGTCCGGGCGACACGCAGCTCGTCGAGCGCGTCATCGACCGTGCGCGCCGCCGGCGCCTGCCCCTGCTCGACGGCGGCACCGCCCTCATCGACACGACCTACGTGGACAACGCGGCCTCGGCGATCGTCGCCTGCCTGCGGCGCATCGAGGCCGCCCGGGGGCAGGCGTTCGTGGTCACGAACGGCGAGCCGCGGCCCATCGCGGAGCTCCTGGCCGGGATCTGCCGAGCAGGCGGGGTGGCGCCCCCGGCATGGTCCGTTCCGGGAGCGCTCGCCCGCGGCGCGGGGGCCGTGATCGAGCGCGCCTGGCTCGCCGCGGGCCGCACCGAGGAGCCTCCCATGACCCGTTTCCTCGCCGAACAGCTCTCCACCGCGCATTGGTTCGACCAGCGGCGCACGCGCGAGGTCCTCGGGTGGGAGCCGGACATCGGCATCGACGAGGGCTTCGAGCGGCTGGCCCGCCACTACGCGCGCTAGGGGCTGCGGAGCGACGCGGTCAGGCGCCGCGTGCGGCCAAGACCTCGAGATAGTGCGGATTGTGCATGAGGCCGAGCACGTTGCCGAACGGGTCCACCACGGACGCCGTCGTGAACCCGCCGGTCCCCCGTTCCGTCACCGCCTCGTACTCGGTGGCGCCCAGCCGGAGCAGCCTGTCCAGCGTCCCGGTCAGGTCGTCGACGTGCCAGAACATGACGGCGCCACCCGGGCCGAGGGACGCGCCCGGCGGGCCGTACCTCCGGTCGATGAACCCGAGCTCGTCCTCGTCGTCGCCCACCCGGAACTCGAGGTAGGCGGGAGGGTCGGGCGGCGGCGGGAACGCGTAGTACGGCTCCATCCCCAGCACGTCCGTGTACCAGTTCCGGGCGGCGGCGAGATCGTCGGCGTAGAAGGTGACGGTGGCGAATCCTCGAAACATGGGTGCTCCTCCGGGTAGGGGTGACCCGCCGGAATGTACACCCGAACCCGGGTACGGCAAAGGGCGGGGTGCTCGGCACCCCGCCCTTCCTGCGTCGCTACCGGCCTTCGCCGCCGGTCTGCACCGCCCGTCCGCCTTAGCGGGTGTAGTAGCCGTCCACGGCCATGACGCCGACCGGGTGCACCTGCGTGCCCTGCGACGGGTTCAGCGCGCTGACCATCTGGCCGTTGCCGAGGTAGATGCCCACGTGGCTGCCACCGTTCTGGCTCACCAGGTCACCCGGCTGGGGGTTGCTGGTGGGCCGCAGGGCGGCGAACTGAGCCCACGTGGTGCGGGGCAGGCTGATGCCCTGCTGGGCGTAGACCCACTGGACGAAGCCGGAGCAGTCCCAGGCGCCGTAGGAGGTGCCGCCGTAGACGTAGCCCGAGCCGACGCCCTGCATCGCCGTGCCGGCGATGCCGGAGAGCGAGGCCGCCCTCGGCGCGATGGAGGCGGCTGACTGCGTGCTGAGTCCCGTGGAGTTGCCCGGGGCCGCCGTGGTGCTCGCGGGGACGGCCTGGACCGACACCGACTGGGCGGAGTACTGCTGCGGAGCGGACTGCTGCGGGGCGATGGAGCCGCCCAGCGAGATGGCCTGGCCGGGGTAGATGACCGAGCTGTAGCCGAGGCCGTTGGCCGCGAACAGCGTCTCGAGGCTGACGCCGTGCGAGGAGGCGATGCTGCCGAGCGTGTCGCCGGCCTGCACGGTGTAGGTGCCTGCCGCGGTGGTGCTCGCTGCGGACTGCTGGGTGTCGATGCTGATCTCGCCGGCTGCGCTGGCGGGCAGTGCCGCACCGAACAGGAGGCCGGACGCGGTGACGACGACCGCGGCGGGCTTGCCGGCGACGGACGCGGTCGCGGTGACGGCGCGGGAGGCGGTGACGAGGGGGTTGGTGCGCGTGGGGACTGCCCGGTGGCGCGCGGTATGGCTCTTGGACATGCTGTTGCCTTTCCCAATGCCTGCGAAGTTAGCTGTCGGGTTCGGATGGGACATCCGGACACGCACCTGCCGACCATTGCCCCCAAGCTGGTCGACGCGTGTCTTTACCCCTAGGACTCGTCGAAGAGTCCGCTACTGGTTCCCCCGCCCCTGTCGAATGGTTTGTGCGAACGGTCCATCCTCATCGACAGGGTTCGGCAGAAAGAGGATGGGCGCCCCGCCGTGGTGGCGCGGGCACGGCTTCCACGGTACGCGAGGGGTCCCGGATTGTCACGTTTGGATCACGAGGGAAAGATCACGTCCCGCATCACGTCCTGCACTCCCCGGGAGGGCTACATCCTCGCGTTGCGCGGTCTCGGCTGGCAGTGCGGGCAGAGGTAGGAGGACCGGTTCATGAAGGACTCCCGGCGGATCAGCGTGTGCCGACCCTCGGCCGCGCACCGGCGGCAGGGCTGCCCGGCACGGCCGTAGGCCTCGAGGTCCCGCGCGAAGTAGCCCGAGGCGCCGTTGACATTCACGTAGAGCGCGTCGAAGCTCGTGCCCCCGGCCGCCAGGGCGCGGGTCATGACGTCGGTGGCCGCCTCGACGATGCGCTGGGTGTCCGGGCGCCGCAGCGTATCGGTGGGCCGGGCGTAGTGGAACCGGGCCGCCCACAGGGCCTCGTCGGCGTAGATGTTGCCGATGCCGGAGACGAGTCCCTGATCGAGCAGCGCGCGTTTGAGTCCGGTCCTGCGCGTGCGGAGGCGTCGGTGGAAGGCCTCGGGGTCGAATGCGGGGTCGAGGAGGTCGCGTGCGATGTGCGCGGCCTGATGCGGCACGAGGGGCAGGCCGCCCTCGCCCAGCCCTCCCGGGTGGCCGTCCCCGGTGGGCTGCAGGTCGGCGACGAACATGCCGCCGAAGATGCGCTGGTCCACGAAGCGCAGCTCGGCGGGCAGCGGTACGCCCTCCTCGTCGAGCGCGGCGGAGAGGGTCAGGCGTACCTTGAGGTGCTTCTCGCGCGGCGCGGCGGGCTCCTCGATGAGGAGCTGCCCGCTCATGCCGAGGTGCGCCATCAGGGCGACATGCGGCGGGGCGTCCGCGCCGGCGGGGTCCGCCAGGACGAGCCAGAGGAACTTCCCGCGGCGCACCACATCGGTGACGCGCGCCCCGGTGACGTTGCCGACGAAGTCCTCGACGCCGTCGACGTGCCGCCGGAGCGACCGGGGGTCGACCACCTCCACGTCCTCGATGGTGCGTCCGGTCACCCAGCGGGCGAGGCCGCGGCGGACCACCTCGACCTCGGGCAGTTCAGGCACTCAGGAGCCGTCGAGCGCGTCGGTGGGGTCTCCGGTCCCGTGCACGGACCCGGCCCCTTCGGTGAGCAGCTTCCAGGACGCCGCCGCCGCGGCCTGCTCGGCTTCCTTCTTCGACGGTCCGTGCCCGGAACCGTAGCCGACGCCGCCGATCAGCAGGCGCGCCGTGAAGGTGCGGGCATGGTCGGGGCCGGTGCCCTCCACCTGGTAGTCGATGAGCCCGAGCCGCCGGCCGGCCGCCGTCTCCTGGATGCGGGTCTTCCAGTCCGTACCCTCGCCGAGGACCGCGGAGTCGCGGAGCAGGGGCCCGATGAGCCGCATGACCATGGCACGGGCGGTCTCGATGCCGTGGCTGAGGTACGCGGCGCCGATCACGGCCTCCATCGTGTCCGCGAGGATCGACGCCTTGTCCCGCCCGTTCGTCAGCTTCTCGCCCTGCCCGAGCAGCACGTAGCTGCCGAGGTCGAGGGTGCGTGCGACGCCCGCCAGGGCCTTGGTACTGACGACGGCGGACCGCCGCTTGGCGAGCTCGCCCTCGGACAGGCCCGGGTTGTCCCGGTACAGGGCATCGGTGACCGAGAGCCCGAGCACCGAGTCGCCGAGGAACTCGAGGCGCTCGTTGGTCGGGATCCCGCCCTTCTCGTAGGCGTAGGACCGGTGGGTCAGGGCAAGACGAAGCGTCTCGGTGTCGATATCGACACCGAGACGCTTCGTGAGTTCTTCTGTATTCTTCACAACCGCATCAGCCGGCGCATCGGTCGGGGTACCCGCCGGCGCTCGCACGCGGCGGGACGGATCCGATGTCAGACGTCGGCGACCTTGCGTCCCTTGTACTCCAGGAACAGCGGCGTGCCGGCCGAGTCGGTGACAACCTTGGCCTGGTGGGCGAGGCTGTAGGTGACGCGACCGTTCTCGAGGGTCTTGACCAGCTTGGGGGCGGTTGCCTTCCACTGGGACCGGCGTGCACGGGTATTCGCGCGGGACATCTTCCGCTTCGGGACAGCCACGGCTAACTCTCTTCTCTCTCGTCTGACTCTGACTTTGGTGCCGCGTCGTTCTCTGCGGCGGTGCCGGTCAGCCCGGCGAGGGCCGACCAGCGAGGGTCCAATACTTCATGGTGGTGGTCCGGATCGTCATTGAGCCGGGCTCCGCATTCGGAGCACAGACCTTTGCAATCCTCCCGGCACACCGGCTGGAATGGCAGCGACGTGACCACTGCATCCCTCAGCACGGGTTCCAGATCGACCGAATCGTTCTCCACCCTGTGCTGTTCCTCGTCCTCCTCCACCGACAGCGACTCGGAGTCGCTGTAGAAGAAGAGTTCCTGGACATCCACGTCGTGCTCGTACCGCAGTGGCTCCAGGCAACGGCCGCACTCGCCGGTTACTTCGACGTTCGCCGTTCCCGACACCAGGATCCCCTCGTGCACCGATTCGAAGCGCAGATCGAGCTCCATGTCGGAGCCCTCCTGCACGCCGATCAGGGCGACACCGAAATCCTTGGGTGCCGGCACATGTTCTTCGACTGTCCGCATGCTGCCCGGACTGCGTCCGAGATCCTTGACGCTGAACGTCAGGGGCGAACTGAGATCGCTTTTGATGGTGACTCCTGTAGAACATATGACCGACGTACTATCTTACCCTGACGATCCGGGCTGACCCAAAACGCCGACGCCCTCCGCGCTCAGGCCTCGGGCCTCAGCCGGGCGAGGACTGCCTCCGGGACGAGGGCGCCGATATCGCCGCCGAGCCCCGCGACCTCCTTCAGCAGCGTCGAGGAGACGTGCGCGAAGTCCGTGCCGGTGGGCAGGAACACCGTCTCGATGTCCGCCAGGTGCCGGTTCATCGTGGCCATGGGGCGTTCGTAATCGAAGTCGAGGCTCGACCGCAGCCCCTTCACGAGCGCTACGGCGCCGTGGTCCCGGCAGAACTCGGCGACGAGGCCCTCCCCCATCGCCCGCACGCTCACCCCCGGCAGGTGCGCGAGGCTCTCGGTGCAGAACGCCATGCGCTCCTCGATCCCGAACCGGTACTTCTTGGCGTAGTTCGTCGAGACCGCGACGATCACCTCGTCGAAGAGGCGGGCGGCTCGGCTGATGACATCGATGTGCCCGTTGTGGAGGGGGTCGAAGGACCCGGGGCAGACGGCGCGGCTCATACCCCCACGGTACCCACCCGGGAGCGGCAATACTGGTGGTATGACGACACACGCGCAGCCCGCAGCCAGGAACGGCACCCCGCCGTGGAGACGGGCGGCACTCGGGGCGAATCTGCTCGGCAGCGACGGCCGGCTCGGCATCACCATCTTCGAGGAGGTGACGGCCCTCGCGCGGAAGCACGCGGCGATCAACCTCGGCCAGGGGTTCCCGGACGAGGACGGGCCGCGGGAGATCCTGGACGCCGCCCGGTCCGCCATCGCGGACGGCGCCAACCAGTACGCGCCCGGGCAGGGGCTGGCCGTCCTGCGGCACGCGATCGCGGCCCACCAGGAGCGCTTCTACGGTCTGGCGGTCGATCCGCAGACCGAGGTGATCGTCAGCACGGGGGCCACCGAGGCGATCGCCGCCGCGATCCTGGCGTTCGCCGGGCCCGGCGACGAGGTGCTGACGTTCGAACCCTTCTACGACTCCTACGGCGCGGTGATCGGCCTGTCCGGCGCCACCCACACCACGGCGCCGCTCCGCGCACCCGACTTCCAGCCGGATGCCGCGGCCCTGGAGGCGGCCTTCAGCGACCGCACGAGGATCGTCGTGGTCAACAATCCCCACAACCCCACCGGCAGCGTGTTCAGCCGCTCCTCCCTCGAGCTCATCGTCCGGCTGGCGGAGCGCCACGGCGCGGTCATCGTCACGGACGAGGTGTACGAGCACCTCACCTTCGGTGTGCAGCATCTCCCCGTCGCCACGCTGCCGGGTGCCGCGGAGCGGACCCTCACGATCTCCTCCGCCGGCAAGACCTTCTCCGTGACGGGGTGGAAGGTCGGCTGGCTGAGCGGACCCGCCGACCTGGTGTCCCAGGTGCGCACCGTCAAGACCTTCCTGACCTACACCTCCGGAACGCCCTTCCAGGGCGCCGTCGCCCTGGGCCTCGGACTGCCGGACGCGTTCTTCTCCTCCGCCGCGGCGACCCTCCGGAAGAAGCGGGACCTCCTGGGAGAAGGCCTCCGCGCGGCCGGTTTCGAGGTCTTCGAACCCGAGGGGACGTTCTTCACCATGGTCGACGCCGCCCCCCTCGGGATCGACGACGCGACCGACCTAGCGCGGCGCCTGCCGGAGCTGATCGGCGTCGCCGCGATCCCCGTGGCGATGTTCTGCCACGAGGACGGCGCCGAACGCACCCGCTCGATGCTGCGCTTCGCGTTCTGCAAGAGGTTCGACGTCATCGAGGAGGGCGCACGACGCCTCGGCACGCTACGGGCGCGCGTATGACCGGGACGCCGGACCCGCGGCCCGACGGTCGGCTGCACAACGGGCCCGACGGTGGGTCCGCCGGGACGGCAGACGGGTTCGCCGACAGGCTCGACGAGGAATTCGAGGTCCCGACGCGGTGGCTGCCGGACACGGGCGCCCATGCGGAGATCGACGAGGACGCCCACATCGAGGGCGCCCTGATCCTCAGCGTCGGGGGCGCCCAGCAGTCCCACGTGGACCTGCTCCACCCCGAACGGATCTTCTACGAGTACCTGCAGCGCATCGGCCACGTGGTCGACCTCGTGGGTACCCCCGGCGAGCCCCTGCGGGTCCTGCACCTCGGTGCCGGCGCGCTCACCCTCGTGCGCTACCTCCAGGCCACGCGCCCCGGGTCCGAGCAGACCGCGGTCGACCTGGACGGTACGCTGATGGACTTCGTGCTCGACGCCATGCCGCTGCCGGAGGGCACCGTGTGCGACGTCGTCATCGGTGACGCGGCGGACGCCGTCCTCGAGCAGCCGGACGGCGCCTTCGACGTGGTCGTGCTCGACATCTTCGCCGGAGCCGACGCCCCCGCCCACCTGACCTCCCCGGACTTCGCCGCGCACCTCCTGCGGGTCTGCGCCCGCGAGGGAGTGGTGCTGGTCAACGTGGGCGACGATCCCCCGCTCGCCTTCGCGCGTGCGCAGAGCCGGCAGCTCGCAGCCCTGGCGCCCGCGACGGCCGTGCTCACCGAGGCGGGGATGGTGGACGGCTCGCGGGCCGGCAACGTCGTCGTCGCCGCACGCAACGGCCCCTGGCCGGACGCCTGGACGCGCGCACTCCTCGCGGCGGGTCCCCACCCTGCCGCTGTCCTCGTGGGGCCGGCCCGGGCGGCGTTCGAGCAGATCCCGCCCCGGTAGCGGCCCGGCGCCGGGCCGGCATCATCCTTCCGGCCCCGCGTGGTTGCGCTTGTCAAGCGGCATTCCGACCTCCGTCGTCGCCGCGCTTTTCCTAGCCTTGAAAGTGCCTGAGCAGCCGGGCACCGACGATCCTCGTGCTGGGAAGACCCCGATCATGACCGTGAACCACAAGTTGCGGGTGGCCATCCGCCTCGACCTCGACCTGCGGTGGGCGCGCGTGGAGATCCGTGGCTGCCTCACGGAGGAGAACTGCCCGGCCCTCGTGGTCGTCGTCGAACGCAGCCGCCGCATCCTGCGGGTGCCGACGATCGTGATCGACGCGGGCAGGGCCCAGCACGTCGAACGCGAAGGGCTGGACGCCCTGACCATCTCCGGGATCCTCGCGCCGGCCGCACCCGGTTCCCACGGGCAGACCGGCGCGTCGTCCTCCTGCTCGCTGGTCGTGCCGGATGTCCTGCCGGACTGCCCCGCCCACGCCCCGCGCCCGCACGGCAGCCACCGGGTCCTCCTATGACCCGCTATGACCCGCGCCATCCCCGCGTCGGCCCCCGCCACCCCGACCCCGACCCCGCCCGGAGCGCACCGTGACCGCTGAATACGCAGATTCGACCCTGGCGGCGAAGCCCGCCGCCAGTCCCGCCACCCGGTCGAGGGGGCGGATCGTGGTGGAGTGGATCACCACCACGGACCACAAGACCATCGGCTACCTGTACATCATCACGTCGTTCGTGTGGTTCTGCCTGAGCGGGGTCGAGGCCCTGCTCATCCGCGCGGAACTCTTCGAGCCCGGCATGCAGATCCTGCAGACCAAGGAGCAGTACAACCAGCTCTTCACGATGCACGGCACGATCATGCTGCTCCTCTTCGCGACCCCCCTGTTCGCGGGCTTCGCGAACGTCATCATGCCCCTGCAGATCGGCGCACCCGACGTCGCCTTCCCCCGGCTGAACGCCCTCGCCTACTGGTTCTACCTCTTCGGCGGCATGATCGTGGGCCTTGGCATCTTCACCCCGCAGGGCAGCGCAGGGTTCGGCTGGACCGCCTACCCGCCCCTGTCGAACGTGAGCTTCTCCCCCAGCATCGGCGGAGACCTGTGGGTGTTCGGGCTCACCCTCACCGGGTTCGGCACCATCCTCGGCGCCGTCAACTTCATCACCACGATCATCTGCATGCGCGCCCCCGGCATGACCATGTGGCGCATGCCGATCTTCACCTGGAACACCCTCGCGACGTCCGTGCTCGTCCTCATGGCCTTCCCCGTCCTCGCCGCCGCCCTCTTCGCCCTCGGCGCCGACCGCCGCTTCGGCGCCCACATCTTCGACCCCGAGAACGGCGGGCCCATCCTGTGGCAGCACCTCTTCTGGTTCTTCGGCCACCCCGAGGTCTACATCATCGCGCTGCCGTTCTTCGGCATCGTCTCGGAGATCTTCCCGGTCTTCAGCCGCAAGCCGATCTTCGGCTACAAGGGGCTCGTCTACGCCACCTGGGCGATCGTCGCCTACTCCGTGACGGTGTGGGCGCACCACATGTACGTCACCGGCGCGGTGCTCCTGCCGTTCTTCGCCCTCATGACCATGCTCATCGCGGTACCCACGGGCGTGAAGTTCTTCAACTGGATCGGCACCATGTGGCGCGGCTCGCTCACGTTCGAGACGCCCATGCTGTGGAGCCTGGGCTTCCTCGTGACGTTCCTCTTCGGCGGCCTCACCGGCGTCATCCTGGCCTCGCCGCCACTGGACTTCCACGTCTCGGACACCTACTTCGTGGTGGCGCACTTCCACTACGTGGTCTTCGGGACCGTGGTCTTCGCGATGTTCGCCGGCTTCTACTTCTGGTGGCCGAAGTTCACCGGCACCATGCTCAACGAGCGGTGGGGCAAGATCCATTTCTGGATGCTGTTCCTCGGCTTCCACGCCACGTTCCTCATCCAGCACTGGCTGGGCGTCAACGGGATGCCGCGCCGGTACGCGGACTACCTGCCCGAGGACGGGTTCACCGGCATGCACCAGTTCTCCACCATCGGGTCCTTCCTCCTGGGCGCCTCCGTCATCCCGTTCTTCTGGAACGTCTACATCACCTGGCGGAAGGGCAAGAAGGTCGACGTCGATGACCCGTGGGGCTTCGGCGCCTCGCTCGAGTGGGCGACATCCTGCCCGCCACCGCGCCACAACTTCATCTCCATCCCCCGCATCCGCTCCGAGCGGCCCGCGCTGGACCTGCACCACCCCGAGCTCATGGCCCGCTTCAACGAGACCAGCCACTCCCCCGCGAGCGCGGCCCTCGGTGCCGCGGACATGGGCGAGCGGGATCCACGCCAGCCGGATCCCAAGAACTAGGCCGGCCGCGCAGCCGGGCGGTGGCCCATCCGGGAGCGCGTCGCACGCGAAGTACGTGGACGGCGCAGGCCCGGGCCGCGACGGTACCCTGTGAGGGGAGCATCTCGTCGGCCCGGCGAGGCTGCCGCGAGCGCGGGACACGACACGGAGGAGGCATCGGATGGCTGCAGCGCTGCCCTATGTCCGGTCCGTCGGCCTCGTGGCGCTGATCCTCTCCGTCTCCTCCGCCTCCCACGTCCTCGCGGCAGGGCACCTCCCCGCGCCGGGCGTGCTGCTGCTGATCGGCGTGCTGCTGCTCGTCCCGATGGTGCAGCTCACCCGGGGTCCGGTCTCGTTCCGCTCCGGGCTCCTGACGATGGGTGCCGGGCAGGTCCTGCTGCACACCGTGTTCGGGATGACGGCGGTCCCCGCCGTCTGCCGGAGCTCGTCGGCGATGCCCGGACACCATGCCGCGTTCGAGCTCGCCTGCTCGCCGGCCGTCCAGGAGCAGATGGGGGCTGCGTCCGCCGGCCCCGTCATGGTCCTGCTGCACGCCCTGGCCACCGTGGTCCTCGCCGTCGCGGTCTCCCGCAGCGAGCAGGCCCTGGCCCTCCTCCGTGCCTGGCTCCTGCCCCTGCTCGTGCGCCCCGTGCCCGCTCCCCTCGCCCCCGTGCGGCGCGGGCCCGTGCTGGACGGTCCGCCGCCCGTCGCACCGCTGTCCGTCCATGCCGCCGTACCGAGCCTGCGGGGGCCGCCGGTGATCGCGCTGCCCGCCTGACCGGATCCGCGAGGAACCGGGCCGGGCCGGCTTTCCCGATGACCCCGATTCCCCGCTGCTCCGCCACCTGCCGCCACTGCGGCCCGGAGCGCACTTCCCGAAAGGCACTTCCATGACGTCCTCTTCCAGGCGCACCCTCACCGGCGCCGTCGCCCTGACCACCGCCGGCTTCATGGCGCTCGGCCTCGGCGCCGCCAGCGCCCACGTCACCGTCTCCCCCGCCTCCACCACGGAGAACGGGTACTCGCAGCTCACGTTCAGCGTCCCCAACGAATCCGAGAGCGCGGCCACGAACAAGCTCGAGGTGCAGCTCCCCACCGAGCAGCCGTTCACCTCCGTCCGGGTCAAGCCGGTCGAGGGCTGGACGGCCGAGGTGGTCACCGGCGCCCTGCCGGCGCCCGTCACCACGGACGACGGCGCGACGCTCACGGAGGCGCCACTGTCCGTCGTGTGGACGGCCGAGGCCGGCGCGGAGATCTCGCAGCAGGAGTACCAGACGTTCTCGATCTCGGTCGGGCGCCTGCCCGAGGCCGGGTCCACCGTGCTGCTGCCGGCCACGCAGTCCTACACCGACGGCGACGTCGTGGAGTGGAACCAGGAGGCCGAGGAGGGGGCGGAGGAGCCGGACAAGCCCGCGCCGTCGTTCGTGACCACCGTCGCGGCCGAGGGTGACGCCCACGGCGGCTCGCACACGGCCGCGGAGGGCGCGGAGACGCCCGAGGCGATCGACGCCGAGCAGACCGCGTCCAGCACGGACACGGCCTCCACCTCCCCGGTGGCGTGGATCGGCCTCGTCGCCGGCCTCCTCGGGCTCGCCGCGGGTGCGGTGGCGCTCGTCCGGACGCGCCGCACGGCGTAGTCCCCCTCCAGGGCGCGGTGCCGGCAGCGCGCCGGCACCGCGCCCTGCGCGTCGGCGGCGGGTACGCCTGGCCGCCGGCGCGCAGGACGTGCCGGGGGCAGGGTCAGTCGACGGCCGGCTCCAGGAACCAGAGGCGCGTCTCCCCGTACTTCTTGTCGGAGAACCGCTCCAGCCACGCGGGCCATGCCGGTTCCGGTGAGCGGGCGGAGCGCTCGACGACGACGACGGCCCCCTCGGTGAGCCTCGTCTCGAGGGCCGCCAGGACGGAGAGGACACCGTCCTCCCGCACCGTGTACGGCGGGTCCATGAGCACCAGGTCCCACCTGACGTCGGGGGCGACGCGTTCGAGGTAGGTCTCCACCCTGGTCCGGTGCACGCGCACCGCCGTCCAGCCGAGCACGCGGTTCACGAGGTCGGCGTTGCGCTGGGCGACGGCGGCCGCCCGGTCGACCGATTCGACGAGGTCCACCGACGCGGCGCCCCGGCTCGCACTCTCGACGCCGAGCGAACCGGAGCCGGCGTAGAGGTCCAGCACGTGCGCGCCGTGCACCACGTTGTAGGACTCGAGACTGGAGAACAGGGCTTCCTTCACGCGGTCGGTCGTGGGACGCGTGCCGTTCCCATCGACGCTGGTGAGGGTGGAGCCGCCCGCGGCCCCGGAGATGATGCGCGTCATGCTGTCGACTCTAGCGTCCGCTCTGGGTCGCGCCGACCGCCCGCCTAGAGCGCGTAGATGCTTGCGTCCTCGTGCCGGAAGCCGACGAACAGCGGCACGCCCGGCATGATGCCGAGGGCCACGACGTCCGCCGGCGGGATGTCCGCCGCCAGGCCCGCGGCGTGCACGCGCACCAGGTCGCCGCGGTGCTCGACGTCGTCGACCTCCGCTCGGATACGGCTCGTACCCGGCGGAGCGTCCGGGCTCCGCGACACCGTCACGCTGCCCGGACGCACCGTCAGTGCGAGCCGGCGGTCCGCCGGGAGCGGCGCGACCGACGGCACCTCGAGTCCGTTGTCCGCCGTGAACCCCCGCGTCGTGGCGTGCCCGTGCACGAGGTTCAGGCCCGCCAGGCGCGCACCGAACGCCGTGACGGGCCGCGTGAGGACCTCCGCGGTGGCACCGGACTCGACGATCCTGCCGCCGTCGAGGATGAGGACGCGGTCCGCGAGGAGGAAGGCGTCGAGCGGGTCGTGCGTGACGATCACGGCCGAGCGGTCCCGGAGCACCTCGCGGAGCAGGGTGCGGACGGCGGGCGCGACGGCGACGTCGAGGGCCGCGAGCGGTTCGTCGAGCAGCAACAGCGCCGGATCGGCGGCGAGTGCGCGCGCGATCGCGACGCGCTGGGCCTGGCCTCCCGACAGCTCGGCGGGCCTGCGTCGGGCGAGGTCCTCCGCGCCGACGCGTCCGAGCCAGTCTCCGGCCCCGGCCCGGGCCGCGGCCCGGTGCTCGCCGCGGCTCCGCGGGCCGAACGCGACGTTCTCGAGGGCCGTGAGGTGCGGGAACAGGAGCGCCTCCTGCGCCAGCAGCGCCACCCCGCGGTGCCGGGGCTCCGTGACCAGGCGGCGCCCGGCGCCGACGTCGAAGAGGACGGCGCCGTCCAGGGTGGCCCGACCGGACGTCGGGGCGAGCAGGCCCGCGAGCAGGTTCAGCAGCGTCGACTTCCCGGCGCCGTTGGGCCCGAGGACGGCGAGGGTCTCCCCCGGCGCGAGCTCGAACGAGACGTCGAAGCCCCGCGCGGCGAGGCTCGCCGCGAACGTGAGGCCCATCAGCGGACGCCCTGCACGGGGCGGGATGATGCGGGGGTACCGCTCCCGAGCGGCCGCACGCGGTGTGCGACGCCGACGACGGCGACGGCCACCACGACGAGGATGAGCGAGAGGGCGACGGCGGCGTCCGGGTCGGTCTCGCGCTGCAGGTAGACCTCGAGCGGGAGGGTCCTCGTGGTGCCCTGGAGGCTGCCGGCGAAGGTCAGCGTGGCCCCGAACTCACCGAGGGCCCGCGCGAAGGAGAGGACGGCGCCGGAGACGAGCGCCGGCAGCACCAGGGGCAGGGTGATGCGGCGCAGGACCGTCCAGCGCCCGGCGCCGAGGGTCGCGCCGACGGCCTCGTAGCGCGTGCCGACAGACCGCAGGGCGCCCTCGAGGCTGAGCACGAGGAACGGCAGGGCGACGAAGGCCTGCGCCATCACCACGGCCGCGGTCGAGAACGCGATGTCGACACCCGCCGCGCTGAGGCTGCTACCGAGCAGGCCGCGCCGCCCGAAGGTGTAGAGCAGGGCGATCCCGCCGACCACCGGCGGCAGGACCAGCGGCAGGAGGACCAGCGAGCGCACGAGCCGCTGGCCTCGGAACGCCGTGCGGGCGAGGACGAGGGCCATGGGGACACCGACGAGGACGCACAGCCCCGTCGCGGCGAGCGAGGTCCGCAGGCTGAGCAGCAGCGCCGCCTGCGCGCTGTCCGAGGTGACGAGGGGGACGAAGCGCGGCCAGTCGACGCGCAGCGCCAGGGCGACGACGGGCAGCACCACGAACAGGCCGCCGACCGCCGCGAGCGCCACCACCCACCGCGGGAGCAGCCCGGCGTTCACGGCGGGAGCGGCGTCAGGGCGCACCGAAACCCGCCGCCCCGAGCACGGCCCGTCCGGAGGGGCCGGAGGCGAACGCCACGAACTCCCGCGCCGTCGCGGCCTCGGCGCTGTCGGTCAGCGCCGCGATGGGGTAGGTGTTCCGGATGCCGGCCGCCTCCGGCACGTCGATGCCGCGGACCGCGTCTCCTGCCGCCCGCACGTCCGTGACGTAGACGAGGCCTGCGTCCGCCTCGCCCGAGGTGACCTTGCCCAGGACGTCGGTCACCGACGATTCCTCGCTGACGGGCGCCAGGTCCACGCCGGCGGCCCGCTCGAGGTCCGCCGCGGCCGCACCGCAGGGGACCTGCGCCGCGCACAGGACGGTCTTCACGCCGGGCTTCGCGGCATCCGCGAGCGAGGTGATGCCGGCGGGGTTGTCCGGCGGGACCGCCAGCTGGAGCGTGTTGGTGGCGATGTCCACCGGCTCCCCCGCGACCAGGCCCGCGTCCACCACCCTGGCCATGTTCCTGGCGTCCGCGCTCGCGAACACGTCCGCCGGCGCCCCCTCGGTGATCTGCGTGACGAGGTCGGACGAGCCCGCGACGTTCAGGACGACCTCCGTGCCGGGGTACGCCTGTTCGAACGCGCCGGCGAGCTCCGTGAAAGCGTCCTTCAGCGAGGCGGCGGCGAAGACCGTGATGCTGCCGTCGACCGCGCCGCCGGCCGCGGGTGCGGCGGGATCGGGCGTGGTCCCGCAGGCGGTCACGGCGGCCAGCAGGACGACGGCTGCGGCGAGGCCGGACCGGTGGTTCGAGGGCATGGTCAGGCCTTCCCGGCGGGCGTCTCGATGATGACGGTGGTGGCCTTGACGACGGCGATCGCGACGGATCCCGGCTCCAGGCCGAGATCGCGCACCGCCTCGCTGCTCATGAGGGACACCACGCGGTGGGGTCCGCACTGGAGCTCCACCTGCGCCATGACCGTGTCCTGGACGATGTCGGTGACGATGCCGACGAACCGGTTGCGGGCGGACCGGCCGATGTCCGACGGGTCGCCGGGCAGGACGGCGTTGCGCTGCGCGAGCCGGGCGAGTTCGAGCGCATCGACGACGGCCCTGCCGGCCGCGTCCCTGCTGCTGCCGAGGACACCCGCGTCGATCCACCGGCGCACGGTGTCATCGCTGACCGCGAGGAAGCGCGCGGCCTCCCCTATCCGTAGTTGCGTCATGAAGGAGATGCTATCTCCTCATCCGCGGAGGAAGACGCTAACCCTTCTCGAGGAAGGCTTCCTTCTCGGGGTTGAGATACAGCTCGATGGCGAGCGCGAGCCCCGGGTAGTCGTGCAGGTCCGGGTCCGCCGCGACGATGTCCTGGGCGTCGGCGCGGGCCTTCTCGATGACCTTGCCGTGCTGGGTGATCTTCAGGAAGCGCAGGGCCGAACGGCCACCCGACTGCGAGGCGCCGAGGATGTTCCCCTCGCGGCGGAGTTCCAGGTCCTTCTGGGACAGCTCGAACCCGTCGGTGGTGGCGGCGACGGCGGACAGGCGCTCCCGGCTCGGGTGCTCGGGATCGAGCTTCGTCACGAGGAGGCACGTGCCGGCGTGCCCGCCACGGCCGATGCGGCCGCGCAGCTGGTGCAGCTGGGAGATGCCGAAGCGGTCCGCGTCCATGATGACCATGAGCGTGGCGTTGGGGACGTCGACGCCCACCTCGATGACGGTCGTCGCGATGAGCAGCTGCACACTGCCGTCGGCGAAGCGCGCCATGACGTCGGCCTTGTCCTGAGGGTCCATGCGGCCGTGCAGCATGCCACTCGTCACACCCTCGAGCTGCGGGACGGCGGCGAGGGACTCGAAGAGCCCGACCACGCTCGTCAGCTCCTGCTGCCCGCCGGTCTTCCGGTCGGCCGGCGGCTCGCCGTAGAGCACCTCCGGCGCGTCCTCGTCGGACCGGCCGTCGTCGCCGATCTTCGGGCACACCACGTAGACCTGCCGGCCGGCGGCGATCTCCTCGCGCGCCCGGGACCAGATGCGGTCGATCCACGCCGGATGCTCGCTGAGGCCCACCTCGTGGGTGGCGATCGGCGAGCGTCCGGCGGGCAGCTCGGAGAGCGTCGAGGTCTCGAGGTCGCCGAACACCGTCATGGCCACGGTGCGCGGGATCGGCGTGGCCGTCATGACGAGCACGTGCGGGGACGTCCTGGCCTTGGTGCGCAGGGAGTCGCGCTGCTCCACGCCGAAGCGGTGCTGCTCGTCCACCACGATCAGGCCGAGGTCGAAGAACTCCACGTTGTCCGACAGGAGAGCATGGGTACCGATGACGATCCCCGCGTCGCCCGATGCGGCGTCGAGCAGCGACTTCTTCCGCTGCGCGGTCGACATGGAGCCGGTGAGCAGCACCACGCGCGTGCCGTCCAGCGCGCCACCGAGCATGCCGCCCTCGGCCAGCGGTCCGAGGGTCCGGGTGATCGACTGCAGGTGCTGCGCCGCCAGCACCTCGGTGGGCGCGAGCAGCGCGGCCTGGCCCCCGGCGTCGATGACCTGCAGCATGGCGCGCAGGGCCACCAGGGTCTTGCCGGAACCGACCTCGCCCTGGAGCAGGCGGTTCATGGGGTGGTCCCGTGCGAGGTCCTCCGCGAGGGTCCGGCCGACGTCGAGCTGCCCCTGCGTGAGGCTGAAGGGCAGCCGCGCGTCGAACTGGTCGAGGAGCCCGCCCTCGCTGGGCGGCCTCGCGGTCGCCTCCTCCCGGGCGGCGAGGGCGCGACGGCGGGCGAGGGCGGCCTGCAGCACGAAGGCCTCCTGGTACCGCAGGCGGTGCTGCGCCCGGTAGGTGTCCTCGATCTGCAGGGGACGGTGCACGAGTTCGTAGGCGGTGGCCAGGCCCATGAGCTTGTCGCGCCGGGCGATGGACGCCGGCACCGGGTCGTCGAGGTCCGAGAGCTGCAGCGTGTCGAGGACGGTGGCGACGGCCTTGGCGATCTTGTCGCTGTCGAGCTTCTCGACCGCCGGGTAGACCGGGATGGGCCGGTTGACGTCCTCGGGGTCGTCGCCCTCGTCCAGCAGGGCGTAGCGCGGGTTGGTGAGCGACAGCCTGCCGCGGTAGACCGTCACCTTCCCCGAGAACATCGCCCGGACGCCGGGCCGAAGGTCGCGTGCCGCCCCGAACCCGTTGAAGTAGGTCAGGCTCATGCCGCCGAGTCCGCCGTCGGCATCGGCGTCGTCGGTGATGGTGACCTCGAGCAGCATCCCCTTGCGGGTGTGCATCCTGCGTGAGTTGGCGGACTGCACGCGGGCGATCAGCGTGACCTCCTCGTCCACCGGGACCTCGGCGATGGGCGTCAGTTCACCCCGCTTGAGATAGGTGCGCGGGAAGTGGTTGAGCAGCTCGCCGACGGTGGTGATGCCGAAGTGCTTCGCGAGGAGCTTGGACACCGGCCCGAGGCGCTTCTCGAGCGGGGCGTCGAGCTCCGAGGCGGTGGCGCGCGCCGTGTCGGGCGTCACCGGCTCGCGTCTCCGACCGGCGGGGTGGCGAGCTGCGTCACCGTGATGTTCACGGGCGTGCCCGCCTCGTGGATGAGGGCCAGGGCCGGTGCCGGATCGGGCACGTGCACGTGGACGCGCCAGCGGTAGCCCTCCTCGACCTCCGTGACGGCGCTCATGATCACCGAGTCGCCGATCTCGTCGAGGTGGAGCCGGAGGGTGGCGGCGTCGAGCGGGCTGAGATTGATGGTGCACATGACCTCGACACCGTCCGCGTCACCGCCGTTGTGGAGGTGCGGCGCCTGGATGTCGTACCCGTGGAGTCCGTCGATCAGCTCGTCCTGCAGTTCCTCGCCGAGCGCGGCGGCGCGGAGCGCGTCGAGGATCAGCAGGAAGCCCACGCCGCCGGCGTCGACGATCTTCGCGTCCGTGAGCGGGCCGAGCTGGCTCTCGGTGCGCACCACGGCCTGCAGGGCCCGCTGCACCGAGGCCCGGAGCGTGAGCGCGAGGGCGGAGTTGCTGTCGTCGCCCGCATGGTCGGCGGCGGCCTCCGCGGCCCCGCGGGCGCTGGCCTCGAGGACGGAGAGCATGGTGCCCGGCACGGGATCGCTGAGGGCGGACCAGCTGCGGATCTGCGCGCGGTGCAGCGCCGATGCCAGCAGGGTGCAGGTGAGCCGCGTGGCCCCGTGCAGCGGCTCGGCGAACGCCGCGAGGAAGACGGCGAAGAGGGTCCCGGAGTTGCCGCGGGCGTCCTCCATCGCGGCCCGGCCCGCGACGCTGAGCAGCTCCCCGAGGTCGGACGTCCCGGCGTCGTGTGCGGCCCGCGCGGCGGAGCGGGCCGTCTGGTACAGGTTGGTGCCGGTGTCGCCGTCGGCGACGGGGAAGATGTTGATGGCGTTGAGGCGGTCGCTGTGGTTGCCGAGGGATTCTTCGGCCCTGCTCAGCCAGCGCTTCATCGCAACAGCGTTGGCGGTGATCTTAGTGTGCAAAGTGATCCCATCCCCTGAGGACTGTCGCCCGTGACGCCAGTGTCACCTGCGGCGTGCCCGGCTCCACCGAGCCTACCGCAGTGAAACCGGGTGGGAGCAGGACGTCCCGGGGGAAACTCGCGAGCAGCCCGTGATCCTCGCCGCCGCCGAACACCCAGTCGAGGGGGTCGACGCCGAGCCGTGCCGCGGCCTCCTGCAGCGGGTCCGCGTACCGCTGGAGGGCGGCGGGATCGAGGTCGAGGCGGACGCCGCTCGCCGTCGCGATCCGGCCGGCATCGCGCACCAGGCCGTCGGAGATGTCGAGCATCGCGCCCGCTCCGGCGCGGGCGGCCGCGGGTCCGGCGGCGAGCGGCGGGAGCGGGCGCAGCTGCGCGGCCACGAGGTCCCCGCCCAGGGTCCCGAAGTCCTCGGGCGGGCGGCCGTCCTCGAGGATGGCAAGACCCGCGGCCGCACGGCCGAGGGTCCCGGCGACGGCCAGGACGTGCCCGGGGACCGCACCGGAGCGCAGCACGGGCGCCCTCCCCTGCAGGGTCCCGGTGACGGCGGCCGTGACGACGATCTGCGCCCCGGCACCGAGGTCGCCGCCCACCACCGGGCAGCCGGTGGCGCCGAGCCCGCGGATCGCGGCGGCCAGGCCCCGCGCGCAGTCCTCCACCCACCCGACGGCCGTCTGCGGAGGGAGCGTCAGGCTCACGACGAGCGAGGTGGCGATGCCGCCCATCGCGTTGATGTCGCTGAGGTTCTGGGCGGCGGACTTCCAACCCACGTCGTAGCCGGTGGTGCGGTGGCCGCCCGGGCGGACGAGCCGGAAGTCGTGGTCCTCGACGAGGGTGTCCACGGAGATCACGACGGAGCCGTCCGCCGGGGAGAGGACGGCGGCGTCGTCACCCGGCCCGACGAGCGCGCCCTCGGCATCGCCGAGCAGCGGGAGGATCCGGGCGAGGAGCGCCCCCTCCGTCAGCCCGCCGACGGTCGGCACGGCCGGCGCGGGGCGCGCGGTGTGTTCACTCATGGGCCTACCGTAGGGCGCGCCACCGACACGCCGCGGCCCGGCTCATGCCGTCAGCGCCGCGACATAGGCCGCGAGCCGTTCCGCCGCCGGGGCGGGGGCGAAGCCGGTGGCCCTGAGCTTCGCCAGGTCGAGGACGCTCTGCAGCGGGCGCGGGGCGGCCTCCTTGCCCGCGAAGTACTCGGCGGTGCTGACACCCGTGACGTCCGCGCGGTCCCTGCCGCACAGCGTGAAGACGTCGGCCGCGATGTCCGCCCAGCTCTGCGGGTCGCCGTCGTTGCTCACGTTGTACGTGCCGTAGGGCGCGCCGGTCCCGAGCAGGTGCACGATGGCGCCCGCGATGTCCTCGGTGAAGGTCAGCCGGCCCACCTGGTCGTCCACGACGCTCGGTGAGATCCCGCGGCCCGCGAGGTTCGCCATGGTCCGGACGAAGTTGCCGCCCTCACCGATCACCCAGCTGGTGCGCAGGATGTAGTGGCGCGGCACGGTGGCCACGATGGCGTCACCCGCGGCCTTCGTCTGCCCGTAGACGCCGAGCGGCGTGAACGGCTCGTCCTCGGCGTGCACCTCGCGGGAGCCGTCGAAGACGTAGTCGCTGGAGATGTGCACGAGGGTCAGGCGGTGCGCGTTCGCCACCCGGGACAGGGCGGCCACGCCGGCGACGTTGACGGACCAGGCGGATGCGCGGCCCTCGGCCGTCTCCGCGGCGTCGACGGCGGTGTAGGCCGCGGCGTTGATGATGGTGCCGTACGCGGACCACGGCCGGGCGCCGTCGAGGTCCCCGCCGAGGAGGTCGAGCTCGGCGCGGGACGCGAACTCGACGGAGGGATGATCGGCGAGGGCGGTGCGGAGGGCCCGGCCGAGCTGACCGTCGGCGCCCACCACGAGTGTGCGGCGGGGTGCCAGGGGGGTGACGTCGGCGAGGCGCGGGTGGTTGCGGTCCTTCTCGGACAGTTCGGCGTCGGCGAGCGGGATGGGCCAGGCGATCGCGGCCGCCTCGTCGGCGAGGTTGAGGAAGACGTACTGGTCCTGCGCGTCGGCGGACCAGTGGTCGTTGACGAGGTAGGTGTACACCGTCCCGTCCTCGAGGGTCTGGAAGGCGTTGCCGACGCCCCGCGGGATGAAGATGGCCGTCGACGGATCGAGCTCGGCGGTGAACACCGCGCCGAAGGACGGCCCCTCGCGCAGGTCCACCCAGGCACCGAAGACACGTCCCGTGGCCACCGAGATGAACTTGTCCCACGGCTCGGCGTGGATGCCGCGGGTCGTCCCCGCGGCGCCGTTGAAGGAGATGTTGTTCTGCACGGGACCGAAGTCCTCCAGCCCCGCAGCGGTCATCTTCGCGCGCTGCCAGTTCTCCTTGAACCAGCCGCGGTTGTCGCCGTGGACCGGGAGGTCGAACACGATCACGCCGGGGATGGGCGCCTCGCGGGCGGCGAGGGGCTTCGAGAAGGCGAGGCTCACTCTCCTACTGCCCCAGCTCGGTGTACTTCGACTCGGTGACGGCCTTCTGCGGGCGCCACCACGCCTCGTTGGCGCGGTACCACGCGATGGTGTCGCGCAGTCCCTGCTCGAAGTGGTCGAACTCGGGCGTCCAGCCGAGCTCGCTGCGCAGCTTGGTCGAGTCGATGGCGTACCGGAGGTCGTGACCGGCGCGGTCGACCACGTGGTCGTAGGCGTCGGCCGGCTGGCCCATCTCGCTGAGGATGAGCTCCACCACGTCCTTGTTGTTGCGCTCGCCGTCGGCCCCGACCAGGTAGGTCTGCCCGATCTCGCCCTTGTTCAGGATGGCCCAGATCGCCGAGGAGTGGTCGTTGGCGTGGATCCAGTCCCGCACGTTCAGGCCCTCGCCGTAGAGCTTGGGGCGCACGCCGTCGATCACGTTGGTGATCTGGCGGGGGATGAACTTCTCGACGTGCTGGTAGGGCCCGTAGTTGTTGGAGCAGTTGCTGATGGTCGCCTGCACGCCGAAGGAGCGCACCCAGGCGCGTACGAGGAGATCCGATCCCGCCTTGGTGGACGAGTAGGGGCTCGAGGGGTTGTAGGGCGTGTTCTCGGTGAAGCGCTCCGGGTCGTCGAGCTCGAGATCGCCGTACACCTCGTCGGTGCTGATGTGGTGGAACCGCGTGCCATGGCGCCGCGCCGCCTCGAGCAGCGTGTAGGTGCCGATGATGTTGGTGTCGAGGAAGGGCCGCGGATCGTGCAGCGAGTTGTCGTTGTGCGACTCGGCGGCGAAGTGCACCACGGCGTCCGCCCGCCTGGTCAGCGGATCGACGACGGCGGCGTCTGCGATGTCCCCGACCACGAGCTCGACGCGGCCGGCCGGCAGACCCTCGAGGGACGCGTGGTTGCCGGCGTACGTCATCTTGTCGAGCACCGTGACCGAGACATCGGTGTGCTGGATCAGGTAGTGGACGAAATTGGATCCGATAAAGCCGGCGCCGCCGGTGACCAGGAGATTCTTCACGTCCTGCACTTTACCGGCAGGACGCGGGATCACCCGACTCCGCGCCCGGAGCGGCTTGTCGCCCTGCGCCCGGGCGCTGCCGTGCGCCATCAGGACTGGTGGCTGCCCCGTCGTCGTGCGGCCAGGACGGCGAGGGCGACGAGCGCCGCCGCCACGATCCCGCCGGCGATCCAGGCGACCGGGGCGAGCGAGGACGTGCGCTCCTCCTCGGCGGCGACGGGGCTGCTCGTGGCCGACGGGGTCGCGGAGCGGCTCGGACGCGATGTGGAGGTGGCGCTCGGGGAGGCCGACGGCACGACCGGTGCGGCGACGGGCACCTCCCCTGGAACCGTGGCACCGGGCTGCGGCGCGGGAGCGGTCGCAGGAGCCGTCGCCGGTGCGGTCGGTGCCGCGGTGGCCGACGGCGTCGGGGTGGGCGCCGGGTCTCCGGCGCCGGGGGCGGGTGCCTCCCCGGCGATCTCGACGACCCCGCCGGACACCGCGTCGTAGCGCAGGTTGGTGTAGATGAGGGTGTCCGCGAACAGGAGGTACCCGGTGCCCGGCTCGATGAGGTGCCCCGTGCCGGGGTGCACCAGGAAGCGGGTCCGCGCGTTGATCGCGAAACCCGTCGCCGGGTCGGTGCCGTCGGTCGCGGTGGGATCGGTGACGCCCGGGGCGGGCTCGACGAAGGTGGCTCCGGGCTGCGGCTGGACCGGCACCTGCCCGCCGACCGCGGCCGGGGCGGGGACCGACTCCGCACCGATCCCCTCGACGGCGAGCGCGGGCAGCGGCGCGGCGAGGACCGCTCCCGCAAGGAGGGTGGCGGCTGCCCGGGAGAGGATCCTGGTGCTGGTGCTGGTGCTGGTGCTGGTGCTGGTGGTCGGGGTGCGGCGGTGTGGCGCGGTCATTCGTCCTCGGCTCGGGCTCTCGCACCGGGCGGCAGGCCTGAGGCATCGCCGGGTGCGCGTGGGGCAACCTGCAGCGCGGGATGCGACTGCGGCTCCTGCAGTGTACGGTCGGCCCGCCACCGGGCCCGGCTCATCCCGGGTGGCGGCCGCCCCGTGTCGCACCACCGCTGCCCCCGCCTACTAGGGTGGGACCATGCCTGCCCTCCCCCGGTCCGCGACCCCCCTGGTGCTCCTCGGGCTCCTGATCGGACTCGCCGGCTGCGGGTCCGTCGTCGACGTCGATCCCGCGCAGGACGCGGCCAACGCGCGCTGCGCCGACGTGATGATCGCCCTGCCGCCGTCGGTCGCCGAGAACGAGCAGCGCGACACCAACAGCCAGGCCACCTCCGCCTGGGGTGATCCCTCGAAGGTGGTGCTGCGCTGCGGCGTGGACGTCCCCGGGCCCACCACCGACCCGTGCGTGACCGTCAACGACGTGGACTGGGTGGTCCGCGAGGGCGACCCAGCGTGGACCGCCACCACCTACGGCCGCGATCCCGCCGTCGAGATCCTCTTCGACCCGGAGGAGGTCGCCTCGAGCACCGTCCTGGTGGAGCTCGGCGACGCCGTCTCGCGCGTGGAGCAGAGCCGCGCCTGCGTGGGGCTCTCCGAAGCCACCCCCGCACCTGCGGGCGGGTGACGCAACCCGTGCGCGGTCACGCCGCGCCCGAGCACCGGCGATGGCACCGGGCACGCCCCGTGCTCCACGCTGGGACGTGGACCACGACACCGACCGGACCCCGACCCGACCCCGACCCGACCCCGACTGCCAGGAGGCACCGTGAAAGCCGAGCAAATCTCCGACGTCTGCACCTTCCATGGCGAGGGCCCCTACTGGGACCCGCGCCGCGGTGAGCTCCTGCTGGTCGACATGATGGAGGGTGACGTGCTGGTGCGCCACGACGACGGCACCTTCGACCGGCACGACGTCCACCCGCGGCTCGCCGGCGTGATCCGGGGGCGCGCCTCCGGCGGATACGTGGTCGGCGTGGAGCGCGGCTTCGTGTTCGCCGACGACTCCTTCTCGACCCTCGAGCAGGGCCCGGAGGCCTTCAGCGACGGCAGCGTGCGCATGAACGACGGCGGCTGCGACACCGCCGGGCGGTTCCTGTGCGGATCGATGGGCTGGGAGGGAGGCTTCGGGGCCGGGACCCTGTACGCCCTGGGCGAGGACCACGGCGTCTCGGCCCTGCTGACCGGCATCACCGTCTCGAACGGCCTGCACTTCTCCCCCGCGGGCGATACGGCGTTCTTCGCGGACACGCCCACGGGCCGCATCGACGCCCTGGGCTACGACATCGCCGCGGGCCGGTTCACGGACCGCCGCACGTTCGCCGTCGTCGAGCAGGCCCTCGGCATGCCCGACGGCCTGGCCATCGACACGGAGGGCGGCATCTGGGCGGCCCTGTACGGAGGCGGCGCCGTGGCACGCTTCGACGCGTCCGGAAGGCTCTCGGAGCACATCCCGCTCCCGGTGACGAACGTGACGGCGTGCGCGTTCGGCGGTCCGGACCTCACCACGCTGTTCATCACGACCACGCAGGAGAACGTCCCGGCGGGCTCGGAGCCGCAGGCCGGCGCGCTCTTCGCCGTCGAACCCGGGATCGCCGGCGCCCCCCTGCCGATGTTCGCGGGGTAGTCCGCGAACATCGGCAGGGGCGTCCCGGGCCGGGCCGTCAGAGGATCGGCTGACCGCCGGTGACGGCGATGCGGGCACCCGAGACGTAGCTCGCCTCGTCGGAGGCGAGCAGCACGTACACCGGGGCGAGTTCGGCGGGCTGGCCGGCGCGCTGCATCGGCACCTGCTGGCCGAAGGACTCGACCTGCTCCTCCGGCATCGTGGCGGGGATGAGGGGCGTCCAGATGGGCCCGGGCGCCACGGAGTTGACGCGGATCCCGCGCTCGGCGAGGAGCTGGGCCATGGACGCCGCCATGTTGGCGATCCCGGCCTTCGTCGCCGAATAGGGCATCAGGGTGGGCACGGGGTTGTCCGAGTTGACGGAGCTCGACCCGATGATCGACCCGCCCGGGCCCATGTGGGGCAGGACCGCCTTCGTGAGGTGGAAGAAGGCACTGAGGTTGGTGGCGAGGGTGTGGTCCCACTCGTCGTCCGGGATCTCCTCGATGGTCTCGTGGGTCATCTGGAAGGCGGCGTTGCTGACGAGGATGTCCACCCTGCCGAACTCCTGCACGGCCCTGTCGATGACCGCCCGGCACGTGGCGGGGTCGGCGAGGTCGCCCGGGAACAGGACGGCCTGCCGTCCCGCCTCCTCCACCCAGCGCGCCGTCTCCCGCGCGTCGTCGTCCTCGTTCAGGTAGCTGATGAGCACGTCCGCCCCCTCGCGGGCGTAGGCGATCGCGACGGCCCGGCCGATGCCGCTGTCACCGCCGGTGATGACCGCCTTCTTGCCCGTCAGCCGGCCGTTCCCACGATAGGACTGCTCGCCGTGGTCGGGGGTCGGGTCCATGGCGTCGGTGGTGCCGGGCGTGTCCTGCTGCTGCGCTGGCTGGCTCACTGTTCCTCCTGATGTCTACGGACAGTCGGGTCCGTGGTTTCCTTGCCCCCTCACGGTAAGCACCCTTAGTAATTGAAGGGAAGCCGGGAGCCGGTCCGGAAACCCTTTGCACGAGGAGGATTCGCCGTCCATGCGCCACTGTGCCGAATACGTCCTGCCGCTGAAGCGGACCGAGGCGGGCTCGGTCCAGGAGCTCGCCGGCTATCTGCGGGACCTCGCGCAATGGATCGACGTCACCGTGGTGGACGGCTCCGACGACGCCGCCTTCGCGCACCACGCCCGCGTGTTCCCTCCGGGTGTCCGCCACGTCCGGCCCGACCCCCGGCTCGTGCGCCGCGGCGGCAATGGCAAGGTACACGGCGTCCTGACCGGCCTGGCCACGGCCCGGCACGAGCGCGTGGTGATCGCCGACGACGACGTCCGGTACGGGCGCGCCGACCTCGGCAGCGTGCTGGAGCTCCTCGAGGACGCGGACCTGGTGCGCCCCCAGAACTACTTCGCGCACGCGCCGTGGCACGCCCGCTGGGACACCGGCCGGACCCTGCTCAACCGGGCCTTCGGCTCCGACTACCCGGGAACCCTGGGCCTCCGCCGGAGCACGCTCCTCGCGGCGGGCGGCTACTGCGCCGACGCCCTGTTCGAGAACCTCGAACTCATCCGTACCGTGCGCGCCGTCGGCGGCCTGGAGGTCCGCGCCGACGACCTGTTCGTGGCCCGCCTCCCCTGCTCGTCGCGGCACTTCCTCCGGCAGCGCGTGCGGCAGGCCTACGACAGCCTCGCCCAGCCGGGGCGGCTCGCCCTCGAGCTGGGCCTGCTCCCCGCGATCCTCCTCGCCCGGCGGTCGGCCGGGCGGCTCGCGGTCGGCTGGCTCGCAGTCGTCGCCCTCGCCGAGACCGGCCGACGGCGACGGGGCGGGCGGCTCGCCTTCGGACCCACCGCGGCGCTGTGGGCCCCGGCGTGGGTCCTCGAACGGTCGGTGTGCAGCTGGCTCGCCGTCGCCCACCGCGCGCGGGGCGGCGTGCGCTACGCGGGCGGGAGGCTGCTCCTCGCGGCGCACTCCGAGCGGTACCTGCGCGTGCGGTGCACCTCCGCCCGCGGGGCTGTCAGTGACGGTAAGTACACTGATGACTTCAGCTGGTCACGACGAAGGGGAACACACATGGCAGACACACTGGGAAGCCCGAACTCCGAGCCCGAGGGCGGTTTCGAGCGGGATCCCTCGGACTGGGTCACCGGCGACGAGCCCATGACCGCCGCCCAGCGCAGCTACCTCGACACCCTCGCACGCGAGGCCGGCGAGGAGATCCCGGCGGACATCAACAAGGCCGAGGCGTCGGAGCACATCGACCGGCTGCAGGGCAAGAGCAAGAGGCTCACCGAGGACTCCTGACCCCTCGTCCAGGGCGATCACCCATGCCGGCGGCGTCAGAGGGGAGGCACCCCGCTGACGCCGCCGGTGGTCATACCCCGCGGGGCTCCTCCTCCGGGCGGTGATGCCGCGGCCGATAGGTCCGGCCGAAGCTCCGCTCCGCACCGTCGTGGATCTCGACGAGCTCCCAGTCGTACCGCCGCCCGCCCGGGACGTCGAAGATCCGCGTGCCGTCGCCGAGGAACACCGGCGCGACGAAGACCTGCAGTTCGTCGACGAGTCCGTGCTCGAGTGCCTGGCGGGCGATATCGGCGCTGATGATCTGGATGTCCCTGTCCCCGGCGATCTCCCGCGCGCGACGTACTGCCTCCTGGATCCCGCAGTCCAGCGCGACGATCGACGGGTCGTCCGCGATCTCGTCGGGGCGGTGGGTCAGGATGAACTCGGTCCCCGACCAGGCGCCGCCGTACGCCTCGGATGTCATCTCGTCCCGCACGTCCCGCTGGGCTCTCGCGGCGTCGTAGCCGTCCCGGCCCGAGATGATCACTCCGACCTTCTCCGCCATCCGCTCGATGATCCCCTGTGCCAGAGGTTCCGCGGCCGACAGCCAGCCCATGTCGTGGCCGGGGCCGGCGATGAAGCCGTCGATCGAACAGGTGAATCCCCAGGCGACCTTGCCCATGTCCATCCTCCGGATACGGTTGCAGCGATTCAGCAGGGCGTGGGACGAACTATCCCACGGCGGCGGCTGCAGGGGAACCGGTCCGGCGCCTGCCTACCTCACTGCTGCGAAGTTGAACTCCGTGCAGATGTCCTGGCCGAACACGAAGCGCCGCACGGGCGCGGTCCGCGCCTCGGCGAGGACGTCGGAGCCCGAGAAGCGGATCCCGGGGACGCCGTCGCCCACGAGCACCGGCGCCGTCGTGAGGTAGAGCCGGTCGAGCGCCCCTGCTTCGAGGAAACGCGAGACGGTGTTGCCGCCCCCCTCGACGAGCACCCTGCCCATCCCCCGCGCGTGCAGGACAGCCAGGACGCGGCGCGGCTCGAAGTCCTCCGCGGGCAGCCGGACCACCTCGACGGACGCGGGCAGCCCGCCGGGCACCATGGCGTCGCGGGAGACGATCCAGAGCGTCGGTACGCCGTCGTCGGCGAGGACGCGGGCGTCCGCGCCGACCTTCGCGGCCGAGTCCAGCACCACGCGCACGGGACTGGTGCCGGGCACGTCCTCGACGGCGAGGGAGCAGTCCTCGGCCAGGACGGTGGACGCCCCCACCACGACGGCGTCCACGAGGGCGCGCAGCCGCTGGAGATGCCCGTGGTCGCCGCGGTCCTCGTGGAGGCCGGCATCGCCGGAGCGTGACGCGATGAAGCCGTCCAGGCTCTGGCGCAGCTGCCCGATCACCTGGCCGCCCGGCTGCGTGAGGTAGCCGTACCGATGGGTCAGTTCCTCCGCCTCACCCGGGGCTGGTGCTGCCGGCACCACGCCGTCGAGCAGCGATTCCCACGCATCCGCGGCCGGGGCGTCGTGCCGCATGCGGGCGCGCTTGGTCGCGAGGTAGCCGGCGTTCTCCGCGCGGTCGGGGACGGGCAGGTTGCGGCGCTCGACGACGGCGATGCCGAGTTCCTCGAGCGCCTCCTCCTTCGCCGGATTGCCGGAGAGCAAGCGGACGGCGCTGATCCCGAGGTCCTGCAGGATCTCGGCTGCCTGGTCGTACCGCCGGTCGTCGACGGGCAGGCCGAGGGCGGTGTTCGCGTCCACCGTGTCGACGCCCCCGTCCTGCAGCGCATAGGCCTTGAGCTTCGCGAGCAGGCCGATGCCGCGTCCCTCATGCCCCCGGACGTAGACCACGACGCCGCGTCCCTCGGCGGAGATGGCGGCGAGCGCGGCGTCGAGCTGCTCCCCGCAGTCGCAGCGCCAGGACCCGAAGGCGTCACCGGTGAGGCACTCGCTGTGGACGCGGACGAGCGGGGCGGTGCCGGGGGACACGGGCGCGTCCTCGATCCCCAGCGCGAGTGCGACGTGCTCGGTGCCCGCACCGTCGCGGTAGCCGACGAGGCGGAAGGTCCCGTGCCGCGTGGGCAGGATGGTCTCGGTGACCCGCTCGATCGTGGCCGGTACGGCTGCGGCGTCGGCCCGCGGGGACTGGATGGACATGGTTCAACCTTAGGAGTGGGGCAGGACGACGCGAAAAGCCGCGTCATGGGATCAACCGGGTACGGCACCCGTTTATTGCGCGTCACGCGCCTCGGGGCGGCCCGTCACGGGGACGGCGGACGCCGGACGTCGGCGGCGGCACGCCCGAGGACGTCGCGGACGGCCAGCACGGCGGGCCGCCGGGCACCGGCGCGGCGCGCCGAGGTGAAGATGGAGCGGCGCGGGCTCTCCCCGAGGTCCAGGAGCCGCACGGGGACACTCCGGCCGGTCCACACGAGATCGGGCATGAGGGCGACGGCGTTGCCCGATTCGATGAGCCGGATCTGCGCCTGGAGGTCGGCCGTCTCGTAGCGGACGTCGGGTTCGAACCCCGCGCGCCGGCATGCCTGCTCCGCCCAGTGGCGGGAGGCCGCCCCCCTGGGTTCCATGACCCAGGCGGTGGCCGCCGCCTCGCCGACCGTCGTGATGCCGGCATACGGGCCCGCGAGGGGGACGGCGAGGCGGATCGCGTCCTCCGTCAGGGGCAGGTGGTCCAGTTCCGCGTGGCGTGGGGCGGCGTGGCCCGGGTACTGCTCGGCGATCACGAGGTCGAAGTCGCGGGCGAATGTCTCGTACAGGGCCGTCTCCGGCTCGCGCTGCACCATCTCCACGCGCACGTCGGGATAGTCGCGGGTCATGGCCGTGAGGGCGCCGGGCATGAGCGCCAGCGCGGCCGACTGGAAGACCGCCACCCTGACCGTCCCGGACACCGTGGTCAGCGACGCCGCGAGGTCCGACTCGGCGCGCTCGAGGGTCTCGAGCAGTTCGGCGGTGTGCGCGACGAGCACCTCGGCCTGCGCCGTGAGGACCACGCGGCGGCCCGCCTTGCGGAGCAGTTCCACGCCCACCTCCTTCTCGAGCAGGGCGAGCTGCTGGGAGACCGAGGACGGACTGTAGCTGAGGGCCTCCGCGACGTCGGCGAGGGTGCCGCGGATCTTCAGTTCGCGGAGCAGCCGCAGCCTGCGCAGGTCGAGCACGGTGCCTCCGGCGTCGATGTCGATTCGGTTCTACTGACGAGTACCGTTCGGTAATCATCGCTTCTCCTAATCGTACGGCGGCCCGATACTGAGGAGGAAATAGCTGCGCCGGCGGAAGCCGTCCGATCGAAAGCCTGTGCCATGACAACCCAGATCCCGCGCCTCGACGGCGTCGCCGCTCCGGCACCCCGGAACGCGACGCCCGCCCGCACGCCGGAGCCCGACGTGACCCGTCGGTTCTCCGCCGCTCCCGGCAGCACCACCGACATCCCGGCCGGCCTCGCCGACGAAGCGGTCGCCCTCGTGCGCCGCTGGCTCACCGAGGCGGCGAAGGTGCCGGTCGACGCGTCGGCGAAACAGCTCGCCGGAGTCCTCAAGGACCCGGACGGGCTCGCCTTCACGGTCGGCTTCGTCGACGGCGTCATCCGCCCCGAGGACCTCTCCGTGGCCGCCCGCAACCTCGCCGCGATCGCGCCGAAGGTGCCGAAGTTCCTCCCCTGGTACATGCGCTCCGCCGTCACGGTGGGCGCCGCCGTCGCGCCCGTCCTGCCGCAGGTCGTCATCCCCGTGGCCCGCCGCATACTGCGCGAGATGGTGGGGCACCTCATCATCGACGCCTCGGACGCCCGCCTCGGCCGCTCCATAGGCCGGATCAGGCGCGAGGGGATCCGCCTCAACGTGAACCTCCTCGGCGAGGCGGTCCTCGGGGACCACGAGGCCGAACGCCGCCTGCAGGGCACCGTCCGCCTGCTCGAGCGCCCCGATGTCGACTACGTGTCCATCAAGGTGTCCTCCACCGTGGCCCCGCATCCCGCCTGGGCCTTCGAGGAGGCCGTGCAGCACGTCGCGGAGAAGCTCGCTCCCCTGTACGCGCTGGCGGCCGGCGCGGAGCAGCCGAAGTTCATCAACCTCGACATGGAGGAGTACAAGGACCTCGATCTCACGATCGCGGTCTTCATGGAGATCCTCGACCGGCCCGAGTTCAGGCACCTCGAGGCGGGCATCGTCCTCCAGGCGTACCTGCCCGACTCCCTCGCCGCCATGATCCGCCTGCAGGAGTGGGCCGCGGCCCGCCGCGCCGTCGGGGGCGCCGGCATCAAGGTCCGCGTGGTCAAGGGCGCCAACCTGCCGATGGAGCAGGTCGAGGCATCCCTCCACGACTGGCCGCTGGCCACCTGGGGGTCCAAGCAGGACTCCGACACCCACTACAAGCGCGTGCTCAACTACGCGCTGCAGCCCGGCCGTGTCGACAACGTGCGCGTCGGCGTCGCCGGCCACAACCTGTTCGACCTCGCCTTCGCATGGCTGCTCGCCGGCGAGCGCGGCGTCCGTGACGGCATCGAGTTCGAGATGCTCCTCGGCATGGCGCAGGGCCAGGCGGAAGCGGTCCGCCGCGACGTCGGTTCCCTCCTCCTCTACACGCCCGTGGTGCACCCGAGCGAGTTCGACGTCGCCATCGCCTACCTCATCCGACGCCTCGAGGAGGGGGCGAGCCAGGACAACTTCATGTCCGCCGTGTTCGAGCTCTCCGAGAACGAGGCGCTTTTCGACCGTGAGAAGGGCCGCTTCCTCGCCTCGCTCGCCGAGCTGGACACGTCGGTCCCCGGACCGAACCGCCGGCAGGACCGCACCGCCCCCGCCGAGCCGCACCCGGGCACCGGCTTCACGAACACCCCGGACACCGACCCCTCCCTGCCCGCCAACCGCACCTGGGGGCGGGCGATCCTCGACCGCGCCGCCACGTCGGAGCTGGGGAACGATCTCGTGGCCGACACCACGCTCACCCGCGCCGAGGAGCTCGAGGACACGATCGCCGGTGCCGTCCGTGCCTCCGCCGCCTGGGGCTCCCTCGGCGGTGCGGAACGCGCCGCGATCCTGCACCGCGCGGGCGACGCCCTCGAGGCCCGGCGCGCCGAGCTCATGGAGGTCATGGCCGCCGAGACCGGCAAGACCCTCGACCAGGCCGATCCCGAGATCTCCGAGGCCGTCGACTTCGCCCACTACTACGCCGAGCGCGCCCGCGAGCTCGACGACGTCGACGGCGCCGCGTTCTCCCCCGTCCGGCTCACCGTGGTGACGCCCCCGTGGAACTTCCCGGTCGCCATCCCGGCCGGCTCCACGCTGGCCGCGCTCGCCGCCGGATCCGCCGTCGTCATCAAGCCCGCGTCCCAGGCGCGCCGCTCCGGGTCCGTCATGATCGACGCGCTGTGGGCCGCGGGTGTGCCGCGCGAGGTGCTGCGCCTGGTGCAGGTCGAGGAGGGGGACCTCGGGCGCCAGCTCATCGCGGATCCCCGCGTGGACCGGGTCATCCTGACCGGCGGCTACGAGACGGCCGAGCTGTTCCGCTCCTTCCGCACCGATCTGCCCCTGCTCGCCGAGACCTCCGGCAAGAACGCCATCATCGTCACCCCGAGCGCGGATCTCGACCTCGCGGCGCGGGACGTAGCGCAGTCGGCCTTCGGCCATGCGGGCCAGAAATGCTCGGCAGCCTCCCTCGTGATCCTCGTGGGCAGTGCGGCCACGTCGCAGCGCTTCCGCAACCAGCTGCTCGACGCCGTGGCCTCGCTGTCCGTCGGGTACCCGACGGACCCGGCCACGCAGATGGGCCCGGTGATCGAGCCCGCCGCCGGGAAGCTCCTGGACGGCCTGACGACGCTCGGCGAGGGCGAGTCCTGGCTCCTGGAACCCCGCCGCCTCGACGACTCGGGGCGCCTGTGGAGCCCGGGCATCCGGGTCGGCGTGAAGCGCGGATCCACGTACCACCTCACCGAGTACTTCGGACCGATCCTCGGCGTGATGACCGCCGCGACCCTCGAGGAGGCCATCGCACTGCAGAACGACATCGACTACGGCCTGACCTCCGGCATCCACTCGCTGGACAGCCGCGAGATCGCCGCCTGGATCGACGGGGTGCAGGCGGGCAACCTCTACATCAACCGCGGCATCACCGGCGCGATCGTGCAGCGCCAGCCCTTCGGCGGCTGGAAGAAGTCGGCGGTCGGCGCCGGCACCAAGGCCGGTGGGCCCAACTACCTCGTGGGCCTCGGCACTTGGTCGTCGCGGGAGGCCCGGGTCCAGGGCGACGCCCTGCCCGTCGTCGCACCCCTGCTGGCGGCCGCCCGGTCCGCCGGGCTGCCTGACGGCGACGTGGCCGGCCTCGCCCGCGCCGCCGCCTCGGACGCCGCAGCGTGGACCAGCGAGTTCGGCGAGGTGCGGGACGTCTCGGCGCTCGCCGCCGAGCGGAACCTCTTCCGCTACCTCCCCCACGCGGTGACGGTGCGCCTGGCGGAAGGCGCTCCCGTGATCGACCTCGTCCGCGTGCTGCTCGCCGCGGGAGCCACCGGCGCACCGGTGGCCGTCTCCTCCGCCGTCGACCTCCCGGCCGGGCTGCGTGCAGCCCTCACGGAGAACGTCGTGGGCGTCACCGTCGAGGACGACGCCGCCTGGCTGGCCCGCGCGGCGACGCTGCCCCTGCGCCGCGTGCGGCTCATCGGTGGCGGGGCCTCTGCCCTCGCCGCCGTGACGGGCGGACGGCCCGATCTCGCGGTGTACGCGCAGCCGGTCACGGAGTCGGGGCGGATCGAACTGCTGCCGTTCCTGCAGGAGCAGGCCATCAGCATCACCGCCCACCGCTTCGGGACCCCCAACGGCCTGACCGACGCCGTGATCTAGCGGCACGGGCGCGCACGGCACGCGCCGTGCGCACCCGTGCCCGACGCCGTACGGCCTCCCTGGGTGGCCCGCCGGATCCTGCGCCGAGTCCGAGGGCACCGCACCCTCCCCCGTGGAAGAATGGCGGGGAGCAACGACCCCCTTCCCCCGACCCGGAAGCAGCCCCGCCATGCCGTCCTCCGCCCGCCCGTCGCTGCGTCGTGCACGGGTCGCGTCGCTGGTGCCGGGGCTGGCGGTGGTCGCCGCGGGTGTCGCTGTCGCCGTCTGGCTGGGATCGGTGCAGTCAGTCCTCGGGTCCCTCGTGATCGCCCTGCTGCTGGGGGTCCTGCTCGGTAATTCCGGCCGGTACACCCCCGCGCTCCGGCCGGGCGTGACGGCGGGCACCAAGAAGCTCCTGCGCGCCGGCGTCGTGCTGCTCGGCCTCCAGCTCGCGCTGCCCGACATCGTGGCGCTCGGCCTCCCGGTCCTCGGCCTGATCATCGCGTGCGTGGCGCTGAGCTACATCGCCACGCTGCAGCTCGGCCTGCGGCTGGGCCTCACGCGTGCCGGTGCCACGCTCATGGCCGCCGGTTTCTCCATCTGCGGTGCGTCAGCCATCGCCGGCCTCCAGGGCGTCGTGGACGCCGACGACGACGAGACCGCCGGCGCCGTCGCGATGGTCACGCTCTACGGCTCGCTCATGATCGTCGTGCTGCCCGTGCTCGGCGGTCTGCTCGGGCTGCGCGAGGACCGCTTCGGGCTGTGGGCGGGCCTGGCCGTCCACGAGGTCGCGCAGGTGGTCGCCGTCGCCGGTACGGCCGGGGCGACGGCGCTGGCCGTCGCCACCGTGGTCAAGCTCGGCCGGGTGCTGATGCTCGCGCCGGTCGCCGCTGTTGCGTCCCTCGGCGAACGACGTCGCGCTGCCGCCCCGGCCGGCGTTCACCGTCCCGTCGCAGCGCGGGACGCCGACCCGGAGGATTTACGGGGGCCGGCCCGCCCGAAGGTCTCCAGCCCGCCCGTGGTGCCGCTCTTCGTGCTGGGGTTCCTGGCCATGGTGGCCGTCCGCTCGCTCGGGATCCTCCCCGATCCGGCCCTCGAGGGCAGCCGCACGCTCACCACGATCCTGCTGGCGGCGGGCATGTTCGGCCTCGGGGCCGGGATCGACCTCCGCCGCCTCGCGCGCACCGGACGGCGCTTCGCCGTCGTGGGTGCGCTCTCGACGGTCCTGCTCGCGGGAGGCTCGCTGCTCGGGGTGCTGCTGCTGGCGTGACCTGCGGGTCAGCGCAGCCCGGTGGTGCGGTTGAGCGCGAGGCCGATCAGCTCGTCGATCAGCTCGGTGTAGCCGAGGCCGGATTTGGCCCACATCTGCGGGTACATGCTGATGGGCGTGAAACCGGGCATGGTGTTGATCTCGTTGATGACCAGGCGGCCGTCGGGGGTGTAGAAGAAGTCGACCCGTGAGAGCCCCTCGCCGCCGATCGCCTCGAACGCCTCCCCGGCGAGCAGCTGGACGCGCTCGAGGACGTCGGGGGGCAGGTCGGCGGGGCAGGAGAGCTCGGCCGCGGCGCCGTCGACGTACTTGGCCTCGAAGTCGTACCAGGCATGGTCGCCGGGCTGGATGGCGATCTCGCCCGGCAGCGACGTGCGCGGCGCCTCGAGGCCGCGCCCCTGCAGGACGGCCACCTCGATCTCGCGGCCCTCGATCCCCGCCTCGACAACCACCTTGGGGTCGAGGACCCGGGCGGCCTCGACGGCGGCCCGGAGACCTGCCGCATCGTCGACCCGGCTGATGCCCATGGAGGACCCGGCGCGGGACGGCTTGACGAACACCGGGAAGCCGAGGCCCTCGGCGCGCGCGAGGCAGGCGGCGGGATCCACGCGCCACTGGCGGTCGGTGATCACCTCGTAGGGTCCCACCTCGAGCCCGGCGGCCGCGAAGAGCACCTTCATGTAGTGCTTGTCCATGCCGACGGCGGACGCCAGCACCCCGGCCCCGACGTACCGCATGTCGGCCATCTCCAGCATGCCCTGGAGCGTGCCGTCCTCGCCGAAGGGCCCGTGCAGCAGCGGCAGCACCACGTCGACGCCGCCCAGGCTCTCGGGGACGGATCCCGGGGCCGCGAGGAGCAGCTCCTGGCCGGAACCGCCGCCGGTCGCCGACCCCATCACCACGGCCTGCTCGGTCGCGGTGACCTCGGGCAGCACGTCGGCGCGAAGCGACCACGCGGAGGGGTCCGCCGAGACGAGCGACCACTGGCCGGACTTCGTGATGCCCACGGGCACGACGTCGTAGCGGGACCGGTCGATCGCCTCGAGGACACCGGCGGCGGTGACGCAGCTGACGGCGTGCTCGCTCGAACGGCCCCCGAAGAGCACGAGGACGCGGGGCTTGCGGGTGGGGGCGGACGTCTCGGTGGTCACGTGGCGGGGTTGCCTTCCGGCTTGAGGTTGCGGGACAGCAGGCGCGGTCCGAGGTCGTTGACGGACAGGCGCCCCTGGAGGACGGCCACCACGCTCTCGGTGATGGGCATGTCCACGCCGAGCTTGGTGGCGGAGTCGAGGACGGCGTGCGCCGACTTGATGCCCTCCGCGGTCTGGTTCATGCGCACCGTGACCTGCTCGAGCGTGAGGCCCTGGCCGAGCAGGTGGCCTGCGGTGTGGTTGCGTGACAGGGCCGAGGAGCAGGTCGCGATCAGGTCGCCCATCCCTGCGAGGCCGGCCATCGTCTCGGCCTTGCCGCCGAGTGCCACTGCGAGGCGCGTGGTCTCCGCGAGGCCGCGGGTGATGACGGAGGCCTTCGTGTTGTCGCCCATGCGCCGGCCCTCGCAGATGCCGACGGCGAGGGCGATCACGTTCTTGACGATCCCGCCGATCTCCACGCCGATCACGTCGGTGGAGGTGTAGGGGCGGAAGTAGGAGGCGGTGCACGCCGCGGCGATCCACGTGGCCGTGTCGTGGTCCGGGCATGCCACCACGGACGCCGTCGGCTCCTCGCGGGCGATCTCCATGGCGAGGTTGGGCCCGGACAGCACGGCGATGCGCTCCGCCGGCAGCCCGAGCTCCTCGGCGATGACCTCGCTCATGCGCGCGTCGGTGCCGACCTCGAGGCCCTTCATGAGGGAGACCACGACGGCGGTGGCCGGGATGAGCGGACGCCAGGCCGGGAGCTGCGCCCTGAGGGTCTGGGCCGGTACGGCGATGACCACGAGGCTGCTCCCCGCCAGCACCGCGTCCACGTCCGTGGACGCGGACACGTTCGACGGGAGCCGCGTGTCACCGAGGTACCGGGAGTTGCGGTGCTCGGCGGTGATCTCGTCGGCCACCTCGGCCCGGCGCGACCAGAGCATGACCGGCGTCCCGGCCGCGGCGTCGGCGAGGACCTTCGCGAAGGTCGTCCCCCAGCTGCCGGAGCCGAGCACGGCGATCTTCGCGGGCGGAGCCGTCCTGGGGCTCCCGGTCATGACCGTCCTCCGTGCCGCGATGCATCCGGGTCGTCGTCCGGGTTCCCGACCCGGCGGCCGAGATCCTTCGGCTGTTTCTGCGCCGGATCCCAGCGCTCCGCGGGCGGCTGCTCGCCCCGCAGTTCGGCGAGCAGGACGGTGATCGCGTCGAGGATGCGCTCGGTCGCGGCGTCGAGCGTGGTCCTGGTGAGCGGGGCGCCCTCGAAGTCCGAGAGATCCACGGGTTCGCCGACGAGCACGCGCGAGCGCTTGCGGGGGAAGAGGTAGAAGCGCTTGGCGTAGCGGGGGAACACCTCGTGGGCGCCCCAGTGCGCGAGGGGCACCACGGGGGCGCCCGTCTGGAGCGCCAGGCGGGCGGCGCCCGTGCGGCCCTTCATGGGCCACATGTCCGGGTCGCGGGTCAGGGTGCCCTCGGGGTAGATGATGATGCCCCCGCCGTCGGCCAGTGCCTCGCGGGCCGCCTCGAGGGAGCGGTTGGCGCCCGCCGAGCTGCGCTCCACCGGTACCTGCTTGATGGTGCGCAGGATGCCACCGATGACGGGCACCTTGAACAGCGACGCCTTCGCGAGGAAGTGCGGCATGACGCCCTGGTTGTACAGGAAGTGGCCCACCACCACGGGATCGATCTCCGTGACGTGGTTGGGGCAGACGATCATGCCCGTCCCGCGGGGCAGGTGTTCCTGCCCGTTCCACTCCTTCGCCATCAGCGCGTTCATCAGCGGCCTCACCCAGGAGGCGAGGAACGTGAACATGACCCGTGAGCCCCGGGACTCCCCCATCGGTCCGGGCCGCCTAGGAGAAGACCACGGCGGGAACCGGGGCGTCCTCCGTGACGTCGAAGTCAGCACCCAGGCCCTCGAGCTTGTCCTGGAAGCGCTCGTAGCCGCGGTTGATGAGCTCGATCCCGGTGACGCGCGAGACGCCGTCGGCCGCGAGGGCCGCGATGAGGTGGCTGAAGCCGCCGCGCAGGTCCGGGATGTCGATGTCCGCGCCGCGCAGCTGCGTGGGCCCGGAGATGACGGCGGAGTGGAGGAAGTTGCGCTGCCCGAAACGGCACGGGACGCTGCCCAGGCACTCGCGGTGCAGCTGGATGTTGGCGCCCATGCGGATCAGCGCCTCCGTGAAGCCGAAGCGCTGCTCGTAGACCGTCTCGTGGACGATCGACACGCCGGCGGCCTGCGTGAGGGCGACGACGAGGGGCTGCTGCCAGTCGGTCATGAAGCCGGGGTGCACGTCGGTCTCCAGCACCAGCGGCTTCAGCGGCCCTCCCGGGTGGTAGAAGCGGATGCCCTCGTCGTCCACGTCGAAGGCACCGCCGATCTTCCGGTAGGTGTTGAGGAACGCGGTGAGGTCGAGCTGCCGTGCGCCCTCCACGTAGATGTCGCCCTTGGTGACCAGCGCCGCGGAGGCCCAGGAGGCCGTCTCGTTGCGGTCGGAGATGGCCTTGTGGTTGTACCCGGTGAGCTCCGCGACGCCCTCGATCCGGATGACCCGGTCGGTCTGCACGGTGATGATGGCGCCCATCTTCTGCAGTACGGCGATGAGGTCCATGATCTCGGGCTCGACGGCGGCACCGGAGAGCTCGGTGATCCCCTCCGCGCGGATGGCCGTGAGGAGCACCTGCTCCGTCGCGCCGACGCTCGGGTACGGGAGGGTGAGCTTCGCCCCGTGGAGGCCCTTGGGTGCGGAGATGGAGATCCCGCCGGGGCGCTTGTCGACGACGGCGCCGAAGTTGCGGAGGACCTCGAGGTGGTAGTCGATCGGGCGGTCGCCGATCTTGCAGCCGCCGAGGTCGGGGATGAAGGCCTCGCCGATGCTGTGCATGAGGGGCCCGCAGAAGAGGATGGGGATGCGCGAGTCGCCGGCGTGGGCGTCGATGTCCTTGGACATCGCCATCTTCGCGTTGACCGGGTCCATGGTGAGATCGCCCGTCACCGGGTCCTTGGTCACCGTCACGCCGTGCAGCTGCAGGAGGCTCGTGACGACGTCGACGTCCTTGATCTCGGGGACGTTCCGCAGGATGGACGGCGTGTTGCCCAGCAGGGAGGCGACCATCGCCTTCGGCACCAGGTTCTTCGCACCGCGGACGGAGACTTTGCCGGTCAGCGGGATGCCGCCGCGGATGGTCAGAACGCTACCCATGAATACCTATTTTCCTCATACGTTGAACCCCCGCGGACACGAAAATGCTCGTACCAAGCATAGGAGCACCGCGCGGCAGACAGAAATACAAGGGTACGACGTGCACTCCCTGTTCACTGGGGAAGAACAGGCGCGGGTGCGTCGTCATTCCTTCCAGCGGCGGAACGGGACGTGACACGCGCTACACCGGGCCGCGACCGGGCGGGCGATCCGGGCCCGCACCCGGGGCGCGCGGACCCGCGCAGGGTCAGGTGCGCACGGGCAGCGTGGTGGGCTTCCAGGACGGCCTGCCGGCCTCGAACGCCGTGATGTGCTCCTCCTGGCGGAGGGTCAGTCCGATGTCGTCGAGGCCCTCCAGCAGGCGCCACCGCGTGTAGTCGTCGATCTGGAAGGGCGCGCTCACCGATCCGCACTGCACGCTGCGGGACACGAGGTCCACCGTCACCGTGGCGCCCGGCTCGTTCTCGAGGATCTTCCAGATGAGCTCGATGTCGTCCTGCGCCACCTGCGCCGCCACGAGTCCCTGCTTGCCCGAGTTGCCGCGGAAGATGTCCGCGAACCGCGAGGACAGCACGGCCCGGAAGCCGTAGTCGTTCAGCGCCCACACGGCGTGCTCGCGGGAGGAACCGGTGCCGAAATCCGGGCCGGCGACGAGCACGGTGCCGCGGGAGTAGGGCTCGCGGTTGAGGATGAAGTCCTCCTCCTTGCGCCAGCCGGCGAACAGCGCGTCCTCGAACCCGGTCCGGGTGATGCGCTTCAGGTACACGGCGGGGATGATCTGGTCGGTGTCGATGTTGCTCTGGCGCAGCGGGACACCGATGCCGGTGTGCGTGGTGATCTTCTCCATGGCGGGCTCCTAGGCGGCGGGGACGGTCGAGGCGGGAGCGGCGTGCGCGCCCGTGCCGGGCTGCGGGGCGAGATCGGACGGCGAGCTCAGGGTGCCGCGCACGGCGGTGGCGGCCGCGACGACGGGCGAGACGAGGTGCGTGCGCCCGCCCTTGCCCTGGCGTCCCTCGAAGTTCCGGTTCGACGTCGACGCGCACCGCTCCCCCGGGGCGAGCTGGTCGGGGTTCATGCCGAGGCACATGGAGCAGCCGGCGAACCGCCACTCGGCACCGAAGTCCTTGAACACGCGGTCCAGTCCCTCGGCCTCGGCCTGCAGGCGGACGCGCGCCGACCCCGGGACCACCATCATCCGCACGGCGGGATCCTTCTGCCGCCCCCGGATGATGTCCGCGGCGATGCGGAGGTCCTCGATACGGCTGTTGGTGCAGGAGCCGAGGAAGACGGTGTCCACCCGGATGTCCTTCATTGGCGTGCCCGGTTCGAGGGCCATGTAGTCCAGCGCCCGGTTGCAGGCCGCCTTGTCGTTCTCGTCGGCGAAGTCGTCGGGAGAGGGCACGGCCTGGGACAGCGAGACCCCCTGGCCGGGGTTCGTGCCCCACGTGACGAACGGCTCGAGCTCGTCCGCGTCGAGGAACACCTCGGCGTCGAAGACGGCGTCGTCGTCGGTGCGCAGTTCCCGCCAGTCCGCGACGGCGGCATCCCAGTCCGCGCCCTCGGGAGCGTGGGGGCGGCCCCTGAGGTACTCGAAGGTGGTCTCGTCCGGGGCCACCATGCCCGCGCGCGCCCCGGCCTCGATGGACATGTTGCAGATGGTCATGCGCGCTTCCATGGACAGGGCGCGGATGGCCGAGCCCCGGTACTCGAGGACGTAGCCCTGGCCGCCTCCGGTGCCGATCTTGGCGATGACCGCGAGGATGATGTCCTTGGACGTGACGCCGGGCTTCAGTGTCCCCTCGACGGTGATGCCCATGGTCCGGAACGGCTTCAGCGAGAGCGTCTGGGTGGCCATGACGTGCTCCACCTCGGAGGTCCCAATCCCCATCGCGAGCGCGCCGAAGGCACCGTGCGTGGAGGTGTGGGAGTCGCCGCAGACGACGGTCAGGCCGGGCTGCGTGAGCCCGAGCTGGGGTCCGACCACGTGGACGATGCCCTGCTCGGCGTCGCCCAGCGAGTGCAGGCGGACGCCGAACTCGCGGCAGTTGGCGCGGAGGGTCTCGATCTGCGTACGGCTGGTGAGGTCGGCGATCGGCTTGTCGATGTCCAGCGTGGGCGTGTTGTGGTCCTCGGTGGCGATCGTGAGGTCGGGCCGGCGGAGCGGCCGCCCGGCGAGGCGGAGACCCTCGAACGCCTGCGGCGAGGTCACCTCGTGGATCAGGTGCAGGTCGATGTAGAGGAGGTCGGGCTGCGCCTCCGCGCCGACGACGTCACCCTTGCGGACCACGTGCGCGTCCCAGACCTTCTCTGCCAGTGTCTTGCCCATGGCGACCGTCCTTCTCTGTTCCGGCGGGCCGGGCCCGGTGGGGCTCGGCAGGACCAATGGCTGCTACTCAACCAGCGCCCGGCGACGAGGGCCAGTCCGACGGGTTGCGTCTCAGATACTGAGACGGCAGTATCAACCTATGGACAATTCTAGCGGTGTCGGCGTGATCGACAAGGCCGCGCTCGTGCTCGACGCCCTCGAGGCCGGCCCCACCACACTGGCCCAGCTCGTCGCCTCGACCGGCCTGGCCCGGCCCACGGTCCACCGCCTCGCCCTGGCCCTGGCGCACCACCGCCTCGTGGGCCGGGACATCCAGGGCCGCTTCGTCCTCGGCAGCAGGCTCGTCGAGCTCGCGTCCGCGGCCGGCGAGGACCGCCTGATCGCCGCCGCGGGTCCGGTGCTCCTCGGCCTGCGGGACGCGACGGGCGAGAGCGCCCAGCTGTTCCGCCGGCAGGGCGACTGGCGCGTGTGCGTGGCCTCCGCCGAGCGCCCCGTGGGGCTGCGCGACACCATCCCCGTCGGCACCCAGCTGTCCATGAAGGCCGGTTCGGCCGCCCAGTGCCTGCTCGCCTGGGAGGACCACGACCGCCTGCTCATGGGTCTGCAGAACGCGCGGTTCACCCCGACCGTCCTGGCCGGGGTGCGACGGCGCGGCTGGGCGCAGAGCCTCGGCGAGCGCGAGGCCGGCGTGGCGTCGGTCTCCGCGCCGGTGCGGGGCCCGTCCGGGCGGGTGATCGCGGCCGTGTCGATCTCCGGCCCGATGGAGCGCCTCACCCGGCAGCCGGGCCGCATCCACGCGGAGGTCGTCTCCGACGCGGCACGCCAGCTGACACTCGCCGTCGGATCGGCGGCCGACTGACGTGCCGGCGGACCTCGTCCCCGACGCGCCATCCCGCCGGTACGCCGTCTTCCTGCGCGGGGTCAATGTCGGCGGTGTGACGGTCCGGATGGCGGAGCTGCGCGAGTTGCTCGCGGAACTTCCCGTGAGCGACGTCGCGACGGTGCTCGCCAGCGGCAACGTCACGTGCTCCTCCGCCCTGGAACCCGCCGCCCTGAAGGGCAGCGTCGAGCGGGCCCTGGGCGCCCGCTTCGGCTACACCGCCTGGGTGATCGTCGTCGGCGCCGCCGAGCTCGGTGCGATCACCGCCTCCGTCCCGCCACCGCCACCGCCACCGCCCGGCGGTACCGGTGTCCAGGGCGTCCAGGGCGTCCACACCTATGTCACCCTGTTCACCGGGACCGCGGAGCTCGCTGCATTCCTCGAGGACGCACGGAGCGCGGACCTGCACCCCGCCGTGCTCACAGGCGGCACCGCCATCGGCTGGTTCTCCCCCAGGGGGCAGTCCACCGAGGTGCCCCTCGCCCGGCTCCTCGCCCGCACCCGGTACGCGGCGACGTCCACCACCCGGAACATCAACACCCTGGGCAGGGTCCTGCGCCTGCTCGCCTGAACCGCGGCCGGCCGGAGGCGGCTTCCGGGTTGGTAGTGTTCGGGCACCACCCAGAACCAGTCGAAGGACCCGGAGACCCCATGCGCCTCATCGGTCAGGATTGCTACCAGCTCGACCGGCAGAAGGGCTCGCACGGTTTCGTGGTGGCCGCGGCAGGCCGGGCGGCGGTCGTCGATCCCGGCATGTCCTCCGGGTTCGACGGCGTGGTCGCCGAGCTCCGTGCCGCCGAGGCGACGACCGGTCCGGTCACCGACATCGTCCTCACGCACTACGACGTCGACCACGCGCAGGCGGCGCAGCGGCTCCGGGAGACCCTCGGGGCGACGGTGTGGATCGGCGCCGCCGACGCCGACATCCTCCGCGGCCGCACCAGGCCGCGGACCCTGTTCCGCAGGGCGCTGCAGCGCATCGTCCCCGTGGCGCTCCCCGACGGCGCGCAGGAACTCACCGGTTCCGGTGAGATCTTCCCGGGCCTCGCGTACTTCCCCACACCCGGGCACACGCCCGGGCACTACGCCTACCAGTGGCGCGGCGTGCTCTTCACCGGGGATGCCGCCCGGGTCGCCCCGGACGGCGCCCTCGGCGACTTCGCGGCGATCCTCATCGACGACCGGCCGACGGCGGCGGGCAGCGTCCGGCTGCTCGCCGAGCGCATCGGCGCGGGCTCCGTGGACTGGGTCTGCTCGGGGCACAGCGACGTCGCCAGGGTCGCCCGGCGCGACGCCTGACACCGGCTCCCGCGCCGCCGGGCGGCCACCGCCTGACACCGGCTCCCGCGCCGCAGCGGGCCCCTGCCGGAACCGCGCTCAGCGGATGCGACGCGCGTCGAGGACGGCGGCACGGAACCGGTTGCACCGGTCCACCTCGTCCTCCACGGGGACGACGGCGATGTCCTCGGCGGCCTGCGCGCACGCGGCCAGGAGCCGCCGTCGTACCCGCGCCGCGCGCCGCGCAGCACCCCACCGGGCGAGCAGCGCCGCGAGGACGCCGAGCAGGACGCCCGACCCCGCGCCGCCGAGAATGAGCAGGGTGGGCACGGGGAAGCCCTCCACGCGCGGGACGTCGATCGCGGGCAGCTGGAGGAAACCGAGCACGGCCAGGACGCCGAGCCAGACGAGCCCCGCGACGAGTGCGGCGAAGGCGATCCACTGGAGCACACCGAAGATCCGCCACCACGCGCGCCGTCCGGTCTCGAGGTCAGCCGTCGTGACGGCGGCATCGAGCGCGTCCGTGAGGTCATCGGCGGTGCCGCGGGATGCGTCGCGGATGGAGGTGTGCCAGGGCTCGACGACGCCGTGCGCCACCTCGTCGCCGAAGACGCGCAGCGTCTGATCCACCCGCGCGCGCTGGGCCGGCTGGCTGAGCGGGAGCGACGAACGCCGCACCTCGGGCACCACGTCCTGCCGTCGCAGGTTCAGCCGCCGCAGCGGGTCGGCCCGGAATCTCCCCAGCCAGCGCGTGACGGGCCAGCCCGTGGCCGCGTGCGCATCGCGGCGGTACGCCGATCGCACGGCGTCGACCACGACGGGGACGCCGGCTGCCGTCCCGAGCCCCTGCGCGAGCGTGGTCCTCGCCTCATCCGACGGTGCGGCGACGGGCTGCTCCGCGACGAAGGGCAGGAGTTCGTCCGCGGCGCGCGCGGCGTCGGCGGCGATGCGCCGGGTGGCTGCGGCACGGCCTTCCGCGAGGTCCCTGACCGCCGAGGCGAGCTCATCCACGCCTCGGCCGGTCAGCGCGGACACCGGGAATACGGTGACACCCCGCAGGCCTTCGCCCTCGAGGATGCCGGCGAGCGACGCCGTGACGTCTCCGAGGTCCTGCTCCCCGAGCCGGTCCGCCTGGTTCAGTGCCACGAGCGTCACCGCGTCGTGGTTCGCGAGGCCGCGCAGGAACCCGTGGTGGAGGGCGGCGTCGGCGTACTTCTGCGGATCGACGACCCAGAGCAGCACGTCCACCTGCCCCGCGAGCCGCTCCACGATCTCGCGGTGTGCGCGGGCTGTCGAGTCGAAGTCCGGGAGGTCGAGGAGGATCAGTCCGGCCCCCGTGCCGGTCGCGACGGCAGGTGGCTCGGGGGCCGCCCCGGTCCCCGAGGACACGGCCCGGCGTCGCCGCCGCCAGCCCAGAAATCCCCGCCGGCCCGGCGCCGCGGCGCCGGGTGTCGGGGAGTCCGGGTCCACCTCGGGCGCTGCCTGGGCCCGAGGGCTCGGCACGTCGCCGATCGGCTGTCCGTCGGGGTCCGCAGTCGCGGACGGTTCGTGGCCCGTCCCGGCCGACCCGCCCACGAGCGGGGCGCCCTCGGGCAGCTCGACCCGCTGACGGACCCCGAGCCAGTCGAGCAGCTCGTCGCTGCCCTGGCGTCCCCAGACCAGGGCGAGCGGCTCGGACGTCGTGGGGCGCCGCGCCGCCACCCGCGCGGCTCCGGTACCGCTGAGGGCGTTCACGAGGGAGGACTTGCCGCTGCCCGTGGGGCCGAAGATCCCCACGACGGTATGGTCCGCCGACAGCGAGCGGCGCGTCCCTGCGCGTTCCAGGGTCGCGTCCAGGCGCGCCGCGGCATCGTCGGGGAGGCGGTCGCGTCCCAGCTCGCAGGCCGTCTGCAGCCGGTCGAGCGCACCCGTGAGGGCCTCGGCGATCGGCGTCTCCGCCGTCGCTCCGCGGTGTCCGCTCATGCGTCGTCCCCGGTCGCGGTGCGCTGCCCGGCAGGCAGGGCCGTGCGGAGCTGGCGGGCGAGGACCCGCAGCGTCTCGGCCGGCGTCTGGCGGCTCACGGGCTCGAGGCGGAGGTCGAAGGGTTCCCGTTCCCGCCGGAAGAGGCCCTCCGCCCGGGTGGACAGGTTGTCGCGTGCCGTGGCGGTGAGGCGTCGGACGGCGTCGTCGCCGAAAACCGCCTCGAGGAGTTTCTGCCCCGCGATCGCCGAGGCACCCGCGATGCCCACCTCACCGCCGGTGAGCCCGCCCGTGGAGGCGAAGACCACGACCATCAGCGCCACGGCGATGGCGTTGACCCCGAAGGACAGCATGCGCGCGGTGAAGCGCTTGTCGGCGCCCTCGGCCTGGACGAGCTGCAGGAGGTCCTCCTGCCAGGCGCGGATCTCGCGTGCCACCTCGGCCGACACCTCCTCGGCACGCCACGGTGCCAGGTCCCCCAGCAGCACCCGGCCCGCCGTGTCGGCTCTCCAGCGGCGGCGCGTGGCCTCGTCGGCCCGTGCCGCCTGCTCGACGACGACGGTCTGCAGTCCGCTGCCGATGGCGTCGGCCACGGTCGCCGCAGGGGCCGGCCGGCCGGTGAAGAACGCGCTGACCCGGTCGCGCGCCCTCCCGATCCTGGACTCGAGCCCGCGCATGAACTCGCCCGTGCCGACGAAGTCCTGCCAGCGGGCGAGCACCTCGCCGCGCAGCAGCCTGCCGTCCTCGGTGGCGGCGAGCACGTTCTGCAGGGCATCACGGTAGGCGCCGTCGACGGCCGCGCGGAGCTCGTCACCGGCGGCCTGCTCCTGGCCGGCGGCCTCGGCGATCGCGTCGACCCGGTCCGCCAGCGCGCGCATCGCCCCCTGGACGGTGCGCCGCGCGATGTCGCGGCGCCCGTCCGCGTCGGCGGCCAGTGCCTGCAGCCAGCGGGTGATCGGCTCGACGGCGGCGGCCGGCAGCATGCGTCCGGATCCGAGCGGGAGTTCCGGGATCACGAAGATGGGAGCGTGCCCGAGGTTCTCGGCGGTCAGGAGGGTCAGCAGGTCGCTCCTGATCTCCTCCTCCACCCCGGGTGGCACGCGGTCGAGGACGATCGCGACCAGGACGTCGCGCCGCCCGGCCTCGGCCAGCAGCTTCCACGGCACCGCGTCGGCGTACCTGTTCGCCGTCGTCACGAAGAGCCACAGGTCCGCCGCCGCGAGGAGCTGGCCGGCGAGCCGACGGTTCTCGTCGGCGATGGAGTCCACGTCGGGTGCGTCCAGGAGTGCGAGTCCGGAGGGCAGCGTGGCCGTGGGGCGCAACAGCAGCGTGTCCGCGCCCGGTGCGGTCGCCGGGTGCGGACTGCCCGCGGTCGCGGAGGGCGCCCCGTCTGCTGCCCGCTCGGGCTCATCGCCTGCGAGACGGACACGGCCGAGGGAGGGCAGCACCCGGGTGTCGTCGAACCACGCGGCGTCGTCGGGGTGGTGGAGCAGCAGGGGCCGGCGCGTGGTGGGCCGGACGGCGCCCGTCGCGGACACCGGTCGGCCCACGAGGGCGTTGACCAGGGTCGACTTCCCCGCTCCGGTCGAGCCGCCGACGACGGCCACGAGGGGCGCGTCGAGACTGGCCAGCCTCGGCAGGATGTAGTCGTCGAGCTGGGCGCGGGCGGCGTGGGTCGCAGCGCGCGCGTCCGCCGAGGCGGGCAGCGCGAGGGGGAACGCGAGGTTCTCGAGGGCGTGGTTCACGTCCCGCAGCAGCGACGGCAGCGCGCGGGCTTCGCCGGCCGGGGAGGGTGCGCTCATGGCTCCATCATGCCAGCCGTCCCCGCCGCCCAGAACCGCAGTGCCGGGCTGCCCGTCATCGGACCTTTAAAGTCATCGGACCGTTAAAGCAGAACGTCCCGGCCATCGCGATGATGTCCGGGACGTTCCCGTCGTGACCCCAGCGGGATTCGAACCCGCGTTACCGCCGTGAGAGGGCAGCGTACTAGGCCGCTATACGATGGGGCCAGTACTTTCCATCTTACTACTTCTTTTGTACTGCTCGTGCCATCCCGTCCGTGAGGACGGAACCGCGCTGGGGTACCAGGACTCGAACCTAGAATGTTGGTACCAGAAACCAGTGTGTTGCCAATTACACCATACCCCAATGGCACTTCCCGAAGGCCCGATCCAGCTGGGCTCCGGCCGCGTAACCGCTCCGCGCCGAGAAATAACTTTACCGGACGGAGGGCAGGAACTGCAAAACGTCCGCCAGGCCGCCGATGCGGGGCACCTCCGGGGCGGCCGTCGGAGCACCCTCGCGGGCGGACTCCCCCGCATCCCCGACCGCGCCTACCGGCACCGCGGTCGCGGATCCTGAGTCCGTGCCGTGCTGCCGTCCGGTTCCCGCGCGATCGAGCCACACCCCGATCAGGCCGGCGTCGCGGGCGCCCACGGCGTCGATCAGCCGGTTGTCCCCCACGTACAGCGTGCGCGACGGCGTGGCGCCGATGAGGCGGGCGCCCTCGCGGTAGATCCCCGGGTCCGGCTTGGCGACCCCCACCGTGTCGATGCCGACGAGCACCCGGATGCGCCGGAGACCGGCCCGGTCGAGCTTCGCCCGCTGGTAGTCGTGCACGTTGTTGCTCACCGCACCGTAGGGGATCCCCCGCGCGTCGAGCGCATCCAGCAGCGGGACGACGTCGTCGTAGGCGCGGACGTGCTGCGGCAGCAGCTGCTCGTAGGCCCGCACCCACGCCTCCGCGACGCGCCCGAGGAACGGCTCGGGGGTGAAGCCGGCCCGTGCATGGCGGATGCGGTGCACCCGCTGTTCCTCGAAGGTCAGCTCTCCGGCGAGGAAGCGGTCGTAGTGCCTCTGCGGGTCGGTCGTGTACAGCGCCTTATAGCGCACCCAGTCGTCATCCCCGAGATGGCTGAGGGCCGGGTCGGGGATGGCCTGCAGGGTGTGCCCCATCGCCTGTTCGAGGTCCACGAGGGTGTCGTCGATGTCGAACAGCACACCCTCGACGGCATCGCCCCGCAGGGCCGGCGGCTGCGCGTCCGGGGCGGGCACGGTTCAGCCCGCCGTCGCGCGCAGGGCACGCAGGCGCGCCATCGAGGATTCGCGCCCGAGGATCACCATGGACTCGAAGAGCGGGGGCGAGATCCTGCGCCCGGAGATGGCCGTCCGTGCGGGCCCGAACGCGAGTCTCGGCTTCAGGCCGAGGGTGTCGACCAGCGCCGCCCGGAGTGCGGCCTGCAGCGATTCGGCGTCCCAGCTGTCCACCCCCTCCAGGGCCTCCAGCGTGGCGTCGAGCACCTCCCCGAGGTTCTCCGGCAGGCCCTTCCGGGCGTCGTCGGCGATATCGACGGCGTCGTCGGCCTTGAACAGGAACCCGAGCATCTCCGGGGCCTCGCCGAGCAGGGTGATGCGTTCCTGGATGAGCGGCGCGGCCTCGGCCACGATGCGCAGCTCGTCCTCGGTGGGGGCGTCGCCGATCACGCCGGCGGCGGCGAGGTACGGCAGCAGGCGGCTGCGGAACTCCGCGGGGTCGAGGAGCCGTACGTGCGTGCCGTTGATCGCCTCCGCCTTCTTCAGGTCGAACCGGGCGGGATTGGCGAGGACGTCGCGCACGTCGAACTTCTCGACGAGCTGCTCCACGGAGAAGATGTCCTCGTCCGACGAGAGGCTCCACCCGAGCAGGGAGAGGTAGTTGAGCAGGCCCTCCCGGATGAAGCCGCGCTCCCGGTGGAGGAACAGGTTGGATTCAGGGTCGCGCTTGGACAGCTTCTTGTTGCCCTGGCCCATCACGTAGGGCAGGTGACCGAAGAGCGGCATGTACTGCGCCACGCCGATGTCGATCAGCGCGCGGTACAGGGCCACCTGGCGCGGCGTCGAGGACAGCAGGTCCTCCCCACGCAGCACGTGCGTGATGCCCATGAGGGCGTCGTCGACGGGGTTCACGAGCGTGTAGAGCGGCGCCCCGTTGGCACGCACGACGGCGAAGTCGGGCACGCTGCCGGCGCGGAAGGTGATGTCCCCGCGCACGAGGTCGGTGAAGGTGATGTCCTCGTCGGGCATCCGCAGGCGGAGCACGGCGGGGCGGCCGGCGGACCGGAAGGCGTCCTTCTGCTCCTCGGTCAGGGAGCGGTCGTGGTTGTCGTACCCGAGCTTGGGATCACGGCCCGCCGCGCGGTGCCGCTCCTCGACCTCCTCGGGCGTGGAGAACGACTCGTAGAGGTGCCCGGCGGCGACGAGCCGCTCGATGACGTCACGGTAGAGCTCGCCGCGCTGGGACTGGCGGTAGGGCGCGTGCGGCCCGCCCACCTCGACGCCCTCGTCCCAGTCGATGCCCAGCCAGGTCATCGCCTCGAGGAGCTGCTGGTAGCTCTCCTCGCTGTCACGGGCGGCGTCGGTGTCCTCGATGCGGAAGACGAGCTTCCCGCCCGTGTGGCGCGCGTACGCCCAGTTGAACAGTGCGGTCCTGATGAGCCCTACGTGGGGCGTGCCGGTCGGGGACGGGCAGAAGCGGACCCGGACGGGCGTGGCATCGGTGACGGTGGGGAGATCTGCGGCTGTAGTCATGATGCTCCCAGTCTAGGTGGGAGCATGCCGGTCGGACGCGCGCCGTCGTGCCCGGTGCGGAGGGCACGACGGCGGGCTGCACGACGGCGGGTGGCTCAGCGGCGCGCAGGGTTGGACAGGCGCCCGATGCCCTCGATGTCGACGTCGAAGCGCTGGCCGTCGGTGATCATGCCGACCCCGGCGGGCGTCCCGGTGAGGATGATGTCCCCGGGCAGGAGGGTGAACGCCTGCGACACGTAGGCCACGAGCTCGCGTGCGCCCCAGATCATGTCGCTCGTGGAGCCGTCCTGGCGGAGGTCGCCGTCGAGCGTCCCGCGGATGGCGAGGTTCTCGGGGTCGAGGTCGGTCTCGATCCACGGACCGATCGGGCAGGACGTGTCGAAGCCCTTGGCGCGTGCCCACTGGTCGTCCGTCTTCTGCACGTCGCGCGCCGTCAGGTCGTTGGCGCAGGTGTAGCCGAACACCACGTCGTCGACGCGCTCCAGCGGGACGTCCTTGCAGATGCGGCCGATCACCACGGCCAGCTCGGCCTCGTAGGAGATCTGGTCCGAGAAGGACGGCAGCATGATCGGATCACCGGGACCGATCACGGACGTGTTGGGCTTCAGGAACATCAGGGGGGCTGCCGGCGTGTCACTGCCCATCTCCTGGATGTGGTCGGCGTAGTTCCGTCCCACACCCACCACCTTGCTGCGCGGGATGACGGGGGCCAGGAGCCGGACGTCCTCGAGCGCGTGGCGGACGCCGGTCAGCTGGACGCCTCCGTAGAACGGGTCGCCGTGGATGACGGCCACCTCCTCGCTCCCGGGTGGGCCTTCCACGACGCCGAACTGTGGGTCATCATTTACGACAAAGCGTGCAATTCGCATGTCGCCCAGCCTAGCGCGAGCTGTTCCCGGACCGCGGGCCATGCAGGCAGTGCCGCTTAACGACCTACCGCGGGCACCCTCCCCAGAGGATGCCCGCGGTGTCAGCCCTGCTTCTCCTGCTGAGACCTCACGGCGATCCCTAACGGATCACCGTGACCTGCCGAGTGTGCTTAACCGGGCCAGTTGTTGACGCGGTCGAGCGTGGAGACCGGTGCTACGACGCCGGCCTTCGCAGGGGCGGCGGTGGCTGCGGCAGCCCCGCCGGTGACCAGCAGGGTGGCGAGAAGGAATGCGGAGGTAAAACGCTTCATGGTGTTTGTCCTTTGGCTCAGTCGACAGTCTAGTGGAGTCCCGCCTCTACCACGAGCGGTTCGATATTTATCGTAAGCCACACCAGTCACTTTGGTAACACTTTTCCCGATTAATTTCAGACATTTTTTCAGGGGCATGGTCGCGGCTTGACGGAGGCCGAATAATGGGGGGCGTAGTCCGACCCCGTGGAAAGCCGAAGGTGCGCATGTCAGACGAGGAAGCCGCCGGCCAGCGGCTGATGCTCGAACTCCGGGCGCGCGATGCCTGGAACCAGCGCGACTACGAGGGCGCGCAGCGCCTTGCGGAGGAGCTGGCAGCTGCCGCCCTCCAGGCTCATGACGAGCTCGGCTGGTGGCACGCCACCTTCCTCGTCTCCGAGTGCCTGCGCAAGCAGGGCAAGATGCAGGAGTCGTTGGTGACGGCCGAGATGCTCGGCAAGCATCCCCTGACCGAGGGATCGAAGGCTCTGCGCGCGAAAGTCTCCACCCTTGCCTCGCTCGCCCTGCAGGGTACCGGGAACCTCGCCCTCGCTGTCGCCGCCGCCCGACAGGGGGTCGAGGACGCGATGGGCAGCAACGAGGACGTCAATCTCGAGATCGACGCCCGCCATGCACTGGTGGCGGCGCTCGCCGACAGCGACCAGCTGGAGGCCGCCTGGCAGGAGTGCCTCGTCCTCGTCGACCTGCTCCCCCTCCAGCCCGCCAGCAAGTACGTGGGTCAGTCCTACTGGACCATCGGCAACGTGGCCTTCCTGCTCGGACGGGTCGCCGAGGGCGTGGAGTACCACCAGCTGGCGGCCGAGAACCTCTCGCCCACCAACGACCTCGACCTGTGGGCGCGTTTCAACCGTGCCTCGGCGTCGCTGCGGCTTGCCGCGGGCGCCGTGGGACCCGAGACCCTCGAGTGCATCGAACGGGCCGAGCTCGCGAGTTCGATCGTGGGCGGGACGCAGCGGGATCGCATGGAACTCAAGCTGACACGTGCCGAATGGCTGGTCCTCACGGGACAGTTCGACGCGGCCGTCGACCAACTCACAGACATCATCCAGAGGAAGCACCTGCTCGCATCGCACATGGCCGCTCAGGCCCACCTCCTGCTCGGGCAGGCACTCTCCGCGCGCGGCAGCAGGACCGAGGCTCTCGGCAACTTCAGGGTGAGCGAGGGACTGTTCCTCCAGTCCGGTGCGAAGGACAGGGCATCGGCCGCGCACGCGCTGATCCGCGGCATCCAGGAAGTACCGAGCTGAGGCGATCCGGCGTCGCGATGTCAAGTGAATTCCCCGACCGGCGCGGACGGGCGACGCACCTCCGACCTCGCGTAGGTTGATCAACAGGTCCCGATCGGGCTGGGCGTTTTCCCCCATTACTCCCACCCCGGTCGGGACTTCCTGCTGACCGGGGTGCCCGCCGCAGCGCCACCACGGCACGGCCCACCGTCCCGGCGTCGGCAGCGAGCGGTGCTAATCTTTTCCCGTCACGCGGACCGTGGGCTGCGCACTCCGCGTCCGCCCGCCGCGCGACGGGCTCGCCGGCCCGGCCGGTACGCCCTCACCACGTTCTTCGACAGCGGCAGCCTGGGGGCAGCGCATGACGACGGTTCTCGTCCGTACAGCGGTTCTCGTCCGCACGGCGGATCTCATCCCGCACCAGTCCGCCCGCCCCGCACCGGCCGGCCCGGCGCATCCGGGCCGCGGCGCCAGGAATGTACGCTGGATCCGATGAGCTCCGACGACAAGGATCCCCGGCTCGCGATGCTCGTCGAGAGCATCGTGCGCCTCTCGCGCGGGGAACTCAGCAGCCGGATCGAGCCCTCGAGTGCCCGGGACGAGGTCGACGCCGTCATCACCGGCGTGAACCTGCTCGCCGAGGAGCTCGAACAGGTCTACGAGCAGTTCGAGAAGCGCGTGGAGAGCCGCACCGCCATGCTCCGCCAGGCACACCTGGACATGATGAAGATGGCGATGTCCGACGCCCTGACGGGCCTCGCCAACCGCGTCGCCCTGATGGACGCCATCGAGGAGGCCCTCAACCAGGCGGCCCGGGGGACCCAGCCGCCCGCGCTGCTGCTCCTGGACCTGGACAGCTTCAAGAACGTCAACGACCGCTTCGGCCACGACGCCGGTGACCGGGTGCTGCAGGAGGTGGCCTCGCGCCTCAACAGCGTGGTGAGGGAGAGCGACGTCGTGGCCCGGCTCGGTGGCGACGAGTTCGCGATCCTCCTGCCCGGCGCCACCATGGACACGGCGATGCACGTCGCGCGCAGGGCCCTCGAGGTCCTCGGGGAGCACATCCGCCTCGACTCCCTGTACGTCCACGCGCGCGCGAGCATCGGTGTCCGTCTCGGGACCGCCGACCAGACGGCGGAGGAGCTCCTGCTCGACGCCGACACGGCCATGTACGCGGCCAAGCGCGAGGGGCGCAGCATCATCAAGCTCTTCGAACCGGTGATGCTCTACTCCCGGCAGCTCCGGAGCCAGATGGCCACGGAACTCCGCGGCGCCATCAGCTCCGACGAGCTCGTGCTGCACTACCAGCCGGTGGTGGAGCTGGCCACCAACCGGATCCTCGGCGTCGAGGTCCTGGTGCGCTGGCAGCACCCCCTGCGGGGTCTGATCCCTCCGGACACGTTCATCCCGCTCGCCGAGGAGATCGGGGTCATCCACGACCTGGACCGCTGGGTGATGTCGACCTCCCTGCGTCAGCTCGCGCAGTGGCGTCAGGACTTCCCCCTCGACGACGACTTCCAGCTGAGGGTCAACCTGTCCGCCGTCGAGCTCAAGCAGCTGGACCTCGTCGACTCCATCCGTGCGCTCCTCCGCGAGCTCGATCTGCCCGCGCGCAACCTGGTGGTCGAGATCACCGAGACGGCGATCGTCACGCGCGGGGAGGTGGAGATGTACTCGCTGCTGAGCCTGCAGCAGCTGGGTGTCGGGATCGAGATCGACGACTTCGGGACGGGGTACTCGTCCATCAGCTACCTCCGCGAGCTGCCCGTCAGCATGGTGAAGGTGGACCGCTCACTGCTCGTGGAGCTCAACACGCGGCCCGGCCAACTGGATTTCGTCGCCGCCATCCTGCAGCTCATCCGCGCCGCCGGCCTCGAGGCCGTGTTCGAGGGCATCGAGACGCGTGAGCAGGCCGCCCAGCTGCGGGAGATGGGCTGTGCGAGCGGTCAGGGCTACTACTTCAGCCGGCCCCTGCCGGCGGAGGAGGCGGGGGCACTCCTCGCCACGACACGGCACCTGCGGGTCGGCGAGGGCATCGGCGAGGGCGTCGACGGCCCCGAGCGGGCTGCGTCCCGCTGACCCTCCCGGAGACGGGGACGGCGCCCGCCCGCCCGGGAGGGGCGGATGGGCGCCGTCGGCCGTGCTCGGACCGGGCGCGTGCTCAGACCGGGCGCGTGCTCAGACCAGGCGCGTCAGCCAGCCGTGCGTGTCCTCCACGGCGCCGGTCTGGATGCCCAGCAGCTCGCCCCGGATGGACATGGTGACCTCTCCCGCCGTTGAATCGGCGGCCCCGATGTACTCGTCGCCGTCGCGCAGCCGGCCGATCGGCGTGATGACCGCGGCCGTGCCGCACGCGAACACCTCGGTGATGTCACCGGAAGCGACGCCGTCGCGCCACTCGTCGAGGGTGATCTTGCGCTCGACGACGTCCAGCCCGCGGTCGCGGCCGAGCTGGATGACCGAGGACCGGGTGACGCCCTCGAGGATGGTGCCCGAGAGGGCCGGCGTCACGAGGGACCCGTCGCGGAAGACGAAGAACACGTTCATGCCGCCGAGTTCCTCCACGGCGTTGTCGTTGAACTGGTCCAGGAACAGCACCTGCTTGCAGCCGTGCGCCTCGGCCTCCAGCTGGGCGGCGAGGGACGAGGCGTAGTTGCCGCCGGCCTTCGCGGCACCGGTCCCGCCGCGCCCTGCACGGGCGTAGTTCCGGGACACCCAGATGTCGACCGGCCTGACCTCGCCGCCGAAGTAGTTGCCGGCCGGCGACGCGATGACGCGGTAGGACACCTCGCGCGCGGGCCGCACGCCGAGGAACGCCTCCGTGGCGATCATGAACGGGCGGAGATACAGGCTCTCGCCGTCCCCCGAGGGGATCCAGTCCTGGTCGGCGGCGACGAGCTGGCGCAGGGATTCCAGGAACAGCTCCTCGGGCAGCTGCGGAAGCGCGAGGCGCACTGCGGACCGGTTGAGCCGGGCTGCGTTGGCGTCGGCACGGAACGTCCACACGGAGCCGTCGGCGTGGCGGTAGGCCTTCATGCCCTCGAAGATCTCCTGCCCGTAGTGCAGGACGGCGGCTGCGGGGTCCAGGGCGATGGGACCGTAGGGCTCGAGCCGGGCGCTGTGCCAGCCGCCGACACCGGACTCGTCGACGCGGAAGTCGACGATCGCGGTGTGGTCGGTGAAGAAGTTGCCGAAGCCCGGGTTCGCGAGCACCGCCTCCCGTTCCTCGACCGGTGTGCGGCGGGTCGACAGGTGCTGGGCGAACGGGGTTTCGGTGGCAGTCATGGTTCCTCCGCGCTGGAACGGACGGCACGGCGCGGCCGCCGTCGTCCGTCGGTGGTCAGTGCTGCGGCACTGGGTTAACGATGTGTAACCACCTTAGGACACGGCAGCGGCGATGGCATCGCCGACGGCGGTCGTGCTGCGCGCGCCCGACCGGGAGGCGATGTCGGTCTCGACGGCCTGCTCGATCCGGGCGGCGTGCACGTCGAGGCCCAGATGCCGGAGGAGCAGGGCCGCCGAGAGGATCGCGGCCGTCGGGTCGGCGATCTGCTGTCCGGCGATGTCGGGCGCGGACCCGTGGACGGGTTCGAACATGGAGGGAGCGGTGCGGTCCATGTTGAGGTTCGCTGATGCCGCGAGCCCGATCCCCCCCGAGATCGCCGCCGCCAGGTCGGTCACGATGTCGCCGAAGAGGTTGTCGGTGACGATCACGTCGAAGCGGGAGGGGTCGGTGACGAGGAAGATCATCGCGGCGTCGACGTGCAGGTAGTCGTGCTCCACCTCGGGGAACTCGAGCGCCACGGAATCGACGATGCGCTTCCACAGGTGGCCCGCGTGGATGAGGACGTTGTGCTTGTGGACGAGGGTCAGCTTCCGGCGGCGGCCCGCGGCCCGCTGGAAGGCGTCGCGCACCACGCGCTCCACGCCGTGCGCCGTGTTGAGCGACACCTCGGTGGCCACCTCGTGCACCGTGCCGCCCCGCAGGGTCCCGCCGTTGCCGGTGTAGGGGCCCTCCGTGCCCTCGCGGACGACGACGAAGTCGACGTCGCCGGGGTGGGCGAGAGGACTGGGGACCCCGGGGTAGAGCCGGGTGGGCCGCAGGTTCACGTAGTGGTCGAGCGAGAACCGGAGCTTCAGCAGGAACTCGCGCTCGATGAGCCCCGACGGTACGAGGGTGTCCCCGGGTGCCGCCCCCACGGCCCCGAACAGGATGGCGTCGTGCGTGCGCAGCCGGTCGAGCGTCGCGTCGGACAGGGTCTCCCCCGTGGCGAGCCAGTGCTCGGCGCCGAGCTCGTACTCGGTGAGCGCGACGTCCACGTCCGTGCCGACGGCGGCGAGCAGCACCTTGACGGCCTCGGTGGTCACCTCGGGGCCGATCCCGTCTCCGGGGATGACGGCGAGGTCGATACGGCGGGGGGCGTCGGTCGGTGCGTCGGTCATCGTCCCAGCCTAGGAAGGCGTCCGGGTGGGGTGACAATCCGTCCGCAGGGTGAGACGGGTCCACCCAGGGTCGGATGTGCGACGGCGCCACCCGCCCTAGAGTTGGTTGCCATGGACATCCACCTGCGGCTCGCACACTGGGTGCGCACCCACCCCGGGACGCTGGACGTCTGCCTCGCCCTGGCGATCCTCGTCTTCCTGGTCCTGCCGTTCGCGGCCGGCGGCGTGCAGGGGTACGCCGGCATCGTCGCGGTGTCCCTCGCCGTGGTGGTCCCGCTGGTGTGGCGCCGGTCCCGGGTGATGCTCTCCGCCGGGATCGTCGCCGGTGTCTCGGTGCTGCAGCTCCTCCTCGGGATCGAGCCGGTCCCCGCGCAGTTCGTCATCCTGATCACCCTCTACACCCTGGCCGCCTACGGCCCGCGCTGGGCGAGCCTCGGCGGTCTCGCGCTCGCCCTCGTCGGCGTGGCCGTGGGTCTCCTGCGGTTCGGCGACCTGATCGGCCTCGGCGCCGGCGCGTCGGCGCTCACCTCGGTGCCGCTGTACCTGATCGTGCTCGTCCTCGTCGAGGCCCTCGTCCTCCTGGCCTGGACGATGGGTGACCTCGCGCGCGCCCGCCGCCGGACCTACCAGGCGCTCGAGGACAGGACGCGGCGGCTCGAGGTGGAGAGGCAGCAGGAGCGCGACCTCGCCGCGGCGGACGAACGCAGCCACATCGCGCGGGAGATGCACGACATCGTGGCGCATTCCCTGTCGGTGATCATCACGCAGGCCGACGGCGCCCGGTATGCGAGCGCGCAGGCGCCGGAACTGGCCGTGCAGACGCTCGGCACCATCGCCGACACGGGCCGGGGCTCCCTGCGCGAGATGCGGCGGCTGCTCGGGGTGCTGCGCGGCGACGAGACCGCGTCCACCCGGCCGCTGCCCACCCTCGACGACGTCGACTCCCTCATCCAGTCGGTACGGCACTCGGGCGTGCGCGTCGCGTGCCGCCGTATCGGCACACCGCGCGGTCAGCTCCCCCTCGGGGCCGAGCTGACCGCCTACCGCGTGGTGCAGGAGTCCCTCACCAACGTGCTCAAGCACGCGGGGTCCCGTACGACCACCGAGGTGACCCTCGAGTACGGGGCGCGAGGGCTCGCCGTCACGGTCGACGACGACGGGCGCGGCGCGGCACCCGACCCCGCGACGGCCGGCGCGGGCCAGGGGATCATCGGGATGACCGAGCGCGTCCGGCTCTACGACGGAACCGTGTCGGCGGCCCCGCGCACGGGCGGCGGTTACCGTGTGGAGGCCTTCATCCCCTACACCCAGGCCTAGGCCGAGCCGGGCAGCCAGGCACACCGCGCGACGAGCCGCGGGCGACACGATCCGACAGCAGGACGAGACCAGGAGCAGGACCACCGTGGACAGCACCACCACCGACGACAGCACCACCACCGATACCACCGCCGACACCACCACTACCGACACCACCGCCGACAGCGCATCCATCCGGATCGCGATCGTCGACGACCAGCACCTGGTGCGGAGCGGTTTCGCGATGCTCATCAATTCGCAGCCCGACCTCCAGGTGGTCAGTGAGGCGGCCAACGGCGAGGAGGCCGTCAGGGCCCTCGCCGCCACGCGCGTCGACGTCGTCCTGATGGACGTGCGCATGCCCGGCATGGACGGCATCGAGGCGACGCGCCGCATCCTCGCCGGTGCGTCCGCCGCGGGGCACGGGAAGGGCGGACCGCGGATCGTGGTGCTGACGACGTTCGACCTCGACGAGTACGCGCTGTCGGCGATCAACGCCGGCGCGAGCGGTTTCCTGCTGAAGGACGCCCCTCCCGAGGAGCTGCTGGAGGCGATCCGGACGGTGCACCGCGGCGACGCCGTCATCGCGCCCTCGACCACCCGCCGCCTGCTCGACCACGTGGCGCCGCTGCTGCGCAGGCCCTCCCCCGTGCAGGACGCCCAGGCCGAGGCCGTGGCCCGCCTGACGCCGCGGGAGCGTGAGGTGTTCGAGCTCATCGCGCAGGGACTGTCCAACCCGGAGATCGCCGCGCAGCTGTTGCTGTCCGAGGCGACCGTGAAGACGCACGTGGGCCACATCCTCGCGAAGCTCGAGGCGCGGGACCGCGTCCAGGCCGTGGTGCTGGCCTACGCGACGGGTGTCGTCCGGCCCTGACCGTCGGGCGGACCCTTCACCGGGTGCTCCCGGTCGTACGCCGGGAGGCCCCGGCTCATCCCCCGGTATGAGGGCAACGGGCCCGAATCCCGGCCCGTGCGCCGATCCCGGGAAGGACCGCGATCCGTAGCGTGGGAGCATGACAACCTCCACGAACACTCCCGCCGTGCCGCCGGGAGCCCTCGCCGTGTCCTCCTCCCCCGCTGACGGTGCCGTCGCCGCCCGCGGCGTGTCCAAGAGCTACGGCCGCGGCGAGACCGCCGTGCACGCCCTCCGCGACGTCTCCCTCGACTTCGCCCGGGAGCGCTTCACCGCGATCATGGGACCCTCGGGATCCGGCAAGTCCACCCTCATGCACTGCCTCGCCGGGCTCGACAGCGTCGACACCGGGCGTCTGTGGATCGGCGGCACCGACATCACCGGGCTCCCCGACGCCGACCTCACGCGACTGCGCCGCGAACGCGTCGGCTTCGTCTTCCAGGCGTTCAACCTGGTACCGACACTCACCGCCGAGCAGAACATCACGCTACCCGTCGCACTGGCCGGCGGAACGGTGGACGGCGGCTGGCTGCAGCAGATCACCTCCACCCTGGGCCTCGCCGACCGGCTGTCCCACCGCCCTCACGAGCTCTCCGGCGGCCAGCAGCAGCGGGTCGCCGTCGCCCGCGCCCTCCTCACCCGGCCCGACGTCATCTTCGGGGACGAGCCCACCGGCAACCTCGACTCGGCGACGGGCGCCGAGGTGCTCTCCCTGCTGCGGCGCAGCTGCCGGGAGATGGGCCAGAGCATCATCATGGTCACGCACGACCCGGTCGCGGCCTCCTACGCCGACCGCATCGTGCTCATGAAGGACGGCGCCCTCGTCGGCGAACTCGAGCAGTCCGCGCCGGACGCCATCTCCAGCGCCCTCGCAACCCTGGGGGCCTGACGTGCTGCAGATAGCGCTCGCGCAGGTGCGGGTCCACGCCCGCCGCTTCCTCGCCGTCGGCCTCGCCGTGATGCTCGGCGTCGCCTTCCTCTCCGCCACCCTCATGGTCGGCGCGACCACCACCGCGAGCCTCGGCCGGAGCATCGGTGCCGCCTACGCCACGGCCGACCTCGTGGTCACGGGGCAGGACGGCGCCGATGTCCCCGCCGACGTCGTCGACCGGCTCGCAGCCCTCCCGGACGTGGCCACCGCCTACGGCCTCGAGCGCGCCTACGGCCAGCTCGCCTCGGGCTCGCAGACCTCCCTCGCCGCCTTCACCACCAGCGCTCCGGCGGACCTGCGGAACGCGGAGGTGACGAGCGGCTCCTATCCGGGCGCCCCGAACGAGGTGGCGCTGGACGAGACGTCCGCCGCTCGCCTCGCTGTCTCGCCCGGGGACACCGTGGCCCTCGGTGACGGGGCCGATCCAGCTCCTGCCGCCCTGGGTGGAGCCCTGACGGTCACGGGCCTCACCGCGCCCAGCACCGACCCCGGCCTCTCGGGTGCGGTGCAGGTCATCGCGTCCGTCCCGGTGATCCGCGAACTGACCGGCGGGGAGCCCGCCGTCCGCAACGTGCAGCTCGCCCTGGCACCCGAGGCCGACACCGCGGCGGTGCAGGCCGCCGTCACGGCGGCCCTGGACGAGCCCGGGCTCACCGTCCGTACGGCGTCCGAGCAGACGCTCGCCGACGTCGCCCAGCTCTCGAACGGCAACGACACGCTCACCGGGATCCTGCTCGCCTTCGCCGCCGTGGCCGTCCTCGTCGCCGGGCTCGTCATCGCGAACACCTTCTCCGTCCTGGTCGCCCAGCGGACCCGGGAGCTCGCCCTGCTGCGCTGCATCGGCGCCGAGCGACGCCAGATCCGGAGCTCGGTCCTCGTCGAGGCCGCGATCGTCGGGCTGACGGGCGCCGTCCTCGGCGTCCTGCTCGCCGTCGGCGTCATGGCCGCGCTCGTCGGCCTCGCCCGCGGGACCGACTTCGGCTCCTTCGCCGTCCTGGCCGTCCCCCCGTCGTCGATCCTCATCGGCGTCGCCGTGGGCGTGCTGATGACCCTCCTCGCCGCCCTCGTCCCGGCGCGTGCCGCCACCCGTGTGGCTCCGCTGGCCGCTCTCCGTCCCGCCGAGCCCGTGCACACCGCCGGCAGGGGCGGGAGGATCCGGCTCGCGGCAGGCCTCGCGGCCCTCGTCCTCGGCGGCGCACTCCTCGTCCTCGGCGCCGTCACCGCGGCGATCGGCCCGGCCGTCCTGGGCGGAGCGGTCTCCTTCCTCGGCGTCGTGCTCCTCGCACCGCTGTTCATCCCGGCGAGCGTCGCGGCGGTCGGGCGGCTCGCCCGTCCCCTCGGCGTACCGGGCAGGCTCGCGGCGGTCAACGCCGTCCGCAACCCCGCCCGGACCACGGCGTCCTCGGCGGCCCTGCTGGTCGGCGTGACCCTCGTGACCATGATGATGGTGGGCGCGCAGACCGCGCGCACGTCCTTCGACCGCGAGCTCGACGAGAACTACGCCGTCGACCTCGAGGTGAGGGTTGCCGGTACCGCCGGCGCCGCAGGCGGCCCGGCATCGTCCCGCGTGGACGTGCCCACGCTGCTGGCGGTCGACGGCGTGCGCACCGCCGTCGAGCTCACCCCCGTGCTCCTCACCGGCGCGGACGACGGCACCCAGCTCGTGTACACGGCGGACGCGGACGGGATCGCCGGGGTGCTGCGCTCCGAGAGGGCGCAGTTGCGGGACGGCATGGTCCTCGCGCCACAGACCTGGGAGCAGTCCGAGGTGACCCTCGACGGCGGGAACGGACCCGCCACCCTCCCCGTCACCGCGACGGACGCCGTGTTCTTCCAGCCCCTGATCACCCGGGCGACGGCGGAGCGGCTCGGCGGCACGCCCCCGGAGGCACTGCAGACCTACCTGGGCAAACCGGCCGGTACGGATCCGTCGGTCCCTGCTGCGGACACGGACGCCTTCGCCGCCGCGGTGGGTTCCACCTTCTGGCTCAAGCTCGCCGACGGGCTGGACGCAGAGGGCGTCGCCGAGGTGCAGTCCCGGATCGTGGCCGCCACGGGCATCTCCGAGTACAACGTCACCGGGCCCGCGCTCGAGCGGGTGGCCTACAACGAGATCATCGATGTGATGCTGCTGATCGTGACGGCCCTGCTCGCGGTGGCCGTGCTCATCGCGCTCATCGGGGTGGCCAACACGCTGTCGCTCTCCGTGCTGGAACGGCGCCGCGAGAACTCGCTGCTCCGCGCGCTCGGCCTCACCCGGGCACAGCTGCGCGGGATGCTCGCCGTCGAGGCCGTGCTCGTCGCCGGCGTGGCGGCCCTGCTCGGGTCGGCGCTGGGCATCCTCTACGGCTGGCTGGGCGCACAGTCCGCCCTGGGCGGCATCACCCCCGTCGTCCCTGCGGTGCCCGTGGGGCAGATCGGCGCCGTCCTCCTGGTGGCCGTCGCCGCGGGGCTCCTGGCCTCCGTGCTCCCGGCCCGCCGGGCGGCGCGGCTCTCCCCCGTGGCCGGACTCGCGGCCGACTGAGGGGAGCAGGACACCGCGGACTAGCAGATCGGGCGGGCGGCGGGCAGCTGCGAGATGCCCGCCGTGCCGCTACCGCTGCCGCACCGCGCTGCCGTAGGGTGATGTGCTGGACAATTCGACGGAAGGACAGGTCATGACGCGCGTCACGGACGGCATCCCCCTGAGCCGGCTGGACCTGGACACCCTGCTGCCCTACCTCGACCTGCATCTGGTGGGTGCCACGAACGGGGTCCGGCTGTTCAAGGCGGCTCGCGTCTCCTGGGCCGGGACCCCGTACGAGGAGGAGTTCGAGCGCCTGCGGCAGGAGATCGGCCAGGAGCGCGCCTTCCTCAAGCGGCTGATCAGGTCGCTGGGCCACCGGCCGGGGGTCGTGAAGATGGCGGCCGCGCGCGCCCTGTCCGTGGTGGCCGAGTTCGATCCCCTGAACCCCCGGCGCCGCAAGGCGACCGCGGGAGCACAGCTGGAGCTCGAGGCCCTGCAGTCCCTGCTCAAGGGCAAGGAGGCACTGTGGTCGACGCTCCTCGCCCTCGGGCCCGAGGCGCCGGCCGCCACGGGCGACGCCGTCCTCGACCGGTCGGCGCTCGTGCAGCTGCTGGACGCGTCCAGGCGTCAGCAGGACACCGTGGCGCGGATCATGCGCCAGACCGCCCCGGCGCGCTTCCTGCGCTCCTGACGCGGTCCGGCGGAGCCGGGCCCGCCTAGCCGGCGGCCGGCTCCTCGTACTTCGGGAACACCGGCGACGGCGCGGGCAGCGCCGTGCCGGGCTCGATCCGTCCGTCCAGCGCGCTGAACAGGCGGCGCTCGTCGTCGTCCGCCGTGCCCTGGCCGAGCGCCGTGAGGATCTGCCCGGCGCCGGTCGGCATGACGGGCTGGGCGAGCACCGCCACCACCCGCAGCACCTCGAGCGTCACGTAGAGGACGGTGTTCATGCGCTCGGTGTCCGTCTTCCGGAGGACCCACGGCTGCTGGTCGGCGAAGTAGGCGTTCGTGTCACCGAGCACCGCCCAGACGGCCTCCAGCGCGCGCGAGAACTCCTGCCGGTCGAAGGCCGCGCGGGTCAGCTCCAGCAGGGCGTGGGCCTGGTCGAGGATCCGGTGGTCCGCCGGGGCGAACTCCCCCGGCTGCGGCACGGCGCCGCCGCAGTTCTTGGCGACCATCGACAGCGAGCGCTGGGCGAGGTTGCCGAAGTTGTTGGCGAGGTCGGCATTCATGCGTCCCACGACCGCCTCGTGGCTGTAGGAGCCGTCGGCGCCGAAGGGGACCTCCCGCAGGAGGAAGAAGCGCACCTGGTCCAGGCCGTACTGTTCCACCCAGTCCGCCGGGGCCACGGTGTTGCCGAGCGACTTGGACATCTTTATGCCCCTGTTGTGCAGGAACCCGTGGATCATGACGCGCCGGGGCACCTCGAGTCCCGCGGACAGCAGGAAGGCGGGCCAGTAGATGGCGTGGAAGCGGGAGATGTCCTTGCCGATCACGTGCACGTCCGCGGGCCAGAACCTGCGGAACCGTTCGGACCCGGTGTCGGGGAAGCCGACGCCCGTGAGGTAGTTGGTGAGCGCGTCCACCCACACGTACATCACGTGCTTCGGGTCACCCGGCACGGGGACGCCCCAGTCGAACGTCGTGCGGCTGATGGAGAGGTCCTCGAGCCCGCGCCGCACGAACGAGATGACCTCGTTGAACCGGGGCTGCGGCGCGCCGAACTCGGGCTGCGCCTCGTAGAGGTCCAGCAGCCTCTGCTGGTAGGCGGAGAGCCGGAAGAAGTAGCTCTCCTCCTCGGTCCAGGTGACCTCGGTGTCGGTCTCCTTCGCGTAGCGCACGCCGTCCTCACGGACCTCGGTCTCGTCCTCGCCCCAGAACGCCTCGTCGCGCACGGAGTACCAGCCGGCGTACTTGTCGAGGTAGATGTCGCCGTTCGCCTCCATGCGCTTCCAGATCTCGGTGGCGGCGGCGTAGTGGTCCTCGTCGGTGGTCCGGATGAAGCGGTCGTAGGAGGTGCCCACGACGTCGTTCATCTCCCGGAAGGCCAGGGCGTTCCGGGTGGCGAGCTCGCGGACCGGGATGCCCTCCCTGTCCGCTGCCTGCTGCATCTTCAGGCCGTGCTCGTCCGTGCCGGTGAGGTACATAACGTCGAAACCGTCGAGGCGCTTGAAGCGCGCCATGGCGTCGACGGCGATCGTCTCGTAGGCGTGCCCGATGTGCGGCTCGCCGTTCGGGTAGGAGATGGCTGTGGTGATGTAGAACGAGGGCTTTGCGTCTGCGGAGGTCACCCTATGAAATTACCCCGGTCCACGCGGATTCGCCCAAGTGCGAAGACGCGGAGGCGCTCAGGACCGTCCGACGGCGTCCAGCCCCAGCACGGCGTGCACGCCCCAGGTCCGGTTCGCGATCTGCGTGACCCGCAGGTCGACGACGGACCCGGCGAGGGCCAGCGCGGCCGTCCGCTCCAGCCCGTGCAGCTGCTGCATCCAGGTGAGCATGGCCCCGAGGGCGTCCGCCGTGGCCCGGTTCAGGTCGGCGTCGAAACCGAAGGTGATCCGCGCGGTCGGGGTGAGCGCGTGGATGGTGTCCAGCGGTGCGTCCCGGAGGAGGTCGACGGTGATCGTCGTCGTCATGCCGCACTCGATCGCCGTGCCACCCACCTCGCCGTCGCCCTGCGCCGCGTGGCCGTCGCCGAGATGGAGCAGCGCGCCGGGCACGGTGACCGGCAGGAAGAGCGTGGAACCGGCCGTGAGTTCGCGGCAGTCGATGTTGCCGCCGCCGGCCGGGCGCGGGGGCGTCGTCGAATGCTCGCCCGGTTCCGCGGGAGGCAGGCCGACCACGCCGAGGAACGGCGCGAGCCGCACCACGTGCCCGTACTGGTTCGTGCCCGTCCGCGCCCCGGCGTCCAGGTCCCACAGCAGCCAGGCGGGGTCGGAGCCCTCGAGGCCGAGCCGGCGGGCGAACGCGTCGTCGGGCCGCGCGGCCGCGGTCCAGCCCCAGTCGGCGGGCTCGAGGGACTCGAAGCGGACCGCGAGCACGTCGCCGGGCTGGGCCCCGGCCACCTCGATCGGACCGGTGAGCGCATGGCCCTGCCGGTCCGGGAACCGGTAGGGCGTCACCGCTCCCGGCGTCGGCTGGCGTTCGAGGTGCCCGCGCGCGTCGAGGGACTCGACGATCACGCGGTCCCCGGGAGCCACGCGCAGCACGGGCGCGGTGTCCCGGGAGAGGACCTGGGTGGCCGTCGCCCGGACGGCGGGCAACCGGTGGGTGGTGGGCTGGGTGGTGGGCTGGGTGGGGTGCGTGGCCATCAGGGCTCCGTGTCCGGTACCGGCCGTCAGTCCTGCAGATCCACTTCGCGGGCCACGGTGGCGCCGATCTCGGCGCGGATCGCGTCGAGGACGTCCTGCGGGACGGAGCTGTCCACGGTGAGCAGGGACAGCGCCTGGCCGCCCTCCGTGTTCCGCGACACCTGCATGCCCGCGATGTTGATGTCCCGTTCGCCGAGCAGCCGGCCGAGCGCGCCGATCACGCCGGGGCGGTCGGTGTAGAGCAGCACCAGGAGGTGGTCGCTGATGGGGATCTCCAGTTCGTAGCCGTTGACGCCCACGAGCTTCTCCACCTGCTTCGGTCCCGTGAGGGTCCCGGCGACGGAGATCTGCGAGCCGTCCGACAGCGCGCCGCGGAGCCGGAGCACGTTGCGGTACTCCTCGGACTCGGGGGTGGTGATCAGCCGCGAGGTGATGCCGCGCTGCTGGGCGAGCACGGGGGCGTTGACGTAGGAGACCTGCTCCGAGACGACGTCCGTGAAGACGCCCTTCAGCGCGGCGAGCTCGAGCGCCTTGACGTCGAGGGCGGCGATCTCCCCCGCCACCTCGATGTCGATCTGGGTGAGCGATGCGTGGGTGAGCGCGGTGAAGATGCGGCCCAGCTTCTCCATCAGCGGGATGCCCGGGCGGACGGCCGGATCGATGACGCCGCCGGCCACGTTGACGGCGTCGGGCACGAGCTCGCCGGCCAGGGCGAGCCGGACCGACTTCGCCACGGAGATGCCGGCCTTCTCCTGGGCCTCGGCCGTGGACGCCCCGAGGTGCGGGGTCACCACCACGCTGTCGTGCGCGAAGAACGGCAGGTCGGTGCTCGGCTCCGCCACGAAGACGTCCACGCCGGCTCCGGCGATCCGTCCCTGCTCGAGGGCGGCCTGCAGGGCCTCCTCGTCCACGAGGCCGCCGCGCGCCACGTTGACCACGTACGCGGTGTCCTTCATGAGGGCGAAGGCCTCGGCGCCGAGCATGCCCACGGTCTCGGGGGTCTTCGGCATGTGGATGGTCACGAAGTCCGACTCGCGCAGGAGTTCCTCGAGGGACACGAGCCGCACGTTGAGCTGGGCGGCCCGCGCGGAGGTGACGTACGGGTCGTAGGCGAGGATCTGCGTGCCGAAGCCCTGCAGCCGCGCGGCGACGAGCGCTCCGATGCGGCCGAGGCCGATGATGCCGATGTTCTTCTCGTAGAGCTCCGTGCCCGCGTACTTCGAGCGCTTCCACTCCCCCGCCTTCAGGGCCGCGCTGGCCTGCGGGATGTTGCGCGCCAGGCTCAGGATGTGGCCGACGGTGAGCTCGGCGGCGGAGATGATGTTCGACGTCGGAGCATTCACAACCATCACGCCGGCCTGGGTGGCGGCCTTGATGTCGACGTTGTCGAGCCCCACGCCGGCGCGCGCGATGACCTTCAGCCTCGGGGCGGCGCGGATGGCCTCCTCGTCCATGCGGGTGGCCGAGCGGACGAGGACGGCATCGACGTCGGCGAGGGCTCCGAGGAGCTGCTCGCGGTCGGCGCCGTCGGTGCTGCGGATCTCGAAGTCGGGTCCGAGGGCCTCGACGGTGGCGGGTGAGAGTTCCTCGGCGAGGAGCACGACGGGCTTGGTGGTCACGGGGATTCCTTCGGGGCGGGAGGGGCGGGATCGGAGCACGGTCCTGGTCCGGGCGGACCGGCACCGGACACACGTCCGGCAGGGCACCCGCTCGTCGTCGAGCGTCGGGCGGGTACCCTGCCGGGAGGGACGCTAGCGGGCGACGGAGCCCTCGGTGTAGTCGTCGCTCGTCTTGATCCACGAGAAGAGCTTGCGGAGCTCGCGGCCCGTGCTCTCGATCGGGTGGTCCTCGCCCTTCTTGCGCAGGGCGGCGAACTCGGGTGCTCCGGCGTCCTGGTCGTCGATGAAGCGCTGGGCGAAGGCACCGCTCTGGATGTCCGCGAGGACGGCCTTCATGTTCTCCTTCACCTCGGGGGTGATGACGCGGGGGCCGGAGACGTAGTCGCCGTACTCGGCGGTGTCGGAGACGCTCCAGCGCTGCTTGGCGATGCCGCCCTCGACCATGAGGTCGACGATGAGCTTGAGTTCGTGCAGCACCTCGAAGTACGCGACCTCGGGCTTGTAGCCCGCCTCGGTCAGCGTCTCGAAGCCGTACTGGACGAGCTGCGACGCGCCGCCGCACAGCACGGCCTGCTCGCCGAACAGGTCGGTCTCGGTCTCCTCGGTGAAGGTCGTCTCGATGACGCCCGCGCGGGTGCCGCCGATGGCCTTCGCGTAGGACAGCGCGAGGTCGCGGGCCTTGCCGGAGGCGTCCTGCTCGACGGCGATGAGGTCGGGGACGCCGCGGCCCGCCTCGAACTCGCGGCGCACGATGTGCCCGGGGCCCTTCGGCGCCACGAGGGCGACGTCGACGTCGGACGGCGGCTGGATGTAGCCGAAGCGGATGTTGAAGCCGTGCCCGAAGAACAGGGCGTCGCCGGCCTGCAGGTTCGGTGCGATGTCGTCCTTGTACACGTGGCGCTGCACCTGGTCGGGGGTGAGCACCATGATGAGGTCGGCCTCGGCGGTGGCGTCGGCGACGGACAGGACCCGGAGCCCCTCGGCCTCGGCCTTGGCGCGCGACGCCGATCCTTCCTTCAGGCCGACGCGCACGTCGACGCCGGAGTCCCGCAGGCTGAGGGCGTGGGCGTGGCCCTGGCTGCCGTAGCCGATCACGGCCACGGTGCGGCCCTGGATGATGGACAGATCGGCGTCGTCGTCGTAGAACATCTCGGTCACGGGTGTTTCTCCTTGTGTGGGCGGTGCTGGAATGGGGGTTCGGGGTGCGCTCAGGCGCTGCGCAGGGCCTGGCTCGAGCCGCTCATCGACTTCGCGCCGCGGCCGATCGCGAGCGTGCCGGACTGCACGATCTCGCGGATGCCGAACGGCTCGAGGACGGACAGGAGCGCCGAGAGCTTCTCGGGGGTGCCCGTGGCCTCGATGATCAGCGAGTCGATCGCCACGTCGACCACGGATGCGCGGAACAGGTCGGCCGCCTGGGTCACCTGGAGGCGCGTGGCGGCGTCGGCCCGTACCTTGATGAGCATGTGGTCGCGCTGCACCGACTGCTCCGTGGTCAGTTCGACGATCTTGAGCACGTTGATGAGCTTGTTGAGCTGCTTGGTCACCTGCTCGAGCAGGTCGCCCTCGGCCTCGACGACGACCGTGATGCGGGACATGCCCGGGACCTCGGTGGGGCCGACGGCGAGGGAGTTGATGTTGAACGCGCGCCGGGCGAAGAGGCTGGCCACGCGGGTCAGGACGCCGGGTACGTCCTCGACGAGCACGGAGAGTGTGTGTCGTGCCATGGTCAGTCCTCCTGCTCCCACGTCGGGGTCATGTTCCGGGCGATCTGGATGAGGTCGTTGCTGACGCCCGAGGGCACCATCGGCCACACCATGGAGTCCCGGCTCACCACGAAGTCGATGACCACGGGGCGGTCGTTGATGGCCAGTGCCTGCTCGATGGTCGCGTCGATGTCCTCGTCGCGCTCGCAGCGCAGGCCCACGCAGCCGTACGCGTCGGCGAGCTTCACGAAGTCCGGCACGCGGACGGTGTCGTGCCCCGTGTTGAGGTCGGTGTTGGAGTAGCGGCCCTCGTAGAACAGGGTCTGCCACTGCCGCACCATGCCGAGCGAGGAGTTGTTGATGACCGCGACCTTGATGGGGATGTTGTTGATCACGCAGGTCGCGAGTTCCTGGTTGGTCATCTGGAAGCAGCCGTCGCCGTCGATCGCCCAGACCACGCGGTCGGGGTCGCCCACCTTGGCGCCCATCGCGGCGGGCACCGAGTAGCCCATGGTGCCGAGGCCGCCGGAGTTCAGCCACGCGTGCGGGCGCTCGTACTGGATGAACTGCGCGGCCCACATCTGGTGCTGGCCCACACCGGAGACGAAGACGCCCTCCGGCCCGGTCAGTTCGCCGATCCGCTTGATGACCTGCTGGGGTGCCGAGAGGCCGTCCTCGGGCTGGGTGAAGCCCACCGGGTAGGTCTCGCGCAGGTGGTCGATGGTCTTCCACCAGGCGGAGATGTCGGGGCGTTCCTGTACCTCGAACGCGTCGCGCACCGCGGCGGTCAGCTCCGGGAGGATCTCCTTCACCGATCCGACGATGGGCACGTCCGCGGTGCGGTTCTTGGAGATCTCCGCCGGGTCGATGTCGGCGTGGATGACCTTCGCGTTCGGCGCGAAGCTGGACAGCACACCGGTGACGCGGTCGTCGAAGCGGGCGCCGAGCGTGATGAGGAGGTCCGCCTGCTGCAGCGCCGTCACGGCGGAGACGGAGCCGTGCATGCCGGGCATGCCCACGTGCTGCCGGTGCGAGTCGGGGAAGACGCCGCGGGCCATGAGCGTGGTCACCACGGGGGCGCCGACGAGCTCGGCGAGCTCCTTCAGCTCCGCCGAGGCGTGGCCCTTCACGACGCCGCCGCCCACGTAGAAGACGGGGCGCTGCGAGCCGCTGATGAGCCGGGCGGCCTCGCGGACCTGCTTCGCGTGGCCGCGGAGCACGGGCCGGTAGCCGGGGATGTCGACCTTCGGCGGCCAGGAGAACGTCATGGAGGACTGCTGGGCGTCCTTCGCCACGTCGACCAGCACGGGGCCGGGACGGCCCGTGGTGGCGATGTGGAACGCCTCGGCGAGCACGCGCGGGATGTCCTGGGCGTCGGTGACGAGGTAGGAGTGCTTGGTGATCGGCATGGTGATCCCGACGATGTCCGCCTCCTGGAAGGCGTCCGAACCGATGAAGGCACTGGACACCTGGCCCGTGATGGCGACCATGGGCACCGAGTCCATGTGCGCGTCCGCGATGGCGGTCACGAGGTTGGTGGCACCGGGGCCGGACGTCACGATGCACACACCGGGCCGGCCCGTCACCATCGCGTACCCCTGGGCGGCGTGGCCGGCGCCCTGCTCGTGCCGCACGAGGATGTGGCGGAGCCGGGTCGAGGCGAGGAGCGGATCGTACGTGGGCAGGATCGCCCCGCCGGGGAGCCCGAAGACGTCGTCGACGCCGAGCTCCTCGAGGGAGCGCACGATCGCCGCGGAACCGAGCATCCGGACGGGGGCGACGACGTTGTTGGGTCCGCGGACGGCGCTCGCCGGGGTGTCCCGGGCGGGTACGACCTCACGGGCGGGTGCTGCAGGAGGTGCTGGCCTTGCTGCCAACAGCGCCGGGCTGATGGGCGATCCCTTGGACATCGATGAACTTCCTTTGGAACGTACGCTGCACTGCTGCAGGCTGAACTGCGGATTTCCGTTGCGCTGCTTCCCTGCCGACAGGTCATGTCAACAAAAAAACCCCTCGGCCTGGTCGGGCTCTGCGAGGGGTTGCGCGTGACTGCAGTCGTCGACGGACGGGCTTCAGGCCACGCGCTGTATAAGGACGACGACTACGGGTTCGAGCTGCATACCTGTAGTTTCCACGCCCCCGCGAAAGAGTGTCAACCGACCCCCGTCCCATCTCACATCGTGGACACCCCGTCCAGTGAGTGGACATTAACCCGATTGCTCCGCGCCGGGACGGGAGTGTTCCCGTCCCGGCGCGAAAGGGCCCCTAGCCCGTGTACGCGCCCTGGGATGCGGAGTGCACGAGCTTCGCGTATTTCGCCAGGACGCCCTTGGTGTAGCGGGCGGGCAGCGGCTCCCAGCCGATCTTCCGCTGCTCGAGCTCGGCCTCGTCGACGAGGAGGTCGAAGCTCTTCGCCGCGATGTCGACGCGGATCCGGTCGCCGTCGCGCACGAAGGCGATGGGACCGCCGTCGACCGCTTCCGGCGCCACGTGGCCGATGCACAGGCCCGTGGTGCCGCCGGAGAAGCGGCCGTCGGTGAGCAGGAGCACGTCCTTGCCGAGACCCGCACCCTTGATGGCGCCGGTGATGGCTAGCATCTCGCGCATGCCGGGGCCGCCCTTGGGCCCCTCGTAGCGGATGACGACGACGTCGCCGGCGTGGATCGCTCCCGCGTCGAGGGCGTCGAGCGCCCCCTGCTCGCGCTCGAACACGCGGGCGGTGCCCTCGAAGATGTCGGCGTCGAAGCCGGCGCTCTTCACCACGGCACCCTCGGGGGCGAGGGAGCCGTGCAGGATGGTGATGCCGCCGGTCCTGTGCATGGGGTTGTCGAGCGCGCGGAGGATCTTGCCGTCGAGGTCCGGCGGGTCGATCTCCGCGAGGTTCTCCGCGAGGGTCTTGCCGGTCACCGTCAGGCAGTCGCCGTGCAGCAGGCCGGCGTCGAGCAGCGCCTTCATGATGACCGGCACGCCGCCCACCTTGTCGACGTCGAACATGACGTAGCGGCCGAAGGGCTTCAGGTCGCCGAGGTGCGGGATGCGGTCGCCGATGCGCGTGAAGTCGTCGAGCGTGAGCTCCACCTCCGCCTCACGGGCGATCGCCAGCAGGTGGAGGACGGCGTTGGTCGAGCCGCCGAAGGCCATGGTGACCGCGATGGCGTTCTCGAACGCCTTCTTCGTCATGATGTCGCGGGCCGTGATGCCGAGGCGCAGCAGGTTGACGACGGCCTCGCCGGACTTCTGGGCGTACAGGTCGCGGCGGCGGTCGGCCGACGGCGGGGCCGCGGAGCCGGGGAGCGACATGCCGAGGGCCTCCCCGATGCAGGCCATGGTGTTCGCCGTGTACATGCCGCCGCAGGCACCCTCACCGGGGCAGACGGCGCGTTCGATGCTGTCGAGGTCCTTCAGGCTCATCTTCCCGGCGGCACAGGCGCCCACGGCCTCGAAGGCGTCGATGAGCGTGACCTCCTTCTCGGTGCCGTCCTCGAGCTTCGCGAAGCCCGGCATGATCGTCCCCGCGTACAGGAACACGGAGGCGAGATCGAGCCGGGCGGCTGCCATGAGCATGCCCGGCAGGGACTTGTCGCAGCCGGCGAGGAGCACGGAGCCGTCGATGCGTTCCGCCTGCATCACGGTCTCCACCGAATCAGCGATCACCTCACGGGAGACGAGCGAGAAGTGCATGCCCTCGTGGCCCATCGAGATGCCGTCCGACACGGAGATCGTGCCGAACTGCATGGGGAACCCTCCCGCCTCGCGCACGCCCTCCTTGGCCCCCTCCGCCAGGCGGTTCAGGGACAGGTTGCAGGGGGTGATCTCGTTCCAGGAACTGGCCACGCCGACCTGCGGCTTGGCGAAGTCGTCGTCACCCATACCCACGGCACGCAGCATCCCGCGGGACGGCGCCGCATGGATGCCGTCCGTGACGACGCGGCTTCTCGGCTTGATGTCCGGCGTTGTTCCCGACGTTTTTCCAGGCGTTGTTTCCACGGTCATGCCTGAAGTCTAGGCCCGGGTAACAGGACGGTTTCGCCATATGACCGCCCTGTTACAGGCCCGCGCAAGCCCGCTGTCCCCCGATGGACCGGGCCGGCGGTCTCCTCGTGCGGAGGTGGACGCTCCGGTACAGTGTGGGTCTCACGGGCCGATCTCCCGTCCCGCCGCCCGTCCGCACCGCGGGCGGAGCGGACCTCAGGGCACCCGGACCGACCGTTTCCTGCCTCCCTCCTACGTCTCCTACCTCTCCTACCTCTCCTACCGCAACGGCGTGATATGACTCCCGATGAGCCGCACGACTCCAGCAGGCCGCTCGACGGCGGACAGGGACTGAAGAACGCCCTGCGCCGTGTCTTCGACGGGCAGATCCCGAACTACGGCGACTACAACCTCGTGTTCGCCGACGGTCACGCCAGGGACGCCAGGGACGCCAGGGACGCCAGGGAGTCCGGAGGAGCCCGCGATGCGCGCCGTATCCCCACGGCCTACGTGGTCGGCTATCGCTGGAAACCGGCCGAACTCATGATCGCGCCGGTGGATCTGGCGGCGATCACGGGCACCGGGGTCCCCGTGGAGGTCAACATGACCAATCTCGCCCACGCCCTCCAGTGGGACGACGACGGCAGCTACGAGGTGGGCACGAGCACCGGGCGGGTCTTCCGCTTCGCCGTGGCCCCGGCCCCCGTCCTCGACATCGGGCCGGGCACGCCGCTGCGGCTCGCCCAGGAGGCGGACGCCGTGGACTTCACGTCCTTCATGGACGCCTTCATCGCGATGTCCTGACCGGCACGCGGTCCTCCCCGCCGCCGGCTACGCCCAGGGGCCGCGCCGCACGAGGTTGTCGGGCTCCTCGCCGTCGCCGAGCCGCTCGAGCTGCCGCCGGAGCAGGGCGAGGATGCGCGGCGGGAACGCCTCCGTGTTGCCTCCCACGTGGGGTGTGATGATGGCGCCGGGGGCCCGCCACAGCGGGTGGTCCGCGGGGAGCGGCTCGGGGTCCACGACGTCGAGCGCCGCCTTCAGCCGGCCGGCGGTGACCTCCCGCGTGAGTGCGTCGGTGTCGACGACGGCGCCCCGGGCGACGTTCACCACCAGGGCGCCGTCGGGCAGCGCGGCGAGCACCTCGCTGCCGATGAGCCCGCGGGTGGCGTCGGTGAGCGGGGTGATCACGACGACGACGTCGTGGTGCGGGGCGAGGTCGACGAGCTCGTCGCTACCATGGACGTGCCCGAGTCCGTCGTCGCGCGCGGAGCTGCCCACGCGGGTCACGTCCGCCTCGAAGGTGGCAAGGCGCCGGCGGATCTCCTCCCCGATGCCGCCCACGCCGACGAGCAGCACCCGCCGGTCCGCGAGGCCCGGGTAGCGGGCGCTGTGCCAGCGGCCCTCCGCCTGCTGCCGCACGGCGTCGTCGATGCCCCGCAGCGAGGCCAGGGCGAGCCCGACGGCGAGTTCGGCCGTGGCGGCAGCGTGGACGCCCGCGGCCGTGGCGATGGCGACGTCGGGTCCCACGAGGTCCGCGACGCCGTCGTAGCCCGTGGACTGCGTCTGCACGAGCCGGAGGTTGGGGGCGGCGTCGAGCGCGCCGTCGAGGTGGGCGCGGCCCGTGTAGGGAAGGACGGCGGCGTCGAGCGTGGCCGGGTCCACGCCCTCGGGCGGGGCGGTGAAGTCCCAGAGCACGACGTCGACGGCCGGGGACGCGTCCGCGAGCGCCTCCCGCAGGTCGGCGGTGGGGACGCTCACGGTCCGGACGATCGGGGCGGCGGCAGGGTTCGTCATGGCGCCAGCCTAGAGGGAACCGCGCGGCGCCGCTCTCCCCGCGGCCCTCGGGGGCCGGAGGGGTGGACACCTCCCGCGCCCGGTCCTAGGGTCGGACCATGGCAGCCGCCCGACGGCGACCCGCCCGCCTCCTCGCCCGGGCCCTCGCCCCGGCAGCCGCGATCCTGATCGCCGTTCCCGGGTGCTCCCCGGCGGTGCCCGAACCGGACCCGCTGTACGCCGGGGCGTCCGCGACCCCTGGCTCGCGGACCACCGTGTCCGCCGCCGCCTCCACCTCCCCTGACGGCGCGGCCTCTCCTGACGGCGCGGCTTCCCCTGGCGGCGCAGCCGAGCTCCCGGACCTCGTGCACCGCGGGGACGCGGCGACCGGGCTCGGCCTGCCGTGGTCGGTGGTGGTCCTGGACGACGGCTCCCTCCTCGTGTCCGATCGGGAGACGGGCGAGATCGAGCGCATCGGCGACGGGACCACGGGCGTCGTGGGCAGGATCCCCGACGCCGCGTCCGCATCGGGAGAGGGCGGCCTGCTCGGGCTGGCCGTGAGCCGGACGGGACCGGGGGCCGGCGGGACCGACGCCGTGTACGCCTACTACACCTCGGCCGAGGACAACCGGGTGGTGCGCCTGCCATGGGCCGACGGGCAGCTCGGGATGCCGGAGCCGGTGCTGACCGGCATCCCGAAGGCGGAGATCCACAACGGCGGGCGGATCGCCGTCGGACCGGACGGTCACCTGTACGTCGGCACCGGGGACGCCGGGGTCCGGGACCGTGCGCAGGACCCGGCGGATCTCGGCGGGAAGATCCTGCGGATCACGGCGGACGGCGGGATCCCCGGGGACAACCCGACACCCGGGTCGCCGGTCTACAGCCTGGGCCACCGCAACGTGCAGGGCCTCGCGTGGGACTCCGCCGGCCGGCTGTGGGCCTCCGAGTTCGGCCCGGAGGTCGACGACGAACTGAACCTCGTGGTGCCCGGCGGGAACTACGGGTGGCCGGATGTCACGGGTGCACCCGGCGATCCCCGGTACACCGACGCCCAGGTGGTGTGGCCGTCCACTGCGGCGTCCTCCCCCAGCGGCATGGCGATCGTCGACGACGTCGCCTACATCGGCGGCCTGCGGGGCCGGCGGCTCTGGCAGGTCCCGCTCGCCGGCGGCACGGCCGGTGAACCCGCCGGGCACTTCGACGGGCATTTCGGCCGGCTGCGCGACGTGGCGGCCGGCCCGGGCGGGGTGCTGCTCGTGGCGACGAACGAGTCGGGTGGCGCGAGGATCCTGCGGATCGCCAGGGACTCCGGCTGATGACGGACGGGCGTCGACAGGGCGTCGACAGGGCGTGGACAGGGCGTCGACAAGGTTTGGACCGGGCGGGAACCGGGCGGGAACCGGGCGTGGAGCACGGCGCGGGAGAGGGGCCGAGCCGCCGGTTTCATGTTTCGGCCGAACTGCTGGTAGAGTTTCATGCTGTTGCGGATGACCGGAGCGAGTGAAATCGTGAAGGAAAACGCCAGGCACCTCTAGCTCAATTGGCAGAGCAATTGACTCTTAATCAATGGGTTCCGGGTTCAAGTCCCGGGGGGTGCACCTCGAATCCCCGTTCTCCAGGTCTCGCCGCCTGCAGGACGGGGATTCGTTCATGTCCGGGCCTACGATGGACGCGTGAACGAAATCCTGTCCTTCGCCGGCAGCTACTGGTGGCTCGTCTTCCCCCTCTCCGGCGTGTTCGCGATCTGGGGCAGGTCCTGGTCCGAGGCGACCGAGCGACGCCACCGCCGCAAGGTCGAGCTCTACCGCCTGAAGCATCCCGGCGCCCTGCACGGCGCGCACGCCCAGCCGGAACCGCCGCAGGCCCTCGGGCGCGAGCGGGACGTCCAGCACGTCGCACGCATGCATGACGAGGTGGACCGCAAGTGGCTGTCCTACGAGCTCGATGCGGCGAAGCTGATCGACTACCCCACCATGACGGATGTGCGGGAACCGCTGACGGTCGCCTTCCTGCGTGCCAAGCGCGTCGCCGACTCCCTCCGGCCCGAGGACCCCGCCGGTGTGTCCGCCGAGGACCTCGCGGAGTACCGGTCGGCCGTCACCTCCTACGACGTCGCGTTCCAGGTCGCCGAGACGGAGGCCCGGCGTGTGCGGGCAAGCGGCTTCACCCCGCAGGAGCGCCAGCGGCTGGAGACGGCCCGGAAGCTCGTCACGGTGGCGATCGACGACGCCGCGACCGCCGCCGAGCGCCAGACGGCGTATCGGCGGGCGCGCCGTGAACTCGACGGGCTGATCGTCCTGCCGGATGCCACGATCACCGACCTCGAGGAGAGGATCGCGGGCGCCATCGACCAGCGCCGGCCCTGACCTTCCCAGCACGCCCTGCCTGGACGATAATCGCTCCTGTCATCGACAGGCGTGGCCCAGGCCACCGGGCAGGAAGCGGACATCATGGCAGCGACGATCAACACCTACCTCACCTTCAAGGACAATGCGGCGCAGGCGATGGAGTTCTACCGCTCCGTGTTCGGCGGGGAGCTGCAGAGCAGCACGTTCGGGGAGTTCCAGATGAGCGAGGACCCGGCCGAGCAGGACAAGATCATGCACTCGATGCTTACCACGCCGTCCGGTCAGGTGATCATGGCGGCCGACACGCCCAACAGCATGGAGTACACGCCGCCGGCCGGGCACTCCATCTCGATCAGCGGTGACGACGAGACCGAGCTCCGCGGGTACTGGGACGCCCTCGCCGGCAGCGGCAGCGCGATCCTCCCCCTGTCGGAGTCGCCCTGGGGCGACAGCTTCGGCATGTGCGTGGACCGCTTCGGCGTCAGCTGGATGGTGAACATCGCGGGGACGGGCGCCCGCGGGCAGGAGGCCGAGGAGGGCGCGTCGAGCATCGCCTGAGATCAGTCCCGGGACCGGGCTCCGAGGTCCAGCGTCGGCTCGTCGGGCGTGGAGAGCGTGAGGACGGCCTCCTCGATGCGCTCGTGGTCCTCGATGTCGCGCTCGACGGCGCGCAGGGCCACGGCGACGTCGTGCTCCGGCCGGTCTCCCACCAGGTCGACCGCGGCCACGAGGTACAGGCGCTCCGGTCCGACGTACTCGAGGTGCAGGTAGGTCACGCGGTCGATGCTCCCGTGCGCCGCCAGGCGCTGGGCGACCGATGCGAGCAGCGCGGGTGACACCGCCTGCCCCACGAGGAACCGCCGGTTGCGGTCGATGAGGATCACGGCGATCACCCCGAGGAGCACGCCCACGAGGATGGACCCGATGGCGTCCGGTGCGGGCGAGCCCGTGAGCTGGTGCAGCAGGATGCCGAGGAAGGCGATGAGCAGGCCGAGCAGGGCGGCCGCGTCCTCCGCGAAGACCGCGCGGAGGGTGGGGTTCGAGGTCGTCGACACGCTCCGCAGCGTGCTGGTGCCCCGCTCCTGCCCGGCCTTCCGCGCCTGCCGGAAGGCCTGTGTGAACGAGATGCCCTCGAGGACGAAGGCGATGGCGAGGACGGCGTAGGCGATGCCGTAGTCGCCTGCGGGCTCGGGCTCGAGCAGTTGCTGTATCCCGTGCGTGATGGAGACCACCGCGCCCGCGGTGAAGAGCCCGAAGGCGGCGAACATCGACCAGACGTACGCCTCACGCCCGTACCCCATGGGGTGCGAACGGTCGCGGTGGCGCCGCGACTTGCGTTCGGCGACGAGCAGGAAGATCTGGTTGCCGGTGTCCGCCCACGAGTGGGCGGCCTCGGCCGTCATCGAGGCGGAGCCGGTGATCAGCGCCGCGACCGTCTTGGCGCCGGCGACGAGGAGGTTCGCGATGAACGCGATGATCACGGTCACGGGTTTCTCGCCGCCCGATGACTCCTGCCGCTCATCCGCCCCCGGGCGGGTACCGTCCCCCGCCTGCAGTGCCGTGTTCTTCATCGCCGTCCCTCGTGCCGTCCCTCGTGCCGTGCCTCGTGCCGTCCTTCCGGGAGGTCGGGCGACGGGGGATGCGCGGTCGGGCGCATCCCCCGTCGCCCCGTACTCCTTCGACCTGCTCCGGACTGCTCCGACCTACTTCGACGCTTCCTTGTTCACGTCGGTCGGCGAGTCGAACTCCCGGTCGGGGAGGTTCTCGAGCGTCTCGAGGACGGCGCCGTCGGCGCCCTTGTCCTTCGCGTGCTGCACGAGGTCCTCCCTGGAGGCCGGGTACTCCATGCCGCCCAGTGCCTTCTGGATGTCGATCGGACTCGGATCTGCCATGTGGTGCTCCTTCGTGTCGGTTCGTCCTCCTGAAGTGCTCCCGCGTCGGGAGCACCGTCACTGGCCCAGGATCACCCGGGCAGCGTCTATGTCACGGTCCGTAACCGTGGTGGGTGCCTCGAGGTGCACGGCGCCGGACGGGATGATGCCCGCCCCGCCGTACCGCTCCATCACGCGCCACTGGGCCGCGACGTCCTCGCCGGCGTGCCCGGGCGGCAGGCGGTCCCAGAAGTCGAAGCCCCCGCACTCCACGAGGGCCTCCCGGTCGAACAGGACGCAGCCGCCCACCCAGGCGACGTGGTAGAGCTGCCAGCTGCCGGGCTGGATGGCGAGATCGGCGGCGGCGTGCGCCAGGTTGGCGGCGTTGTGCAGCGGCCAGCGCGCGAAGCCCTCGGTGTCCGGGCGGATCCGTTCCGGGACCACCTCGTTCCCGGGCCACAGCGCCAGTCCGGTCCGTTCGTGGGGTCTGCGGTCGCCGAGGTACGACAGCCCCTGGACGGCCGAGCCGACGAACCCGCACCGCGCCTCCCGCAGCGCCCGGCACAGGCGGTCCAGCGAGCCGGGCTCCAGCCAGACATCGTTGTCCAGGAACAGGACGAACGGCGCCCGCGCCAGCCCCAGCAGGTAGTGCCGATGCTCGGCGAGGCCACGCCGCGGCAGGTGCCGCTCGAGCTGCACCTGCCGGCCCTGGGCCTCGAGGACCCGCACCATCGCACGGACGGCGGGCTGCACCCACGACGCCGTGTCGCCGTCCGTCTGGTCGCTCACGATGACGCGGAAGGCCACGCCCTCCTGCGCCGCGAGGCCCGCGAGCGTCACGGCGAGCTCCGCGGGACGCCCGAAGGACGGGATGAGCACGTCGACGGCGGGCTCGTCCGCCGGCGCGTCGAGCGCCCACTCGCCGGACCAGCGCGGGGTCACGGAGCGCCCTCCCCTCCGGAGGCGGACCGGATCCTGCGGACGACCGCCGCGGTGGAGCGCTCCGGCACGTAGTCGAGGATGCTGACGCGCCCGCCGCAGGCCTCCACGGCCGGTGCCTCCTCGAGCATCTGCGCGGTGTAGTCGCCGCCCTTGGCGTACACGTCGGGCCTCAGCAGCTCGATGAGCGGCACGAGGGTGTCCGTGGTGAACACGGTCACGTAGTCCACACAGCTCAGGGACGCGATGATGCCCGCCCGGTCCGCGATCGGGTTGATGGGCCGGTCGGGGCCCTTGAGCCTGCGCACCCCGGCGTCGTCGTTGAGCGCGACCACCAGCACGTCGCCGAGCTGCTTGGCCTGGTTCAGGGAGCGGGTGTGCCCGCGGTGCAGCACGTCGAAGCACCCGTTGGTCAGGACGATGCGCTTGCCGGCGGCACGGTCCTCTTCGACCCGCCGCAGGAGCTCCTGCGTGGTCAGCGCGGTGTCGGCGACCTGCTGCAGGTGGCCCGTGAGGTCCGCCGTCGTGCACACGGAGGTGCCCGGGCGGTGCACCACCACGTCCGCGGCGGCCTGCGCGAGGTCGAGGCTCGTGGTGAGCGGCAGGCCCGCGGCGCGCGCGGCGGTCAGGGTCGCGACGAAGGTGTCCCCCGCCCCGGAGGCCTGCCGCTCGGTCGCAGGCCGCGCCCAGGTGCGGTGTTCCTCGCCGTCCTGCCCGAGCAGCACGGTGCCGTCCCGGTCGAGGGTCACCACGACGGCGGCGGCGTTCGTGGCCGCGAGGAGGTCGTCCCTGCGGTCGGCGACGGTCGCGGCCCGGTCGGAGCGCGGGTCGAGGCGGACGTCGAGGACCTGCGCGGCCTCCTGCGCGTTGGGCGTGACGATGTCCGGGGCGAGCTCCGACCAGGCGGCGGTGTCGTGGGCGTCGACGACGACGAGCGGTCCCGGTTCCGCACCGAGCGCCCGGCCGAGCGCCGCGCGGACCTCGTCGCCGAGCGCCCCGGATCCGTAGTCGCACACGACGACGGCGTCGGCGCCGGCGACGGACCCCTGGACCGTGGCGGCCAGCGCGGTGAGCGCCGACGCCGGGAGCCCGTCCTGCGTGTCGTCGAGGCGGAGCATGACCTGGTCGCCGCCGAGGATGCGGTACTTCGTGGTCGTGCCGACCCGGGGGTCCTGCAGGAGGTGGGTGGTGTCCACGCCTGCGTCCTCGAGGATGCCGCGCAGCCGCCGCCCGGCGTCGTCGGTGCCGATGAGGCCGCACATGCGCACGTGCGCGCCGAGCGCCGCGAGGTTCATCGCCGTGTTCGCCGCGCCGCCGGCGGCGTAGTCGCGCCGCGTGATGTCCACCACCGGTGCCGGCGCCTCCCGGCAGAAGCGCTCGATGGTGCCGCTCCACCAGCCGTCCAGCATGGCGTCGCCGATCACGGTGACGGCCGGCGCGCGGTCGGCGACGGCCGCGGGGACCCAGGCGGCGAGCCCCCGGACCTCCGCGAGATCATCGGCGGCGTGGTCGGCCCGGGGCACGGTGCCTCCCGTCCGGCCGGGGTGGTCCTGCAGCGCGTCGTCCATCACAGGCCCTGCTGCGGAGGGGAGCTGATGTGGACCACCTTCACGAGGGCGAACTCGTCGAGCAGCTCCGGACCGTAGCCGAAGCCCGCTCCGCTGATGCCGCGGGGCTGTGCCGATCCGCCGGGCGCGCCGCCGAAGACGGCGTTGACCTTGACCGTGCCGACCGGCAGTCCGGCGATGGCCTGCTGCGCATGGGCGATGCCCCCGGTCAGCACGGAGGCCGCGAGGCCGTACGGCCCGGCGGCGGCGAGGCGCAGGCCCGCCTCGAAGCTGTCGACGACGGTCACGGGCGCGACCGGGCCGAAGGTCTCCTCGGTCATGACGGTCATGGCGTCGGTGCAGCCGGTGAGCACGGTGGCCGGGTAGTGGGCGCCCGGGCCGTCGGGCACGTGCCCGCCCTCGAGGCACTGCGCGCCGAGGCCGAGCGCCTCCGACACCTGCCCGTCCACGAGATCCCGCATGCGGCGGTCCACGAGCGGGGCGAAGTCGCCGCTCGTGTTGCGGTTCCGTGCCTCCTCGGTGAGGGCGGCGAGGAAGGGCTCGGCGATGGCCCGGTGCACGTAGATGCGTTCCACGGACGTACAGATCTGCCCGCTGTTCGCGAAGGCGCCGAGTGCCGCCTGGCCCGCGGCCCACACCGGGTCGACGTCGGCGTCGACGATGAGGGGGTCGTTGCCGCCGTTCTCCCGGATGACGTGCGCCCCGGTGAGCGAGGCCGCCCGGGCGATGCGCTCCCCGGTGGCGCTCGAGCCGACGTGCGCGAAGACGTCCACGCCCGTCTCCATGGTGATCATCTGGCCCACGCCCGCACCGCCGGTCAGGGTGGTGAGGACGCCGTCGGGGAAGGCCGGCTGCAGCAGGCGGCCGAGCAGCTCACCCACGTGGGGGCACCGTTCGCTGGGCTTGTGAAGGACGGCGTTGCCCGTGACGAGGGCGGCGCCGATGAGCCCGGCGGCCACGGCCACGGGATCGTTCCACGGCGTCAGGAGGGCGGCGACCCCGCGCGGCTCGGCGACGGTGTAGTCGGTGGCGGTGACGGCTCCGCGCAGGCTGAGCCCGCGATGCACGGGGCCGAGCTCCGCGTACTGCTCGAGCGTGGCGATCCCTGCCTCGACGCCGCCGAGCGCGTCGCCGAACGGCTTCCCGGTCTCCCGCGTGTTGAGTTCCGCGAGCTCGCGGGCACCGGCGCGCAGTGCCGCGGCAGCGCTCCTGAGGGCCGCGCCGCGGTCGGCGGGGCTCGTGGCCGCCCATTCGGGCTGCACGGTCCGCGCCAGGGAGACGGCGAGCGCCACCTGGTCCCGGTTCGCGGAGGGCAGCGTGCCCACCTCGCTCCCGTCACGCGGGTCGAGGATGGTGAGGGAGCCTTCGTCCTGCACGTCGAGCAGGGGATGTGCCTCGGAGTTGATGGACATTGCGCTCCTTGGTGTCGTGTCGTGTACCGCCGCGGCGTTCTCCCGCGGCACGCCTACTGGTCCCGTACCCGCCTCCCGTGCTTTCACACACGGCCCCCGCCGTTTTCTGCTCCACCTCCGTGCGGTCCTCAGCACGCTTAGCATATGGTGGCACGAGGAGGAGCAGCGGGTCTCCTGCTCCCGGTGGCGGCATTGACAGCGCGGATCACGCCTGCCGGTGGTGTGCCGCGGGAGCGCCCGCGCAGGGACCGCGATCAGCGACAGGAACGGGGAGCACGTGACGGGGCGAGGGAACACGACGGCGGATTTCGGCGGACGGCAGGACGCGGCGAGGTCGGTGGGTCCGGTGCTGATGCCGTTCGAGGGCGTCCGGAGCATCGCCGTCCTGCGCGGCGGCGGCCTCGGCGATCTCATGTTCGCCCTGCCCGCCGTCGCGGCGTTGAAGAACCGCTACCCGGAGGCCGCGATCACCCTCCTCGGCATGCCCGGGCACGCCGCGCTGCTCGAGGGCAGGCCCGGCCCGGTGTCGGCGGTCCTGGAGCTGCCCGTCTCCCCCGGCGTCCGTCCCGGCGACGAGGATCCGCAGGCCGTCGAGGCGTTCTTCGCCGCCGTCCACGGGACGTTCGACCTCGCCGTGCAGCTGCACGGCGGCGGCCGCAACTCCAACCCGTTCCTCCTGCGGCTCGGTGCCCGGCACACCATCGGCACGCGCACGCCCGACGCCGCGGCGCTGGAGCGGACCATCCCCTACGTGTACTACCAGCACGAGGTGTTCCGGGCCCTGGAGGTGGTCGGCCTGGCCGGTGCGGTACCGGTGGACCTCGAACCGCGGGTGGAGGTCACCGGCGCGGAGATCGCCCGGGCCGCCGAGCTCACGGGCGGGGGCGCCGTCGTCGCCCTGCATCCGGGGGCCACGGATCCGCGCAGGAGGTGGCCGTCGTCGTCGTTCGCGGAGGTCGCGGTGCGCGCCGCGGCGGACGGCTGCGAGGTGGTGGTCGTCGGGGACCCGACGGACGTCCCGGCGGCCGAGGAGATCGTGCGCCTGGCGCTCGAGGCCGATCCGACGGCGGACGTCCGCTCGCTCGCCGGCCAGCTGAGCCTCGGCGAGCTGGCGGGAGTCCTGGCCCGCAGCGCCGTGATGGTCGGCAACGACAGCGGCCCCCGGCACCTGGCGCAGGCCGTCGGGACCCCCACCGTCGGCGTCTACTGGATCGGCAACGTGATCAACGCGGGCGCCATGGGGCGGACCCTGCATCGCGTGCACTTCTCCTGGGTGACGCAGTGCCCCGTGTGCGGGGTGGACGTCACGCAGGTGGGCTGGACGGCCGAACGCTGCGAGCACGACGACTCGTTCGTTGCGACCGTCCAGCCCGACGCCGTCTACGCGGACGTGGCCGAACTCAGGGCCACGAGCCTTCTTCTGCGTGGGCGATGACCATCTCGCGGATCTCGCAGCTCTTGGGCTGCGAGAGCGCGAACAGGATCGCCTCGGCGACCCGCTCCGGGTCGTTCAGGCGTGAGTCGTCCTGCGGCTTGTACTGCTCGTCGCGGTCGTCGAAGAACCGGGTCTTCATGCCGCCGGGGATGATCGTGGTGACGCCGATCTGTCCCGCGGTCTCGGCGGCCAGTGCCTGCGAGAAGCCCATGACACCGAACTTCGAGGCGCAGTAGGCGGTCGCGTCGCCGACGGCCTTGATGCCGAGCGTGGACGCGATCGTGACCACGCGCCCGTGCGTCTGCTTGAGGTACGGAAGGGCCGCGCGGGCGGTCGACGCGGTGCCCATCAGGTTCACGCCGATGACCTTCTCCCACTGGTCCGCGGGGACGGTGTCGAGCGCCCCGCAGCGGTCGATGCCGGCGGCGGTGACGACGGCGTCGAGGCCGTCCATCGTCTCCGCGGCCTCCCGGACGGCCGCCTCGACGGCCTCGCGGTCGGCCACGTCGACCTCGAACGCCTTGACGCCGGTCACGCGGCTGATGTCGCGGTCGAGCACCACGGGGGTGCCGCCGGCGGCGAGGACGCCCTGCACGATGGCCGCGCCGAGGCCCGAGCCCCCGCCGGTCACCAGGACGCGTCCCGGGTTGAAGCCGTTGCCTGCCGGGCTTGCTGTCGTGTTCTCGGTCATGCTGTTCCTTTCGTAGCGTTGCTCCCGGCCGGCTGGATCGGGCCGAGGGCGTCTGTGCAGCGCGTCAGCCGACTCGGGCGAGCGCGGCTGCAAGTTTCGTGGTGGAGCGGGCCGGGATGTAGGGGACGGTGACCGTCCTGCCGCCCCAGCTGCTCACGAGGGCGGCCTCGGGCAGGTCCTCGGCCGCGTAGTCGCCGCCCTTGACCCAGATGTCGGGCTGGAGACGGGAGATCGCGTTCTCCGGCGTCGATTCGCCGAAGACGAGCACGGCGTCCACGCACTCGAGGGCGGAAAGCAGTTCGGCCCGGTCCTCCTGCTTGATGATGGGCCGGTTCTCGCCCTTCAGCCCCCGGACGGACTCGTCCGAGTTGAGGAGGACGATCAGGCAGTCACCGAGCTGCCGGGCGGCCGCGAGCGTGCGGGCGTGCCCCGCGTGGAGGAGGTCGAAGCATCCGCCCGTCGCGACGACCGTGCCGCCGGCCTCCCGTGTACGCCGTGCGACGTCGAGGGCGTCGATCCCGTCGACGGGCAGCTGCTGCGGCGCTTCCTGCCGACGGCCCATCGCGCTCACGCCCCCCGAGCCGAGGAACCGCGCGGCGGCCTCGGTGGCCTGCTGGGCCGCCACGTCGATGGGCTCGCCCGCGGCGAGGCCGACGGCGAGCGCGGAGGCGAACCGGTCGCCCGCGCCGCAGGGGTCCGTTGCGTCGACCCTCGGAGCGGGGACCACCTGCGGCAGGAGGCCCGCCGCGGCGACGAGCGCCCCGTGCTCCCCCATGGTGACGAGCACGGCACGGCTGCGCCACGCGCCGAGGAGGACGTCGGCGGCGGCCGCGGCGGCACGCGTGTCCGACCCCTGCAGGTCCGCGAACCGGAGGGCCTCGCCGATGTTGGGTGTCACCGCGGCGACACCGGGGACGGGCTGCGCGCCCGCCGGGTGCGGGTCCCAGACCACCGGGGTGGTCCCGGCGAGTGCTTCGAGCCGTGTCCGCAGTGCCTCGTCGGCGAGGAGCCCGCGCCCGTAGTCCGCGGCGACGATGGCGTCGGCGCCCTCGAGCGCCGCCAGCATGTCCTCCGTGCAGGCCGGGGCAGGGGGCGTCGCGCAGCCCTCGTCGAAGCGCACGACCGGCTGGCCGGACGCCCGCACGCGGGTCTTGACGGGGGTCGGGGCGCCGGAGGGGCCCGCGACCACGGTGATGCCGTCGAGTTCGGCGCGCAGCAGCGCCGCGGCGTCGTCCTCGCCGAGCACCGTGACGAGGACCGCCTCGTGGCCGTCGGCCTCGAGCATGCGCGCCACGAGCCCCGCACCGCCGGCGCGGCGCCGTACGGCGTCGACGTCGACGACCGGCACGGGCGCGTCCGGTGACAGGCGGCCTGCATCGCCCGAGAGGTCCGTGTCGAGCAGGACGTCCCCGACCACCACGATCCTCATCGCTGCTCCTCCTGGCGGCGGCGGCGCACCTCGGCGTCGAAGGCCCGGCAGATCGCGTGGAGGGCGATCAGGTGGCCCTCCTGCGCATTGGCGGACTGCGCGTCGATGGCCACGAAGTCGTCCACCCGCTCGGTCAGCGGGTTCGGCCCTGCAGCGGTGAGCGCCCACGTGGTGACGCCGGCCGCACGGGCGGCGTCGACCGCGTGGAGCAGGTTGGGGCTCTTGCCGCTCGTGCTCAGCAGCAGCAGGATGTCGCCCGGGCGCCCGTGCGCGGTCACCTGGCGGGCGAACATGTGGTCGAACCCGTAGTCGTTGGCGATCGCCGTGACGGCGGAGGTCTCCGCGTGGAGGGCGATCGCGGAGAACGGCTCGCGTTCGCCGTCGAACCGGCCCACGAGCTCGGCGGTGAGGTGCTGGGCCTCGGCGGCGGATCCGCCGTTGCCGGCGGCCAGGAGCCGCCGGCCCGCCATCAGCCGGTCCGCCATCTCGACGCCCCAGCCGGCGAGGGTGCCGACGTTCTGCAGGAGGGACTCGATGGCGGGCGCGACGGACCGCAGGTGGTCGGTCACGATGCGGCGGGACTCCGCGTCGGGGTGCGCAGGGCTCCCCTGCGCGCCTGCGGTGTGCGGGGTGCGGACGGGCGCCGCGGGATCCGCGGCCCTGCCGGTCGTGGCGTCGGTGCTGACGGTACTGACGGTGCTGACGTCGGTGAGATGAGTGGTCACAGTGCCCTGCCTCCCGTGCTTTCGAGTCGACGCGCGGCGCTCCGCCGCGCTGTGGCCGGTTGTGCGGGCGCTGCCGCGCCCAGGGCCGTCTGGTATGCCTTCTCCGTGTCGGCGGCGATCCGGCTCCACGAGTAGCGGGCCTTCACGCGGCGGTAGCCGTTGGCGCCGAGCTCTCCGGCCCAGCCGGGGTCGGACACCACGTCGTCGACGGCCGCCGCGATGGCAGCCGGGTCCTGCGGCGGGACGTGGAGGCCGGTCTTGCCGTGCACCACGGTGTCGACGAGGCCGCCCACGGCGGCGGCGATCACGGGGACGCCGCAGGCCATCGCCTCGAGCGGCACGATCCCGAACGGTTCGTACCATGGCGCGCAGACCACGGCGTCGGCGCTCCGCAGGACCGCCGGCATCTCCGCCCGCGAGACCTGGCCCCGCAGCACCACGCGGTCGCCGACGCCCAGGGCGTCCGCGAGCGCGGTGAGCCGCTGCGCCTCGGGATCCTCCTCGAGGCTCGCCGAATTGCCGGAGCCGCCCACGATGACGAGCTCGACGTCGTCGCGTCCGCGGGCCGAGAGGTCGGCCATCGCACGGATGACGAGGTCCATGCCCTTGCGCGGCACGAGTCGTCCCACACTGACGATCCGGTGGGCGCGGCCGCGCTCCTCGACTGGACCCTGCGGGCTGAACAGCTCGAGGTCCACGCCGCACGGGGCGATCGACACGCGGCTGCCGGGCACACCCATCGCCTTCAGCTCGAAGACCTCGTCGGAGCAGGTCGCGACGATCCGGTCGGCGCTGCGGCCCACCATCGCCTCGAGCATGAGCCGCTCGGACGGGCTGGTGTCGTCCCCGCCCTGGTGGCGGCGCTTGACCGTGCCGAGCGCGTGGAACGTCTGGACCACCTGCACGGGGCGGCCGGCGCTGCGGGACTGGCGGGCGGCGTCGAGCGCAGCGATACCCGACATCCAGAAATGCCCGTGGACGATGTCCGGTGCGTCCTCACCCCAGTCCTCGACGATGCCCTCGGCCAGTTCGCTCATGTAGGGCAGCAGCATGTCCTTGGGGACGCTCCGGGCCGGGCCGGCCGTGACGTGCACGACCTCCAGCCGCGGGTGCGTCCGCACCCGGTCGGGCAGGGCGGCGTCGTCCCGGCGTGTGTACACCGTGACGTCGTGGCCGCGCCGCGCCAGCGCGAGGGACAGCTCGGCCACGTGGACGTTCTGCCCGCCTGCATCGACGCCGCCCAGCGCCGCGAGCGGGCTGGCGTGTTCCGACACCATCGAGATCCTCACAGCGCTTTCCTTTCTGTTGCGGCCAGGACCCGGTACCGCTGGGGCACCTGCCCCAGGACGTCGTCCCAGTCCGCGAGGAACCGGGCGAGTCCGTACCGTGCGAGTGCCGCTTCCCGTGCGACGAGTCCCCGGGTCCGTGCCTCGTCCGGGTCCTCGATGAGGCGTGCGGCCATCCGGACGAGGTCGTCGATGCTCGTCGAGACCGCACCGGCCTCGGGTGGCACGGCGCGGGCGGCCTCCGTCGTCGCGAGCGCCAGCACGGGCAGTCCCACGTGCATCGCCTCGAGGAGGGAGAGTCCGAGGGAGGTCCACCGGAGCGGGTGCACGTAGGCCCGTGAGCGCCCGAGCCGCGCGTGCAGGCGTGCCATCGGGAGGTCGCCGCCGATCCGCAGCTCCCCCGGGCCGAGGTCCAGGGCGTCGGCGAGCCGGTCCGTCCCCATGCCGAAGACCTCGAGCGGGGCGACTCCCGCGAAGCGCGGGAGCAGGTCCGTGCCGGTGATCCGGCCGCGCCGGACCGGCTCGTTGATGATGGCCGCGAGCTGCTCGAGTTCCCCCGTGTAAAGGTAGCCGGGGTCGACGATGCCGTGCTCGATCACCGTGGTCCTCGCGACGCCGTTGTCCCAGAAGAGCTCGTTGAAGTGCGTCACGTGCACCACCGGGATGTCCGTACGTTCCGCCAGGGGGTGCACCGTGCCGACGATGTCGCGGCGGGGCGTGTTGTGCTCGAGGAAGACCGCCGGGAGGTCCCGTCCCGGAGAGCGGCCGAGGAGGCGCTCACACTCCGCGATCTCCTCGACGCGCTGCAGCACGACCACGTCGATGCCGGCGTCGGCGAGGTCGTGGGGTGCCACCTCGATGACGGATGCGGGCCAGTCGCGGCCCGCCCGGCCCAGTCCCCAGGGCCCGCCGTCGGGCGTGGTGGGCAGCACGTAGGTGTGCTCTCCCCTGACGAAGGCGTCGGTCCACCCTCCGTGGACGTGCCATAACAGGATCCTCATCGGTTTCCCCTCGTTGTTCTGCGGCCGTCGGTGCGGCCGATGCTGCGGCGTGAGCCGAGTGACGAAACTCCGGAGCTGAGCCGGAGCACGGCGTCGACCACGTCCTCGGGCGAGACGGTGGACAGGCAGGGGTGCCCCTGGACGGGGCAGATCCGCGCCCGGCTGAGCGCGCACGCGGCGTCCTGGTCGCCGAGCAGTTCGACGGGGACGCGGTACGGCGCCCACCGGATCGCCGGCACCACCGGCGAGAACAGGCAGACCACCGGGGTCCCCACCGCCGCGGCGAGGTGTGCCGGGCCGGTGTTCCCCGTGATCACCACCGAGGCTCCCGCGAGCACGGAGCCGAGGGCCGCGAGGTCGGTCCGGCCGCCCAGGTCGAGGGCCTCCGGCCCCGCGACGGTGGAGGTCAGGTCGGTCTCCCCCGGGCCGCCCGTGACGACGACGCGGAACCCGGCCGCGGTGAGGAGTTCGACGGCGGCGGCGTGGTGGAGCGGCGGCCAGGCGCGTGCGGGCACGGACGCACCGGGGTGGACGACGACGTACGGCCCCTTGCCCACGAGTCCGGACGCGTCGGTGAGGCCGGTGACCTGGAGCCGGCCGTCGTCGTCGGGCGGGAGGGCGTAGCCCGCGGCCTCCGCGATGCCGAGCGCGCGCTCCGCCTCGGGCTGGTCCTCGGGGAAGTCCTCGCCGGGCTTGAGCCGGACGTCCAGGAGCGAGCCGGCGTAGTCCACGGAGGCGCCCGCGATCCGGCGGACACCCGCGAGCCGGAGCAGCAGGGCGAGAGGCAGGGGTGACTGGTGGAACGAGGTCAGCAGGACCGCCTCGTCGACGCCGAGAGCCACCACGGCGTCGTGCAGCTCGCGCACGAGTTCCGGGGTGGGCTCCGGCGCGGGGTCGATGATCCAGGGCGCCGACCACGTGAGCACCTCGACGACGCCCGGCAGCAGGCGGGCCGCGGCGGCACCCTGCGGGCCGCACAGCATGACGACGTCGTTCGGGGAGTCGCCGTGGTCACCGGCGGCGACGGCGCGGACGGCCGGCCCGGCCAGCAGGACGTCGCCGGCGCTGTCGAGGCGGGCCACGAGGACGCGCCGCCTCACGGGGTGCCCGCCCAGAGGGTGTCGACGGCCTCCGCGAGGTCCCGGGCGACGGCGGGGGCGTCCCGGATCTCCTCCTCGAGCGTGATGTCCGTCGGCACCAGCACGCCGCGGGCACCGGCGGCCGCAGCGGCGCCCATGTCCGCCCCGATGTCGCCGATCACCGCGACCTCCGAGGGGTCGAGGCCCAGCCGCGCACTGGCGGAGAGCACCATGCCCGGGCCGGGCTTGCGGCACGCGCAGCCGTCGTCGGCCCCGTGCGGGCACACCTCCCACACCGCGAAGGGACCGAGCAGGTCCTCGACGCGGGCGTTGACGGCGTCGACCTGTTCCCGCGTGACGTAGCCACGGGCGATGCCCGACTGGTTGGTGACCACGCCCAGCGGGATCCCGCGGGAACGGAGGCCGTCCAGGACCTCGCGGGCGCCCGGCATCGGTTGCACGAGGGAGGGGTCGCCGTTGTACGGGACGTCCACGACGATGGTCCCGTCGCGGTCGAACAGGACCGCCTGGGGGGCTGTCCGCGGGAGTCCGGCCGAAGTATGCATACAGGCTTAGTGCCCGAGAAGGAGCAGTACTAAACACTTCATGCCGAACTTCTTCTCCTCGGCGCCTGCGAGGCCTGCCGCGGGGCGACGCCCGAACCTCTGGCAGGATGATCCGCATGACTTCCGAGGGCACCACCGCCACGGGCACCCGGCCCGCCGCATCCATCCTTGTCCCCGCCTCGACGCCGGCACCCGACGGACGTCCCGAGATCCTGGCCCTCCGCGCCCTGAAGCTCGGCGACCTCCTCGTCGCGGTGCCCGCGCTCAAGGGATTGCGCCGCGCGTTCCCGGAGCACCGCATCCTCTACGCCGCGCAGGAGTGGCTCCGGCCCGTCGTCGGCCTGACCGACGCCATCGACGACCTGCTGCCCACGCACGGGCTCGACGATCCCCTGCCCATCGAGCACGGGCGGATCGACCTCGCCGTCAACCTGCACGGCAGCGGGGGCGAGAGCCGGGGACGCCTCGAGGAGATCGGCGCCAGACGGCGGATGGGCCACCGCTCCCCCGGCTGGGACGGACCCGAGTGGCGGGACGGCATCCTCGAACGCGAACGCTGGGCCTCGCTCGTCTCCTGGCACGGCATCCCCGCGGACCCGCTCGACTGCCGCCTCCGCGTGCCCGACGGCGGGAGCCCGGCACCCGACGCCGTGGTCATCCATGTGGGGGCCGCCTACGGGAGCCGGCTCTGGCCCGTGGAGCGCTTCGCCGAGGTGGCGCGCACGCTGGCCGCGGCCGGGCACCAGGTACTGTTCACGGGCAGCGCGAAGGAGCGTCCGCGGGCGCTCGCCGTCGCCGACGCCGCCGGCCTGCCCGAGGAGTCCGTCGCGGCGGGACACCTGGCGCTGGACCGGTTCGCGGGCCTGATCTCCGGCGCGTCCCTGGTCATCTCCGCCGACACGGGCGCCGCCCATCTCGCCTCGGCCTACGCGCGGCCGTCCGTGGTGCTGTTCGGGCCGGCCCCCGCGTCCGAGTGGGGTCCGCCCCCCGGTCCGCACACCGTGCTCACGGACGAATCGCTCCGGGTCGGCGAGACGTTCTCACCCACCCCGGATCCTGCCCTGATGGCCGTGACGGTGGAGCAGGTGCTGGCGGCAGCCGCCGACCACGGCATCTCCTGACCGGCGGCACCTGTACCTCGTGGCCTCAGGCGATGCCGGCCCGCGCAGTGCGCCGGTCCGGTGCGGCGGGCGCTCCGAGGAGCCGCTTCTGCAGTTTGACCAGGATGCGCGCGAGGGTCCGCGAGACCTGCATCTGCGACATCCCGAGCTCGTCGCCGATGCCCTGCTGGGTCTGCTCCATGAAGTAGCGGCGGTAGAGGAGCTCCTTCTCGCCGGCGTCGAGCTCGTTGACCGCGCCGCGCAGGGAGATCATGTCGTCGCTGCGGTCCATGCCGTTCGAATCGGTGGCGAGCGTGTCGGCCCAGCTACGACCCTCGAAAGGTGCGTCGAGCGAGTCCGGCCGCAGGCTCGAGGAGGAGGCCTGCGCCTCGAGGATCTTGCTCTCCGGCCAGCCGAGCTCCAGTCCCAGCTCGCGGGCGGTCGCGTCGCGTCCGAGGCGCTGCGCCATGGCGGGAGCGGCGCGGGCGATCTCGGTGCGGAGGTCCTGGATGTCGCGGGGAGGTCGGACCACCCAGCAGGAGTCCCTGAGGTAGCGCTTGATCTCGCCGGTGATCGTCGGCACGGCGAAGGACGCGAACGGCACGCCCCGTCCGGGGTTGAAGCGCTGCACCGCCTTGATGAGCCCGAGGTACGCCACCTGGCGGATGTCCGAGGCCTCCGGCCCCGAGAACGCGAAGGAGCGCGCCACCGATTCGGCGATGTCCATGTGCCGCAGGGCGATGTCGTCCTGCAGGGCCGCCTTGAGCGGGCGCCCGGGGTACGCAGGGCCCGGCTCGTCGCCGTCGGTCGCGGACTGCGGGGCGGCGGTGATGGACATGCTGTTCTCCGTCAGGCGTTGGACACTCACGCTTCTCAACAAAACATCAGTCTGCTTAGTACGCAAGCCCTTTCTTCCGGGCAGTCGCTTTCGCGGGGAGTCTTCCCTTCTCGGGGCGGGGCGGGTACAAGAACTCCTCGGCGCCGGTCGCGGTCGGGAACGCAAAAAAGCCCCTTGCCGGACGGCAAGGGGCGCGGAGATCAGCTCCGGCTCGGAAGGGGTCAGGTCAGCAGGGTCGCTGCCGGGCCCCCGGCACCCGGACCCTCGAGTGCCACGCCCTCCTGCGCGCCGGCACCTCCCGCCGTCCAGTTCCAGCGGGGTGCGCCGAGTTCCCGGATGACGCGCTGCAGGTGGTTGCGCAACTCCTCCGACACGAGCCCGCCGCCGGCCACGAGGGTGCGTTCGATGTCCGCCGCCGCGTCGAGGACCTGGCGCCCCTCCGCGGAGATGGACACGGTGTGCGAGCGCCGGTCGAGGTCGTTCCGCACGCGCGTCACGTGCCCGCGTGCCTCGAGGCGTGAGAGGGTCTTGCCCATCGTCTGCGCCTGCACCCTGACGATCTGGGCGAGACCCGCCTGGGTCATGGCTCCCTGGTCCGCGAGGACCCCGAGGGCGATGACGCCTGCGTGGGTCACGCCGATACCGACCAGCCGCTCGTTCCAGGCATGCTCGACGAGACGCGCCGCCGTGGTCAGCAGGCGGCCCGTGGGCCATTGCTCCAGATCGGGCATAGACCGTGCACTTCCTCTCGCTCGCAGATCCGGTGCCATCTCCGGCGCCGGATCTCACCCTATGATAGCTAGGCCGGCCGGCCGCATGGTGCCGACCGGCGCCGACGGTCCCCGCAGGAGGCCGGCCCGCTCTTCGGACGTCCGTCGGCACGCCCCCGCCGAACCCCAGGAGTATGCATGACGCAACGACTCGCCGCCGGTGATCGTGCCCCCGACTTCACGCTTTCGGATGCCGAAGGCAACCAGGTGTCGCTCTCCTCACTCAGGGGCGGGGACATCGTCGTGTACTTCTATCCGGCGGCCGCCACACCCGGATGCACCACCGAGGCGTGCGACTTCCGGGACAACCTGGCCTCGCTCGGTGCGGCCGGGTACCGCGTGCTCGGTATCTCCCCGGATCCGGTGGGCAAGCTGGCCGCGTTCTCGGAGCAGGAGTCGCTGACGTTCCCCCTGCTGTCGGACGAGGACCACGCCGTCGCGGAGGCGTACGGCGCCTGGGGCGAGAAGAAGAACTACGGCCGGACCTACGAGGGCCTCATCCGGTCGACGGTCGTGGTCGACGCCGAGGGCAGGGTCGCACTCGCGCAGTACAACGTCCGGGCCACCGGTCATGTCGCGAAGCTGCGGCGGGATCTCGGCATCGACCGCTAGGCGCCCGTAACCGCCGATGGAGGGCAGCGATCGAGCCCTCCATCGGCGATACAGTGGAGGAGACGACACGGCCCTCGGGCCGCCGCGCGCGAGTGGCGGAATTGGCAGACGCGCTGGATTTAGGTTCCAGTGTCTTCGGACGTAGGGGTTCAAGTCCCCTCTTGCGCACCGGTAGTAGCAGCACCCCAGAGCCCCGCCGGGCACCCGTCCCGGCGGGGCTCCTGCGTGCCCGGACCGGCCTCCCTCCAAGATCGCACCCATCCGTCCCTGCGGGGCATCCGAAGTACCTCCGAGACATCGACACGATGTGTTTCACCGAAAACCACAGACCACCGGCGCCCTTCCAGGGCGCCCCGTACGGAGGACATCTCATGGAAATCACCAAGCGCAGGAACCTCTCGATCCTCGGCATCGCGGCCATCTCGATGATGAGCCTGGCGGCCTGCGGCGGCGGCGACGAGGCAGCGTCCGAGTCCCCGGCGAGCAGCTCCGCCAGTGAGAGCAGCATGGCGAGCGAGAGCAGCATGGCCAGCGAGTCGGCGACGCCGGAGGCCAGCATGAGCCCGTCGGCCTCCGCCTCGGCCGACGCGGCCATGGACCCCGCCGCGAACCTCGTCGGTCCCGGCTGCGCCGGCTACGCCGAGCAGGTCCCCTCCGGCGCCGGTTCGGTCGAGGGCATGGCCCTCGACCCGGTGACCACGGCTGCCTCGAACAACCCCATCCTCACGCAGCTGACCGCTGCCGTGACGGGCGGACTGAACCCCGACGTCAACCTGGTGGACACCCTCAACAGCGGTGACTTCACGGTCTTCGCGCCGGTCGACGACGCCTTCAAGGCCCTTGACCCCGCAACGGTCGAGACCCTGAAGACCGACTCGGCGATGCTCTCGAGCATCCTCACCTACCACGTCGTGCCCGGCAAGATCCAGCCGGCCGAGCTCGAGGGCACCACCCAGACCACCGCTCAGGGCGCCACCCTCGAGGTCACCGGCTCCGGCGATGCGCTCAAGGTCAACGACGCCAACGTCGTCTGCGGCGGCGTCCAGACCGCCAACGCCGTGGTCTACCTGGTCGACGGTGTCCTCACGCCCCCCGCAGGCTAAGGACCCAACGCGTCCCTGACGCACACCTCTGACGTGCTCAGGGCAACGGACGGACCCCCTCACCTCGTGAGGGGGTCCGTTCGCGTCTCCGGCCCGCGCCGGTTCCCGGGCAGGGCGGGCAGCGCCATCGCCTAGACTTGAGGCTCAGAAACCCGGACCGTGTGGGACCGGGATCCACCGCCCTTCGGAGACCCTGACTGTGAAGACCCCTGCCGCGCGCCGCATCCGCCCCGGACGCGTCCGCCGCGGCGTACTGCCCCTGGCGGCCGGCCTCGCAGCGGCGGTCGCCCTGGCCTCCTGCACGGCGGGCGAGGTCTCCCCTCCCCAGCCCTCCGCTGCCGCGACGACGGCCCCGGCCGCGGACGCGACGACGTTCACCTTCGGCACGGCGGCCGATCCCCGCACCCTCGACCCGGCACTGGCCAACGACACGGAGTCCTACCGTGTGTCGCAGCAGATCCTCGAGGGCCTCGTGGGCGTCGATCCCCTGACGTCCGAACCGACGCCGCTGCTGGCCGAGGCGTGGGAGGAACAGGACGACGGCCGGACGTACGAGTTCACGCTCCGGGAGGATGTCGTCTTCCACGACGGCCGGCCCTTCGACGCCGCGGCAGTATGCGCGAACTTCGACCGCTGGTACACCCTGCCGGCCACGACCCGCGCCGGCACCTCCCGCCTGCCGTTCGAGAACGTGTTCAAGGCGTTCTCGGACCGGCCGGACGTCAGCCTCTACGAGGGCTGCACCCCGACGTCCCGGTACACCGTGGACCTGCGGCTGCAGGGGAGGATCACCGGCCTCATCCCGGCCCTCGCCGCCCCGGCATTCGCGATGTCCTCCCCCGCGGCGCTCCAGGCGGGGGCGGCGGACGAGCTCGGCGAGAGCCGGGACGGGACGCCCATCTCCCGGTACGGCCTGGCCCCGGTGGGCACGGGGCCCTTCCGCCTGGTCTCCTGGCTGCCCGGCGCCGTCGACCTCGACGCCTTCGGCGGGTACTGGGGGGAACGCGGCGAGGTCCGGAAGGTGGCGTTCACCACCATCCCCAACCCCGACTCCCGGGCGCGGGCCCTCACATCGGGGCGGATCGACGGCTACGACTTCGTCAGTGTGGACAGCGCCGTCGACCTGGCCCGCAACGGGCTCCAGTTCCTCCAGCGCGACCCGTACTCCGTGCTGTACCTCGGCATGAACGAGGCGTTCCCGGGGGTCGACGACGCCCTCTTCCGCCAGGCGGTGGCGCACGCCGTGGACAAGGACGCCCTCATCGAGGGCCGTTTCCTCAACGGCACCAAACCGGCGCGACAGTTCATCCCGGAGAAGCTCGGCGTGAGCAACGACTCCGTGCAGAACTACGGGCACGACCTGGACCGCGCCAAGGAGCTGCTGGAGGAGTCCGGGTACGACGGGCGTGAACTCCCCTTCTACTACCCCCGGAACGTCTCGCGGGCCTACCTGCCCTCCCCCGAGAAGGCGTACGCCGAACTCAGCCGCCAGCTGACGGAGGCGGGCTTCAACATCAGGCCCGTGCCCGTCGAGTGGAGCGACGGCTACGTGGAGACCGTGCAGGCGTCCGGCGACCGGGCCTTCCACCTCCTCGGCTGGAGCGGGAGCTACGAGGACCCCGACAACTTCGTCGGCGCCCTCTTCGGCAACCGCACCGACGAATTCGGCTACGACGACCCGCAGCTGTTCAGCAAGATCAACCGGGCCCGCGGACTGCCGGACGGCGAGGACCGCTCGGAGGCCTACGCGAGCATCAGCTCCCAGATCGCGGGCCGGATCCCGGCCGTACCCCTGGCCTTCCCCATCTCCGCGCTGGCCATGAGCGCCCGCGTGGCCTCCTACCCCGTCAGCCCGGTCATGCGGGAGGTCTTCAACCGGATCGATCTAGCGGACGCCGAGCCCCTGCCCGAACCCTCGGAGTGAGCCGAGGCACGGCGCCTCCCGCTCCCGCGGACCCCTGCGGATTTAGGGAGTGTCGCCGCCAGCGGCTAGGATTTCCCTGCTACGACCTCGCGACTGGAGACCACGTTGACCACTAGTAATCTGGGCACCCCTGCCAGGACCACCGACGTCGTGCTGATCGGCGGTGGGATCATGAGCGCAACGCTCGGAGCGTTCCTCCGGCAGCTCCAGCCCGAGTGGGACATCTCCCTCTTCGAGCGGCTCGACGTCGCCGGACTCGAGAGCTCCGACCCCTGGAACAACGCCGGCACCGGCCACTCCGCCCTGTGCGAACTGAACTACTCCCCCGCAGGCAAGGACGGCTCCGTCGACCCGGCCAAGGCCGTCGCGATCAACGAGCAGTTCCAGGTCTCGCGGCAGTTCTGGTCCCACATGGTGTCCGAGGGCCACATCGGCGATCCCCGCACCTTCATCAACCCCGTGCCCCACATGAGCTTCGTGTGGGGGCAGGCGAACGCCGGGTACCTGCGCCGGCGCTACGAGGCGCTCAGCGCGCAGCCGCTGTTCCAGACCATGGAGCACAGCGAGGACCACGACACGATCGCCGGCTGGACCCCGCTCGTCATGAAGGGCCGCAACCCCTCGCAGCCCGTCGCCGCGTCCAGGGTCGAGGGCGGCACCGACGTCGACTTCGGCGCCCTGACGCGCCAGCTCACCGAGTACCTGGAGGGCACGGGAGTCGACCTCCACTACGGCTTCGACGTGCTCGACGTCGCCCGCGCCACCGACGGACGCTGGGACGTCAAGGTCAAAAACAGGGCGACCGGCCAGACCAGCACCATCACCACGAAGTTCGTGTTCATCGGCGCCGGCGGCGGCGCCCTGCACCTGCTGCAGCGCAGCGGCATCCCGGAGGGCAAGGGCTTCGCCGGTTTCCCCGTCTCCGGCCAGTTCCTCCGCTGCACCGATCCCGACCTCGTCGGCCAGCACAACGCCAAGGTCTACGGCCAGGCGTCGGTGGGAGCACCGCCCATGTCCGTGCCGCACCTCGACACGCGCTTCGTCAAGGGCGAGCGCTCGTTGCTCTTCGGCCCCTACGCCGGGTTCTCCACCAAGTTCCTCAAGCGCGGCTCCTACCTGGACCTCCCCACCTCCATCCGCACCTCCAACCTCGTGCCGATGCTGGCGGTCGCCAAGGACAACATGTCCCTGACCAAGTACCTCGTCACCGAGGTGCTGAAGAACCGCGACGCCAAGAACGAGGCGCTCACCGAGTTCCTCCCCTCCGCCGACGGCGGCAGCTGGGAACTGATCTCGGCGGGCCAGCGTGTACAGGTCATCAAGAAGGCCCCCAAGAAGGGTGGCGTGCTGCAGTTCGGCACCGAGGTCATCACCTCGGCGGACGGTACCGTCGGCGCCCTGCTCGGGGCCTCCCCCGGAGCGTCCACGGCCGCCCCGATCATGGTGGAACTGCTCAAGCGGTGCTTCCCCGACCGCATGACCGGCTGGGAGCCGAAGCTCAAGGAGATGCTGCCCGGGTACGGGGTCCGTCTCAACGAGACGCCCGCCCTGGCCGGCGAGGTGCAGGCCCTCACCGATCGGGTGCTCAAGCTCAAATAACGACGGCGGTGCCGGACGACCGGACGCCCGCCAGCATCGAAGGCAGGTTCCTTGTTCCGTCTGGCCCATCTCTCCCTCGGTAACCGTGCGCTCATCGCGCTGATCACCATCCTCGCGTCGGTGTTCGGGGTCATCACCCTCGGCTCCCTCAAGCAGGAGCTCATCCCGTCCCTCGAGTTCCCCCAGATCACGGTGCTCTCCACCGTGCCCGGGGCGTCCCCGGAGTACCTGGACCAGCAGGTGAGCGAACCCCTCGAGTCCGCGCTCAGCGGCGTCGAGGGCCTCGAGTCGTCGTCCTCCACGTCGCGCTCCGGCGTCTCGACCGTGAGCCTCGTGTTCGTGTACGGGACCGATCTCGACCGCGCGAGGGCCCAGGTGGACCGGGCCATCTCCACCGTGCGTCCCACCCTCCCGGAGGACGTGGAGCCGCAGGCCCTCGCGGGGAGCATCAGCGACCTGCCCATCGTCTTCATGGCGGTGTCCTCGGACCAGTCCCTCAGCGAACTCAACGGCGACCTCACGCGCCTCACCGTCCCGAGGCTGCAGAAGATCGACGGCGTGCGGACCGCGGACGTCTCCGGTGGGACCACGCAGCACGTCGCGATCCTGCCGCGGGCCGGCGCCCTGGAAGCCGCAGGGCTGACCGTCGCCGATCTCACCAGCACGCTCGAGGACAACGGCGCGCTGTTCCCGGTCGGGACCCTCGAGGAGGACCCGCGGTCGCTCACCATCCAGGCGGGCAGCCAGATCGGGTCGCTGGAGGACATCGAGGCCCTCCCGGTCCTCCCGTCGTCCTCGTCTCCGTCCGCGTCGCCCGCGTCGCCCGCGTCGCCCGCGTCGCCCGCGTCGCCCGCTCCGCGCGAAATCGTCACCATCGGCGGTGTCGCCGATGTCAGCCTGGCCGACGACGAGGCCACCTCCATCACGCGCACCAACGGGGTGGAGACCCTCGCCCTCGCCGTGACCAAGGTCCCCGACGGCGACACCGTCGAGATCTCCCAGCAGATCGTGGCCCTGGTGCCCGAGCTCGAGGCCGAGCTCGGCAACGCCGCCGACATCACCGTCGTGTTCGACCAGGCACCCTTCATCGAGAGCAGCATCGACGACCTCACCACCGAGGGCATCCTGGGTCTCGGCTTCGCCGTACTCATCATCCTCGTCTTCCTGCTCTCGGTCCGCTCCACCCTCGTCACGGCGATCTCCATCCCGCTGTCACTGCTCATCACGTTCATCGGGCTCTACGCCGCGGGCTACTCGCTGAACCTGCTGACCCTCGGTGCGCTGACGATCGCCATCGGACGGGTGGTGGACGACTCGATCGTCGTGATCGAGAACATCAAGCGGCACCTCGGCTACGGGGAGGAGAAGCGCGAGGCCATCCTGACGGCCGTCCGCGAGGTCGCCGGCGCCATCACGGCCTCGACCCTGACCACGGTCGCCGTCTTCGCGCCGATCGGGTTCGTCGGCGGCCTGGCGGGCGAGCTGTTCCGTCCCTTCGCCGTCACGACGGGCATCGCGCTCCTGGCCTCGCTCGCCGTGTCGCTGACCATCATCCCGGTGCTGGCCTACTGGTTCCTCCCCGCGACCACGCCCTCGCGCCGCGCGGCACGCCACACGGCCGCGGTCTCGTCCGGCACCGAGGACGCTCCGACACCCGAGCGGCCGTCCCTGCTGCAGCGCGGCTACCTGCCGATCCTGACCGGGACGCAGCGGCACCCCGTGGTCACCCTCGTCGGCGGGCTGATCGTACTCGGCGCGACGGCGGCCATGGTGCCGTTCCTGCCGACCAACCTCCTCGGCGGTTCGGGCCAGAACAGCTTCTCGCTGACGCAGACGCTGGCGCCGGGGTCCAGTCTCGCGACGACGGCGGAGGCCGCCGGCCGCACCGAGGACCTCCTCGCCGAGAACCCGGAGATCCGGGACGTGCAGCTCACCGTGGGCAATGCGGAGGGCGGATTCGCCGCGCAGTTCTCCGGTGGCGCGTCGGTGGCGACCTTCACCGTCATCACCGACGAGGAGGCGGACCAGGAGGCGCTCCAGGAGTCGGTCCGCCAGGACCTCGAGGGCCTGCAGGACGCAGGAACCTTCTCGCTGTCGAGCCAGCAGGGTGGCTTCGGGACGTCGAGCACCATCGACATCGACATCACCGCCCCCGTCCCCGAGGACCTCGAGGCCGCCGACGCCGCGGTCCTCGACGGCATGCGGGGCCTCGAGGGCGCAGGGGAGGTCACGAGCAACCTGTCGGCCGCGCAGCCCCAGGTGCAGATCGACGTGGACCGTGCGGCCGCCGTCAGGGCCGGGCTCAGCGAGGGGCAGATCGCAGGCCTCCTCGGCGGCAGCATCAGCCCCGTGCCGGCCGGGTCCGTGCGCTTCGACGCGGACGACTTCCCGGTCCTGATCGGAGAGGGCACCCCGATCACGAGCCTCGATCAGCTCCGCGGCCTCAGGATCCCGACGGCCCGGGGGCCTATCCCCCTCACCGACGTGGCGTCGGTCGAGGAGGTGCAGGTACCGCTCACGGTCACGAGCTCCAACGGCGAACGGACGGCGCGCGTGTCCATCACGCCCTCCGGGGACGACCTCGGAAGCCTGACAACCGCCGTGAACGAGCGGCTGGCCGGTATCGGCCTGCCCGCGGGTGCGACCGCGACCGTCGGCGGTGCGTCGAGCCAGCAGGCGGAGTCGTTCGACCAGCTGTTCCTGGCGCTCTGGGCGGCCGTCGCCATCGTGTACGTGATCATGGTCGCCACGTTCAAGAGCCTCGTGCAGCCGCTGATCCTGCTCGTCTCCATCCCCTTCGCGGCCACGGGCGCCATCGCACTGCTCCTGATCACGGGGATCCCGCTCGGGCTGCCCTCGCTCATCGGCATGCTGATGCTCGTGGGCATCGTCGTCACCAATGCGATCGTGCTGATCGACCTCATCAACCAGTACCGGCTCCCGCGGAACGGGGTGCCGGGCCTGCCCGTGGCGGACGCCATCCGCGAGGGTGCCCGGCAGCGCCTGCGCCCGATCCTCATGACGGCGCTGGCCACGATCTTCGCGCTCACGCCGATGGCCCTCGGCCTCACGGGCGAAGGAGGGTTCATCTCGCAGCCGCTGGCCGTGGTCGTGATCGGCGGGCTCGTCTCGTCGACGGCGCTGACGCTCGTCCTCGTGCCGGTCCTGTACCGGCTCGTCGAGGGGCGCCGTGAGGAGCGCGCCCGGCGCCGGGCCACGTCCGCGACCACGGCGAGCGCCGAGACCGCCGAGACCGCCGAGACCGCCGACCGTTCCCCGGCGTCGCTGCAGTCGGCCGCCGTCACCGACTGACGCCACCCGGTACCGGCGGACAGTGCCTGTCCAGTGCCTCGCCCGTGCCTGTCTCGTACCTGTCCAGTGCCTCGCCCGTACCTGTCCCGTACCTCGCCCGCGCCGGTGACGTCGGCCGTCGGTGATCCGGCGCGCGTATGATGGATGCATACGTATCCAATCGCCGGTGCACCCGGCGGGAAGCCGGGAAGCAGTCATGGGCCAGTCGAGCACAGCCGCCGGGCACTCGGAGCCGGTTGGCGAGAACGGCGAGAGTACTGCCGGAGCCTCGGTCCGCCAGGCGTCCGAGACCTGGGAGTCACTCTTCCGCGCACAGGTGGGTGTCATGCGCAGGATCCGCCAGGACCCCGTGTTCCGCGAACTGCCGATCGGCGAGTACGACGTCCTCTTCAACCTGAGCCGCTGCCCCGGCGGCTGGACGCGGCTGAACGAACTCAACCACCACCTCCTGATCAGCCAGCCCAGCCTCAGCCGCATGGTCGACCGTCTGGAGGCGAGGAACCTCGTGCGCAGGCGGCCCGCCGAGGCCGACCAGCGAGGCGTCGAACTCGCGCTGACGGACGAGGGAAGGGCTCTTCAGCGACGGATCGGATCGGCCCACGTGCACCGCATCCAGGATGTCCTCGCACCCGTGCTGGATGCGACCGAGATGGAGCAGCTCAAGGCCCTGACGGACAAGATCAACGCGGGCCTCGGTCAGTAGGGGCGCGCCGCCCGACGGCACACCCCGCTCCCCCGTGCCCCGTGCTCCCGGCTCGGCGCCGGATCAGCGCAGGGACAGCGGTTCGTGCGGCCGGTCGACGGGCAGGGCGTCGACCGTCGCGGTCACCACCAGGCGGGTCAGCTGCAGCGCGCCCCCCACCGTCGAGACGAACGCCGTGTCCGTGGCGTCCCTGCCCGTCGCGATGCGCAGCATGGCCGCCCGGGGCGCGAGGCCCGTGGCGTCCAGCAGGTGCCAGGCACCGTCGACCCACGCCTCCACGACGGCGTGGAAGTCCATCGGGCTGAGCCCCGGCGCGTACACGGAGGCCAGGCGCGCGGGGATATCCCGCGCGCGCAGGAGTGCGATCAGGAGGTGGGCGTAGTCACGGCACACGCCCCTGCGGGCGAGGAGCGTGTCCACCGCACCGTCGGTGAAGCGGGAGGAGCCCGGGACGTAGGACAGCTCCGCCTCCACCCAGTCCCGCAGGCCCTGCACGAGGTCCATGCCCCGGCGATCGGGCATCCGGCTGTACGCGGTCGGCAGGATCCGGTCGGACTCACAATAGCGGCTCGGGCGCACGTACCGCACGAGGTCGACGTCGTCCCGCGGCGCGGGATCCGCCTGCCCGGTGACGGTGGCCCTGTAGTGCACCTCGACCGTGGCGGCCCGCGGCGTGGTGAGGAGATGCAGGCGGCTGCCGTCCCTGTCCTGCCGCATGCGGACCTCGGACGGCTCCCCGTCCACCAGCACGGTCAGCTGCTCGTCGACCGATGCGTAGGCCTCCGGTGCTGCTACCGCCACGGACAGGACCACCTCCGTCCCGGCGATCGTGGTGGCACCGAGGTCGGCGGAGACAGTACGCTGCATGGTTCGTTGCTCCCGGTAGGCGATGCGTTCGCCCCCAACTCTATGCTGGGGCGGGAGCGGCACCTCGACGCCGGACGGGCATCCCCGGGCCGGGCAGGCACCCACGCAGGAGAGGCACCATCATGAGCGACTTCACAGCGGACTCGATCGGCGACCTGACGGGCAGGCGCGCGGTCATCACCGGCGCCAACAGCGGGCTGGGGCTGCAGACCGCCGTCGCGCTCGCACGGAAGGGCGCCGACGTCGTCCTCGCATGCCGCGACGAGCAGCGCGGACGGGCGGCCGAAGGACGCGTCCGCTCCCTCACCGGCAGCGAGGGCGTCGAGATGCGCGTGCTGGACCTCGCGAGCCTCGCCTCCGTGCGCGCGTTCGCGGCCGGCCTCGACGGCCCCGTGCACCTCCTCGTGAACAACGCCGGCGTCATGGCGACGCCGAAGGCCACGACGGCGGACGGCTTCGAACTGCAGTTCGGCACCAACCACCTCGGACACTTCGCCCTCACCGGCCTGCTGCTGCCGAACCTCCAGCAGGCGGCCTCCCCCCGCGTCGTCACCCTCTCGAGCCTCGCCCACAAGCGGGGCCGCATCGACTTCGCGGACCTGCAGTCGGAGCGCCGCTACCGCCGCTGGAGCGCCTACGGCCAGAGCAAGATCGCGAACCTCTACTTCATGGTGGAACTCGATCGGCGGGCACGCGCCGCGGGCTGGGACCTCACCTCCGTCGCTGCCCACCCCGGGCTGGCCAACACCAACCTGACCGCGGGCATGCAGGCCCCCGTGCTCGACGCCTTCGGCGGCTTCCTCCGGCTCATGGGCCAGTCCGACGCCGCCGGTGCGTTGCCCACGCTGTACGCGGCGACCGCTCCGGAGGTGCGCGGCGGCGACTACTACGGCCCGTCCGGTCCCGGCGAGACCCGCGGCGCACCCCGCCTCGTCGCCCCCGTGCCCCGCGTGCTCGACCGGGACATCGCGGTGCGGCTCTGGAACCGCAGCGTCGAACTGACCGGCGTCGACTACGCCGCCCTCCAGCCCACAGTGTGATGCGGTCCCGCGCCTAGCTCGCCGGACCGGCGCCGAACCGCACGGAGAGGACCATCTCGCGGATGGTGGCGAACTCCGGGGTGGCGTAATAGGCCTCGGCCTCACCGATGGTGCCGAACGAGACCGTCGACGGCCCGGTCTCCGCCGGTACCTTCGGCACGAGCACCTCGAGATCGCCGAAGCTGAACCGGCCGAGGGCCTCGCTCCCCTGGACCGTGTTGGGCAGCGAGCACGCGAGACCGTCCGCTCCACCGACCTGGTCGGTGATGCCGTAGGAGCCGAAGAAGCGGAAACCCGTGATGAGCCGGACCACGAAGCGCGGCTCGAGGTCGGCCGCCGGGGCCCCTCCCGTCAGGTCCAGCGGCTCGCTGCCGATGACGTGGTAGGGCGTGCGCTCCGCCTCCGGGCAGGGGGTCTCGGGCGTCAGGATGCCGGTGTGCAGCTCCGCGGTCGTGACGCCCTCCGGCGTGCGGACCGCGTAGTGCAGCGAACCCGGTGCGTACGTGCCCACCGCCGGTTCGAGCGGCTGCACCACCCACGCCTCGGGCAGCTCGAAGCTCACGAGCCGCCCGGGGTCCGTGAACACCTTCCACCCCTCCCGGGCCTCCCGCAGGGGCGCCGCCGTCGGCTGGGCCGCGCCGGAGGCCGACACCGAGGGCGACGGCGAGGCAGAGTCGGCCCCGCCCTGCAGCGCGGAGCAGGACGTGAGCAGGAGCCCGGCGAGCACCGCGGCGAGCGCCGCTCGGCGCGCCCGTCGAGTCGGTCGGGCATCCCGCCCGATGGTCACGGTGTGCATCATGACGTCTCCCCCTCCGGTGTCGCCCCGGTGCTGCTCCAGTGCTGCTCCGTTGCTGCTCCGGTATCGCTCGTGCAGTGCCCTGTGTGCTTCCGTATCGCCGGTCGTCCGGTGTCGTCCGGTGTCGTCCAATGTCGTCCGGTGCCGTCAGTCTAGGCTTCGGCGGGCGCGGTGTCGGCGTGTGCCGCGCCGAGCGACCGGACGGCGAGCACGGACGCGACGACGGCGCGGGCGGCGGCCTCGAGGTCACCGGACGGCGTGCCCTGCGTCCAGGAGAGCCGTACCGCCGTGGAAGCGGTCTCCTCGTCGAGGCCGAGTGCCAGCAGCACGGCCGAGGGCTCGGTGGACCCTGCCGCGCAGGCCGACCCGCTGGAGCAGACGACGCCGCGGCGTTCGAGCTCGAGGAGGACCGTCTCGCCGTTCACGCCCGGGAAGCAGAACGAGGCGAGACCCGGCAGCCGCTGCTGCCCGTCACCGGTCAGGATCGCCCCGGGTACTCCCTCGAGGACGGAGGAGATGAAGGTGCCCCGCGCCCTCGCGGCCGTCACCGCCGCCGCCGGCAGCGAGCCCTGCGCGAGTTCGAGGGCCCGCGCGAGGCCCACGGCGCCGGCCACGTTCTCCGTCCCAGACCTGCGTCCGCGCTCCTGCCCGCCGCCGTGCAGGACCGGCTCGCAGGGCGTCCCCGCACGCAGGTACATCAGTCCGATGCCCTTCGGGGTGCCGAGCTTGTGTCCCGACAGGGTGAGGGCTGTCACGCCCAGACGGCCGACGTCCAGGGGGAGCCAGCCCGCCGCCTGCACGGCGTCGGTGTGGAACGGGACGCCGGCGCGGCGGCACACGCCGGCGAGCCCTTCGACGTCCTGCACGGTGCCCACCTCGTTGTTCGCATACATCACGGTGCAGAGCGTCGTCGCGTCGTCGACCACCGAGGCGAGCGCGTCCGGCGAGACGAGGCCCGTCGGCGAGACGGGCAGGGTCGTGATGCGGAAGCCGTGGAAGCGGCGGAGGTAGCCGAGCACCTCGAGCACGGCCGGGTGCTCGATCGCGCTCGTCACGATGTGGCGTCCCCGCGGCGCCGCGAGGGCCATCCCCTTGAGCGCGAGGTTGTTCGCCTCGGTACCGCCCGAGGTGAACACGATCTCCGCCGGACGGCAGCCGAGCAGCGCCGCGATCCGCGCACGGGCCCGCGAGAACCCGGCCGCGGCCGCCTCTCCGTAGGTGTGGTGGCTCGAGGGGTTGCCGAAGGTCGTGGTCAGGAAGGGCCACATCTCCTCGAGGACCTCACGCCGTGCGGGCGCGGTCGCGGCGGCGTCAAGATAGATCATGGCGTCCACCGGGCCTGCCGCCCCGCGCCTCCGGATGCACCGCGGGTCCCGGGCCGAAGTCGAGCCCGAGATCCAGGGATCGGACGCTGTGGGTCAGGGCCCCCGCGGAGATGATGTCCACGCCGGTCGCGGCGATCCCGGCCACCGTGTCGAGGCGGACGTTGCCGCTCGCCTCGACGAGCGCGCGTCCGCCGATCAGGCGCACCCCCGCGGCGAGGTCGGCGAGGTCGAAGTTGTCGAGCATGATGGTGTCCACGCCCGCGGCGAGGACCGGGTCGAGCTGGTCCAACCGGTCCACCTCCACCTCGACGTGCACGGTGTGCGGCACCCTGGACCGCACGGTGCGCAGCGCGTCGGTGAGGGCCTCGGGGCCATCGACCGCGAGCAGCGCCAGGTGGTTGTCCTTGACCATGACGGCGTCGGACAGGCCGGACCGGTGGTTGGAGCCCCCGCCGCAGCGGACCGCCCACCGCTCCAGCACGCGGAGGCCCGGCGTCGTCTTCCGGGTGTCGGTGATGCGGGCCCGGGTGCCGGCCGCAGCGTCCACGAACGCCCGCGTCAGCGTGGCGATCCCGCTCAGCCGCTGCACGATGTTCAGCGCGGTCCGCTCCGCCGTGAGGATGCCTGCCGCCGGACCAGTGAGCTCGGCGAGGACGGTGCCGGCGTCGAACCGCGCCCCGTCCGGCTGCGGGAAGTCGACGCGGATGCGCGCGTCGGTGAGGCGCATCGCCGCCTCGATGGCGGCCGTCCCGCAGAGGATGCCGGGCTCACGCCCCGTGATGGACGCCGTCGCGTGCAGATCGGGGTGGATCAGCGCCTGGCAGGTGATGTCGCCCCAGGGTGCGTCCTCGGCGAGGGCGGCGGCGACGACGGCGTCGATGAGATGCTGCGGCGGCGGGGCGGTCGACGCGGAGGACGAGGCGGCGGTCGGGGCTGCGGTCGGGGTTCCTGCAGGACGGGCGGCTGTCTGCGTCATGGCGTTGTTCCTTCGGTGGCTCGTAGGGCCCGGACGTAGGACCGGCTCGGGGCCGTACGCCCGGGCGGGGTGTCGGGCGGGGTGTCGGGCTGGTCGGTGCGGAAGTGGGCCCCGCACGAGTGGGCCCTGGAGGCGGCAGCGTGGACGAGCAGCCGCGCGCACAGCAGGAGGTTGGCGTCCTCGGGTGCGGTACCGGCGCGGTAGGAGGCCAGGTGCTTCCGGGCGAGATCGAGTCCGTCCTGCGTGCGCAGGAGGCCTGCGTGGTCGGACATCAGCGCCTGCAGGTCCCGCCGCGTGAAGGAGTGCGTGTCCGGCCCGTCGGCCTCGAGGTCCAGCGGCTCGGCGTCGAATCGCGGCACGTCTCCCCCTCCCGCGGAGATCGCGGCCGCGCAGCGCGCTCCGAACACCACCCCTTCGAGCAGGCTGTTCGAGGCGAGCCTGTTGGCACCGTGCACACCGGTGCACGCCACCTCCCCGACGGCGAACAGGCCCGGCACCGTGGTCCGCCCGTCGGTGTCCGTCCGGACGCCGCCCATCCAGTAGTGCGCGGCGGGGACGACGGGCACCGGCTCCGCCGCCCAGTCGAAACCATGCCGCGCGGTGAGCGCGGTGAGGGACGGGAACCGGCGCGCGAGGAACGCCGCGCCGAGCGCTGTGGCATCGAGCCGGACCCCCGACCGCCGGCCGGCCGGGTGAGGCTGCCGGCCGGCCGGGTGGGGCCGCTGCCCGGCGGCGTCCGGGGCGGGGCGCCGGGCGATCTGCGCTGCGATACCCCGGGCGACGACATCGCGCGGCGCGAGGTCGCCGTCGGGGTGGACGTCGGTCATGAAGGCGCGCCCGTCTACGTCGACGAGTCGGGCCCCCTCCCCGCGCACGGCCTCCGAGATGAGCGGATTCCCGGGGACGTCGAGCGACGTGGGATGGAACTGGAAGAACTCGAGATCTGCGACCACGGCGCCGGCGCGCCACGCCAGCGCCACTCCGTCGCCCGTGCTGATGTCCGGGTTGGTGGTGTGCTCGAAGAGCTGGCCGGCGCCTCCGGTCGCCAGGACGACGGCGTCGGCCCGGACCTGCTGCGGGCCCCGCTCCGTGAGCATCTCGACACCCCCGGCCCGCCGGGCATCGCTGGGTGCACTGTCGAGCAGCACCCGCGTGACGAAGGCGTTCTCGAGGACGCGGATGCCGCTGTCGGCCCGGACTGCGGCGGTCAGCGCCTCCACGAGCCCGGCGCCGGTCGCGTCTCCGCCGATGTGCAGGATCCGCGCGGCGGAATGGGCGGCTTCGCGGCCGCGGGCCAGCGACGGCGCGGTGCCGGTGTCCGCCGTGTCTGCGGTGCCTGCGGTGCCCGCCGCGCCTGCGGTGCCCGCCGTGTCTGCGGTGCCTGCGGTGCCTGCCGTGTCTGCCGTGTCGGCCGTGTCTGCCGTGTCGAAGACGACCCCTGCCCGCTCGAGCGCCCCGATGCCGGCCGCTGCGCCGCCACAGAGGACGGCGACGGCGTCCGGGTCGGCCAGGCCGGCGCCCGCAGCGAGCGTGTCGGCGATGTGCGCCGCCACAGAATCGGCGGGATCGGCGGCGCCCGCCGTCGGGGTGGCTGCCCGCTCGCCCGCGCGGGCAGCCACGACGGCGGCGATCCCACCCTGCGCGTACCGGGTGTTGCTCTCGGCGAGCGCTCCCTTGGCGAGCAGGACGACCTCGCGGTGCGGATCAAGGCGGCGCAGCACGAGCGCGGTCTGCAGGCCCGCGACACCCGCGCCGACGACGACCGCTCGGGCGCGCCCGCAGGCCGACGGCGCGGTACCCGCGGGCGGCGTCATGGCTGGACCGCGAGCATGCGGTTCAGGGCCACCCGAGCCGGGACGGCGACCGTGTGGGGCACCGTGATCCGGTTGACCACCCGCCCCTGAACGAGCCCTTCGAGCACCCAGGCCAGGTACCCCGGGTGGATGCGGTACATCGTGGAGCAGGGGCAGATCACGGGGTCGAGGCAGAAGATGGTGTGCTCGGGGTACTCCGCGGCGAGCCGGTTCACCATGTTGATCTCCGTGCCGATCGCGAAGGTGCTGCCGGGCGCAGCCGCTGCGACGGCCTTACGGATGTAGTCGGTGGAGCCCGACTCGTCCGCGGCGTCCACCACGGGCATGGGGCACTCCGGATGCACGATCACCCGGACACCGGGGTGTTCCGCGCGCGCCTTCTCGATCTGCGCGACGGTGAAGCGCCGGTGCACGGAGCAGAAACCGTGCCAGAGGATCACGCGGGCGTCGCGCAACGTCTGCTCGTCGGTGCCGCCCCAGGGCCTGCGCGGGTTCCACATCGGCATCTGCTCGAGGGGCACGCCCATGGCCTTGGCGGTGTTGCGGCCGAGGTGCTGGTCGGGGAAGAACAGGACGCGCCGGCCGCGGTCGAAGGCCCACTGGAGCACGGCCGCGGCGTTCGACGACGTGCAGACGATCCCCCCGTTCTCGCCGCAGAAGCCCTTCAGCGCGGCCGAGGAGTTCATGTACGTCACGGGGATGACGGGCTGGCGCCCATCGGCGTCCCGCTCGCTCCCGAAGAGCGCTGTCAGCTGCTCCCAGCATTCGGTGACCGAGTCGATGTCCGCCATGTCGGCCATGGAGCAGCCCGCCGCGAGGTTGGGCAGGATGACGGACTGCTCGGGCGTCGACAGCATGTCCGCCGTCTCCGCCATGAAGTGCACGCCGCAGAAGATGATGGACCGCGCGGCGGACCGTTCCGTGGCGGCACGGGCGAGCTGGTAGCTGTCACCCACGAAATCTGCGTACCGGACCACCTCGTCGCGCTGGTAGAAGTGGCCAAGGATGACCACCGATTCCCCGAGCGTGTCCTTCGCGGCGAGGATGCGGCCGTCGAGCTCCTCGGGAGATGCGGTCCGGTACTCCTCGGGGAGTTCACCCTGCCGGGGCGTGGCCGGTGGGGCCTGGTCGTGCACGGAGGCGCCGGGCCCGTAGCTCGGCATGGGGAGGGCGTCGAACGCCCAGGGATCGCGCGCCAACTCGGGCGAGCAGGTCCCGGCTCCTGCGGCGGCCGCTGCCTCTCCTCGGCTGACGAGCTGGATGGCGGTGGTGACGGACATGGGCTTCTCCCTGCGGTGGGGCCGGCCGGCGACGGGCGGCGGGATCGGGACGGTTTCGGGACGGTTTCGGGACGGTTTCGGGACCGATCGGGACGGTTTTCGGACAGACCGGGACAGTCAGGGCCGGACGGCGGACTGCCCCGACCGGTCAGGGCTCGGGAGCGGGCTGTCCCGTGTAGCGGTAGAGCCTGGGCGGGCGGTTGCGCACGCCCTGCAGCACCTCATCGGTGGCGGCGATGTCCTTGGCCGACCGGAACTGGCGCCGGAAGTTGGCCGGGTCGAGCTGCCGGCCGAGGACGGCCTCGTAGACCCCGCGCAGCTGCGCGAGGGTGAACCGGTCGCCGAGGAGGTGATGAGCGACGGAGCCGTACTCGATCTTGCCGCGCAGCCGTTCGAGGGCGTAGGCGACGATCTCGTCGTGGTCGAAGGCGAGGCCGGCCGCCTCCGATGCGCGGAACCAGCGCACGTTCTCCGACTCCCGTGCGAGCTCGGCCTGGTCCGGTCGGACGAGGGCCCAGTACACGATGGACACCATGCGCTGCGCGGCTGCCCGGTCGAGCCCTCCGAAGGCGTACAGCTGCTCGAGGTACGTCGGCTCGAGATCGGTCGTCTCCCGCAGGTTCCTGGCCGCGGCGTCCTGCAGGGATTCGCTCCCGCCGAGCGGCCCGCCGGGAAGCGCCCAGCGGCCGAGATGCGGTTGCCGGATCCTGCGGACGAGAGGAAGCCAGATCTCCGACCGGCCGGTCACGGGATCCGACCGCAGCGCGAAGATCACCGTCGAGATGGCGAGCGCCGGCGCCTGGGCCTGGCGCTCCGAGACGTTGGCCGAGCTGTACATACCCGGTCCTTCCGTCCGATGAGGTGCGACCCGACTTAGGGTCAAAATGACTATAACTCATCGAAGCGGGTCAGGGAAGGCTCCGCCGTGCCGGCCGGACGGACGCCTCCCGGCACGGGGTTGAACCCCCGGCGGGAAGTGTCTAAAGTCTCACGCGTCGGCCTCCGGGCCGCGCGGCGGGGATGTGTTCGACGGAGCACACGTCCCTGCCTCCCTTACGATGGTGTGCATGGACCACCACGCCGTACACGACGTCGAGGGCATCGACCCCCACCTGTCCATCACGCGCAGCGATGCGGCAGACCCGCTCCCGCTGCCGCCGATCCTCCTGCTGCACGGCTTCGGCTCCTCGTCCCGGAGGAACTGGACGGACACGGGCTGGGTCCGCTTCCTCAACGACGCCGGCCGCACCGTCATTATGGTGGATCTCCCTGCGCACGGGGACAGCGCGGCGCCGGACGACGGCGGCGCCTACACCCCGAGCCGGATGCGCGCGGACATCCTGCAGGCCCTGTTCGACGAGCGCGTGGTACCGCTCCGCGACGGGGACCCCACCTCCGGCGTCGATATCATCGGCTACTCCTTGGGATCCCGCCTCGCGTGGGAGTTCGGCGCCACACAGCCGGAGATCGTCCGGCGCATGGTGCTGGGTGGGCCGGGGACGGCCGACCCGCTCGCCTCCTTCGACCTCGAGGGCGCGGAACGCTTCCTCGCCGGGGGCGCGCCCTCGCAGGACCCGACCACGGCCGACCTCCTGCGCATGGCCCAGGCGGGCGATCACGCGGACGTCCCCGCACTCCTGGCGATGGTCGCGGCCATCAAGACCGAGCCGTTCGACCCGGAGGGCGCCGTGCCCCGCATGCCGCTGCTCCTGGTCACCGGTGACCAGGACGATTACGCCGGCGGCATCGAGGACCTCAGGGCGTGGGCGCCGGACGCCGCCGTGGCGATCCTTCCAGGACGGAACCACTCGAACGCCATCACCTCGCGGCTCTTCAAGGACACGGCCCTCGGGTTCCTCGACGCAGGACAGTGATCAAGATTCGATAACGCCCCATCGGGCGCGCAGGGGCGGGATCCCCCGGACGTTATACTGACAATTGATCAGCACCCTTAGGGCCGTGCCGGATCGATCATCACGAACTGTCGCGGGAGGACACGCATGCGGGTCCTCGCCGATCGGTACGAGACCACGGGACTGCTCGGCGTCGGAGGAGCCGCCTCGGTGTACCGTGCGGTCGACCGCACCCTCGGCCGGGCCGTCGCGATCAAGATCTTCAATCCCACGACGTCGGACGACGACGACTACCGCCGCCAGCACACCGAGACGATCCTGCTCTCCACGCTCAACCATCCCGGGCTCGTGACCCTGCATGACGCCGGGGTGCAGGTGGACGAGGACGGCCGGAGCACCGGCTTCCTGGTCATGGAACTCGTGCACGGTGAGGACCTGCGCCGCCGCCTCCGGCGGGGCGCGCTCGGCGCGGAGGACGTGGCCCAGCTCGGCGCGGATCTGGCGGATACACTGGCCTACGTCCACTCCGAGGGCGTGGTCCACCGCGACGTGAAGCCCGCCAACATCCTGCTCTTCCACAGCGCGGACAACAGCACGCGCCTGTATGCCAAGCTCACGGACTTCGGGATAGCCCGCCTGGTCGACGCCACGCTGGCCACGGCCGTCGGTGCGACGATCGGCACGGCGAACTACCTCAGCCCGGAGCAGGCCAAGGGCGATCCCGTCGACGGTCGGAGCGACGTCTACTCGCTGGGCCTCGTCCTCCTCGAATGCCTGACCGGCGAGAAGGCGTTCCCGGGGCCGGTGGTCGAGGCGGCCCTGGCGCGGCTCCTCCGCGACCCCGAGGTGCCTGATGCGCTCGGACCGGAGTGGGCGGACCTGCTGCGCCGCATGACGTCGAGGGATCCGGCCCGCCGACCCCACGCGCACGACGTCGCCCTCCAGCTCCGCAGCCGGACCGGCGACGCCCTCCGGGTCCCGGCTCCCGCGGCGCCGGCTCCCGCAGTGCCGGCTCCCGCAGTGCCGGCACAGCGGGAGCCGGGCGCTCGTGCCCCGGACGACGCCGGCCCCACCGGCGGCGTGATCACGGGTGGGTCCTTCACGGGCGGGTTCGTCACCGGCGGATCCGTCACGGGCGGTGTCCTCGGCGGCACTGTCCGCCTGCCGGATCCGCCCCGGCGTGCTCCCAGCATCGCCTGAGCCTCCCGGTATCACCTGAGGACAGCATCCGGCGTCCGACCCGGACGCCTCGCGGCTCCTCCTGGTTCTACCCCTGCTCCTGGCGCCGGCTTCCTGCCCGACGACCGGCGCATCGACACGGAAGGGCCCGGGTCACCGGCACTGCCGATGACCCGGGCCCTTCCGTGTCTGTTCCGGGTCAGGACCCGTCGCCGTCGTCCTCTTCCGGCTCGAAGTTGCTCGGCTCGTCGGTCGATCCCGCCGCCACGCCGTCCTCGCTCGCGGGGATGGTGCCCTCGGGGCCGGCGCCCTGGGCGTCGTCGCCTTCGTGCCCGGTACCTTCGTGTTCGGTGCCTTCGGTACTCATATCGGTCCTCCTGCAGCTCGGATGTCTTCCGATCCTATGCGCCGCGCAGGGGAAGCGACAGCGCGCCGGCCGGTCACGACCAGCATGCTATGGGACGCGTCGTCCGGCACTCGGGGACGTGCCCCGTCCACTCCCCGCGCGCCGCAGGGCGACGGCGGAGAGCACACCGAGGAGCAGCAGGACGGCTGCCGACGACGCCGGGACCGCCGCAGCGCCTGCGGCTCCGGCCGATTCCGCGAGCGTCCCGGCGAGCGCCGAGCCGATCGCCGTTCCTGCGACGATACCGCTGGCGAGCAGCGTCATGACCGTGCCGAGCCTGTTCGCCGGAGCGACCTCCGAGCCGATGGAGAAGATGGTCACCATGGTGGGTCCCACGAAGAGGCCGAGGACGAGCAGCACCGCGACCATGGCGCCGATCGAGTCGGGAAGGGCCAGCGCCACTGCGGCGGCCGCCATCGCCGCAGCCGATGCGATCCAGCGGGCGGTGTGGCCGAAGCGCCGGGGCCAGTAGGCCACGGACAGGGCGGCGATCGCGGAACTGAGCCCCATCACGGCATACAGCAGCCCCGAGGACTCCGGGGAGCCGAAGTGCCCGGTGAAGGCCGTGAGGAACGTCTGCGTGGACCCGAAGAACGTCCCCATGGCGATCATGCCCGCCACGGGGAGCAGGACGAGCCACGCCCGGTAACCAAGCGCCTCCGCGCCGGTGGCGCCGCCGTCGCCCGCGGGCGCGGGGGGCGCATCGCTGAACGCCACGGTCCGGTGCACGGCGAAGGCGCTGACGAGGGTGAGGGTGAGGGCGGCGGCCAGGGCCAGCGGGAGCCAGGGCGCGATCAGTCCGGCCAGCAGGCCCACGAGGGCAGGGCCGAGCACGAAGGTCAGTTCGTCGGCCGTCCCCTCGTAGGACAGCGCGGTGTCGAGATCCGCGCCGCAGCCGCGGGTCATCGCCATCCAGCGGACCCTGGCGAGCGGACCGATCTGCGGGCACGTGAAGCCCATCGCGAAGGCCGCGACGAGCACGAGGGCGAGGGCTCCTCCCGTGAAGCGTTCGCTCGTGAGGGTCACGACCAGCAGGGCGGCGATGGCCAGGGTGTTGAGGACCGCCGAGACGAGCAGCACGATCCGCTGGCCGCGCCGGTCCGCGAGGACGCCGAGCAGGGGGGCGCCCAGGGCCGAGCCGATACCCACGGCGCCGGCCGCGAATCCGCCGGCGGCGTACGAGTCGCTGGCAGTGGTCACGAGCGTCAAGGCGCCGACGGTGAGCATCGCGAGGGGAAGCCGGGCGAAGAGGCCGAGGACGAGGAAGGAGGTACCCGCGAGTCGCGGCAGCACGCCGAACCTGCCGAGGCGGGAGCGCTCAGGGCTGTCGGGGTGGGGTGCGGGGGACGGTGTCGGGGACGGGAGGGAGTCCGCCGAGGCGGGCGTCGGGTTCTTGTACATGCGCTTTCCGGGTGCGTCGAACGCGCATCGTCCCCCCTCCCGATGCGCCCGACCCGTAGCCGCTACCAAGTTTACACGCCGGCGGACTGCTCCACGAGGCGCAGGATCGAGCCCTGCCGCCCTTTGACGACCTGCAGCTGCGCACTCACCCGCTGCTTGAGCTCGGGCACGTGGCTCACCAGCCCCACCACGCGCCCTCCGCTCCTCAGGCCCTCGAGTGCGTCCATGACCTGCTCGAGGGCCTGGTCGTCGAGGGAGCCGAACCCCTCGTCCACGAACAGGGTCTCGATGTCGAGTCCGCCGGCCTCCTGCTGCACCACGTCCGCCAGGCCGAGGGCCAGCGCCAGCGACGCCATGAAGGACTCGCCACCCGAGAGGGTCGAGGTGTCGCGTCGGTTGCCGGTCCAGCCATCGATCACGTTCAGGCCCAGTCCCGACCGCTTGTTGCCGGCGGTGGCGTCGCTGTGCACGAGTTGGTAGCGGCCGTCGGACATCTGGAGCAGTCGCTCGGTGGCAGCGGCGGCCACCTGCTCGAGCCGTGACGCCAGGACGTAGGTCGCCAGGGACATCTTGTAGGTGTTCTCCCCTCCCCCGCGGGCCGTGTCGGCGACGGCTGCCACCAGGCGGGCGCGCTCCCGCAGCGGTGCGACGTCCCGCTCGAGGTCCTCGAGCTGCCGCGCGTACGTCTCCAGCTGGGCCACGGACTGGCCGAGCACCTCCGCCCGGATCCCTGCCCGGTGCGCCCGGACCCTGAGGTCCTCGGCGGTGGCGCCTGCGCGCCGCTCGTCCTCCTCGGAGGGCGGCTCGATGCCGTCCCGCTCCTCACGGAGGGTCTCCTGGACCACCGGGTCGTCCCACGCCGCGTCCAGGCGGTGGCCACGGACCTCGTGGTCCCGCACCTCCCGCGTCACCTGCGCGTAGCGGTCCTCGGTCATGAGCGCGGCGCGCGCATCCTCGGCCGAGGCGAACGACGTGGCGCGCAGGGCCTCGTCGAGGCGCTTCCGGTTGTCCGCCTGGCGCGCGACGGCGCGCACCACGTCGTCGAACGTGTCACGGACGGCTTCGAGGCGGTCCTGGGCACGCTGCACCCCGTCGATACGCTCCGCCAGCGACGGCGCCCCTGCCTGGAGACCGGCGAGCCGCTGCACGAGGAGGTCCTCCTGGTCCAGCAGCGAGGCCCTCCGTGATTCCGCGGCGGCCCGTTCCTCCCGGAGCGCGTCCCGCAGCCTGGCGGCCCGGTCCTCCTCCTCGACGGACGCCCGGATCCGTTCCTCGACGGCCGAGCATTCCCTCTGCGCCGCGTCGGCGGCATCGAGCGTCGCGCGTGCCGCGAGGGTCGCGGCAGCAGCGTCCTCGGCCGGGGTGTCGCCGCCCCTGGCCGCGAGGTCGGCCACCTCGAGCCGCACCCGGTCCCGCACCTCCCGGGCGTCGTCCTGGGCGGACTCGGCCTCGGACTGCAGGCGGCGCGCGGCCTGCTCCTCCTCGAGGGTGATCCGGTGCCCGCCGGGCGACGTGACGGGCGCCGGGTGCTCCGGGCTGCCGCAGACCGGGCACGGCTGCCCGTCCTCCAGCCGCGCGGCGAGTTCCTCGGCGGACTGCTCGAGCCGGAGCTCGAGCGTGCGGAGCCACTCCTCCTTCAGCTGGAGGAAGCGCCCGGCCGCCGCGGCGTATGCCGTGTCCGCCGCGGTGCGGCGCTCGACGGCCGCGCGGTACTGCCGTACGACGTCCTCGGCGGCGACGGCCGCGGCGAGATCGGCCCGGAGGTGCTCCAGTCCGTCGGCCGCGAGGCGGAGCGGCACGAGGCGTTCGGTGTCCTCCGTGCGCGTGCGCTGGAGCCGGGCCACGGTCCCGACCGCCTCCTCGATGCGCCGGACGAGGTCGCCGACCGTCGACGTCCCCGACTGCAGCGCGGTACGGATGTCCAGCAGCCGCCGCTCGTCGGGCAGGGCGGCTCGCAGGACGCCCAGGGCGGACGAGGACGCCGCGCAGGCGTCCGCCAGTGCGTCGCGGGGCACGGCGTCGTCGGAGAGGAGCCCGAGATCGAAGTACTCGGCGGCGACGGCGTCCTCCCGCACGCGGTCGAGGGCCTCCCGGTGCAGGGAGCGGGCCCGCTCGACCGCGGCGACTCCGTCGTCGTCCAGACCGAGGAGGCCCGCCAGTGCCTGCGCCTGGTCGTGCTGCCGCAGGACGCCGGCCAGGTCGGCGATCCTCCGGGCGCCGCCCTCGTGCTCCTCCCGCTGTGCCCGGAGCTGCGCGAGGGCCGCGAAGCTGCCGCGCCGTCGCCGGATGTCCGCGAGCGCTCCGTCGGCGAGGGCGCTCTGTTCCGTGAGGTCGAGGCTCTCGAGCGCTGCCGTGTCCCGCTGCGTCGCGAGGGCGTCGGTCATGGCCTGCATCGACGCCGACCCGTCCGCTGCCTCGAGGGCATCCCCGGTACCGCCGACGTCGTGGCGCTGGGCCTCGTCGATGGCACGGAGCAGGAGATGCCGCTGCTGGTCCTCCTGCCCGGCGAGCTCGCGCCCGACCCGCTGGCTCTCCTCGCCGAACAGTCTCTCGAGATCCTCGAAGCGCGTGGTCGAGAAGAGCCTCTGGAGCAGTTCCCGCCGCGGCTTGGCGTCCGCGCGGAGGAAGGCCGCGAACTCGCCCTGGGGCAGCATCACCACCTTGGTGAACTGCTCCTTGTCCATGCCGAGCAGCGCCTGCAGCTCGAGCCCGGCCTCGTCGTTGCGGGCCGATTTCTGCACCCACTCGGCGCCGACGCGTTCGCTGAGGAGGGTGCGGGCCTGTTCGGTCGTCGTGCCGCCGCCCCGCCGTGCGGGCCGCTCCCAGGCCGGTGACCGCACCACGCGGAAGCGGCGGTCGGCGACGGAGAACTCGAGGGAGACCTCGGGCGCCACGGACTCGGCCGCGTGGTCGCTGCGCAGCCGTTTGGCGGCCTGGCGCGCACCCGGGACCGAGCCGTAGAGCACGAAGCACACGGCGTCGAGCACGCTCGACTTGCCCGCCCCGGTGGGTCCGTTGAGGAGGAACAGACCCTGCGCGGACAGGGCGTCGAAGTCGACGCTCTGGCGGTCGGCGAAGGGCCCGAACGCCTGGATCTCGAGGTGGTGCAGTCTCACGGGTGCTTCCTACCGTTCGTGGGCGAGGCTCAGGGCGGTGTCGACGGTCCGCCGGACCAGCGCCTGCTCCTCCGGCGAGGCCTTCCGGCCGCGGACGTGCTCGAGGAAGCCGCAGCAGATGTCGGCGTCGTCCCTGGCCCCCGCGATGCGTTCGCTGTAGGTCCGGGTGTCCGCGCCGGCTCCGCCCTCGGGGGCGAAGGCGAGCACCAGGGTGTCGGGGAAGCGTGTCCGGAGGCGCTCCATGGCGCGTGCCGGGCGCTCGGGATCGGTGAGGGTGACCTGGCAGTAGGCGGTCTCCGCCCAGTCGAGGTCGGCCCGGCCGAGCAGGTCGTCGAGCCGGCCCTCGAGCACGGCGAGGTCCCGGGGTGCGGGCCAGTCGACGGCGCGGATGTCCGTCACGCCGGTGTGGTCCACGTCCAGGAGCCAGGCTCCCTTGGTGTGGTCGACCTCGGAGAAGGAGTAGGCGAGAGGCGAGCCCGAGTACCGCACGGTCCCGGAGAGCTTCTGCCGGCCGTGCAGATGGCCGAGCGCGCTGTAGTCGAAGCCGTCGAAGAGGGAGAGCGGCACAGCGCCGAGTCCGCCGATGGCAAGGTCGCGTTCGCTGTCGGTGGGTGCGCCGCCGGCGGCGAAGGTGTGGGCCATGACGATCGACACCACGCGCCGGCCCTCCGCCCTCCGGCCGAGGTCCTCGCGGATGCGGTCGAGGGCCGCACCGGTGACGGCCGTGTGGGTCCCGGCGTCCGCTGCCAGCGCGTCCGCGACGACGCGCGGTTCCAGATAGGGGATGCCGTAGACGGCGAGCTCGGCGTCCTGCCCGAGCGGCCACGTGACCGGGACGGCGATGTCCTCGAGGCGCGTACGGAGGTGGACTCCCCCGCGGGAGAGGAGCCGACCGCCGAATCCGAGCCTGGTGGCGGAATCGTGGTTCCCGCTGCTGATGACCACCTGTGCACCGGCGACGGTCAGCCGGTCCAGTGCCTCGTCGAGGAGGGCCACGACGTCGACGGCGGGCAGGGCGCGGTCGTAGACATCCCCGGCGACGAGGACGACGTCGACGCCTTCCTCGCGCACGGTCTTCTCGAGGCTGTCGAGGAAGATCCGCTGGGCGTCGAGGGTCCCGGTGCCGTGGAAGGAACGGCCCAGGTGCCAGTCGGATGTGTGGAGGATCCTCATGATTTTCACGCTACCGCCACACGCCGACATTGTCCGGGTCGGTGTCCGGGTCGGCGTGCGGCTCGCTGCGGCATGGTGCTAGCGACCGGGTCCGGAGGTCCCGGGCGTCCCGTCGCGGGGAACCTGCGGCCCGTCGGACGCGGTCGCGTCGAAGAAGGACGCCGCATCGCCGGACGGATGGCGCCCGCCCATGTCGGCGTCCTCGCCGTCGGGGCTGCCGCCCGCGGGACCGGCGTCGCCGGCCTGGTGCTGGTGTCCGGGCGCGCCCGCCGTGGCAGGGGCCTCGCCCTCCGGCGCGTCCCTGCGGCCGGGCACGGAGGAATCGATGCTGCGGAAGACGAGTCCTGCGATCAGGCCGCCCATGATCGGCGCTGCCCAGAACAGCCACAGCTGCTGGAGGGCCCAGGGCTCCGCGAAGACGGCCGATGCGGCGGAGCGGACGGGGTTGATGCCGCCGTTCGTCACGGGCAGGAGGAACGAGAGCAGTCCCGCGTAGGTCAGGCCGACGGCGAACGGGGCGAGGTCGCGCCGGGCGCGTCGCGAGCCTGCTCCGAGGAAGACCGCCACGAGGAGCGCGGTGGCGACCACCTCGAGCAGGAAGGCGCTGGTCAGGGGGAACCGAGCCGCGGAGTGCTCGTCGAAACCGTTCGAGGCCGAGCTGAAGAAGCCCTGGATGTTGGTGAGCTGCGCGTTGGCACCGAGGACGAGCCAGATCAGCCCGGACGCGGCGACGGCGCCCACCGCCTGCGCCACGACGTACGGTGCCACGGACCTCCAGCCGGTCCTTCCGGCCACGGCGGAACCGATGGTGACGGCCGGGTTGAAGTGTCCCCCGGACACGTACCCGAACGCGATCATCGCGGCCACGACGGCGAAGCCGAACACGAGGACGGGTTGCAGTGCGGTCTCCGTGGCGAGCATCGTCGCGCCGAGGCCGGCGAGGACGACGAGGAAGGATCCGACCGCCTCGGCGACGGAACGGGCCACGAGGCCGGGAGCCCGCACCGCGTCGTCGGTCGCGGGGCCGGCGGATGACGCAGGGCCGGCGGACGACGCGGGGCCGGCGGACGACGCGCCTGCCGTCGCTCCGGCCGGTGTCGCTGCGGCCGGTGTCGTGGGAGAGGTCATGGAAGCGGATTCCTTCGGTCGTGCCTGCGGGGGGACGGTCCGGTGCTGCACCGGACCGCGGACGAGCCTTCCATCCTAGTCTGCGTGGCGGCTGGGAGCCCTGCCGGGCGGCCGGGAGCGGGCGCGCGTCCCGGGCCGGGCGGCCTCCCTAGACTGGACGGGTGACGACCGACAGCACCGCGGACCGCAGGACCGCCAGCCCGACCACCCCGACCACCCCGACCACCCCCGACGGCGGAGCGCCCGGCTACCGGGACCGTGTGCTCGGCTGCCTCCTCGGGACGATGGCGGGCGACGCGTACGGCGTCCTCTCCCTCGCAGGGGACGATCCGACCGCCGCCCTCGAGGACCCCGCGGCGGTGACGGTCTCGGAGGCGACGCAACTGACCCTGTACACCGTGGACGGCCTGGTCGACGCCCTGGAATGGGCCAACGACGGCGTCGCCGCGGACGAGACGGCCTGCCTGTGGCTCGCCTACCTCCGCTGGCTCCGCCGGCAGGGCGAACACCTCCCGGCCGGCGCGCCGGAGCCGCCCGCACGGTGGCTCGACCGCCAGGACGACCTCCTGCCCGTCCACGACGCCGACACCGACACCGTCCGCGCACTGCTCAGCGGGGAGATGGGCACGCGGGCCCGGCCGCTCAATCCGCTGGCCGAGGGCCCCGGCGCGCTGATGCGCTCCGCGCCCTTCGGACTGGTGCCCCGCATCCCCGCGAGCATGGTGGAACGGCTGACGGTCGACGGCGCGGCGCTCACGCATGGCTCGGCCGCCGCGAGGGGCACCGCGGCCCTCTTCAGCACCATCGTGCGGTCCCTGGCCATCGAGGGCCTCGGTCTTCCGGAGGCGGTCCGTGCGATCCGCGACGAGGAGCGCAGGCTCGCCCCCGATGCCGCGCAGCCCGAGGGGACCGCGGAGCGCGATGCCGCAGGTTCCGGCGCTCCGGCCGACGGGCCGACGGCGGCAGGCACCTTCGAGGCCGCACTGCAGGCGGGCCTCGAGGGTGCATCGGCACCGGGCTCGCCGCGGGATCAGCTGGCGGCCGCGCTGGCCCACGCGGCGGCCGCCGGCAGGCCCGATGCCTCCCCCGGAGTCGCCGCGTCCGTGGCGGGGGCGATCCTCGGCGCCCTCCACGGGACGAGCGCCCTGCCTCCCGCCTACCTCGACGCCCCCGGTATGCCCGCCGTCGTCCGGACGATGGCGGGCACCCTGCTCGCCGCGACCACGGGATCCTGACCGGATGGACCCGCTGGATGGCGCAGGGGACGGCACACGGGACAGCGCATCGGGTGGCGCGTCGGACGGCGCATCGGGCGGCACGTCGGACGGCACATCGGGCGGCACGTCGGGCGGCACATCGGGCGGGACGGACTGGGACCCTGCGGCCCTTCCGTCCCTGACGGGCCGGCGGGTCCTCGTCACCGGCGGCAACGCGGGCCTCGGGTACTTCGCGTGCGAGCAGCTCGCGGGCGCCGGTGCGAGCGTGGTCCTCGCGTCGCGCAGCAGGGACAGGGCCGGCCGGGCCATCAGCGCCATCCGCGGCCTGCATCCCGACGCCGACATCTCCTTCCAGCCCCTGGACCTGGCCGATCTGTCCTCGGTGCGGACTGCAGCGGCGGCCATCGCGGCGGGTCCTCCGCTGGCCGGTCTGCTCGCGAACGCGGGCATGGTCGGTTCACCGGAGCGGCGCACCACGGCGGACGGTTTCGAGGTGCAGTTCGGCACCAACCACCTCGGGCACTACGCCCTGATCGCCTCGCTGCTGCCGGCACTCTCCGCCGCCGGCACCCGGATCGTGCACCTCGGCAGCATCAGCCACCGCTGGGCGCGGCTCACTCCGTCGTCCCTGCAGCCGTCGTCGTACCGCAACGCGAGCGCGTATGCGACGTCGAAGCTGGCCGTCATGGCGTTCGGCTTCGAGCTGGCGCGTCGCCTCGAGCTGACCGGCAGTGCTGCCACGAGCGTCGTGGCCCACCCGGGCCTGGCCCTCGGCATGCTCTCCCCGGCCCGTCCCGGCATCGGGGTCCACGAGCCTGCGGCCGCCTGGCGGAAGCGCGTCATGGCCCCGGTCGCGCAGGGCAAGGACGACGGCGCGTGGCCGCTCGTGCGGGCCACGGTCGACGCCGGTATCCCGAACGGCGCCTACTGCGGGCCCGGCGGCTGGTTCCAGCTCAAGGGCCGGCCGGTCCTCGTGCCCGCGAAGCCGCGGGCACGCGAGAGCAATGCGGCGTCGAGGCTCATCGACCTCTCCGCCGCCCTCACAGGGATCGGCCTGCACGTCTGACCGGTCCCCGCGCCTGCTCACTAGCTCACCGGCTCACCGGCTCATCGACCTCTCCGCCGGCCACTAGCTCACCGGCTCACTGGCTCACTGGCTCTCCGCCGGCCACCGGCTCACCGGCTCACTAGCTCACTGGCTCTCCGCCGGCCACCGTCCACCGGTCATCTGCAGGAACTCGGCCTCCGACAGCACTTCGATGGCCTGGCCCCGCTCGTGCAGTTCGAGCACACGCCGCGCCTTGCCGGTCACGCGCCCGTTGCGCAGGTCCGACGCGACGAACCCGTCGCCGACCACCAGCACGGTGGTCCTGCGGGTGACGGAACTGGCCGGCTGCGCCCCGAGGCGGGCCGCACGCTCCTTCGCCTGCGGGCGCGGGATGCCGAGGTTCCCCGTGAACACGACGGTCTGCCCGTAGAGCGGGTGCCGCGGATCGGCCTGCGCGTTGGCGTGCGGGTTCTCCCCCTCCTCCGGCCAGCCCGCCCATCCGGTGGGCGACGTACCGCGCTCGAGGGCGGTGCGGGTGGCCTTCGACAGCTCGTCCACGCCCGGCGCGTACGGCTCGGCACGGGACAGCGGGAGGTTGTGGTGGCCGAGCACCTCCTCGACCGTCGACGCGCCGAACCGGCGGGCGATGTCGATCATGATGCCGGCGCACGCCCGCGCGTCCTCGACGGCGTCGTGGTGGTTGACCAGCGGCACGCCGGCGGCCTCCGCGACGAAGGGCAGCGAGTAGGAGGGCAGCGAGTAGCTCTTCCGCGAGAGGACGACGGTGCAGGTGTAGTCCCAGGCCGGCCCCGGCAGGGCGGACACCTCGAGGGCGGAGCGGATCACGCCGAGGTCGAAGGCCGCGTTGTGCGCCACGAGGACGTCGGAGCCGATGAAGCCGCCGATCTCCGGGAACAGGTCGCCGAACCGCGGGGCGTCGGCGACCATGGCCGAGGTGATGCCGTGGATCGCGATGTTCCGGGAATCGAAGGAGTCGTGCCCGACGGGCGGGCGCATCAGCCAGGACGCCTCCTCGACGATGCGGCCGTCCCTGACCTTGGTCAGCCCGACGGCGCAGGGGGACCCGCGGAAGCCATTCGCCGTCTCGAAGTCGATGGCCGTGAATGCGATTCCCACGGGACGAGTTTACCGCCGTCACCGGCCGTAGGTTCACGTAACGTTCACCGCCGGTCCGACGCGCCGGCGGGGTTGCGGCCCTACGCTGAACCATGGCCCGCATCGACACGCCCCGCAGGTGGTACCTCATCGACTACGGAAACGTGATCTCCACCGCCCCCACACCGCAGGACTGGGAGCTGCTCGCCGAGGCGACCGGCACCCGGGACCTGCAGGACTCCACCTCGGCGTACTGGCGGCACCGGTACGCCTACGACGCCGGCGCCCTCACCTCGGAGGAGTACTGGTCACTGGTCTGCGGCGAGCGCGTGGAGCACGTCAGGTCCGCATGGCTCGACGTCCTGGACGGCAACCAGTGGTCGCACCCGAACCTCGACACCCTCGACGTCCTCGAGGACCTGGACGCCCGCGGTGAGCAGCTCGCCCTGCTCTCGAACATGCCGGCCACCATGGTGTCGCACCTCTCCCACGCACCGTGGACCCGGCTGTTCCGGCACCTGTTCTTCAGTTCGTCGCTCGGGCTCGTGAAGCCCTCCCCCGCGATCTTCGAGCATGTGCTCGCCGAGCTCGCCGTCGATGCGGGCCAGGTCACGTTCGTCGACGACGCCCCCGCCAACATCGTGGCCGCCCGGGCGCTCGGGATCGACGCGAGGCTGTTCGACCCGTCGGCGGACCTGTCGCGGGTGCTCGCGGGCCCGGGAACGGGAGGCGCGCGGACGCCGGCCGCGGCGGACGTCAGCCTGCTGGGGCGGGAGCCGGTCCGGGACTGAGGAAGTCCAGTGCCGGCTGCAGCCCGCGGACCTCGGCCGTCCACTCCGGCCGGATGAAGTCCTCCCTGGCGAGCAGCAGGTTCTGCTGCGTCTGCACCTCGTCCCGGCGGGCCTCGACGAGTGCGGTGCCGTTCGGGACGTAGCCGAGGCGCCGGGACACGCCGAGCGACGCGCGGTTCCAGTCGGCCGCCTCCGACACGGCCGACGCCGCACCGAGGTGGTCGAACGCGAACTGCAGCACGCCGGACCTCATCTCGGTGCCGAGCCCCTGCCCCTGCGCCGATCGCGTCAGCCAGGACCCGGAGCCCACCTGCCGCAGCAACGGGAACCGCCGTGCCCTGAGGTCCTGCACGCCGATGACGCGGTCGCCGTGCAGCACGGCGAAGTTCAGGGTCCAGTCGTCCGGCGTGACGCCGGCACGCGTGGCCCACTGGTGCCGTGCCGTCTCGGTGACGAGCACGTCCCGCGGTGCGTCGGTCCACGGCACACTGAAGGGCATCTCGGCGGGGTCGTGGATGCCCGCGAGGACGGCGTCCACGAGGTCGGGCAGGTGCTCGTCCCGCACCGGTGTCAGGACCAGGCGGGGCGTCGCGATGACGAGCCCGAACAGCGGCCACACGCGCACCAGCGGGTCCGCGCCGTCGTGCGTCGGCCCGTGGGTCACTGCGCCCGCTTGGCCGCCCGGTGCTTGCGCACCTTCGAGACGACGAAGTACACGGCGAACAGCACGACGGCGACGATCACGATCTTCTGGAACGTGTTCGCGTACTCCTCGACGATGTGCCAGTTCTCGCCCAGGTAGAACCCGGCCATGACGAAGATCGTGTTCCAGATCAGGCTGCCCGCGGTGGTGAGGAGCAGGAACTTGCCCAGGGGCATGCGCTCGATCCCGGCCGGGATCGAGACGAGGCTGCGGAAGAGCGGGATCATCCTGCCGAAGAACACGGCCCGGTACCCGTGGCGCTCGAACCATGCCTCGACCCGATCCACGTCCTCGAGGTCGATGAGCGGGACCTTCGCCACGAGCCGCCGCATGCGGTCGCGTCCCAGCCAGGCCCCGAGCGCGTAGAGCGCGTAGGCGCCGATCACCGAGCCGAGGGTGGTCCAGAGGATGGCCTCGAAGAGCGAGAAGTTGCCCCGGCTCGCGGTGAAGCCCGCCAGCGGCAGGATCACCTCGCTCGGCAGGGGCGGGAAGAGGTTCTCCAGGGCGATGGCCAGCCCGGCGCCGGGGGCGCCGATGGTCTCCATGAGGTTCACGGCCCAGTCGGTGACGGCGCCGAGCGCCGATCCGTCCGACGACGTGGTCGCCGTCGCGACCTGGAGTGCCTGGGCTGTCTGGGTGATGCTCACGGTGGTGTCCGTCCCTTGTCTGGTGCAACTGGTCCGACCGGTCCGTCCTCGAGGACGGGGCGCATGGGATGCCGGCGGAAGGTGGTTGTGATGGCCTGCGGTGGTCCGCCCCTGCTCAGCGCAGCGCGTCGATCAGGTGCGGCAGCAGCGCCCGGAAGGCGATACCGCGGTGGCTGATGGCGTTCTTCTCCTCCGGGGCGAGCTCGGCGCAGCTGCGGTCCAGCCCCGCGGGCACGAGCACGGGATCGTAGCCGAAGCCACCCGTCCCGCGGGGCGCGGTCAGCAGCGACCCCCGCAGTTCCCCGCGCTCGGTGTGGCTCCCGGCGGAGGCGCCGGGGTGCGCGAGCGCCGCGGCGCAGACGAAGGCGGCCCCGCGGCGCTCGTGCGGGATGTCGGCGAGCTGCGCCAGGAGGAGCTCGAGGTTCGCGGCGTCGTCCCCGTGCCGGCCGGCCCACCGCGCCGAGAAGATCCCGGGGGCTCCACCGAGCACGTCGACGGCGAGGCCCGAGTCGTCGGCGACCGCGAGCAGCCCGGTGGCCTCGGCCACCTGCTCCGCCTTGAGCAGCGCGTTCTCCTCGAACGTCACCCCGCTCTCGACGACGTCCGGGGCACCGGCGGTCGCGGCGTCGACCACCTGCGTGTCGACGTCGAGACCGGGCACCTGGCCGCGCAGCAGCTCCCGCAGCTCGCGGAGTTTGCCGGGGTTGCGGGTGGCGAGGACGAGCCGGGGCGCCTCAGCCACCGTGCGAGTCCCGGAGCGTGTCGATCTGGATCTGCGCGAGCTGCGCGGTGCCCAGGAGGGCGAGGTCCAGCAGGGCGTCGAGTTCGGCGCGGTCGAAGGGCGCGCCCTCGGCCGTGCCCTGCACCTCGACGAACTTCCCGGAGCCGGTGACGACGACGTTCATGTCCGTCTCGGCGCGGACGTCCTCCACGTAGGGCAGGTCGAGCATGGGGACGCCATCGATGATGCCCACGCTGATGGCGGCGACGGTGTCGGTGAGCGGGGACGCCGAGGCGGGGATGAGCTTCTTGTCCTTGGCGTACCGTATGGCGTCGGCGAGGGCCACGTACGCTCCGGTGATCGCGGCGGTCCGCGTGCCGCCGTCGGCCTGGAGGACGTCGCAGTCGAGCACGATCGTGTTCTCCCCAAGGGCCTTCGTGTCGATGATCGACCGCAGGGACCGGCCGATGAGGCGCGAGATCTCGTGCGTCCTGCCGCCGATCCGACCCTTGACGGACTCGCGGTCGGAGCGGGTGTTCGTGGCCCGCGGGAGCATGGCGTACTCGGCGGTCACCCAGCCCCTGCCCTCGCCCTTGAGCCAGCGAGGCACCCCGCTCGTCAGGGACGCCGTGCAGAGGACGCGCGTGTTCCCGAACTCGATGAGGGCCGAGCCCTCGGCCTGCTTCGACCAGCCGCGCGTGATGCTGATGTTGCGCAGCTGGTCCGGCGTCCTGCCGTCCGCGCGCAGCACGGGAGGCTGGGCACTGTCGGCGGGCGGCACGGGCGTGGATTTCGCGGAGGTCATGATTTCCAGTCTAGACGGGGCCGGGAGGCCGGACATCAGGCGGGCGCCGGTGACCGGCGGGCCCCGCCCGGCATCACACCGTGTACGAGACCCCGGCGACGGCGACCGCGAGATGCCCCTCGTAGCTCTCCCGGGCCTCGCTGACGGCCACGTTCGCGTCGTTCCAGACCGGGAGGTGGGTCAGCAGCAGCCGCTTGGCGGACGCGCGCGTGGCGACGTCGCCCGCCCGCTTGCCCGTGAGGTGCACGCCGGTGATGGCGTCGTCGCGTCCCTCGTGGAAGGCGGCCTCGCACAGGAAGACGTCGGCGTCCTTGGCCGCGTCCACCAGTCCGTCGCACGCGTCGGTGTCCCCCGAGTACGTGAGGACGTGGGGGCGGGATCCCCCCTGCCCGTCCGCCTCGGTCACCTCGACGCGCAGCGCGTACGCCTCCTCGATGGGGTGCAGCACGCGATACGGGGTGATGGTGAACGGTCCCACCGACACCCCGGAGCGGTCCTCCCACGACCGGAAGTCGAAGTCCTCGTGCATCCCGGGATCGAGCTCGAGTCCGTAGGCGCTGGCCATCCGGTCCGCGGTCGCCGCGGGACCCCAGACGGGGATGCGGGGCAGGCCCCACCCCGAGGGGTCCCAGTGGACGGCGACGTGGAGCCCGCACAGGTCCATGCAGTGGTCGGGGTGCAGGTGGGACAGGAACACGGCGTCGATCTCGCGCAGGTCCATGTAGCGCTGCAGCGCCCCGAGGGAGCCGTTGCCGAGATCGAGGAGGATCCGCCAGGTGCGCCCCTCCCACTCGGCGCTCAGCAGGTAGCAGGACGCCGGGGACTGCGGGCCGGGGAAGGACCCGCTGCAGCCCACGATGGTGAGCTTCATGCGGGCGGGAATCCGGCGGCGATCATCTCGGGCGTGATCCGCGCGAGGCTGCCGGTCGGGTACTGGGCGGCGACATGGTCGACGTGCTGGACACTGAGGACCTCGGGACCGAGGAAACGCCGGGCGAGCACCTCGAAGCCGGCGGCGTCCCCCGTGGCGATGAAGCGGTGCGAGCCGGGCGCCGTGGTGTCCCGCTCCAGGCCGTGCGAGACGAGCGCCCGGTACACGTCCTTGGCGGTCTCCTCCGCGCTGGACACGAGCGTCACGCCGTCGCCCATGACGTAGGAGATGACACCGGTGAGCAGCGGGTAGTGGGTGCACCCGAGCACGAGCGTGTCCACGTCCGCGTCCTTCAGCGGTGCGAGGTACTCCTCCGCCGTCCTCAGGAGCGCCGGACCGCCGGTGATGCCGGCCTCCACGAACTCGACGAACGCCGGGCAGGCCACGGAGGTGAGCTCGAGGTGGGGGGCGGCGGCGAAGGTGTCGTCGTAGGCGCGGGAGCCCACCGTGGCGCTCGTGCCGATGACGCCGATCCGGCCCGAGCGGGTGGCTGCCACAGCCCGGCGCACGGCCGGCTGGATGACCTCGATCACCGGGATGCCGTAGCGGGCCGTGTAGCGCTCGCGGGCGTCGCGGAGGACGGCGGCGGACGCCGAGTTGCAGGCGATGACGAGGAGCTTCACGCCGGAGTCGACCAGTTCGTCCATCACGCCGAGCGCGTGGGCGCGAACGCGGGCGATGGGGAGCGGCCCGTACGGACCGTTCGCCGTGTCGCCGACGTACATGATCGACTCGTGCGGGAGCTGGTCGATGACGGCTCGGGCGACTGTGAGTCCCCCGACTCCGGAGTCGAAGATGCCGATGGGCGCTTCGCTGCGGTCGGGGTTCGCTGGCTCTGGGCTCATGATCCTCCGAGAATATGACCTGACGCCTGCGAAAACTATTCGCCGATCCGTGGGTTTTGTCACAGCCCCGCGCCCGCGGGTCGCACGCGGGCGCCGTCGTGCCTCAGCGCTGCAGCCGGGCGGCCTTCAGCATGGCCTGCACGAGTGACTCCTGGAGCCACGTGATGAAGTTGTACACGAGCGCGAGGTAGGACTCGACGTCGTCCACGTCCTTGGAGTCCGCGACGTCGTGCAGACGTTCGGCGTCCTCCTCCGTCTCGATGGCAAGGCGGTCGGCGAGGACCAGCCGCACGTCGTTGAGCGCCTGGGCGAGGAGGCGTGCCTGCTCGTCGCCCAGGGTGATGGGGTTCGACTCGATCGCCAGGGCGCTGCTGCGCAGGGCGCCGATCTTCTGCTCCCGCAGGGACCGTTCCGTGAGGCGCCGGAAGGCGAGCGCCTCGTCGTCGTCCCCGCGCACGGCGTCGGGCAGGAGGCGCCGGACGGCCGAGTCGTCGGGAGCCGTCGCCTCCGCGTCCGCACCGGACATGCCGACGATCGCGGCCAGGGGGTCATCGCTCGGGCCCGTCTCGGGTTCGAGCATCGAGATGACGTCGTCGAGCAGGGCGCCGAGGAGGCGCGCCTCACCCGGCTCCAGCGCGCCGGTGATGCCGCGGCGCGTCGATTTGAACGGTTTCGCCATCGGGCCTACTCGCTTCCGCTCTTCTCGAAGGTGGCCCACAGTCCGTAGGAGTGCAGTGCGACGGTGTCCTGCTCCACCTTCTCGCGGCTGCCGGAGACGACGGCGGAACGGCCCTGCTCGTGGACCTCGAGCATCAGCGTGCGCGCCTTCGCCTCGCTGTACCCGAAGTACGTCTGGAAGACGTAGCTCACGTAGCTCATGAGATTCACGGGGTCGTTCCAGACCACCACGACCCAGGGCTGGTCCAGGTCGGTCTTCTCGGCCGTCCGCACCTCTTCCAGGGTGTCGGTGCCGGTTGCAAAGCCTACGGTCATCCCCTCATTCTAGGTGGCATCCACCGGGCCTGCTGGCCGGGTACTCACACCCCGGGCGTCCCGCTATCGTTTCAAGGGTGACCAACGCCCCCACCACCGACCCGCCCGCCGCCGGTGCGGCGCCTGCCGCCGCGAACACGCCGAACAGCGCGCTCTTCACCGACCAGTACGAGCTCACCATGCTGCAGGCCTCGCTGCACTCGGGCGCAGCCCATCGCCGCTCGGTCTTCGAGGCCTTCGCCCGCCGCCTCCCGGCCGGCCGGCGCTACGGCGTCGTCGCCGGGACTGGACGGCTCCTGGAGGCGCTGTCCACGTTCCGGTTCGACGACGCGCAGCTCGCATTCCTCAGCGACCACCACATCGTGGACGACACCACGCTCTCCTGGCTCGCGGGATTCCGTTTCACCGGCTCCATCTCGGGCTACGCGGAGGGTGAGGCGTACTTCCCCAACTCGCCCATCCTGACGGTCGAGTCCACCTTCGCGGAGGCATGCATCCTCGAGACGCTCATCCTCTCGATCCTCAACCACGACAGCGCCATCGCCTCCGCGGCGTCACGCATGACCGGTGCTGCCGCCGGGCGGCCCTGCATCGAGATGGGTTCGCGCCGCACCCACGAGGAGGCCGCCGTCGCCGCGGCCCGGTCCGCCATCATCGGCGGTTTCGCGAGCACGTCGAACCTGGAGGCGGGCCGGAGGTACGGCCTCCCGACGGTCGGCACGGCCGCGCACTCCTTCACGCTCCTGCACGATTCCGAGCGGGCGGCGTTCGAGGCGCAGGTCGCCGCGCTCGGCCGGGGCACCTCGCTCCTCGTGGACACGTACGACGTCGAGCAGGGCGTCCGCACGGCCGTGGAGGTGGCCGGCCCCGAGCTGGGAGCCGTGCGCCTGGACTCCGGCGACCTCGTGGCGCAGGCCCGCTGGGTGCGGCAGCTCCTGGACGACCTCGGGAACCACACCACCAAGATCGTGGTGACCTCCGACCTGGACGAGTTCGCCATCGGGCTGCTCGCCTCGGCCCCGGTGGACTCCTACGGGGTCGGCACGTCCCTCGTCACCGGGTCCGGCGCCCCGACCGCGGGCATGGTCTACAAGCTCGTGAGCCGGCAGGACGACGACGGTACCTTCATCTCCGTGGCGAAGGCGGCGAAGAACAAGGCGTCCGTCGGCGGGCTGAAGCAGGCGATGCGGCGGCTCGACGAACACGGCGTCGCCCGGGCCGAGGTCGTCGGCATCGGCATCAGCCCGGTCAACGACGGCGACGACCGTCCGCTCGTGCAGCAGTTCATGAAGGACGGCGTCGTCCTCGACGGCTGGACCGGCCCGGAGGCCGTGCTCCGCGCCGCGAAGCACCACACCCGTTCCATCGCCGAGCTCCCGGGGGCCGTCCGGCGCCTGCAGCGCGGCGAACCCGTCATCCCCACCGAGTACGAGGAGGCAGCATCATGACGCGCGCATTGATCATCGTGGACGTGCAGAACGACTTCTGCGAGGGCGGGTCCCTCGCCGTGCGGGGCGGCGCGCAGGTCGCGGCCGACATCAGCGACCACATCGACGGGCAGGCGGCGTCCTACGACTACATCGTCGCCACGCAGGACTGGCACATCGACCCCGGCGCCCACTTCTCCGAGGAGCCCGACTTCAAGGACTCGTGGCCGGTGCACTGCGTCGCGGACACGAAGGGTTCGGAGTTCCACCGCGACCTCGACACGGAGAGCATCGACGCCGTGTTCCGGAAGGGCCAGTTCGAGGCCGCGTACTCGGGCTTCGAGGGCGTCAAGGCGCCCGACGACGAGGTCCCCACGGGCGACCAGAAGCTCGGCGGCGGCGCTGCAGAGGTCGACGAGGACCCGATGACGCTCGACGACTGGCTGCAGGACCACGAGGTGGACGACGTCGTGATCGCGGGCCTCACCACCGACTACTGCGTGCGGGCGACCGCGCTGGACGCGATCCAGGCCGGCTACGGCGTCACGGTGCTGGTGGATCTCGTCCGGGGCGTGCACGACGACAAAGCCGAGCAGGCGCTCGAGGAACTGGAGGCCGCCGGCGTCGAGCTGGCGGGTTAGTCACCGGACGTAGAGAGGCCGGGCTGGTCGAACCAGCCCGGCCTCCGCCGTATCGGTACCGTCCGTACCGTTCCTACTTCTTGCCGATGAACCAGTCCTGCAGCTTCTGCAGGCGGCGCTGGAGCTGGTCCTCGTTGGCCTGGGCGACGGCGGGTCCGCCGCACTGCTTCCGCAGCTCGGTGTGCACCTGGCCGTGCGGCATGCCGGTGCGGGCGGCCCAGGCCGAGACGTTCTTCGCGAGCTGGCCGCGCAGCTCGGTGAGCTGCCGGTGGTCCACCACGAGCGGTTCGGCGGGCGCCGCCGCGGGCCTCGCCTTGCGGCGCGTCTGCTGCTCCTGCTGGCGCTGGCGCAGCAGCTGGCCCACCTGGTCGGCGTCGAGCAGCCCGGGGATGCCGAGGAAGTCGAGCTCCTCCTCGCTGCCCATCTCGCCGCCGGTGCCGAACTCGCCGCCGTCGAACAGGACGCGGTCGAAGGACGCCTGCGATTCCAGCGCCTCGAACTTCTGCTTGGTCAGGGAGTCCGACGCCTTGTCCTCGCGGTTCGCGGCCTCCATGAGCCCGTCCTCGAGGCCGAAGCCCTCGTCGTCCTTCTCGGGCCGGTCGAGGGCGTGGTCGCGTTCGAGCTCGAGCTGGTTGGCCAGTGCCATGAGGTTCGGTACGGAGGGCAGGAAGATCGACGCCGTCTCGCCGCGCCGACGGGCCCGCACGTAGCGTCCGACGGCCTGGGCGAAGAACAGCGGGGTCGCGGTGGAGGTGGCGTAGACGCCGACGGCGAGGCGCGGGACGTCGACGCCCTCGGACACCATGCGCACGGCGACCATCCACCGCTTCTCGCCCGCGGAGAACTCCTCGATCTTCGAGGACGCCTTCGCGTCGTCGGACAGGATCACGGTCGGGGACTCCCCCGTGATCCGCTTGAGCTGCCCGGCATAGGCTCGCGCGTCGTCGTGGTCCGTCGCGATGACGAGCCCGCCGGCGTCGTGCACCGTCCGCCGCACCTCGGTGAGCCGCTTGTCGGCGGCGGCGAGGACGGCCGGGATCCATTCGCCGGCCGGGTTGAGCGCCGTCCGCCAGGCCTGCGCGGTGATGTCCTTGGTCACGGCGGCCTCGCCGAGCGACGCGGCCATCTCCTCGCCCCCGCTGGTGCGCCAGCGCATCTGGCCGGAGTACGCCATGAACATGACCGGACGCACCACGTGGTCACGGAGGGCCTGGCCGTAGCCGTAGGTGTAGTCGGCGCGGGACCGGCGGATGCCGTCGCGGTCCTCCGCGTACTCGACGAACGGGATCGCCGCGGTGTCCGACCGGAAGGGCGTGCCGGTGAGGGCGAGGCGCCGCGCGGCCGGTTCGAAGGCCTCCCGGATGCCGTCGCCCCAGGACAGTGCGTCGCCGCCGTGGTGGATCTCGTCGAGGATCACGAGGGTACGGGCGGCCTCCGTCTTCGCGCGGTGCAGCATGGGCTTGCTGGCCACCTGCGCGTACGTCACGGCGACGCCGATGAAGGCTCCGCCGTGGCGGCCGTCCGCGTTCTTGAAGTTGGGGTCGATCGCGAGGCCGACCTTCGCGGCGGCGTCGGCCCACTGCCGCTTGAGGTGGTCCGTGGGGGCGACGATCGTCACCCGGTTGACCACGCCGCGGTCGACGAGCTCGGTCGCCACGCGGAGGGCGAAGGTCGTCTTGCCTGCTCCGGGGGTGGCTACCGCGAGGAAATCGCTCGGGGACTCCTGGAAATACTTCTCCAGCGCTTCGCTCTGCCACTGGCGCAGCTTGGGGGCGGTCCCCCAGGCTGCGCGCTCCGGATATGCGGGGGGCAGGGCTGCGCCGGCACCGAACAGGGTGTCACTACTCACGCCGGGACAGTACCTTCCATTGACTTGCTGGGGAGACCGGGGCCGTCATCGGATGACCTGGCCCCTCTCAGACCCGAAACTATACCCGCTGCCGTGAACACCCACAGAGCCAGCCAGATCGCAACAAACGTCGGTACGTGGCCGGGATCCGCGGGGTCGTGCAGGAGGGCGAACAGGGCTCCCGCACCGGCCGTCCCGGCCACGCCGCCGAGCTGGTCGGAGATCTGCAGGGCAGCCGAATTGCGTCCCTGCTCGGTGGGCGCGGAGAGTTTCAGCACCAGCACCGATGTACTCGAGAGCGTCATCCCCATGGCGAATCCGGACACTCCCCACACCACGGCGAGCACCCACAGCGGGGCTTCCGTCGCGGTCGCGAGGGCGAATCCGCCGAGAGAGAGGGAGAGGATCGACGACCCGGCGACCAGCAGCCACTTCCGGTTGAAGGTGACGCGCGCCTGCACGAAGGACCCCGCGCTCCAGCCGAGCGCCCCGGCGCTCAGCGTGAGGCCCGCGGTGCCCGGGTCGATGTCCCTGGAGCTCACGAGCATCAGGGGGATGAAGGCCTCGGTGCCGAAGAAGGCCACATTCACGATGCCGCGGGTGGCGATGATGCTCGGCAGCCCGCGGGCGAGGACCAGGGCGCCCTTGGGCAGCAGCGGAGGCAGGACGAGGAGGGCGACGACGACGCCCACGACGGCGAGGGACACGAGGACCGCCACCGTCGCGGCGTCGGGGTCCTGCGTGTCGGCGAGCCGGACCACGGCCCACTGCGCGGCGAAGACACCGCCGGCCAGGGCGACCCCGCGGAGGACGCGTCCCTTCGCCGGGCCGGCCTCGGCGGCTGCCATGGGACCGAGTCCCCGCGTCTTCGGCCACACGATGAGGACGGCTGCGATCACCACGGGCACGACTCCGAGGAACACCCAGCGCCAGCCGACGTGCTGCGTCACGAAGCCGGCGACCACGGGTCCGATCAACGCCGGCAGCACCCACGCGGCGGCGAGCCAGCCGAACACGACCGGCTGGGCCGCGAGCGGGAAGGACCGCCCGATCACCACGTACACCGCCACGATCATGGAACCGCCGCCCAGGCCGGAGACGGCGCGGCCGACCGTGACGAGCCAGAAATCCGGGGCCGCCCCCGCCAGGAGGAGTCCGAGGATCATGAGGGCCAGCCCGACGGCGAGGGCCGGGCGGGGTCCCTTGCGGTCGCACCAGGAACCGGCGACGACGGTCCCGAGCAGCGATGCCGTCAGGTACATGGAGAACGCCAGACCATAGCTCGACTCGCCGGAGAGTTCCTTCGCCACCGAGGGCATGGCGGTGATGACGGCCATCGCCTCGAAGGCCGCGCAGGTGATGATGGCGAGGATGCCGATCGTGAGTGGGCGCAGCTCGGGCGACATCGCGCCGGCTGTCGCGGTCCCTGCCCTGTCGGAGGTCTTGCTCATGTCACCTGTGTTCTGCTGGGTATCGGGCGTGGTTCTGGTGCGTCTCGCGCGCGTTTCTGCTGTGTCTCGCGCGTGGTACTGGTGCGTCTCGCGCGTGATTCTGGTGCGTCTCGCGCAGTCCTGCTCTGTATCGCGTGATTCTGGTGCGTCTCGCGTGTGGTTCTGGTGCGTCTCGCGCGTGGCGGCGCACGGTGTTCCGGACTGCTTGATCAGCCGGTGTTCATGGGATCCGGCACGGGCGTGGCAGAAGCCGGCATGCGACAACACGCGTACACCCGTGTCGGCAGTCGTCGAACCCGAGCGATGTGCACGGAGTGGACGGGCGCGTGTTCCTCCGCTTCGCACGTGCTGTCGATCCGGCGTCGGCCCGGCTCGGCGTACGCCGGGCTGAAGGCATCCCCGTATCCCGGTATCCCGGTGAAGCCGGCGCCCGTCGGTCGGACATATGCCTACAGGGCCTGCCGTCGGTCGGATCTACCGTCGGATCTACCGTCGGCCGAACGTGCCGTCAGCGGGCCTGCCGTCAGTCCTTGGGCTTGTCGTTGCCCGGGCGGAGACCGTTGTAGATCTCCTTGCACTCGGGGCAGACGGGGAACTTCTCGGGGTCCCGGCCGGGAGTCCACACCTTGCCGCAGAGTGCGATCACGGGTTCGCCGGTGAAGGCCGACTCCATGATCTTCTCCTTGCGGACGTAGTGGGCGAAGCGCTCGGCGTCACCGGGCTCCACCTCCTGGCGGAGTTCCTCACGCTCGATGGTCGCCGTGGAGCCCCCGGTGCCGGCATCGAGGGGATCGTTTGCGAAGGGATCTGCGGGCATAGTCATGGCTCCAGTCTATCGCCCGGGCGTCTGCGTCACAGGGGGTGGGCGAATGATCTCGCTGCTGAGTTCACCGGATCAAGAGGGCCACCGTTTACCGACCAATTGTTCATCTCTTTGTCCCTCGATTCGCTGCTCGGCAGGTTATCCACATAGTCGAACGACGTTATGGAGAGCCCTGATCCTGTCAGTGGCAGGCGGGAGAATAATGGGTATGAGGACGAACGCGGAATACCGGGAAGAATGCGAGCGGATCGACGCTCGTATCCTGTCCCTCGCCGCGCAGAAAGCCCGTATCGACGCCGAGATGGCGGTGGCCACCGAGGAGCTGCGGAAACTCCTCGAGGACGAATTCTTCGACTACCAGAATGGCCGAACCCCCGGCGTCCGGCCCGGCTCACTCTCCGGCAACGAGGCGGGCGTGCGGCGGCGGACGAATCTCGCCGACACGGCCGCCGCCGCCGAGGTCGCGTGCCTGCTGCGGATCCCCCAACGCACCGCCCATCGCCTCGTCCAGCACGCCGCGGTCCTGGTCAAACACCAGCCCAGAACCCTCGCGGCACTGCACGCCGGGACCATCTCCTGGACCCACGCAACGACCCTGGTCCACGAATGCTCCGACCTGCCCCCGCAGGCCGCTGCCCAGCTCGAAGAACACCTCCTACCCATCGCCGCGGACACCACCGCCGCCCGGACCGCGGTCAAAGCCCGTACCCTGCGCGCCCGCCTGCACCCCGAGCCCCTCCACGCCCGCGCCACCACCGCCGCCGCGCGACGCCGGGTGGACCTCGAACCCGATCACGACGCCATGGCCTGGCTGCACATCTACCTGCCAGCCACCGACGCCACCGCCATCGACACCCGGCTGACCACCACCGCCCGCGCCCTGCAGAGCCCTACCGAGACCCGCACCCTGCCCCACCTACGCACCGACATCCTCACCGATCTCCTCCTGACCCCCGCCTGCCCCGCGCGCCTCTGTCCGGGTGCGGAGAACCCGACAGCCGCACCTCGTAGTGCCGGCACCAGCCACAGCACACCCGTCAGCGCTGGTGTCGGGCCGTACGCCGCAGAGCCCTCCGGTGCTCGCCGGAGCAAGGATGCATGCGGCGGTTGCCGCTGCGGGTTCGGGCTTCTGTCCGGTACGCAGCCGGGTGCCGGCGGTGTCGGCGGTGCCGGCGGTGCCGGCGGTGCCGGCGGTGCCGGCGGTGTCGGCGGTGTCGGCGGTGCCGGTGGGATGGTGGAGCCGAGGATCCGGGCTCACGTCAACGTCACCGTGCCCGTATTGACCCTCCTCGGTCTTGACGACACCCCCGCCGACCTCGAAGGCTATGGGCCCATCCCAGCCGACACCGCCCGCCGCCTCGCCGCCCACGCCCCCTCTTTCACCCGACTCCTCACGCACCCTGAAACGGGGGCCGTGCTCAGTGTCGGCCGCACCACCTACACGGTCCCGGCCGACCTCAAACAATGGCTGCGCGTGCGCGACCAGACCTGCCGCCACCCCGGCTGCACCACCCCTGCCTCCCGCTGCGACCTCGACCACACTGTGCCCTGGTCCCACCACGGGCCCACCGACCACGACAACCTCGCCCACCTCTGCCGCACCCACCACATGCTCAAAACCCAGGGCATCTGGCACTACACACAACACGCCCCCGGCGATCCCGTCGGCACCCTCACTGCGATCTCCCCCACCGGCCGCACCTACACCACCACTCCCGACCCACCACCCTTCTGACCGCTCGCCCTCCGGAGCGCGGAAGGGAGGGGCTTGGTCGCACGGCAGGGCTCGTAGAGGGGTGGCACTCGGCTGATCATCGACGGGCTGCACTCGGCCAGCGGCTGCGATCAATGCATGAGGGCAGTCAGCGCGTGGGTGGCTGGCAGCCGATGCCGGTCGGGTTCTCCAGGCAGTCCTGACTCACTTGGTGGGACTGCGTTCGCCAGATACTCATGAGATGCGGCGCGGAGACGACCGCAGCTTCTCCGGCGACCGGCTGGAACGGTCCGCCGTCCACTGAATAGTCCCCGGCGAAGAACGTGGTCACGGTGACCTGGAAGTCCCCGGTCTGAGCGTACTGATGGCTCGTCGTCGTGGGAGTGTTGAAAGCGTTCTCGATGACAGGGCCGCCGGGCGTGGTGGTCGTCATGCTGGAGCCGTCACCGTAGGCCCATCGGTAGGACACCGGCCGGGCTTTGAGCACGATCGAGGCGTCCTGGAAGTCGAACGTGAATTCCTGCTCCTGAGCCTGCGCATAGATATTCGAGTGGGCGTTCCGTAGCCCGAAGTTCGAGGGCTGTGACAGGATCGTCGCGGCCAGCACCGGCTGCTTCTGGAACTCTTCAAGGCTGATGACGATGGGCGCTTGCTCCGGCACTGCCGCGCCCTCCACCGGTGGTTGGGGCGGCTCGCCTGGGTACATACACGAGGTCCGGCCTGTCGGCGTCCGCGTTGCCGGCTGCGTGTTGTTGTTCACCTCGATCCAGTTCACCAAGATGCCACCCTCCTGGGCAGCGCACTGGGCGTTCATCCTCGGGCAGGTCGCTGGGTCGAGTGCCTCACCGACTCCGGCTGTGCAGGCACGGACGTAGGTGTACTCGATGCCATCGTTCACGGGCAACATTGCCGGCACCTCTTTTGCCCCACTGCCTCGTTGAGCGTCGGGTCTGCCTCCTAGTGCATTCTTGCCGAAGGAACTGGTATCTCGAACCTTTGCAGTCGCTGTGTCGCCGTCGAATCGGATGTCGTTGCCATCACCCAACGCCGTCGCTAAAGGAGTGCAGAATAAGAAAATGGGAATGATTAGAATGATGCGGACCAATAGGGACTTCATTACCCTGTCCCCTCAGGCGCACCGAAATCAAGCATCACCCAACGGCCTTCTAAGTGAGCTGAGAAGATAGCATTGAAATTGGGATCCCCTTCTGGCGCATCGGCTTCGACCTCGCCAGAGGACGAGTAGGTTTTTGAGGCCCCTTGAACAACTTCTACATAAGAACCAATTGATCCCTCTGTGTTCGTCAGGAAATCGGTGGTGAACGTTGTGACGTCCGAATTGGCTCCAGAAACCCATCCGCCATTCGCGTAGACGCCTTTGACCGCGCTGACTGCATTGGAACATGTCTCACATCGAGGGTCCGTTACTGCCTCGAACGGCGCCCAGTCGTTGGTCTCGTAGCCGTAGGAGAACAGCTCGAACCAGTACTTAGTGAACGCTTCGAGCCCCTTGGCCGAGTTCTCGTCCGCCAGTGCAGGCTTCACCGGCACCGGGATGTTCGCCGCCGGACCGGCCGACGACGCAGGCGACGGCTCGGGGCCGGCGGAAGCCGACACGGATGGAGCGGCAGAACCCGAAGGCGCCGTCGAGGAGGACGACGAAGGGTCGGAACTCGGCTGGACGGACGGATCCGGATCGCCCTGGCATCCGCTCAGGAGCAGCACCGCGACCGCCGCACCGGCCAGGAGGGGCGGTACCCCTCGACGGCGGCGGCCATGAGCATCTGCACGCACCAGGAACATGCAACTCCCCCATCACAAGCGTCCGGGGACCGGAATGGCCCTCAGCATAGCCCGATGAGCCCCGCGCGCTACAGGTTATGCACAGGCGAATTCGGCCATACGACCCGAAATCCGGCAGGAGCCCCCGGCGCCCACCCTCGGCCTGGCTTCCGGACGGTCACGGAGCGCAGCGCAGGTATGCGCCGATGAACGATCTCCAATGGCCCACCAGGGCCGGCTCGAACCCGACCTCCAGGGGTCAGCGGTTGGCGGAGACCGCCAGGAGAAGCTCGGGAGCCCTGCGGTCGTACCACCGGCCACCCGTCCTGATACCGACCACGAACAGCACACTGCCGAGCACCAGCCCGACCACGACGGTCAGCCAGCCGAACAGGGCGTCACCGGTCACGAAGTAGAGGATCGTGAGGACGATCTCGGGCAGCGCCAGCAACAGCATCACGAACCATCCGATGAACTGGACGGCGAACATGGTGAAGTTCGTCCCCGGCGGCGTCTTGAAGGCGCTCTCGCCGGGCAGCGGGACGTTGTAGGTGTAGCGCGCCGATACGACGCTCGACAGGCCCGCGCCGGTCAGCAGCAGGCCGAGCGACAGACCCAGCATCACGGGCAGATCCTCGGTCCGGCCCGTGACGAGCAACGGCACCACCGTGAAGACGAGGGTGACCGGTAGGGAGAAGACCATCAGGGCGACGGCCCGGCCGAGACGGTCGTCGTAGCCTCTGACACCGGTGGAGACGTGCAGGCTGAAGGCGGTGTTGTCGTAGGAGATGTCGGCCGAGATGGACCACGCGAGTAGAAATGCGGTGAGTGGACCGAGGAAGGCGAACGCCGTGCCCGATCCTCCACCCGAGAAGTAGAGCAGCACCGCGAGGAACGGGATCACCACGAGGGACGCGGAATACCGCGGGTCGCGGAGCCAGTAGGTCAGCGCCCTCGCCGCGATGGCGCCCGTGGGGGTCGCCGGGAACCGGGAGAACCAGCCGAGGTTCCCGCCCGCCCTCTTCGTGACGGCGTTGTAGGGAGGCGTGACCAGGGCGTGCGTGAGGCTGCGGCTCCAGAGCACGAGGAACAGCACCAGCGTGGCCGTCCCGATCAGGAACTTCAGGATCGCCGGACCGAAGTATCCCGCCGCGACGTCCGCCGGTGCCGCCCACAGCGCACCGAGCGGAGTCCAGGCGAGGACGTCGGCGAGGGTCACTGCGAAGCCCGGCGAGCTCTGGAACCCTGCCGTGACTCCCCCGATGATCGGGCCGAGGAAGATCAGGGGGATGAAGGCGACGATGCCGTTGACGTCCTTGAAGCGTCGCGAGCCCGTCATCGAGGACACCGCCGTCGTCACGAGCCGCGAGGCCACGACGCACAGCAGGACGGCGACCAGACCGCAGACGAGGGCCGTCAGGGCGGCCGCCGGGTAGCGGATCCACGTGATCACCTGCGTCAGCGTGGCGATCAGGGTGACCACCCCCGGGATGCCCACGAGACCGCCGAGCACGAGACCGGCGAGCAGCTGGCGCATCGGGATCGCGAAGGTCACGAACCGCGCGGGGTCGAGGGTCATGTCGATGCCGGTCGCCGCGATGGGGATGATGATCCAGCCGAGCACGGCCGCCGAACCGCCGATCACGAGGACGGTCCTGATGACCTCGAGCTCAGCGGTGCCGAGCAGCACCAGGCCGATCATGAGCAGGACCAGCAGTCCCAGCCCGTACAGACCGCCGAGGATCACGCCGATGAGCTGCCCGGTGCTGCGCTTGAGCGAGTTCCGCAGCAGGAGGAGCTTGAGTCTCAGGAGGTCCGCAACCACGACAGCCCTTCCGATGTGCTGCGGCCGCCGACGAGCTCGACGAAGCGGTCCTCGAGGGTCGCGTCGCCCCGGACCTCGTCGACGGTCCCCGCGGCGAGGACGGTGCCCGCCGCGATGACGGCGACGTGGTCGCACATGCGCTGCACGAGGTCCATCACGTGGCTGGACACGATGACCGAGCCGCCGGAGCGCACATAGCCCGTCAAGATGTCACGGATGTTCGCGGCCGAGACCGGGTCGACGGACTCGAACGGTTCGTCGAGGACGAGGAGCTTCGGTGCGTGGATCAGGGCCGAGGCGAGCGCGATCTTCTTCGTCATGCCCGCCGAGTAGTCGACCACGAGCGTCCCGGCGTCGTTCGCGAGGTCGAGGGCGCGCAGCAGGTCGCCGGTGCGCTCCAGCACGGTCTCGCGGTCCATGCCGCGCAGCAGTCCCGCATAGGTGACGAGCTGCTCGCCGGTGAGCCGGTCGAACAGCCTGACGCCGTCGGGCAGGATGCCCATGAGCTTCTTCGCCTCGAGCGGCTGCGCCCAGACATCGACGCCGTGCACGAGCGCCTGGCCGTAGTCGGGGCGGAGCAGGCCCGTGGCCATGGAGAGCGTGGTGGTCTTGCCGGCGCCGTTCGGTCCCACGAGACCGTAGAAGGAGCCCGGCGGGACCTCGAGCGTCACGCCGTTCACGGCGATCTTCTCCCCGAAACGCTTGGCGAGACCGCGGATGCTCAGCGCGGCCGTACCGGCCCTGGCCTGCGGATTGTTCTCATCGGTCGGCGGTGGCACGAGGGAACTCATGCTGTCACGCTAGCAACGCGCGCTCGAGCTCCTCGTCATCCCAAAGGAGGAGAAGATGCAGGTCAGAAGCCGCCTGCCCGCTCGTACTGGGGTGCGGGGACGAGGTCGTGGCCGAGCTCGCCCGCGGCGCGCATCCACCAGTGCGGGTCGCGCAGGGCGGCCCGGGCGATGAGGACGACGTCGGCCCGCTCCTCGCGGATGACGTCGTCGGCCTGGCGCGGGTCGCTGATGAGGCCGACGGCGCCGGTCGGCACGCCGGAGGTCCGCACCTCCTCGGCGAGGGCCACCTGATAGCCGGGGCCGACAGGGATGGACGCCCTGGGGACGGCTCCGCCGGACGACACGTCCACGAAGTCGACACCCTCCTCCGCGGCACGCTTGGCGAGCCGTGCCGACACGGCGCCGTCGATCCCGCCCTCGGTCCAGTCGGACGCGGAGATGCGCAGCAGCAGCGGCATGGTGTCGGGGATGACGCGCCGGACCTCGCGGATCACCTCGAGCGTCAGCCGGAAGCGGGCCTCCTCGGAGCCGCCCCAGCCGTCCGTGCGGGTGTTGACCAGCGGGGAGAGGAACTGGTGCAGCAGGTACCCGTGGGCGGCGTGGATCTCCATGGTGTCGAAGCCGGCGTCGACGGCGAGGGCTGCGGCAGCACCGAAGTCGCGGATGACCTTCCGGATGTCCTCCTCGGTCATGGCCCGGGGCGCAGCGTACCGGCCGAAGGCCTCGTCGGTGGGGCCGACGGTCTGCCAGCCGCCCTCGGACTCCGGGACGGAATCCTGCTTCCCGCTGAAGGGCCAGTACGTGGAGGCCTTCCGCCCGGCGTGCGCCAGCTGCACCGCGGTCTTCGTCCCGACCGCACTGTGCTCGTGGACGAAGTCGTTGATGCGGCGCCAGGCGTCCGCCTGCTCCTGCGTGTAGATACCGGCGTCGCGGGGGCTGATCATGCCCTCCGGACTCACCGCGGCGGCCTCCGTGATGATGAGCGCGGCGCCCCCGGTGGCGAACTGCCCGAGGTGCACGAGGTGCCAGTCCGTGGGCACGCCGGGAGCCGTGGCCGGATCGCACGAGTACTGGCACATCGCCGCGACCCAGCCCCGGTGGGGCAGGTCCAGGGAACGGAGCGCGATCGGGTCGAACAGGCCGGGCGTACCGGCGGGAGCTGCGGGAGTCATGCCATCCTCTGGGAGTCGTACGGGGTGCGTGGGGGGAGGAACACCGTGACCGGCGGCGGGTGCCCTGCCGGAAGCGGTGCGGGCCTGCTAGAAGAGGGCGCGCGCGAGCGCGCTGCGGGCCTTCGCGACGCGCGGATCGGCGACGCCGACGACGTCGAACAGCTCCAGCAGGCGCTTGCGCGCCGCTTCCCTGTCCTCGCCCGAGGTCCGTCCGATGAAGGCGACGACGCGGTTGAAGGCGTCCTCCACGTGGCCGCCCGTGAGATCGAGGTCGGCGACGGCGAGCTGCGCGTCGACGGTGTCCGGCTCGTCGGCGCCGCGCTGCCGGACGGCGGCGGCATCCGCGTCCTGCACCCGCTGCATGAGCTCGACCTGCGCGAGCCCGGCCTTGGCGTCCGCGTCGGCGGGCTGCTCCGCCAGCGCGCGGCGGTAGGCGGCGGCCGCGGCCGGGTAGTCCCCGGCCTCGATGGCGTCGAACGCCTCCTGGTGCAGGGGCGGCAGCGGCGGCTCCTCGGGCGCGGCCGGGCCGGGTCCGGCGCCGTCGTTGAGCGTGCCCGTCACACCGTTGGCCTCCGCGACCTTCAGGAGTTCGTCGAGGTACGCGCGGATCTGGGGATCGGGCACGGCGCCCTCGAACAGCGGGACCGGCTGGCCCTTGACCACGGCGACGACGGTCGGCGCGCCCTGGGCCTGGAACGCCAGGGCGATCTGCGGCTGGGCCTCCAGATCGACGTTGGCGAGCAGGATGCGTCCGTCGAACTCCACCGCCGCCGCCTCGAGGACAGCGGTCACCTGGTTCGACTGCTCGCTCCAGGTGGCGCGGAGGTTCACGACCACGGGCACCTGGGTGGAGAGCTGCACCAGCTGCGGGAACGTCTGCTCGGTCACCTCGACGACGTACGGGCTCGGCCCTGCCGAGGGCTGGCGCGTCGCGGCGGGGCGGGCGGCGGCGTCGGCCCGCGCCTTGAGCGCGGACAGGTCCACCGCTCCCCGCAGGTTCATGGCGGACGGCGGCATGCCGCCCCGCTGTGGTGGTGTGGACAATGCTCTGCCTTTCTCTGGCTGCCTGGGAGGGATGCTCGTGTGTTCCGGGTCAGCGGAGCTTCGCCGACAGCAGCTGCTGCGCTGCGCCGGTCACCCGGATCCTATCGTCGCTGCCGGCCGGGGGGACGTACAGCATCACGGCTTCGCCGTAGTTGACGTCGATTCCCTTGTCGCTGGCGTCACTGCCGGTCAGCGACTGGTACACCGTGCCCTTGAGGTCGATGGTGTCCCCGGCACCCTTCGGGACGCTCGAGTAGGTGTGGGTGATGTACCCGAACACCATCGCGCCGCCGTCGCCCGTCGGCAGGGCCTGCGTGCGGTCGCCCTGGGCCTGGTGGGTGAAGGTGATGGTGGCCGCCTTGTTGCCCGGGTCGGCGACGACGCCGGCCTGGAACTCGGTGATGGCCTCGGAGAAGGAGTTCTCCTCGAAGGTCGCGGCGTTGGTGCCGGCCGGCGTGGTGAGGAAGTCGGCGATCGACGCGACGGCGTCCTGGGGTGCCTTCGCGAGCGTCCCGGCGTCGTCGAGCGGGACGGGAGCCGATGCGCCGGGCGCCGGCGGGGAGGGGAAGGTGCTGCCGGGCAGCATCTGGACCGCGGAGGTCAGCTTGTAGTTCTCGCGCGGGGTCTCCTGCACCAGCAGGAGGGCCTGCGGCACCGGGTTGTCGTCGCTCTGCGTGAGGGCCACGACCGTCCGGGGCCATTCGGCGTCGGTGGGGATCATGTCCAGCAGCACGGGCTCCGCCGCGACCGGCACGGGGGCGGCGGCCTGTGCGTCCTTCGCGCGGACGGCGTAGGACCCGGTCCGCAGGTCGAGCGCGGCGCCGTCGACGCGCGGGGCCAGGCGCCGGGCGTCGGAGGCGGCGTCGGCGTCGGCGACGGTCGAGGCGACGGACGCGAGGATCCGCTCGAGCTGGCCGGCGAGGACCACGGGCGGGCCGCTGGCCTCGCTGCCCGCGGACGGCGCACCGGGAGCGGCGGACGACGACGCGTCCGGCGTCGCGGTGGCCGCGGAGGACGGCGTCGCGGTGGCCGCGGAGGACGGCGTCGCGGTGGCCGCAGGGGACGGCGTCGCGGTGGCCGCGGAGGACGGCGTCGCGGTGGCCGCAGGGGACGGCGTCGTCGTCGCCATCCCGGGGGCGATCCCCAGCAGGGACCCGCCCGCCACGAGGCCCGTGAGGACGAGGACGGGCGCGGGAGCGGCGATCGACGGGACCGCCGACCCGCCGGCCCGGGCGTGCCGGCGGGCATGCGCCCGGGTGCCCTCGGCCGCGTCGGCCTGTGAGCCCCGACGGTCGCGCGGCGGGACGAAGAGGAGCGCGATGCCGAGCACGACGACGAGCGCTCCGCCGATGATGAGCGGCAGGGCGAACGGTGTGGACTGGTCGTTGGGGCGCGTGACGGAGACCTGGGTGGGAGCGGGCGCCGTCCCGTCGGCGGCGAGCAGGATGGACCAGTCGCCCTCCACGGGCTCGCTCCACCGGTAGGTCAGCGATCCGTCGCCGGGCTCCTCGCTGATCCAGAGGTCGCTGCCGCTCGGATCGGGGACGGAGTCCTCGCCGTCGGTGAACTCGGAGGACAGCGTCTCGTCGGCCACGCCCTTGACGGCGAGGTGCGCGGCATCGCCCACCCACGCCTCGACGTCGGACGCGCGACCGATCGCGAGGGTGAAGGGACCGTCCGCCTCGACGGTGACCTCGACCGACCCGTCGGCGTCGCCGCGGGCTCCGGGCTCGATCACGGTGACCGGCGCCGTCCCGGCACCCTGGGCGACGCTCGCGGTGACCGTCTCCGCGGGCGCCCAGAGGGTCCGCTGGCCGATGCCGAGAAGCATCAGCAGGAGCCCTGCCACGATGATCGGTACTGCTGTCTTTCCGCGCACTGGTTGCCTATCGTCGTCCGTTGCGGCGGACCTCCCGGCCCCTTCCGCTCCGATGGCCCGGCGCACGCGGCGCCGGGCCATCAGGAATAGTCACCCAATGGTAACGAAGTTCCTCCGCAGCCCCGTCCCGGGGGCGGCCCGTCAAGACCGTCCTCGGCGGTGCCCGGCTGTTAGGGTTTCGCTAGTCGACCCACCCGCCGGACACGCACCGCACCTTTCGAAAGCTGAGCTCCTCGTTGACAGACCACCAGGAAGTCCCGCTCGACCAGCCGCTCCCGCGGCCCGAGCCGCCCGGGACCGTCGAGGACACGCAGCCCGCAGCTGCACCGGGCGACGGCACGCCTCCGCCGTCGACCATGCGCTCCCTCTTCTCGCTCGCCCGGAAGTCCCTCCCGGCGGCGCAGCCGCGGCCCCGCTTCGAGTTCCCGCCGGAACGCGAACCCGTGGGCGTCGCCGTCGACCCCGACGTGTCGCTCGCCGACGAGCGCCTGAAGTTCAGCGGCCCCGACCGCCGCAGCATGAGGACGCACCCCATCCACTTCGGCTTCATGATGAGCGTCGGCGTGGGGCTCGCACTGCTGGCGTTCTTCATCATCACCAACGTGGGCCAGCTCCTGGTGTGGATCGGGGCGGCCCTCTTCATCGCCCTCGGGCTCGATCCGATCGTCCGGTGGCTCGAGACGAAGGGCGTGCCGCGCCCGGCGGGCATCGCGGTGGCCCTGTCCGTGCTCGTGGGCATCGTGGCCGGGTTCTTCGCCCTGCTCATCCCGACGATCGTGAGCCAGACCTCCCAGATCGTGGAGCGCGCCCCGGGGTACGCCGACGACTTCCTGAACTCGGAGTTCTTCACGACGCTCGACCAGCAGTTCCAGGTCCGCGACCGCGTGGTCTCGGAGATCGACAAGTTCTTCGCCAACAGCGAGGCCGTGGGCGGGATCTTCGGCGGGGTCCTCGGCGTCGGCACGGTGATCATCAACGGCCTGTTCGGCTCCCTGGTGATCCTGGTCCTCGCGCTCTACTTCCTCGCGTCCCTGCCGTCCATCAAGAAGTGGGCGTACCGGCTCGCGCCCCGCTCGCGCAGGCCCCGCGTGGAGGTCCTCTCCGAGGAGATCACCCGCAGCGTCGGCATGTACGTGATCGGCCAGGCCTGCGTGGCCCTCCTGAATGGCACGTTCGCGTTCATCGTGATGTCGATCGCCGATGTCCCGTTCTCCGTGCTGCTGGCGTTCGTCGTCGCGCTGCTGGCGTTCATCCCGCTGGTGGGCGGCACCATCGCCGCGGTGATCGTCAGCCTCATCGCCCTGACGGTCGGCTGGCACACAGCGCTCCTGTTCGCCATCCCCTACGTGGCGTACCTCCAGTTCGAGGCGTACTTCATCTCGCCGCGCATCATGCAGCGCGCCGTCGCGGTCCCCGGCGCGGTCGCGGTGATCGCCGTCATCGCCGGCGGCAGCCTCCTCGGCGTCCTCGGCGCGCTGATCGCCATCCCGACGGCGGCGGCCGTGATGCTGCTCCTCAAGGAAGTGTTCATCGCCCGGCAGGACAGCCAGTAGCCGTCAGCCGCCCGCCGGTGCCGAGGGCGCGACGGCGGACGGTCCCGTCCACCGGGCGGGCAGGGGGAGCTCGAGGTCCGGGCGCACGACGCCGACGATCTCGTTGAGCGCGCGTGCCGCGTACTTCTCCCCCACCCACAGGTGCTTCGCGCCGTCCACGCCGGTCACGTCCGCCTGGGGCACGCGGGCGAACCGGCGCTCCGCGTCCTCGGGGACCAGGTAGTCGTCGAACTCGGGGACGAGCACCTTCAGGGGCAGCCCGCTGGCCCCCCACGCGTCGAGGTCGGCGTCGACGGCGCGGTGCAGCGGCGGTGACAGCAGGATGGCGCCCTCGATCAGCTCCGCCACCGGGTCCTGGGCGCCGTACTTGAGGCACAGCTCGGTCCCGAAGGACCAGCCCACGAGCCAGATGTGCTCGAGCCCCTGCGCCACGGCCCACTCGACGGCGGCCTGGAGGTCCAGCCGCTCGCCGTCGCCGCCGTCGAACGCGCCCTCGCTGCAGCCGCGCGGCGAGCAGGTCCCGCGCGTGTTGAACCGCAGGACGGCGATGTCGGCCAGGGCGGGCAGCCGGAAGGACGCCTTCCGGTACACGTGCGAGTCCATGAAACCGCCGTGCGTGGGCAGGGGGTGGAGGGTCACGAGCGTGGCCCTCGGCGCACGGCCGCCGGCGGGGGCGGCGAACTCGCCCACGAGCGTCAGGCCGTCGGCGGTGTGCAGCTCGATGTCGCGCCGGTCGGCGGGGAGCACCGTCGCCGCGCGGATCTCGATCGCCTCGTCGCTGGGCATGAAGGTGTACGGGTCGCTGGGCATCCTCCCAGTCTAGGACGGGCGGCCGGCCGTCGCCGTCCCGGCGGGACGGGCGTCAGTAGCGGGTGTCAGTAGCGGAAGCTCCGCGTCTGCCAGCACCGCACGTGCCAGTGCCTGCGGTCCGCGAGGGCCGTCTCGGCACCGAACAGCGAGTCCTCCCGCCACACCACCAGGTGCGCGATCCCGGGCAGGATGAAGGAGTTGCACCCCGGGCAGGTGTAGGTCTTGGCCGCGTTCCGCTCGGTGATGCGGCGCACCGACCACTCGCCGTCGGGCGCCGACTCCCGCAGCGGCAGCCCCAGCCGCGTCCGCTCGAGATCCGGCTCGGGCGGTGCGGACGCCTTGGACCGCGAGGACCCGCGGGGGCGGTTGGGACGATTGGAACGGGGCACCCCATCAGTGTGCCCGATGCCGGTGCGCGGACGCGCACCGGGCAGCCGGCGGCCACGCGCCCGGTAGAATCTTCCCCGTGCGTCTCGTCATAGCCCGCTGCTCCGTCGATTACATCGGCCGCCTCAGGGCACATCTCCCGCTGGCCACCCGTCTGCTCATGGTGAAGGCGGACGGCTCCGTCCTGGTGCACTCCGACGGCGGCTCCTACAAGCCGCTGAACTGGATGAGCCCTCCCGCCACCCTGCGGGTGAGCGAGCCCGACGACGCCGACCGTGCCGAGGGCATCACCGAGGTGTGGACGGTGCAGCACGCCAAGACCGACGACCGGCTGGTCATCAACATCCGCGAGCACCTCCACGAGTCCGCCCACGACCTCGGCGTCGATCCGGGCCTCGTGAAGGACGGCGTGGAGGCCGATCTGCAGCGGCTGCTCGCCGAGCAGATCGAGCTCCTCGGAGCCGGGTACACACTCATCCGCCGCGAGTACATGACGGCGATCGGCCCCGTGGACATCCTCGCGCGCGACGCCCAGGGGCGCACGGTGGCCATCGAGCTGAAGCGGCGCGGCGACATCGACGGCGTCGAGCAGCTCACGCGCTACCTCGAACTGCTCAACCGCGACCCGATCATGGCGCCGGTCCGCGGCGTGTTCGCCGCGCAGCAGATCAAGCCGCAGGCCCGCGTCCTCGCCACCGACCGGGGCATCGACTGCCTGACGCTGGACTACGACGCGATGCGCGGCGTGGACGACAGCGCCTCCCGCCTCTTCTAGCCAGCCCTCCGGTCCGCCGGGGCCCGCGGAGGGCGACGGCCTAGAATCGGAGCATGGCCCACTCCAGCGGAACGCCCACTGCCCTCTCCGGACGCCTGGTGACCGAAGGCGGGATCATCGACGACGGCGTGCTCCGCTGGGACGGCTCACGGATCGTCTCGGCGGGCGGGGCCGATCCCTCCGTGGAGCGGCTGCCCGAGGGCTTCCTCATCCTGCCCGGACTGATCGACCTCCACTGCCACGGGGCGGGCGGAGGGGACTTCACCTCCGGGTCCGACGCCGACATCGAGGCCGCGGCGGCGCACCTCCACCGCGGCGGGACGACGACACTGCTCGCCAGTACCTGCTCGGCACCGCTCGACGACCTCGAGGCCGCCTTCGGCCGCCTCGCCGCGGCGGCGGAGGCGGGGCTGGTGGCCGGCATCCACGCGGAGGGTCCGTTCCTGTCCAGGGAGCGCAACGGCGCCCACGACCCGGCCTTCCTGCTCCTGCCGACGCAGGAGGACGTGGCGCGCCTCGTCACGGCGGGCCGGGGGCACCTCACGTCCATGACGTACGCCCCGGAGCTGCCGGGCAGCGACGTCCTGGTCTACGAACTCGTGATGCACGGCGTCATCCCCTCGATCGGGCACACGGACAGCTCCACCGAGCAGACCACGGCGGCGCTCGACCTCATCAACGAGGAGCTGGCCTCCACGGGCTTCGAGGGCTTCAGCGGCAGGCCGACCGCCACGCACCTGTTCAACGCGATGCCCGCGATCCACCACCGCTCCCCCGGCCCCGTGCCCCTGCTCCTGCAGCGCGCGCGCGCCGGCGAGATCGCCGTCGAGCTCATCGCCGACAACGTGCACCTGCACCCCGAGACGGTCCGGATGGCGTTCACCATCGCGGGCGCGGAGAACATCTGCCTCGTCAGCGACTCGACCGCCGCGGCGGGCCGCACGTCGGGGACGTACGCGCTGGGACACGGCGAGGTGACCGTCGTGGGTGACGCCGCGGTGCTGACCTCGACGGGTGGGCTGGCCGGCGGCGCCGGGAGCCTGCTCGACGTCGTGCGCTGCGCGGTGGGCGCGGGGGTCGGCGTGGAGGACGCGGTACGGTCCGCCACGAGCGTCCCGGCGGGCGTGCTGGGCCTGGCCGACGAGGTGGGGAGCCTGCGCGGCGGACTGCGCGCCGATGCCGTCGTGGTGTCGCCCGACCTCGCGCTGAGAGGCGTGCTCCGCGCGGGACGCTGGGTCCTGCCGCTCGATCGCGGCTGAGCGCCGGCAGGGTCAGCGGCGCGCGGCAGGCGGGGGTCGGTCGGGCAGGATCAGCGCCAGGTGCCGATGCCGATGACCGGCCCGGCCTCGATCCAGGAGGACAGACCGGCGTAGACGTCGTACCTCATGGCGATGTCGAAGGCCTCGCCCTCGTGCGTCAGGTGGACGATGATCGCACCCGGCTGGATGCTGGCCCGCTCCGCCTCGGTGGCCGCACGCCACCCCGCCACCTCGAGGGAGCTGCGGAGGAAGCGGAACTTCGGGATGGGGCTGAGCGAGATGAGGCTGAGCCACTCGAGGTTCTTGTCCGTGTAACGACAAACCCCCACCCGCCAGCCCCGGGGAGGGAGGCGGATGGAGGCGTCGAAGGTGCCGAGCGCTCGGCCCAGCTGGTAGCGGCGGAGGAGGAAGGCGGCGATCACGAGCACGAGCAGGCCGAACACGACCGCAAGGCAGATGAACGTCACACCGAGAGCCTCCACGCCGGGAACCCTAGACGGATTCCGGAGTCACCGAACCGCCGACCCTGGCGTTGTCCGCCACGATCACCACGCGGTTGGAGTCGACCGAGAAGAAGCCGCCGTCCACACCGACCACCAGGCGCTCACCGTTGACGGGTTCCACCGAGAGCTCACCTGCTTCGAGGATCGCCAGGATGGGCGCATGGCCGGGAAGGATCCCGATCTGCCCGTTGCTGGTGCGTGCGTTGACGGTACGCGCCGCGCCCGACCACACGAAGTGGTCGGCCGCGACGATTTCGACCTCGAGTTCGCCGTTCGATGCCATCGGCGTTACTTACCGGTCTGCTCTTGGATCTTGGCCCACTGGCGCTCGACGTCGTCGAGGCCGCCGACGTTGAAGAACGCCTGCTCCGCGATGTGGTCGAGGTCGCCGTTGCAGATCGCCGCGAAGCCCTCGATGGTGTCCCGGATGGAGACGGTCGAGCCCTCGACGCCGGTGAACTGCTTGGCGGTGTAGGTGTTCTGCGAGAGGAACTGCTGGATGCGGCGCGCGCGGGCGACCACGACCTTGTCCTCCTCGCTGAGCTCGTCGATACCGAGGATCGCGATGATGTCCTGCAGTTCCTTGTTCTTCTGGAGGATCTGCTTGACGCGCACGGCCGTGTTGTAGTGGTCGTGACCGATGTACTGCGGGTCCAGGATGCGCGAGGTCGACGCGAGCGGGTCCACGGCCGGGTAGAGGCCACGGGACGCGATCTCGCGGGAGAGCTCGGTGGTCGCATCGAGGTGCGCGAACGTGGTCGCCGGTGCCGGGTCGGTGTAGTCGTCGGCGGGGACGTAGATGGCCTGCATCGAGGTGATCGAGTGGCCCTTCGTCGAGGTGATGCGCTCCTGCAGGAGACCCATCTCGTCGGCCAGGTTCGGCTGGTAGCCCACGGCGGACGGCATGCGGCCCAGGAGGGTCGACACCTCCGAGCCGGCCTGGGTGAACCGGAAGATGTTGTCGATGAACAGCAGCACGTCCTGGTTCTGCACATCACGGAAGTACTCCGCCATGGTCAGTGCCGACAGCGCCACGCGCAGGCGCGTTCCCGGCGGCTCGTCCATCTGGCCGAACACGAGGGCGGTGTCCTTCAGGACGCCCGCCTCCTCCATCTCGACCCAGAGGTCGTTGCCCTCGCGGGTACGCTCCCCCACGCCGGCGAACACCGAGGTGCCGCCGAAGTTGCGGGCCACACGCGTGATCATCTCCTGGATGAGGACGGTCTTGCCGACGCCGGCGCCGCCGAACAGGCCGATCTTGCCACCCTTGATGTACGGGGTGAGCAGGTCGATGACCTTGATACCGGTCTCGAGCATCTCCGTCGATCCCTCGAGGGACGCGAAGCTCGGGGCCGAGCGGTGGATCGGCCAGCGCTCGGAGATCTGGAGTTCCGACTCCTCGACGTCGAGGGGCTTGCCGAGGACGTTGAAGATGTGGCCCTTCACGCCGTCGCCGACGGGCACGGAGATGGGGGCTCCCGTGTCCTGGACCACGGTACCGCGGACGAGTCCGTCGGTGGCCTGCAGGGAGATCGCGCGGACGAGGTTGTCGCCGAGGTGCTGCGAGGTCTCGAAGGTGATCAGGCGGGTGACACCGTTGAGAGTGATCTCGGTGGTGAGGGCGTTGTACATTGCGGGGATTGCGTCGGCCGGGAACTCGACGTCGACAACCGGGCCGATGACACGTGCAATACGGCCGGTGGCGCCGGGGGCAACTGAGTCCGTACCGTGCTCAACAGTCTGGGCAGTCATCTCTCTCACTTCATTTACGTAGATGGCGTGGAACTAAGTCTAGCTGCCCGGTGTCCGCGTGGATCCGGGCTGGTGGGGCGTCAGGACGCGTTCAGCGCGTCCGCGCCGGCCACGATCTCCGAGAGCTCCTGGGTGATCTCCGCCTGGCGGGCGGTGTTGCGCAGGCGCGTGTACTTCTTGATGAGCTCCGTGGCGTTGTCACCGGCGGACTTCATGGCCCGCTGGCGCGCTGCGAGCTCGCTCGCGGACGCCTGCAGCATCGCCGCGAAGATCCGCGACTCGATGTACCGCGGGAGCAGGGCGTCGAGGACCTGCTCGGGCTCCGGCTCGTACTCGTAGAGCGGCAGCAGCTCGCCGTCCTGCGGGACCTGCTCGTCGACGACCTCCAGCGGGAGGAGGCGCATGACGGACGGTTCCTGCACCACCATGGAGCGGAACTTCGTGTAGACCACGTGGATCTCGTCCACGCCGCCCTCGTCGTAACCCTTGAGGAAGGTCGCCAGGAGAGCCTCGCCGACCTCGCGGGCGGTCTCGAACTCGGGGGCGTCGGTGCCGCCCGTCCAGACCCTCTCGTAGTCGCGCTGGCGGAAGTCGAAGTACGACTGCGCCTTGCGGCCGATCAGGTAGGCCTGGATCTCCTTGCCCTCGGAGCGCAGCACCTCGAACAGGCCCTCGGCCTGCTTGAGGGCGCTGGCCGAGTACGACCCGGCGAGGCCGCGGTCGGAGGTCAACACCAGGACGGCGGCGCGGCGCACCTCACCGTGCTCGGTGGTGAGCGGGTGGTCGATCTCCGTCTGCGACGACACGGCCGAGACGGCCCGGGTGATCGCGTTGGCATACGGCAGGGCCGCAGCGACACGCGTGCGTGCCTTGCCGATGCGAGACGTCGCGATCAGCTCCATCGCCTTGAAGATCTTCCGCGTCGACGTGGTCGAGGCGATCTTCTGGCGGTAGACCCGGATCTGGGCTCCCATGCTTGTCCTTTCCTCCGCCCCCGCGTCGGGGAGCGATCAGGCCAGGGTCCTGCCGCCGGGAGGGGCATGGCCCCTCCCGGCGAACAGATCCTCTAGCGCTTCTGTCGAACGATCTTTTCCTGCTCGACCGAGTCGGCGTCGATGGCCTGGTACTCCTCGTGGCCCGCACCGAAACCGTCGGCACCGACCCCGAAGAAGCCCTGCTTGAAGTCCGTGATCTGGGTCTTCAGCTCCTCCGCCGTCGAGTCCTCGAGCTTGCCCGTCTGGGCGAGCGTGTTGAGGATCTGCGACTTGTGGCCGAGGTGCTCCAGGAACTCCGTCTCGAAGCGGCGGATGTCCTCCACCGGCACGTCGTCCAGGTAGCCGTTCGTCCCGGCCCAGATGGACACGACCTGCTGCTCCACCGGCATCGGGGAGTACTGGCCCTGCTTGAGCAGTTCCATCAGGCGTGCGCCGCGGGTCAGCTGCTGGCGTGACGCCGCATCCAGGTCCGAGGCGAACATCGCGAAAGCCTGCATGTCGCGGTACTGGGCGAGATCGAGCTTCAGGGTGCCGGAGACCTTCTTCATCGACTTCACCTGGGCGGCGCCGCCCACGCGGGACACCGACACACCGACGTCCACGGCGGGACGCTGGTTGGCGTTGAAGAGGTCCGACTGCAGGAAGATCTGGCCGTCGGTGATCGAGATGACGTTGGTCGGGATGTACGCCGAGACGTCGTTCGCCTTCGTCTCGATGAGGGGCAGGCCCGTCATCGAACCGGCACCGAGGTCGTCCGAGAGCTTCGCGCAGCGCTCGAGCAGACGGGAGTGCAGGTAGAACACGTCGCCCGGGTAGGCCTCGCGTCCCGGCGGGCGGCGGAGCAGCAGCGACACCGCACGGTAGGCCTCGGCCTGCTTGGACAGGTCGTCGAACACGATGAGGACGTGCTTGCCGCCGTACATCCAGTGCTGGCCGATGGCCGATCCGGCGTAGGGGGCGAGGTACTTGAACCCGGCGGGGTCGGACGCGGGGGACGCGACGATCGTCGTGTACTCCAGTGCACCCTTGTCCTCGAGGGTCTGGCGCACGGCGGCGATGGTCGACGCCTTCTGGCCGATCGCCACGTAGATGCAGCGGACCTGCTTGTTCACGTCACCCGAGGCCCAGTTGTCCCTCTGGTTGATGATCGTGTCCACGGCGATGGCGGTCTTGCCGGTCTGGCGGTCGCCGATGATCAGCTGACGCTGGCCACGGCCGATCGGGATCATGGCGTCGATGGCCTTGAGTCCGGTCTGCATGGGCTCGTGCACCGACTTGCGCTGCGTGACGCCGGGGGCCTGGGTCTCGAGCGCACGGCGGCCCTCGGCGACGATCTCGCCCAGGTCGTCGATGGGCTGGCCCAGGGGGTCGACCACGCGGCCGAGGAACGCGTCGCCGACGGGGACCGAGAGGATCTCGCCCGTGCGGTGCACTTCCTGGCCTTCTTCGATGCCGTTGTAGTCACCGAGGACGACGACACCGATCTCGCGCGTGTCGAGGTTCTGGGCGAGTCCGAGCGTGCCGTCCTCGAACCGCAGCAGCTCGTTCGCCATGACGGAGGGAAGGCCCTCCACACGGGCGATGCCGTCGCTGGCGGTGGAGACGCGGCCGACTTCGACGCGCTCCGCATTCCCGGGCTCGTAGGACGCCGCAAAGTCGTTCAACGCACTGCGTACGTCTTCGGCGTTGATGGTCAATTCGGCCATCTCAGTCCCTGCTCTCCTGTGTTGTTGGTCTCCATGGGGTGCGTGGCGACCGGGGTGTGATTCAGTGGGTGGAACTCCGGTGGGACAGGCGCTGACGCCTATCCCGCCAACGTGCGGCGGAGTTCGGACAGACGCGTGATGACGGTCGAGTCGACCATCTCGTCTCCAACGCTGACACGGACTCCGCCGATGAGTGAAGGGTCGACTTTCACGTTGACCTTGAGCTCACGGCCATACATGGCGTTGAGGCCGGACTCCAGGCGGGCGAGCTGGCTCGCCGTCAGCGGACGGGTGACGCTGACGTTGGCGATCCAGCGCTGCTGGCGTGCGGCGACGAGTTCGAGGAAGCGCTGCACGAGGGCTGCGGGCTTGAGTCCGCGCGGGGCGCGGACGGCCTGCGCGATGAGGAGCCTGCCGGCCGCACCCGCCTGGGGTACGAGCTTCAGGCCGAGGGCGACCTTCGACTCCGGGCTGGCCTGCGCCTCCGACAGCGCCCTCTGCAGGGCGTGGTTCGAGGCGACCACCTGGATGAAGGAGAACAGCTCGTTCTCGAGCTGGTCCAGGCCCTCCGCTCCCCGGCCCTGCTCGGCCACGGCGATGACGACGGTCGCGGCGAGCGTCTCCAGGGCGTCACCGATGTCGCGGGCGTTGGCCCAGCGTTCGTTGACGAGGTCCTTGACCACGCTCGCGGCCTCCGGCGACACCCGGCCTGCGATGAGCTGGTCCACCAGCACGGCCTTGTCCCGGCCGGTACGTGACGGATCGGTCAGCGCGCGCCGGAGACCGGCGTTGCTGTCCAGGATCGCCAGGACGCCGAACAGGTCCTCCGCGAGGGCCAGGGTGGTACCCGGCAGCCGGGCCTCCAGCCCTTCACGGACGGTGGCCAGGGAGACGCTCGATACACCTGCCATTACTTGGCCGCACCTGCCCGGTCCGAAGCGGCACCGTGCGAGGAGGTCTCGAGGTCCGCGAGGAAGCGGTCGACGACGCGCGACGAGCGGGCGTCATCGGCGAGGGACTCCCCGACGATACGGCTGGCGAGATCCGTGGCGAGCGTCCCGACCTCGGCGCGGAGCGAGACCACTGCGGCCTGGCGCTCTGCCTCGATCTGGACGTGCGCCTGCTCGGAGATGCGCGCCGACTCGGCGGCGGCCTTCTCCTTGAGGTCCGCGAGGATCTGCGCGCCTTCGGCACGTGCTTCCTCACGGATGCGGTTCGCCTCGGTGCGTGCATCGACAAGCTGCTGCTTGTACTCGTTCAGTGCCGCGTTCGCTTCCGCCTGGGCGGCCTCCGCCTTGGCGATGCCGCCTTCGATCGCGGCGGTGCGCTCGGCGAAGGTCTTCTCGAACGCCGGCATGACGAACTTGATGACGATGAACATCAGCACGGCGAAGCCGACCAGCGTTACGAGGAACTCCCACCAGTTCGGCGCGAGGGGGCTGGAGCCCTCCTCCGCCGCCATGATTGCTGCGTTAAGCATTTTTCACCCGTCTTTCTTCAACTGGTCTTCGGTCGGTCAGGGCGGCTGTGTCAGGCGCCGATGACGAAGGCGAAGACGAGGCCCAGGATCGCGAGGGCTTCGGTCAGTGCCAGACCGAGGAAGGCGATGGGCTGGAGGACACGCTGTGCCTCAGGCTGGCGAGCGACGCCGTTGATGTAGGCCGCGAAGACGAGACCCACACCGATACCACCGCCGATTGCGGAGAGACCGTATCCAACGAGGTTGAGGCTACCCTGTACTTCCATTGTGTTCCTTTCAAGATGCCGCTCGGATGCGACAGGTTGTTTGGGATCATCCCCGACGGGGAAGACGTGTGTGAATCAGTGGGCGTCGGCGTGCAGCGCGCCTTCGATGTAGATCGCGGCGAGCAGCGTGAAGACGTAGGCCTGGAGGACCATGATCAGCGCCTCGAGCATGTACATCGCCACGGCGCCGACGAGGACCAGCACGCTGGTGCCCTGCAGGAGGATGTTGCCGGTGGAGACCATGTACTCGATGGCGGAGCCGGCGAGGGTCACGATGAGGTGGCCGGCGAGCATCGTCGCGAAGAGTCGCAGCGAGTGGGTGACCGGACGGACGATGAAGTTCGAGATGATCTCGATCGGCACCACGATCGGCAGGATGTACCAGGGCACGCCCGACGGGACGACGGCCAGCTTGAAGTAGCGCAGGCCGTGCTTCTTGAGGCCGATGCCCACCCAGAGGAGGTAGAAGATCGCCGCGATGGCGTAGGCGCTGCCCGGGTGCGAGAAGCTCGGCAGCTGCAGGAACGGGATCGCACCGAAGATGTTGTTCACCAGCACGAAGAAGAAGGCGGTGAAGAGCCAGGGCACGTACTTCAGGAAGTCGCGCCCACCGATGATGTCCTTGCCGATGGAGTTGCGCACGAAGCCGTACGCCGACTCGCCGAGGAACTGCATCTTGCCGGGGACCAGCTGGCCGCGCCGCGAGGCGACGAGGAAGAAGGCGGCGATGAGGACCACGGACAGGATGACCATGAGCATCTGCTTGCCGAAGCCGGGGTCGAACCAGACTCCGTAGGCGTCACCCCAGGGCAGGATGTCCCGGTAGTGGGTGTCCTCGATAGTCGGGGCTACGAATCCCTCTTCGGTAGTTGCGGCCGGGAGCGCAAGCGCGATCAACGCGTTTCCTCTCTGCAGTGTCCATCGTTGGGCAAGATCTGTTCGGTCGCAGCGTTACTGGTCCGACTCGTTGAGTTGTGGGGAGTCACTCGGGTCCGTCCTCGGCACCGGGCGTCGCCCGGGATCCGCGCTGCGGACTCGGGGTGTGGTTCCGGGTGAGGTTGTGCATGTGGGAGAGGTAGAAACCCCCTGCTGCACCTAAGAACGCTCCCGCCAGCACCAACCAGCGCGTGTCGAGGAGATTATCCAGCCCCCAGCCTATCAAACTCCACACCGCGATCCCGCCAATCATGTAGCTGAGGACTGCTATGCCGGCGTTGTAGCCGCCGTTCGCGAGACGGGCCTGCTCGTTCTGCGCCGACGGGTCGCCGCCTGCTCCCGGCCCGGCCGCCGGACGGTCCGCCATGTCAGCGTCCGCCCGTCGGATCGGCGGGCGAACCCTTGCCGGGACCGGCCGGCGGGGCGGCCGGAGGCGCTACCGTTCCCGCGGCCGTGCGGCCCCGTGCGACGTCGTGCTCGACGTCGTGCTCGACGTCGTAGAGGGGCGTACGGAGCCGCGAGAAGGCGAACACCTCGGCGGCCTGCCAGGCGAGGACGGTCGCGAGGGCCCCGGAGAAGAACCAGGTGCGGTCCAGCCAGCCGGGCGTGCCGAGGAGGAACAGGACCGCGGCGAATCCGACGACCTTGATGGCGTACGTGACGATGAACAGTCCGAGCGCGCCGGAGGGGTTGCTCCGCCCCGCGAAGTGTCCGATCAGGAGGCTGATCCCGAAGAAGGCGATGACGAGGGCGGCGCCGAACAGCACGCTCAGTCCTGCCGCGGGCGAGGTGGCGAGAAGGGCCGCGACGGCGAGGACGAGCGCCACACCGGCGGATGCCGCGGCGCTCCTGGCGAGGATGCCCAGCCAGGGGGACGCGGTGGCGCCCGCTGCAGGGACGAGGTCCGTGGGGGCTCCGGTGGCCGGATGCTCCGGTCGTGGCACGCGCTGTCCGCTCTGTCGACTGCGCCGTCCGGCGCACTGCTGGTCCTCTGCCGACGGCGTCGTGAGGCCTGGAACCGGGGCGGCACGACGGAGGCGTCGGTGTGCCCGGCGCCTGAAATTCTACCGCATGACGACGACGGCCACCGGGGCCCTCACGCCTCCGCCGGGACGCGGCGGCGCGCCAGCGCGCGGAAGATCCGCGGCGAGTACAGGTACAGGGCGACGACCGCGGCGGCGAACAGCGAGGCCGACACGGCGAGCGGCGCCGGGGCGGTGGCGGCCACGAAACCCGCGGCACCGGTGAGCGCCGACAGGACGCTGACGAACAGCGACACCTGGACGTGGCCGAGCCCGGTGTCCGTGAGGCGCTGGTACACATGCTGCCGGTGAGCGGTGTACACGGGCTCCCCGCGCCGGGCGCGCCGCACGAACGTGGTGAAGGTGTCGGCGAGGTAGATCAGCACGGGCGAGAGCAGGTATTCGAGGTAGACCCCGGCCAGCAGGCCGGTGACGGCGATCGCCGCGATGGAGGCCCCCAGCAGGTAACTGCCCACGTCGCCGAGGAACACGAAGCCGCGGCCCAGGTTCCACGGCAGGAAGCCCGCGAACGCCGCGGCGACCACCAGGCCCGCGACCGTCAGCCAGAGCTGGTCGCTGAGGACTCCCGCGCCGGAGTAGAACAGGCCCACCACCACCCCGTGCATGCCCGAGATGCCGTTGATGCCGTCCATGAAGTTGGCGGCGTTGATGTAGGTGGCGACCGCGACCGCGCCGACGGGCACCCACCAGTAGCTGCTGTCGTCGATGGTGGTCGCGAGCGCGACGGTCCCGAGGGCTCCGACCAGGAGCTGCGCGGACGCGCGGACGCGGATCGACAGGCCCCGGAAGTCCTCGGTCCAGCCGAGCGCAGCCGCGGCCGCGATCATGACCAGGATGATCAGGATCAGCGACCGGTCCACCGCGACGAGGCCCGTGGCGAGGGAGAGCGCCAGGGCGGCGAGGATGGCCGCCGCGACGGCCACGCCCATCCCGCGGATCACGGTGGTGGTGTGGGAGGACCGGTCGTTGGGGATGTCGATGACACCGAGGCGCTTCAGCAGGGGCTTCACGACGACGGGCAGCGCGAGCGACAGCCCGAGGGACACGAGCGCGACGAGGGCGAGGAGCGGGTTCACGCGGACCGTCCGACGTGCGACCGGGCCACCGGGACGGTCGCCGTCGGCGGGTCCACCGTGCCCGCGGTGACCTCGCCGGCCGTCCCTGCGCCGGCGCCGATGCCGGGCCTGCCCTGCCCGAAGCCGCCCTCGGACTTCCACGCCTGGAGGCTCAGCTGCTGGGGGTCGAGGGGCGCCACGGTGGTGTGCGAGATCTTGGGGTGCAGGGGCCGGGAGTCGTTCTCGCCCTCGCCCATGAGGTCCTCGTGCATCTTCTCGCCCGGCCGGAGACCGGTGAAGACGATGTCGATGTCCTTGCCGGACATGGCGATCATGCGCTGGGCGACGTCGAGGATGCGCACCGGCTCGCCCATGTCGAGGATGAGCACCTCCCCTCCCCTGCCGATGGCACCGGCCTGCACCACGAGCTGGCAGGCCTCGGGGATGGTCATGAAGAAGCGGGTGACCTCGGGATCGGTCACCGTGATGGGGCCGCCGTTGCGGATCTGCTCGGTGAACAGCGGCAGCATGGAGCCGCGGCTGCCGATCACGTTGCCGAACCGCACCGAGACGTACTTCTGCCCCGTACGCTCCGCGTGCCAGGAGGTGAGCTTCTCCGCGACCCGCTTGGAGTGGCCGAGGACGCTCGTGGGATCCGCCGCCTTGTCCGTCGAGATGTTGACGAAGTTGGTGACGCCGACCGCGCCGGACGCCCGCAGGACGTTGAGGGACCCCTGGACGTTGGTCTTCCACGCCTCCTCGGGGTACTGCTCGAGCAGCGAGACGTGCTTGAGTGCCGCCGCGTGGAACACGACCTGCGGCCTGCGGTCCTCGAAGATGTCGAGCAGGGCGTCCGCGTCGCGGATGTCGGCGAGGACGGTGTCGCGGCCGGTGAGCAGCCCGCGCCCGGTGAGGGAGATCTGCGTGGACTGCAGCCCGGTCTCGTCCCGGTCCAGCATGATGAGTTCCGCCGGCGCGAAGGTCGCGAGCTGCCGGCAGAGCTCCGAGCCGATCGACCCGCCCGCGCCGGTCACGAGGACGCGCTTGCCGGTGACGTAGCCGGCCACCTCGTCGGGGTGGATGTCCACGGGGCGCCGGCCGATGAGGTCCTCGACCGCGACCTCGCGGAAGTCGGCGATGGCGGCTCCCGCGGCGCCGAGCATGTCGCGCAGCGGGGGGAGGACGAGCACCTTGATGCCGAGGCCCGCCACGAGGTCGGAGACGCGGCGCACCTGCGCGGCCTCGACCTCGGCGAACGCGATGACGAGGACCTGCGCCTGCGTCCTGGCGGCGATGTCCCGGAGGTCGTCGATCCGCCCGAGCACGGGCACGGCGGACAGCCGGAGGTGCTTCTTGGCGGGATCGTCGTCGACGAGGCCCACCGGGAAGTAGGGGGACTCGGGGTCCTGCATCATGCGCTTCACGAGCGAGTTGCCGAGGAAGCCGGCGCCGTAGATGAGGGTCCGCTGGGCGTCCTCCCCGGGCTTGGCCTTGCTCTCCACGTACATGCGCTTCAGGTAGCGGGTCGCGGCGAGGAACATGCACGCGAAGGGGAACGCGATGATCCCGATGCTGCGCGGCACCTCGATGACGCTGAAGAAGGCCACGCCGGTGAGCACGAGGATGACGGCGACGAGCACGGCGACGATGACCAGCAGCTTGGCCTCGTGGAAGCTGCCGAAGCTGTACCTGCCGCGGTACAGGGCGAAGCTGAGTCCCACCACCAGCTGGGCGATGACGGCCACGGCGCAGAACGCGGCGATGCCCGGGACGTTGACCTCCTTCACGAGGAGCTCGTAGCGCAGGATCAGCGCGAGGAGGATGGCGACGATCCAGGCGACGGCGTCGAGCAGGTACTGCGACCACAGCCAGATCGCAGGCTTGTCGCCTGATGGAGCCGCGGCGGTGGAGCCCGGCGGGCGGCCTTCGTTGAGTCCCATGATTCCTAACGGTGTCAGGCAGCCACCGTGTCCGGCACCGGATCCGCCTGCCGCTGCCGGGGTGCTCCGGTACCGGCGCGGCCGGTGCCCGGTCCGGCGGGGCTGGTCCGGCGGGTGCTGGAACACGGTGTAATAGACTGCTGTTACCCGAGAATACTAGCCGCCCCGCCCGTGACAGGCCCGTTGCGCACCGCGCTGGCGCGGCCCGGAAGGACCACGTTGCACGCCACCGACGCCGGCAGTCCGCGCGTGTTCATCGTCATCACCACCTTCAACCGGGCCGACCACCTGCGGGACCTCCTCGCGTCGATCGACGCCATGGACCCGGCACCGTCGGGCGTGATCGTCGTCGACAACGCGAGCACCGACGGCACCCCTGAGCTCCTGGCGGCCCTCGCGCCGCGCGTGCCGGTCCTCGTGCACCGCCTCCCGGTTAACGTCGGCGGGTCCGGCGGCTTCGCGGCCGGCGTGTCGCGCGGCCTCGAGGAGGGCGCCGAGTGGCTGTGGCTGATGGACGACGACGTCGTGGTGCTGCCCGACGCCCTCGCGTCCTTCCGTCCCTGGCTGGACCGCTACTCCTGCATCCACGGGCGCCGGTACGACCACGCCGGTGAACCGTTCTTCTGGCAGCACATCCTCAACGAGTCCCTCGGCGTGCACCTGCCGGTGCGCGGGGACGTCTTCGCGCGGTCCCGGGTCTTCCACACCAACGTGGGCTGCTTCGAGGGCATGCTCGTGGCCGCGGACGTGGTCCGGGAGATCGGGCTGCCCGACGCCCGGTTCTTCCTCAACGGCGACGACCTCACCTACGGCTGGCTGATCTCCCGGCGGTACCCCGTGGCGTACGTCGACGCCTTCGTGCTCCGGAAGACGCGTGCCCAGCGGCAGGTGGACCTCGGCGTGCGGCACCTCAACGACTCCAGCGACCTCTCGCGCTTCTGCGGCATGCGCAACCGGGGGCACCTCGCCCGCTACCTGCGCCTGCACGGCCGCTTCAGTCCGGTGGGGTTCGGCCTCGGGACGCTCCTCTCGGCCGGGAAGGAGCTCGTGCGCCTCGTCGCCGTCGAGCGGTCCCTTTCCGGCGCGGGCGCCCTCTGGCGGGGCTGGCGCGCCGCGCGAGCCATCCTGCGCGATCCCCTCTGGCAGCCCGAGCCGCCACTGGCGGAGCGTGCGCATACCGGGGGAACGCGGTGACCTGGCTCGTGGTCGGCGGTTCCGGGTTCGTCGGCTCCTCGGTGCTGCGCGCCCTGGGCGCCGCGGGGATCGATGCCCGGGGGCTGCCCGCCCCGCGTCTGGCGGCCTCCGCGCAGACCCCGGCCGCGCTCCTGGAGGCGGCAGCCGCCACGGACGTCCCCGGCCTGGTGGCTGCGCTGCAGGGGCACGACGTCGTCGTCAACGCCGCCGGGCTCGCCACCCCTTCCGCGCCCGAGGGGGCGGATCTGCTCGGCGCCAACGCCCTGCTCCCCGCCGTCCTGGCCCGCGCCGCGGTGAGAGCCGGGACGGGTCGCCTCGTCCACCTCAGCAGCGCGGCGGTGCAGGGCCGGACGGACAGGCTCGACGAGTCGCGGACCGTCCGCCCGTTCTCCGCCTACTCGCGCAGCAAGGCGCTCGGCGAGCAGGCGCTGGCACTCGCGGCGGACGCGGCGCCCGGACTGTCCGTGGTGACGGTCCGCGCCACCTCGGTGCAGGGCCCGGCCCGCCTGACGACCGCGGCGCTCGTGCGGCTCGCGCACTCGCCGCTCGCCTCGGTGGCCTCCCCCGGCACGGCGCGGTCGCCGGTCACCTCCGTGGACGCCCTGGCGGGCCTCGTCCTCGCCGTCGGACGCCACCGCGGCGCAGTGCCGGGCATCGTCCTCCAGCCGTGGGAGGGCCTCACCGTCCGCACCGTCCTCGAGGCGGCCGGCGGACGGCCGCGCGTCCTGCCGGCCGCGCTCTGCCGCGCCGCCGTCGTCGGCGGCTATGCGGTGTCCTCGGTCCTCCGCGGGCGCCTCGACGGCCACGTGCGCCGCGTGGAACTGATGTGGTTCGGCCAGGACCAGGTGCCCGGCTGGGCCGTGGAGCAGGAGCTCGCACCCGCGCCCCGCGTGCGGGAGGTCCTGGCGCAGGCGGACGGACACCGGTCCGCTCCTGCCTGAGGGCGGTCAGGCCAAGCGGTCAGGCCAAGCGATCAGGCGGAGGGCGGGGCCAAGCGGTCAGGCGGAGGGCGCCCCGGCGTCGTGATCGGCCGGTGCGCCGTCAGATCCCTCTGCGCCGCCTGCGCCGTCAGATCCGTCGACTCCGTCCGCGCCGCCTGCGCCGTCCACCCCGACGACGCCCGGGACCACCTCGCGCAGCCGCTCAAGCGGGAGGGTGCCCTGGCGGACGACCCTGAGGGTCTCCCCCGTCGCATCGACGATGGTGGAGCCGGTCCCGTCGGCCGCGGTCCGCGGGCCCGCGTCGAGATACACCGCCACCGATTCGGCGAGCTGACCGGCGGCGTCGGCCGCGGTGGTCGCTGCGGGCCGGCCCGTCCGGTTGGCCGACGACACCGCGAGCGGTCCCGTCAGGGTGAGCAGCTCGAGCGCGACGTCGTCGTCGGGCATGCGCAGTGCGACGGTCCCCAGGGTGTCGCCGAGGTCCCAGGTCAGGGACGGCTGCGCATGGCAGATGAGCGTGAGGCCGCCGGGCCAGAAGGCCTCGGCGAGGACCCGCGCGTCCGGGTGCACGTCGGTGGCGAGCCCGTCGAGCGTCTGGATCCGCGGGATCAGCACGGGCGGCGGCATGTTCCGGCCGCGGCCCTTGGAGGCGAGCAGCGTCGCGACGGCCTGGGGCGAGAAGGCGTCGGCGCCGATCCCGTAGACGGTGTCCGTCGGCAGGACGACGCACTGCTTGAGCGAGACGGCGCGCTGGGCGGCGGCCAGGCCCTCGCGGCGCTGGGCGGGGTCGGAGCAGTCGTAGCTGGTGGTCACCGGATCATCCTTCCACTGCCGGGCGCGCCCGCGCACATCGGCGTGGGACGGCACACCCGATCAGGGGCGCCGGGATCACGACGGCGGGGGCCCGAAGCCGGTGCCCCGCAGCCCGGCGGAGTAGGCAGCGAACCAGGCGCGCAGCCCCCGGAGGTCGCGCCGGGTGAGGAAGTAGTAGGGGAAGCCGATGACATCGGCCCCGAACCAGCGCAGGTTGCGGTACTTGCGCGCGTTGTACGCGCGGTTGCGGAAGTAGGAGAACCGCTTGAACTCGCCCTCGGGGATGACCGGCGTGATGAACCCGCCGAAGATCGGCTTCATCTCCGACCAGGTGGCCGGGTGCCGGACGGCGACGCTTGCCACGGTGCCGTACCTGAGGCCGGCCTTGCGCACGCGCGCCAGGAAGTCCACCTCGTCGCCGCGGATGAAGTACTTCATGTCCGGCAGCCCGATCTTCGAGAACACCTCCGCGCGGATGAGGGCACCGTTGAAGAAATGCACCATGCCGGGCAGGTAGCCGAGCGGTTCGAGGGTCGCGCGGTCGTTGGTGAGCAGCCCGTTGATGCGGAAGTTGAAGGACAGGCGTGTGGGATCCTCCGTCGCGGCGACGAGCGGGCTCACCACGTCGAGGTCGTGCTCGTGGGCCGCACGGAGCAGTTCGGCCAGGCAGTGCTCGTCCTCGGGATGGCCGTCGTCGTCCATGAGCCAGATCCAGCGGGCACCGCTCGCGAGGGCCGCGAGGATGGCGAAGGCGAAGCCGCCCGCCCCGCCGAGATTGGCCTCCGAGCGCAGGTAGTGAATGGCACCTCCCGCCGCGGCGGCCGCGTCCACGACGCCGGTGGCGGGCTTCGTCCCCGAGTCCACGAGGGCCACGCGCGTGATCGGCGCGGTCTGGGCCGCGAGGGAACGCAGGAGCTGCGCGAGCTCCTCGTGCCGGTCGTACGTCACGGCGGCGACGGCGACGGTGTCCTTCGCCGTTTCCGTGCCCGGATCCGTTGCCGCTTCCGTGGCCCGCTCCGTTGCCGCAGCGGGTCCGGTCTGCGTGCTGTGCTCCGTCATCGTGCCTCTTCCGTCGTCGTCGGTCCCCCGGCCGCACGCACCGCGCTCGTCGCGCGGTCCCGGCCGCCGAGGTCCTGGTGGGTCGTCACCGCGCTCCAGCCGCCCGTCTGCCCGAGGAACGCGGCGATCCAGGGCGCCTGCACCTCCGCGTGCTCCATCACGAAGTAGCCGCCGGGTCGGAGCAGGCGCGCGGCCGAGCGGGCGGCGGCACGCGGCAGGTCCATGCCGTCCGATCCCCCGCCGTACAGGGCCATGCGCGGATCGTGCTCGGCCACCTCGGGGTCCAGCGGTACGGCGTCCGCCGGGATGTAGGGCGGGTTGGACACGACGACGTCGAACGAGCCGTCGTGCTCGGGCAGCGCGGTCGCGAGGTCGCCCTGGACGAGGTGGACGCCGAAGGGCTCGAGGTTGGGTCCGGCCCACGCGAGGGCCAGGTCGCTGAGTTCGACGGCGAACACGACCGCTCCCGGTACCTCGTCCGCGACGGCCGCGGCGATCGCCCCGCTGCCGGTGCCGAGGTCCACGATCCTCGGCTCGTCGAGGCCCGTGGCGCGGTCGATCACGAGCTGTGCCACCGTCTCCGTCTCGGGCCGCGGGACGAAGACCCCGGGCCCGACGGACAGCTCGATGCGGCGGAAGGACGCCCTGCCGGTGAGGTGCTGCAGGGGGACGCGCCGGGCACGCTCGTCCACGAGGGCCGTGTACCCCTCGGGGACGGGTGCACCGGTGAGGGCCAGTGCGCGCAGCCGGCCGCGCGAGACGCCCAGCAGGTGCGCGGCCAGCAGTTCGGCGTCGACGCGGGGGCTGGGCACGCCGGCGTCCCGGAGCTGCCGTTCGGCGGCCCGCAGGGCTTCCTCCACGGCTACTCGTCCGCGCCGATGGCGTCCAGGCGTGCCTGCTCGTCCATCTCGATGGCGGACTGCACCACGGGTTCCAGGTCGCCGTTCATCACGGCGTCGAGGTTGTACGCCTTATAGCCCGTGCGGTGGTCCGCGATCCGGTTCTCCGGGTAGTTGTAGGTCCGGATGCGCTCGGAGCGGTCCATCGTGCGGATCTGCGACTTCCGGATGTCGGAGTTCGCGGCGTCGATCTTCTCCTGCTCGTGGGCGAGGATGCGCGAGCGGAGCACGCGCATGGCCGCCTCGCGGTTCTGCAGCTGCGACTTCTCGTTCTGCATCGCCACCACGATGCCGGTGGGCAGGTGCGTGATGCGGACGGCGGAGTCGGTGGTGTTGACCGACTGCCCGCCGGGCCCGGAGGACCGGTACACGTCGATCTTGAGGTCGTTCTGACTGATCTCGACCTCCTCCGGCTCGTCGACCTCGGGCAGCACGAGGACGCCCGCGGCGGAGGTGTGGATGCGGCCCTGCGACTCGGTGACGGGGACGCGCTGCACGCGGTGCACACCGCCCTCGAACTTGAGCCGGGCGTAGACACCCTCGGCGGGATCGTTCGAGGACCCCTTGATGGCCATCTGCACGTCCTTGTACCCGCCGAGGTCGGACTCGTTGGCCGAGATGAGCTCGGTCTTCCAGCCCCGGGACTCGGCGTAGCGCGCGTACATCCGCAGCAGGTCGCCCGCGAACAGGGCGGCCTCGTCGCCGCCCTCGCCGCCCTTGACCTCGATGATCACGTTGCGGCTGTCGTTGGGGTCACGCGGGATCAGCAGCCGGCGGAGCCGCTCCTGCGCCGTGGCGAGCTGCTCCTCCAGGACGGGCACCTCGGCCGCGAACTCGGGGTCCTCGGAGGCCATCTCGCGGGCCGCCTGGAGGTCGTCGTCGAGCGCGCTCCAGCGGTTGTGCGCATCGACGATGCGCCCGAGCTCCGCGTATCGGCGGCCGAGCCTGCGCGCCAGGGCCTGGTCGGCGTGGACCGCGGGATCGGCGAGCTGGTCCTGCAGCTCGGAGTGTTCGTCGAGCAGTCCCTGGATGGACTCAAACATCGGGTGTACCTCTTTCGGCTTGTGCAGCCAGTCTACGAAGGTCGGGAGGGCAGGGACGACCGCCCCGGTTAACGGACGAAGCCGCCCGGGAGGGGCCGGCCAGATGGCCGGCCCGTCCCGAACGGCTGCCGTTGCTAGTCGGAGTCCTTGGAGCCCAGCGTGGTCTTCTGGACCTGCATGAGGAACTCGACGTTGGACTGCGTCTCCCGGATCTTGTTGGTGAGCAGCTCGAGTGCCTGCTGGGTCTCCAGACCCGACAGCACGCGGCGCAGCTTCCACATGATCTTGACCTCGTCGGGCGAGAGCAGGTTCTCCTCGCGCCGCGTACCGGACGCGTTGACGTCCACGGCGGGGAAGATGCGCTTGTCGGCGAGGCTGCGCGAGAGGCGGAGCTCCATGTTGCCGGTGCCCTTGAACTCCTCGAAGATGACCTCGTCCATCTTGGACCCGGTTTCCACGAGTGCCGTGGCGAGGATGGTGAGCGAGCCACCGTTCTCGATGTTGCGTGCGGCACCGAAGAAGCGCTTCGGCGGGTACAACGCCGCCGAGTCGACGCCACCGGAGAGGATGCGGCCCGACGCCGGCGCTGCCAGGTTGTAGGCACGGCCCAGTCGCGTCATGGAGTCGAGGAGCACGACGACGTCCATGCCCATCTCCACGAGGCGCTTGGCACGCTCGATGGAGAGTTCGGCGACCGTGGTGTGGTCGTCGGCGGGACGGTCGAAGGTCGAGGCGATGACCTCGCCCTTGACGGTCCGCTGCATGTCGGTGACTTCTTCGGGACGCTCGTCGACCAGGACCATCATGAGGTGGACCTCAGGGTTGTTGATCGTGATGGCGTTCGCGATCGCCTGGAGGATGAGCGTCTTGCCGGCCTTCGGCGGCGAGACGATCAGGCCGCGCTGGCCCTTGCCGATCGGGGCCACCAGGTCGATGACACGGGGGCCGATCTTCTTCGGGTCCGTCTCGAGGCGCAGGCGGTCCGAGGGGTAGAGCGGCACGAGCTTCGCGAACTCCACGCGGTCCTTGAAGTCCTCGGCGGGCTTGCCGTTGACCGAGGTGACGCGCACCAGGGCGTTGAACTTCTGGCGTGCGCTGGCCTGGGTCTCGCCCTCGCGGGGAGCGCGGATGGCACCGACGACGGCGTCGCCCTTGCGCAGGTTGTGCTTCTTCACCTGGGCGAGCGAGACGTACACGTCGTTCGGGCCCGGCAGGTAGCCGGAGGTGCGCACGAACGCGTAGTTCTCGAGGACGTCCAGGATGCCGGCGACAGGCAGCAGGACGTCGTCCTCGGTGACCTCGACGTCGTCGACGTCGGGCTGGTTGCGTCCGCGGCGGCGCTCGTTGCGGTCGTTCCGGTCGTTGCGGTCGCGGAAGCGGCTGCTGCGGTCCTCGGGACCGTTGCCCCCGGGGCCGCCGTTGCGGTTCGCGCGGTTGCGGCGGTTGCGTCCGCGGCCGTCGTCGTCGTTGGCACCGTTGTTGCCGTTGCCGCGGTTGTCGCTGCGCTCGCTGCCGTTGCGGCCGTTGTCGAACTGGGTGTCGCTGCCCGAGCCGTTCCCGTTAGAGCCGTTCGAGCCGTTCGAGCGATCGTCGTCGCGTCCGTTGCGGGACCGGGTGCGGCGCTCGTTGCGGTCGCTGCGTCCCTCGCCCTGCTGGCCGGACTGCGCGTCGGCCTGGGACTCGCCCTGGCCGCCGTTCTGCGCCTCGCCCTGCGAGCCGTTCACGTCGGCCTGCACCGGCTGCGCGTCCGAGCGGTCCTCGCCGCGGCGGTTGCGGCGGTTGCGCTGGCCGCGTCCGCCGTTGTCGCGGTCGCCGCGGTCCTGCTGCTCGTCGGAGGAGGTGTCGTCGGAGGCGTCGCGGGACGGTGCCTCGGCCTGCTCGCCCTGGACGACGGCGTCCTGGCCGGGGGCGGAGACGACGCCGTCGCTGCCTGCGCGGCGGTTGCGGTTGCGGGTCCGCGGCTGGCGCTCCGCCGGGGCGGACTGGTCGTCCTGCGGCCGGTCGTCGGACGCGGCGGGGGTGCCGGCGACGGCGGGGCGCTCGGCGTCCGCGCTGCGCTCGCTGCGGACGCTCGGCGCCTTCTGGCGGTCGGCGACGGCGGAACCGCGCTGGTGGTCCGAGATCGCGGACACGAGGTCGCTCTTGCGCATCCTCGAGCCGCCGGTGATACCGAGCTGGCCGGCAAGGGCCTGGAGCTGGGCGAGCTTCAGGCCTGCGAGGCCGCTGCTCTTGGAAGTTGTTGCGCCGGTTGCTTCAGCGTCTTGGGTGGCCACACCTGGTAACAGGTCAGTGGTTTCAGTCACGAAGGATCCTTCCCCCTCGTCGGGCGGCCACCTGATCGGTGGTCCGCGGTGGTTTGCCCCGTGCCGCATGGGAAGCAGGCGGGGTTCAGTCGGGTCGGATGCGATCCGGCACAGACTGGGTGTGCTGGAAGCCTGAGGATGTCGTTGTGCGGGAGGTGGGTCCGCACGCACAAAGATAAGATCGGAGGCTACACCGGAGGTTGTTCTACTGCTGTGGACCTGCAGATTCGCGGCGGTCCAGAGAGACGGCCAGTTCACCAGCACGCACTGCCTGCTGGAACACACTGGTTCCGATGGGCGCATGATACGCCCGGCGGTTCCTACCCTTGGTGCACTCCCACTTTAGCACCTTCCCGCTGCACGGCGAGCCTGACGATCCGCCACATCCCCGGCGTGTCGCCCCGTCCGAGCAGGTCGCGGAGCGCTTCCTCAGCCGCCAGGGCCCCGGTCTCCCCGACGGCGAGGGTCAGGACGCTGGGACCCGCCCCCGAGATGGTGCTCGCGAAGCCGGCGGACCGGAGCGAGCGCAGCAGCGTGGCACTCGGCAGCATGGCCTGTGCACGGTAGTCCTGGTGCAGCGCGTCCTGCGTGGCGGCGAACAGCAGGGACGGGTCGGACCCGAGAGCATGCACGAGGAGCGCGGCGCGGCCCGCGTTCGCGGCGGCGCTGCGGTGGGACACCGAGGCCGGCAGGAGCGCGCGGGCGCTGTCCGTGGAGAGGGCGAGGTCCGGGACGGCGAGGACGGGGACGATGTCCGGGCTCACCTCCACGCGCGTGCTGTGGAAGGCGTGGCCGCTCTCCCAGGAGATCGCGAGCGAGCCCTGGAGCGCCGGTGCCACATTGTCGGGGTGGCCCTCGATGGATGCCGCCCACTGCAGCAGGTGCGCCGCGTCGAACTGCTCCGCGGCGGGCAGCAGCGCGTTGGCGGCGAGGACACCGGCCACGATCGCGGCGGCGGAGGAACCCATGCCGCGGCCGTGCGGGATGACGTTCACGGTGTCGAGCTCGAGCCCGGGTGCCCGCCGTCCGGCGTGGTGGAGCGTGCTGATCAGCGACTTCGCGACGAGGTGCCGCTCGTCGGTCGGCAGACCCTCCACCCCCTCCCCGGTGGCCCGCACCACGGTGGTGCCCGACGTCGTCGTGCGCACGCGCACGGTGTCCTGCAGCGTCAGGGCGAGTCCGAGCGAGTCGAAGCCGGGGCCGAGGTTCGCACTCGTGGCGGGGACCCGCAGCTGGACGTCCTGTCCGGCGTCGACGGCCGGGAGGTCGAGCGCCTCCGCGGGCAGCGGTGCGGCGTGCAGACCGGCCACGTCAGTCCTCGAGCCCGAGCGCGGCGGCCACGCTGACGACGTCGAAGTCGACCTTGGTGGGCTCGACGTCCGAGCCGTCCGCCATGCGCAGTGCCCACTGCGGGTCCTTCAGGCCGTGACCCGTGACCGTGATGACGATCGTCTTGCCGGCGGGCACGAGGCCCTCCGCGTGCTTCTTGATGAGCCCCGCGACACCGGCCGCGGAGGCGGGCTCCACGAAGACGCCCTCCCGGGAGGACAGCCAGCGGTGGGCGTCGAGGATCTCCTCGTCCGTCACGGCCTCGATGAGCCCGCCGGACTCGTCGCGCGCGGCGACGGCGAAGTCCCAGGACGCGGGGTTGCCGATGCGGATGGCGGTCGCGATGGTGTCCGGTTCCGTGACGGGGTGGCCCTTGACGAGCGGGGATGCGCCCTCGGCCTGGAAGCCCCACATGATGGGCGTGCGCGTGGCGACGGCGGGGAGCTCGCCGGCGTGCATCGAGGCGTAGGGTGCCGCGTACTCCTTATAGCCCTTCCAGTACGCGCTGATGTTGCCGGCGTTGCCCACCGGCATGAGGTGGTAGTCCGGGGCGTCGCCGAGGGTGTCGACCACCTCGAACGCCGCGGTCTTCTGGCCCTCGAGCCGGGCGGGGTTGACCGAGTTCACGAGGAAGACGGGGTACGCCTCGGCGAGCTTCCGTGCCACGTCGAGGCAGTTGTCGAAGTTCCCGTTGACCTGGAGGAGCTGCGCACCGTGGGCGATGGCCTGGCTGAGCTTGCCCATGGAGATCTTGCCGTCCGGCACCAGCACGGCGCAGGTGATACCCGCCTGGGTGGCGTAGGCGGCGGCGGACGCGGAGGTGTTGCCCGTCGACGCGCAGACCACGGCCTTCGCACCGGCGGCGACCGCGGCGGTCATCGCCATCGTCATGCCCCGGTCCTTGAAGGAGCCGGTGGGGTTCATGCCCTCGACCTTGAGGTAGACGGCGGATCCCGTCAGCTCGGACAGGTGCCTGGCATGCACGAGGGGTGTTCCCCCCTCACCGAGGGTGATGACCTCGGTGGCGTCGGTGACGGGCAGGCGGTCGGCGTATTCGCGGATGACTCCGCGCCACTGGTGGGCCATTCAGATTCCCTCTACTCGGAGCACGGACGAGACGGCGGTGATGACCTCGAGCGCGGCGACCTGCTCGACGGTCGCAGCGAGGGAGCCCTCCGGCGCCCGGTGGGTGACGATCCGCAGTTCGGCGGTGGTCCCGCCGTCGTGCCCGCCCTGGTGGATGCGCTGGCGCATGGTCTCGATGGAGACGCCGTTCTCGGCGAAGATCTGCGCGATCCGCGCGAGGACGCCGGGCTGGTCGGCCACCTCGAGGCGGATGCAGTAACTCGTGCGGACGGTGTCGATGCTCAGCGCGGGCACGTGGCCCGTGGTGGTCTCGGTGCGGCCCGGACCTCCGAGCACCATGCGCCGGGCGGCGCTGATCACGTCGCCGAGCACGGCGGACGCCGTCGGCGTCCCGCCTGCGCCCTGGCCGTAGAACATCAGCTCGCCGGCGTTCTCCGCCTCGATGAACACGGCGTTGAACGCACCGCGGACCGCGGCCAGCGGGTGGGAGCGCGGCAGCAGCGTGGGGTGCACGCGGACACCGACGCCCGCCTCGCCGGCCTCGTCGGTGAGCATCTCCGCGATGGCCAGCAGCTTGATGACGTAGCCGTCCTCGGCCGCGGCCGCGATGTCGTCGGCCGTGACGGTCGTGATGCCCTCGCAGTAGACGGAGTCGAGGGCGAACCGCGTGTGGAAGGACAGGGAGGCGAGGATGGCGGCCTTCGCGGCGGCATCGTGGCCCTCGACGTCGGCCGTCGGGTCCGCCTCCGCGTAGCCGAGGTCCTGCGCAGCCTTCAGTGCGTCCGCGAAGGATGCGCCCGTGGAGTCCATCTGGTCGAGGATGTAGTTGGTGGTGCCGTTGACGATCCCGAGCACGCGCGTGATCCGGTCGCCGGAGAGGCTGTCGCGGATGGGCCGGAGGATCGGGATGGCCCCCGCCACCGCGGCCTCGTAGGAGAGCTGCACGCCTGCGGCGTCGGCCTGCTCGTAGAGCTCGGGGCCGTCCAGCGCGAAGAGCGCCTTGTTGCCGCTGACCACGGTGGCGCCGTGACCGATCGCGCGGAGGATGAGGGACTTCGCCGGCTCGATCCCTCCCATGAGCTCGATCACGATGTCGGCGTCCTCGACGAGCGTCTCGGCGTCCGTGGTGAGGAGCCCCGCCGGCAGGTCGACGTCGCGCCGTGCGTCGAGGCTGCGGACGGCGACGCCGGTGAGCTGGAGCGGCGCGCCGGCACGGCGGCCGAGGTTCTCCGCGTCCTCGAGCAGGATGCGGGCCACCTGGGACCCGACGTTGCCGCAGCCGAGCAGGGCTACGCGCAGGGGTCGCGCGGAGGGTTCTGGTGAGTTCATGCTGTGCGGGCTCCTGGATCCGTGGCGGGCGCTGCGTTGCCTGGCGAGGCGGGCTCGCGCTGGACGTCCCTGCGGAACAGGTCCTCCTCGGTCTCGCCGCGCACGATCAGGCGCGCGACGCCGTCGACGACCGCCACGACGGGCGGACGCGTCAGGTAGTTGTAGTTGCTCGAGAGCACCCAGCAGTAGGCCCCGGTGCCCGGGACGGCGAGGAGGTCACCGGCCCCGGTGTCCTCGGGGAGGTAGACGTCCCGCACCACGATGTCACCGCTCTCGCAGTGTTTGCCAACCACGCGGGAGAGCACGGGTGCCGCCTCGGGGGTCCGGGACGCCAGGACGGCCGAGTAATCCGCGCCGTAGAGCACCGGGCGGGGGTTGTCGCTCATGCCGCCGTCCACCGACACATAGCGCCGCGGATGCGTAACGGAGGTGTCCTGCACCACCTCGGAGCCGTTGGCCGCGGCGTCCACGCGCACGGTCTTGGTGGTCCCGGCGGTGTAGAGGGTGAAGGTGCTCGGACCCACGATGGCCCGGCCCGGCTCGATCGAGATGCGGGGCACGGACAGTCCCAGCTCCCGGCAGGTCGTCCCGACGACGGCGGCCATGGCCTGCGCGATCTCCGTTGCGGGGCGCGGCTCGTCCGCCTCCGTGTACGCGATCCCGTAGCCGCCGCCGAGATCGAGCTCCGGCAGTTCGACGCCGTGCCGGTCGCGGACGCCGGCGAGGAAGCCCAGCAGGCGCTGCGCCGCGAGCTCGAAGCCCTCCGGCTCGAAGATCTGCGACCCGATGTGGCAGTGCACGCCGAGGAGGTTGATGCCGGGGTGCGCGAGGGCGTCCGCGACGGCGCGGGCTGCCGGCGAGGCGCCACCGTCCTGGCCGCCGTCCTGGCCCGGGCCCTGGTCGGTGGTCAGGGAGAGGCCGAACTTCTGGTCCTCGTGCGCCGTGGCGATGAACTCGTGCGTGTGCGCGTGGACGCCCGGGGTGAGGCGGAGCATGACGTTGGCGGTGCGTCCGCGCTGTACGGCCAGGTCGCCGACGAGCGCCACCTCCTGGATGCTGTCGACGACGATCCGGCCGAGGTCGGCGTCGATGGCCCGCGTGATCTCGGCGGCGGACTTGTTGTTGCCGTGCAGTCCGAGCTTCGCACCGGGCAGCCCGGCGCGCAGGGCGACGGCGAGTTCCCCGCCGGAGCAGGTGTCGAGGCCGAGGCCCTCCTCCCGGACCCAGTGGGCCACCTCGGTGCAGAGGAAGGACTTGCCCGCGTAGAACACGTCCACTCCCCCGCACAGGTCGGCGAAGGCCTCGTCGAACGCATCGCGGAACGTCGCTGCGCGCGTGCGGAAGTCCTGCTCCGACACGACGAACAGCGGGGTGCCGTACTGCTCGGCGAGGTCGGTCACGGACACGCCGTCGATGCGCAGGACACCGTCGGTGCCCCGTTCGACGTCCTCGGCCCACAGTTTCGCGTCGAGCCGGGCAGACTCGGCGGGCACGGACAGCCACTCGGGCGCGAGCGGCGATGCTGGGGCGGATCCCGTCACCGTCACCGCTACATCCTCTCCGGCGCCGAGACGCCGAGGAGGTCGAGTCCGTTGGCGAGGACCTGCTGCGTGGCGTTGTTCAGCCAGAGGCGCGAACGGTGGACGTCCTCGACCGGCGCGTCGCCGAGCGGCGCGACACGGCAGGCGTCGTACCACCGGTGGTAGGTGCCGGCGACGACCTCGAGGTGGCGGGCCACGCGGTGCGGTTCGCGGAAGGTCGCGGACTGCGCGACGACGCCGGGGAACTGCCCGAGGGCGGCCAGGAGCTCACCCTCGGTGGGGTGCGAGAGCGAGGTCGCGTCGAAGGTGCTGGTGTCCACCCCGGCCGAGACGGCGTTGCGGCCGACGGCGTGGGTCCTGGCGTGGGCGTACTGGACATAGAACACGGGGTTCTCGTTGGTGTTCTTCCGCAGCAGCTCGGGGTCGATGGACATGGCCGAATCGGCTGGCGAGCGTCCCAGCGAGTAGCGCAGCGCGTCCTTGCCGAGCCAGTCCAGCAGGTCGCGCAGTTCGATGATGTTCCCCGCGCGCTTGGACAGGCGGGCACCGTTCACGGACACCATCTGGCCGATGAGGACCTGGATGTTCTGCTCCATGTCGTCGCCGGCGCAGGCTGCGATGGCCTTCAGTCGGCCGATGTAGCCGTGATGGTCCGCACCGAGCAGGTAGATCTTCTCGGGGAAGCCGCGGTCCTTCTTGGAGAGGTAGTAGGCGGCGTCGGAGGCGAAGTAGGTGGGCTCCCCGTTGGCCCGGATGAGGACGCGGTCCTTGTCGTCGCCGAAGTCGGTGGTGCGCAGCCAGACGGCGCCGTCCTCGTCGAAGACGTGGCCCTGCTCGCGCAGGCGGTCGACCGCCTGCGCGACCGCACCGCCGTCGTGCAGGGCGGACTCGGAGAAGAACACGTCGAAGTGGACGCCGAAGTCCGCCAGCGTCTCCTCGATGTCGGCCATCTGTGCCTCGTAGGCGAGGGCGCGCACGATCGGGAGGGCTGCGGCGTCCTCGAGGTCCGCCACGTCCGGGCGGGCGGTGAGCACCGCGCGGCCGAGCTCGGCGATGTACTCGCCGGGGTAGCCGCCCTCGGGCGTCGGGCGTCCCTTGATGGTCGCGAGGACGGACGCCGCGAAGTTGTTCATCTGCGTACCGGCGTCGTTGATGTAGTACTCGGTGGTCACCTGCGCGCCGCTGGCACGCAGGACGCGGGCGATGGAATCGCCGAGGGCCGCCCAGCGCGTGTGCGCCAGGTGCAGCGGGCCCGTCGGATTGGCGGAGACGAACTCCATGTTGATGGTGTGGCCGGCGAGCGCCTCGTTGGTGCCGTAGGCCCGGCCCGCGTCGACGATGGTGCGGGCCAGCTCCCCCGCAGCCCAGGCGTCGAGCGTGATGTTGAGGAAGCCGGGACCGGCGATGTCCACGCTCTTGACGCCGTCGATGCCCGCGAGGCGCTCACTGAGGAGCTGGGCGAAGTCGCGCGGGTTCATGCCGGCCTTCTTGCCGAGCTGCAGGGCGATGTTCGTCGCCCAGTCGCCGTGGTCCCGGTTCTTCGGTCGCTCGACGCGCACCTCCGAGGGGAGGTCGAGGCGGAGGTCACCGTCCTCGACGGCGGCCCTCAGGCAGGCGGAAATAGCGGCAGAGAGTTCTTCGGGAGTCACCTAACCAGCATAGCGGCGCGTACCTCGGCGCCCCGATTCCCGTGACGCAGCCGACGCGACGTCGGGCACTGCTGCAGCCACGGGCCGCTTGTGCTCCACGGAACAGTCCGATGTGCTGGGGGAAACGAATCACGCAGTGGAACGTTGGACGGAACAGGCACGTTAGTTCGAGCTTCAACCTTCGCATCGGTATCGGGCCGTCCCGCCCGGTCCCGTCCCGCCGACCCCAGGAGCACCCAATGACCGTCCGCCTCCCCGATGCCCTCCCGGCATCGACCTCCGCTTCCCCCTCCTCTCCCTCTGCTTCCGCTCCGGCTTCTCCCTCTTCCTCCGCCCGGACGAACGCTCCGACGACCGGCAGGGCAGCGTCCCCGCTCCCCCGGCGGGTCCTGACGGCCCTCGCGGCGGTCTCGATCCTGGGGGCAGCGGGCTGCGCCGGGGCCGAGGCCGAGCCTCCCGCCCCGGAGTCCCAGGCCGCGGCCCCGGCGGAGTCCCCGGCAGGGACCGGCGAGGCACCGGCGACGACGGAGGCCGGCGACGCCGCGGGTCCGGCCGCCGCAGACCAGGTGTACGAGGACGGCACCTACACGGAGACCGGCTCCTACCAGTCCCCGGCCGGCCCGGAGGAGGTGGGCGTGACCATGACGCTCGAGGCCGACGTCGTGACCGCCGTCGAGGTGGAGCCCATGCCCGACAACCCGACCACCACCATGTACCAGGAACGTTTCGCGGGAGGCATCACGGACGCCATCGTGGGCAGGAAGCTCGACGACCTCACGGTCGACAAGGTGGCCGGGTCCTCCCTGACCAGCGGTGGCTTCAACGAGGCGGCCGACAAGATCAAGAGCGAAGCCCAGCTCTAGGTCCCCGTGGCGGACTCCTTCAGCTTCGGGGCGATCGGCACCCGCTGGCGTGTCGACAGCGCCGCGGCGCTCCTGTCCGGGCACCGCGCTGACCTCCTGCGCCTCGCCGAGGAGTACGACGCCCTCTACTCGCGCTTCCGCGAGGACTCCGGTGTCACGGCGCTCGCGTCGACGGGAGGATTCCTGCCGCTGCCGGACCACGGCGCCGGGCTCGGCCGGCTGCTGCGTTCCCTCCACGACGCCACAGGCGGCGGGGTCTCGCCGCTGGTCGGCGAGCGCCTGGCCGCCCTGGGGTACGACGCCGGGTACTCGTTCGTGCCCACCGCGGCACCGGAGCCCTCCCGCGCCTGGCAGGGCCTGCTCGACTGGACGGAGGACGGCGTCGCCCTGAGCGCACCCGCACTCCTCGACGTCGGCGCCGCGGGCAAGGGGCAGCTCGTCGACCTGATGCTGGAGTACCTCGTGTCCGAGGGGCACGACGACGTGCTCGTGGATGCGAGCGGTGACATGCGACGGACCGGCACCGGTACGATCACGGTCGCCCTGGAGCACCCCTATGATCCGACGTCGGCCATCGGGACGGTGCGGCTCGGGTCGGGGGCCCTGTGCGCGTCCGCCTCCAACCGCCGCGTATGGGGCGACGGACTGCACCACGTCCTCGACGCCCGGACGGGGCGGTGCATCGACACCGTCGTCGCCACCTGGGTCCTCGCCCCCGACGCGATGACCGCCGACGGCCTGTGCACGGCCCTGTTCGTCGCCGACCCCGCCGATCTCACCCCGGACTTCGACTTCGACTACGTCATCGTGTACTCGGACGGTCGCGCCCGCTCGTCCGCCGCACTCCAAGGAGCCCTGTTCTCATGACCGCAGTACTCGACGGCCTGCTCGGCCGCATGACCATGTACCGGCTGACGCTGACCCTGCTCCTGGTCCTCACCGCCGAGGCGTTCGTCCTGTCGGTGGCGGGGCTCCTCGCCTACACGCCGGCCGAGCTCGGCGGGACACTCGTGGCCGCGGTGGGCGGGACGATCGTCGGCACCCGGCTAATGGCCCTGATCCTGCGGCTCCGACCGCACAGCGAGTCCTCCCTCATCACGGGGCTGATCGTGTTCCTCATCATGTTCCCGTCGAGCACCGCCGCCGGCCTCGGGGGGATCCTCGTGGCCGGGGTGGCAGCCGGCGCGTCGAAGTTCCTCCTGGCCTTCCGCGGGCGCCACGTCTTCAACCCTGCCGCGGCCGGCGCCGTCGTCGCCACGCTCCTCGGGGTCGGTGCGGCCGCCTGGTGGGTCGCCAACGCGTACATGCTGCCCGTCGTCGCGGTGGGAGCCGCCCTGCTCCTCTACCGCACGCGGAAGCTGTCCATGGGGGTGGTCTTCCTCGTCGTGGCGCTCGGACTCCTCCTGGTGGGCCTCGTGCAGGGCGGCATGGCGCCCGGCGCCGGCCTCCAGCTGGTCCTGACCTCCTACCCCGTCCTGTTCCTGCTCGGCTTCATGATGACCGAACCGCTCACGCTGCCCCCGCTGCGCCGGCAGCAATGGCTCTTCGCGGCCGTCGTGGCCGTCGTGTTCGCGCTCCAGCCCTCCCTCGGCCCGGTGTTCCTCGGTCCCGAGTTCGCGCTCGTCATCGGCAACGCCGTCGCGTTCCTCATGGGGCAGCGGCGGGGCGTCCGGCTGTCCTTCGCGGGCTCGCGGCGGCTCACGCCGACCAGCACCGAACTGGTCTTCGCGCCGGCGAAGCCCGTACGGTTCCGCGCGGGCCAGTACATGGAGCTGAGCCTGCCGCACCGCGGCGCGGACGGCCGCGGCAGCCGGAGGGTCTTCAGCATCACCTCCGCACCCCAGCAGGACGACGTCACCTTCGGGCTGCGCACCACGGAGTCCGGCAGCTCGTTCAAGAAGGCGCTGCTCGACCTGCCGCGGGACGCACGGATCACCGGCACCCTCGTGGGCGGTGACTTCTGCCTGCCGCGCGACCCGTCCGTCCCGCTGCTGCTCGCCGCGGGCGGCATCGGCGTGACCCCGTTCATCAGCCAGCTCAGGGACCTCGCCGCGCGGGGCGAGGTCCGCGACGTCGTCCTGGTCTACGTGGTGCGCGACGCACGGGAGATCGCGTACCGCGACGAGCTGGCCGAGCTCGGCACCCGGGTGGTGCTCTTCCTGCCCGCCGGGAGCGACGTCCCCCCGCTGCCCGGGGCATGGACGCTCGCGGGGGCGGAGCCTTCGGCGGAGAATCTCCTGGCCGCCGTACCGGACCTCGGCGGCCGCACCGTGCTCGTCTCGGGCTCACCGGCGTTCATCGGCGGCTTCCGCGCGGCGGTGCGTTCAGCGGGCGTGTCGCGGGTGAGGACGGACGCCTTCCTGGGCTACTGACGCGGCCCTCGAGGGTCCCCGCGTTTTCCCCGACCGGGCTCACCTGCTAAGCTCGACACGTCTCCAATCAGCACGGAAAGTCCCGTGTCTGCCTTCGTAGCTCAGGGGATAGAGCGTCTGCCTCCGGAGCAGAAGGTCGTAGGTTCGAATCCTATCGAGGGCACACCGACTCACGCAGAGTCCACCGCCGTCGGCCATCAGGCCGGCGGCGGTTCTGCTTTTGGTAGGCTCTCCAGCACGCGGTCCCGGGGGCCGTACCGGCACCGAGACGGCACCGAGACGGCATCGAGACGGCATCGAACTGGCACCTACCGGCAGGGGACGCGTGGCGACGAAGCTCAGGCCGCGACGCGCGTCCGGTACACCCGTCGGCGCCGCCCTGACGGTGATCATGCTGGTCCTCGCCGTCCTCGCCGCGGGCTTCGTCGGCGACTTCTCGGCGGATCCCGTCGTGGAGGCACCGGCCGCCGTACGGGAACAGCCGAGCGCTCCCCCGCCGACCGCCACCGGCACCCCTGAACCCCAGCCCGACGGCGAGCGCGTCGAGATCGCCGGTGACTGGGCCGTCGCGGCACTGCTGGTCCTGGCGATGGCGGGGCTCGCCCTGCTGGTGCGCTTCCTCCTGCGGTTCCGCGCGCAGCGGGAGGCGGAGGACGGCGTGTCCGAGCAGACCGACCCGCAGCAGCACGATCCGCGCTCCCTTGCCGCCGACGCCCTGCCTGCCTGGACGGACGCCGCACAGGCGCTCCTGGCCTCGGATGCGGACACCTCCGACGTCGTCATCCGGTGCTGGCTCGGCTTCGAGCGCCTGTGCGCCGCGGCGGGCGTGGCGAGGACCCGGGCCCAGACGACGTCGGACTTCGCGACCGTCGCAGCCAAGGCCCTCGACCTGCCCCGTGATCCCCTGGCCGTCCTGACACGCCTCTACCAGCGCGCCCGCTTCGGCCGGGGAGAGCCCGCCTCGCCGCTGGGCCGGGACGACCGGGAACGGGCGCTCACCGCGGTCCGGGAACTCTCGGCCGCCCTGCCCTCCCGCCGCACGGAGGCCCCGTGAAGCGCTCGGCGTGGGTCATCACCGCCGCCCTGGTCGTCCTGGCCGTCGCGGCGGGATGGTTCTTCGGCCTCGATGCGCGCCATGCCGTCGTGCTCGTCGGGGTGGCGGTCGCGGCCGGCGTCGCGAACGGGCTCCTCGAGGCGGTCGACGTCCCGCGCGCCGTCCTGCCACCGCTCCCCGAACCGGCGCACGGTCTCGCCGACGTCCACGCGCTCGAGTTCTCGCTGGCGTCGGCGGAGCCCGGGGCACGCGCCGTCCTCGAGGTGCATGCGCTCGCGGTCCTGGTGGCCGCGGCCCGGCCGGACGCTCCACGCAGCGACGCCCTCCGCGCGTTCACCGCGCAGCCCCATCCCCTCGCGCCGACGGCCCGTGAGCTCCGCGCCGTCGTCGACGAACTCGAGACGCTCGTCCTCACCCCCGGCCCATCGCCGGCACCACCTGCCCCGCATCCCCAGGAGACCGCATGAGCACCATCGATCCCGACGCTCCCGCCCCGGAGGCCAGCCCGGACACTGCGCCTGACACTGCGCCTGACACTGCGCCTGACACGGCGTGGGGCACCGCCGGGGTGTCCGGTCCCGAGGCCGCCGCCCGGCTGGGCCGGGAGGTGCTGCACCGCACGGGCACCGTCGTCGTCGGTGCCGAGGGCGCGCTCCGCCTCGCGCTCGCAGCGGTCCTCGCCGGCGGCCATGTGCTCTTCGAGGACCTCCCCGGACTCGGGAAGACGCTCGCGGCCAAGACCCTCGCCCAGGCGCTCGGGCTCGACTTCCGGCGCCTGCAGTTCACGCCCGATCTGCTGCCCTCGGACGTCACCGGGTCCTCCATCTTCAATCCGGCCACGCGCGAGTTCGAGTTCAAGCCGGGTCCGATCTTCACGGGGCTGTTCCTCGCCGACGAGATCAACAGGACCTCCCCCAAGACGCAGTCCGCGCTGCTGGAGGCCATGGCGGAGGCGCAGGTGTCGGTGGAAGGCACCACCCTGCGGCTGCAGCGGCCGTTCCACGTCTTCGCGACGTCGAACCCGATCGAGTTCGAGGGCACCTACCCGCTGCCCGAGGCGCAATTGGACCGCTTCCTCGTGCGCCTGCGGTTCGGGTATCCCGGCCCCGGCGGTGAGCAGGACATCATCGCCCGGCGCCTCGCCCGGCGGCAGGACGGGACACGGGTGGCGAACGTGACCACGGCTGACGGACTGGTGCGCCTCCAGGCCGCCGTGGAGGCGGTGGGCGTGGACGACGACGTCATCGACTACGCGGTGCGCCTCACCGCGGCGACGCGCCGCCACCCCGATGTGGAGGTGGGTGCCTCGCCGCGCGGATCCCAGGCACTCGTGCTCCTCGGCCGCGCCCTCGCCGTCCTCGACGGGCGCACCTACGTCCTGCCCGAGGACATCAAGGAGGGTGCCGTGGCGGTCCTCGCGCACCGGCTCACCCTCACGCCGTCGTCCTGGGCGCAGGGGGTGGCTGCCGAGCGCGTGGTGCGCGACGTGCTGGCCGAGGTGCCCACGCCGTCGACGGTGCCCCATGGGTAGGGGCAGGGCCGGGAGCAGGGCCGGCGGACCCACCCGGTCCCCAGGCGCGGCCCTGGCGGTCATCGTGGCGCTGGTGTGCGTGGTGGCGGGGTTCGTCGCCGGCCGGCCGGACGCCGTCGCGCTCGCAGCGCCGTTCGCCCTCCTGGCCCTCGCCGGGCGCCCCGCACTGCCCGCCGGGGAGGAGACACCCGTCGGCATAGCTGCCGACAGGCGGGCCGATCCGCGGGCGGAGGGACAGGGCTCCCGGCTGCGACTGCTCCTCACCACAGGGCCGGCCGGCGGGACGTCCGACGATCTCGTCGCGACCGTCCTGGCCGCACCCGGGTGCCCGCCGGACGCGCTCGTGCTGGGAGCCGGGGAGGAGTGCCCGCTGCTGGTCCGGGCACCGTACTCGGGCGAGCGCGACGTGCTGTCCTACGGTGCGGCCGGCCTCACCGCCGACGTCGTCCGGTCCTCGCCCTTCCTGGCCCGTCCGCCGGTCCGCGTGAGCGTCCTCCCACCGATCGGCGCCCTCCTCGCGCGGCCTGCCTCCCGCCGCCTCGTCGGACTCGCCGGCACCCACGCGTCGAGGCGGCCGGGCGAGGGCGGGGAGCTGCGGTCCGTCGCACCGCTGCAGGCGGGCGATGCGCTGCGGCGGATCGACTGGCGCGCCACTGCCCGCCGCTCCACCGACCAGGACCGGCTCATGGTGCGGCGTTCCTACGCCGACGCCGAGGCCTCCATCGTCCTGGTGGTCGACCAGGCGCACGACCTGCCGGCGTCGACCGCCGACTGGTTCGCCGCTGGGCCGCGACGCCCGGGTCCGGGGTCCCTCCACGTGGCGCGCGGAGCGGCGGCCACGGTGGCGGCGTCGTTCCTGGCCGGCGGGGACCGGGTGGGACTGCACGACCTGTCCGGTACCCGGCGCCCCCTGCGCTCCGCGGGCGGGGCGCGGCACCTCGAGCAGATCCGGACCCGGCTGGCGGGGATGGCGGTGGTCCCGCGGAAGCGGCGCAGCCGTGATCCGGTACCGCCGCCCGGCACCGTCGTCGTCGTGTTCTCGGCCTTCCTCGACGCGGAGCCCGCACGCCTGCTGCGCCTGTGGCATGCGCAGGGCCACCTCGTGGCCGCCGTGGACTGCGTGCCCCCGCTGCGGCCGGGAGGGACGACGACGGCCCAGGCGGAGGCGGTGCGGCTGACGCTCCTGCGGCGCCGCCTGCTGCTCGAAGCCCTGCAGGACGACGGCATCCCGGTGTTCGTCGGCACCCCGGCGGACGCGCTGCCCGGGCCGGGACCGCGCGGCCGGGACATGCCGGCCTCCTCCACCGCGGGTACGGACCTCTACGCCACGACCGGTTCCGACCTCGCGTCCGGCCTCCGGCTGCTGGCCCGGCAGGCCGCACGGCGGGGCGGGAGCCGTGGGGGCAGCCGTGGTGGGGCCACCCCCGACTCCGGCACCCCTGTCGCCCCGGCCGGGAGCGGGATCCCATGAGGCTCCCCCTGCCGGCCCGCCCGGCCGGCGGTTCTGGGGGGCGGTTTGGTGCGGGGGTGCCTGGTGCGGGGCGGCCTGGTGCGGCGGACCGCGCCGTCCCCGACCGGGGCGGGCTCGTCCCGCTGGCCGTGGTGCGGGGCGCGACGGCGCTGCTGGCCGTCCTGCTCGGGGCCGTGGTGTGGGACGGCTCCGCCTGGATCGCGGTGCCCGTCCTGGTGGCGGTCGGCGCGGCGGTGCTCCCGTCGATCGGTTTCGCGTTCGTGTCCCTGATGCTGCTCGTGGTGGCGTATGCGGTGAATCTGCCCGCCGGCTCACCCTGGCTCCCGGTCTTCGTCGCCGGGCTCCACGCGGTGTTCGTGCTCTACCTCCTGCTCGCCCACCTCCCCCTCCGCGGGTGGATCAGTGTGGGTGCGTTGCGTGGGCTCGCGCGCGCCTTCCTCCGCATCCAGCTCGTCGCGCAGCCCGTGGCCCTGCTCGCACTGCTGCTGGGCGATGCCGGCTCGAGCCTCCCGGTGGTGGTCGGAGGAGTAGCGGGGTTCTGCTGCTGGGTGCTCTGGCTGGTGGGACGGGGACGCGCGTAGGGCGGGGGCCCCTCGGGCAGGCCGGACGGGGCCCTCCCGCCGTCGACCCGGGTCCTCCGTCCGCGAGCCGGACCGATCGGCGCGCGGGACCCCTACCGGGGCACGCGGCGCCGCTGTAGCGTGATGGCGTGAT